>CAIUOG010000001.1 GCA_903900705.1 uncultured Acidobacteriia bacterium
AGAATTCAGCCGTCCGGATCCCGATGAACTTCTCCGCCAGATTCAGGCGCAGGAGCGCGACGAGGCACTCGGGCGGCTGAAGATCTTCCTCGGCTATGCGCCGCGCGTCGGCAAATCGGTGCGGATGTTCGACGAAGGCGCGCGACGCCTGAAACGCGGACAGGACGTTGTGGTAGGCGCGGTGCAGGCGCGCGGCAGGCACGATCTGGACGAGTTCCTCCAGACGATGGAAGTCCTGCCCCCGCTGTTGGTCGGGGCAACAGAGACGATCGACGTGGAAGCTGTACTGCGCCGGGCGCCCCAGGTCTGCCTGATTGACGAACTGGCGCGAGAGAATCCCCTCGGCAGCCGTCACCGCTACCGGTGGCAGGATGTGGAAGAGCTCTGCGCCGCCGGAATCCACGTCATCGGAGCCATCAATCTGCAGCATGTCTGCGAGGAGCAGGACGCGGTGGAACGAATCACCGGGCGTCGCGCGAGCACCTGCGTGCCCGCTACTTTCATCCGTTCCGCCGATGAACTGGTGATCGTGGACGTTCCCGCCGAGGAAGTCGTTCGGCCGGACGAACGGAACTACCTGACGGCATCGCACCTGAGCCAGTTGCGGGAACTCGCGCTGCTTCTCGCGGCCCAGGTGGTGGAGGAACAACTCCAGCGCTACATGGAAAAACATGGCATCCGGCACAGCTGGGGAACTCAGGAGAGAATCCTGGTCTGCATCACGCCCCGCAGCAGCGTGCGCGCCATGATCGAAAGCGCGGCCCGCGCCACCGCCCGTTTTCATGGCCAGATGCTGGCTGTCTACGTGCAGCAGGAAGACCTGTCCCGCGAAGAAGAGGAACACCTGCGGGCCCATATGGAATATTCAAAGCAGATGGGAGCGGAAGTCCATATCCTGCATGACGCCGAGGCCATCGGAGCCATCCTGCGCTTCGCCCGCGAGGAAAGAATTACGCAGCTCTTCATCGGCCATACGCAGCGAAAGTCCTGGAAGTTCTGGCTTCCCAACCCGGTCGAAAGGCTGATCGCGGCGGCGGAAGGGATGGACGTGCGCCTGTTCCCGCAGGCCCGCGGCGCATAAGATGAGCGAGCAGAAACACAAGGGCAAACTCAAAATCTTCCTGGGCTATGCGGCGGGCGTCGGCAAGACTTACCAGATGCTCACCGAGGCGCAACACCTGCGGCAGCAGGGGTGTGACGTCGTCATCGGGTACTTTGAACCCCACGGCCGCAAAGAGACGATCGCGCAGACCGAAGGGCTGGAGACAGTTCCGCGTCTGGTGCGGGGCCACCGCGGCGCAACGTTTGAAGACATGGATACCGCCGGGATTCTTGCACGTCATCCACAGGTGGCCGCCGTTGATGAATTCGCGCACACCAACGTTCCCGGCTCCGACAGGCCCAAACGCTGGCAGGACGTGATGGTACTGCTCGACGCCGGCATCGACGTCCTCACCAGCCTCAACGTGCAGCACATTGAAAGCCTGAACGATCAGGTCTGGCACGTCACCGGCATCCGCGTCCGGGAGACCGTGCCGGACTGGGTGGTGCAGGAAGCGGATGAAGTGGTGATGGTGGACGTGACGCCGCGCGCGCTGCTGCACAGGCTGGAACGCGGCGTCGTCTATTCGCCGGAAAAGGCGCGGAAGGCAATCGAGAATTTCTTCACCGAATCGAATCTGACCGCCCTGCGGGAACTCGCGCTCCGGCAGACGGCGCATCAGATTGAAGAGAAGCGAGACGAACTCCCCACTCCGGTCCCGGTGCGGGGCAACGCCCCCCGCGAGGAACGGATTCTGCTGTGGCTGGTGCCGCACCCTTCGTCCGCCATGCTGATCCGCCGGGGACGCCGGGTTTCCGACTATCTGGGCTCTCCGTGCCGCGCGGTCTATCTGGAGAATGACGAAGCCGCGGTGACGCCCTGGCTGCATTTCTGCCGGAACCTGCGCATCGCGGTCTCCGGTATCCCCTGCGCCGATCCCGCGCGAAATATCGCGGATTATGCCCGCGCCATGGGAACAACTCAGATTTTTGTGACAAGAAATACTCCGGAACTCGCGAAACTCGTCCGCCTTGTGAATGATATGCAGGTGACAATCGTGGCCGAAAGAGTCCGTGCCGATTCACACAAGCCCAACGGAACCTGAAACGCCCGCGCCGCAATCACTGCTACTCTATCCGGAGGAGTTCGTACATGGCGCAATCGATCACCAGCCCCGACCTTCTCCAGACCCTTACGGCGGCGCAGTCAGCGGCCGGCCGGAACCAAACCAGACAGATCACCGTGGATGGTCAACAGAAAACCATTCCATTTCCCTTCCCTTCTCCGGTGGATTGGCGCGATTCGTGGATCTATTTCCTCATGATTGACCGCTTCGCCAATCCGGCGAATGCGCCGAAAGGGACCTGGAATCAGATTTATCCGCACCGCCAGGGTGGCACGTTCCAGGGCGTTCGGGATCAGCTGGGCTATCTTCAGGAACTCGGCGTGAAGGCGCTCTGGCTTTCACCCGTTCTCAAAAACTCCCGGCCCGATTTCGATTACAACTACCATGGTTACGGTATCCAGGACTTCCTCAACGTGGATGAACGGTTTGCCTCGGACGGGACACGGGAAACTGCGGAGCGCGAGCTGACCGAACTGGTGGATGATGCCCACGCGCGCGGTATGTACGTCATCTTTGACATCGTTCTGAACCATGCCGGCCGTGTCTTCGACTACCGCTTTGGAAACCATACCGTCACGGACTTTCAGGATCACAACCTCCTCGAAGGCCCTCCGGGCGGCGAGCCGCAAATCGAATGGCTGAACGGTCTGGGTGCTCCCCGCGAGGACTGGACCGATACGCTGCCTGACCCGGCGCACCTCGCCGCCGACGACGTCATCTGGCCTGAGGATCTGCAGAATCGCTTCTTCTTCCGGCGGCGTGGCGCCAAGACTTCCGACAGCCCGGATGCGCGTGGTTTTGTCCCCGGCGACTTCAGCAATCTGCGTCAACTGGTTGCGGAATACGATGCGACAGTGCCGGGCCAGGAGGACATCCGGGCGAAATACGGCGCCGCGCCCGTCATCGGCATTCTGATTCGCGCCTATCAGTACCTCATCGCCAAATACGACATCGATGGCTACCGCATAGACACGGTGAAGTATGTCCAGCCGGACGCCGTCCGCAACTTCGGCAACGCCATGCGAGAGTTCGGCCTCAGCATCGGCAAGAAGAATTTCTTCACGTTTGGCGAGATCTACGACAACGAACAGACCATTGCCAACTTCGTGGGCCGTCGCACAGAGGGCGGTGAAGGCTTCGGGATCGATGCGGCACTGGACTTCCCGCTGTTCTTCAAGCTGCCCGCCATCGTGCGCGGCAATGAACCGGTGGAAGCACTGCGCGGCATTTTCGAAACCCGGAAGGCGGCCGAACTGGGCCGGCTCAGTTCACATGGTGAAGCGGGCCGGTACTTCGTCACCTTCCTCGACAACCATGATCAGAACCAGCGCATTCAGCATCCTCTGATGCCCCCCGAACAGGTGGACATGGCCCTCGCGCTGCTGTTTGCGATGCAGGGGATCCCCTGTATTTACTACGGCACGGAGCAGGGCTTGCAGGGCACCGTGAACGCGGATGGCTCGATGAATCTGACCGCACCGGAGTCGACCCGCGAAGCCCTGTGGGGAAAGACGCCGACCTTCGACAAAACCCATCCTCGCTACCGGAAAATTCAGCAACTGGCGGCGCTGCGGAATACCGATCCGGCGCTGGCTTATGGCAGGCTTTACTTCCGGGAAGCGGCGGGTGCGGATTCATCCGACTTCGGCCTGCCGGCGGGCGCGGGCGGCGTGGTGGCCTTCTCGCGCATTCTGGGCGACCGCGAAGTCCTGGTGGTTGCCAATACCAGTTCCACCGTGCCGTTCCGTGGCTCCGTGATTGTGGACCGCGACATGAACGCCACACCCCGGCGCATGGTGGTGGCATTCAGCAATGCCGCATCCAGTAATCAGGGAACCCGAGGAACCGGCATCGTGCAACATTTCCCCAACGCGAGATTCTTCGCCAACGGGGGCATCACCACGGGGCCGGCCACGGCGCTGCCCGTGATCCTGTCTGAGCGGGAGGTTCAGATTCTTGTTCCGGTTTAGAAGTTCAGGACTGCTGCTGTTGCCCGCCATACTCACGCTGGCGAGCGCCGGTCCACAGGAGAAGGGTGGCAAGGGGGACGCCGCGCGCGGAAAGGCCCTGTTTGAAATCCATTGCGATGAGTGCCACGATGGCTACAGCCGCGAGGCGCGCGTGGGGCCAGGACTGCAGGGGCTGAAGAACGGGAAACTGCCGGATGGCAGGCCCGCCACTCACGATAAGCTCATTGACGTGGTGAATAACGGGCCTGCGGAAATGCCGTCCTTCAAAGAGCGCCTCACGGAGCAACAGAAGGAGGACATCGTCGCGTTTCTGATGACGCTGTAATTCCGCTTATTTTCCGATGATTTTCGAAAAAGCGTCCACCGCCGCGGCCGCCGTCTGGCCATCCTGCGCCGACGTCCCCCCGCTGACGCCGATCGCGCCAATCAGCTTGCCATCCACCATCAGCGGAACTCCACCTTCCACAGGCATGGAACCCGGGAGCTTTAAGATGGTGTTGCGTCCACCCACAACGGTGTCTTCAAAAGCCTTGGTGGGGCGCTTGAAGTTCACCGCGCTCTTCGCCTTTTCGAGCGCCACCTCAATGCTGCCAATCTGCGTCTCGTCCATCCGTTCGAGATAGATGACGTTCGCGCCGTCATCCACGATCGTGATGACCATGGTGAACTTATTCTTCGCGGCGAAGCTCTCCGCCGCGGCGGAGAGCTGTTTGGCGACTTCCAGAGTCAGCGCTTTCTTCGTCGCGAGTTCGGCGGCGGGTGCGGTGGAGCCGCAGAACAGCGCGGCCAGGGTGGCAAGGCAGATCAGGTTGCTTTTTTTCACACCCGATACCTTATCACGCTCCGGAAATATCACGCTCCGGAAATATTCAGGGCCGGAGAAATGTGCCCCGGTCCAGTTCCTGAAAGGCCTGCCGCAACTGTTCCTGGGTATTCATGACGATCGGGCCATGCCACGCGACCGGTTCTTCCAGCGGTTGCCCGGAGACCAGCAGGAAACGAATGCCCTCTTCGCCCGCCTGCACGGTGACTTCATCGCCGCGATCAAACAGGATCAGCGAACGGTTCTTCGCATCCGGCGTAATAATCTCGCCGGTGGCCAGGTCTTCGGTTTTGACCGCCTGGGGATCTGACGCGTTGCGAAAGCTCCCGCTGCCGGCAAAGACGTAGGCAAACGCATGGCGCGTGGTTTCCACGGGCAGCGTCCGGCGACGGTTGGGCGGCACGGAAACGTCCAGGTAAGTCGGGTCCGCCGCAATCCCTTCCACGGGGCCTTTTTTGCCCCAAAAACTACCGCAGACCAGACGCAACGAAGTGCCGTCATCCTCCGTGATCACCGGAATATCCGGCGACTTCACTTCCTGATAGCGAGGCGCGGTCATCTTCAGCGAGGCAGGCAGGTTGGCCCAGAGCTGGAACCCATGCATCAGACCCTGGGGATCGCCTTTCGGCATTTCCTGATGAATGATGCCGCGTCCGGCGGTCATCCATTGCACGTCGCCTGCCGAGATTGCGCCGTGATTCCCCATACTGTCGCTGTGTTCCACGCTTCCCGCCAGTACGTAGGTAATGGTTTCAATGCCGCGATGAGGATGCCACGGGAAGCCGGCGGAATAGTGCGATGGCACATCGTTGCGGAAATCGTCGAAAAGCAGAAATGGATCGAATTCCGTCGTGTTGCCGAATCCAAAGCCCCGCTGCAGGTGAACGCCCGCGCCTTCCATGGTGGGCTTCGCCTGAATAATTCTTTTTACTGGCCGGATAGACACACTTTCAGGATTCGTCCTCTTTCAAAAAGATTCAAACGGCCCGGAGCGTAACTTTTTGCGGTCAGATGGTAATACACGGCTGAAACAGCATGACGGATGAAACGCTGTACCAACGAATGCGCGCGGGAGACGAGTCGGCATTCCGGGCGCTGTACGGGAAATACCGGGACCCGCTGTTCCGGTTTGCATGGCGGATGACCGGCTCAGCCGATACGGCGGACGACCTGACCCACGACTGCTTTCTGAGCCTCCTGAAACCGGGCTTCGAGGCGCAGCGCAGCCAGTTGAAAACCTATCTCTATGCGGCCATGCGAAACCTCTGCCGGAAGCACTACCGGGACACTGGACGCGAAGACGCCGCCGATACCGAACAGACCGCGTCCACCGCGCCGGCGGCTCTCGACTCCATGATTTCCGCGGAGAATGGCGAGGCGGTCCGCATGGCCGTGGCGGCGCTGCCCGCCGCGCAGCGTGAGGTGGTGATCTTGTTCGAGTACGAAGAGCTGAGCATGGAAGAGATTGCAATGATTGCGGGGATTGAGACAGGCGCGGTGAAATCGCGCCTGTACCGCGCGCGGGAGAGCCTGCGGCGCACGCTGGAAACGAAACTGCGCGCAACGGCGGAGGCTAAGAAATGACCGATCACGACAAGGAACTCCAGGAACTGCTCCGCCAATGGGAGGCGCCCCGACCGGGCGGAAGGCTGGATTCCCGGGTGATGAACTCCTGGCGGCAAACAAAGCCCCGTCCCCGCATCCGGACGTGGCTGGGCATCGCGGCGGGAATCCTGCTGTTGCTGGGGCTCGCGCAATCCTGGATGACGCCACAGACAACGCGCCTCGCCACCACCATGGACGCGCAGGGCTTCCGTCCGGTACCCGACGGCAACATCACCATCACCACACTCACAAGAGGGAGCAAACAATGAAAGCAGAAATCGTAGTCGCCACTGCGCTGGCGCTGACCTCAACGCTGACAGTAACCACAGGCTGCGACCACGTCGCGACCATTCACGTCCAACAGGGGCAGGTTCAACCAGGCCAGGCCGTGAATCTGGACGCCCGGACAAAACTGTTGGTCTCAACGGAGGGCGGCCCCGGACAGCCCCCCGCACCCCGGCTACTGGGCTCGCCCACCTCAAAGGAACCCATCCACCGCGTGCTCGAAACCAGCGACGGGAACGTCCTGTTCGGTTATGACCTGCAGGTAGGCAAAGCGGACTCCGCCGGTTCGTACCGGCTGATTCTCAGGCCCGCCGCCACGGGCCCTACCTTCCGGAAGAGCCGCGAAGTCACTGTGGAAAACCGTGACGCGGTGGTACGCGTGGAACTCATGGAACAGCCGGAAACCGGGAAGAAGATCGTGGATGTCTTCCGGCTGGCGGACCGCACAGATGCCGATCTTCAGGCGGAGCTGAACTCACCCCTGGCGCATCTGAAAGCCTTCCATGACCACATCTTTCACATGCTTCACGGGCAGTAATCAGAACTGAAAATAAACAAACGGCAGGGACTGGTCTGAAGCCGTAAACAGCTCAATGGCCAGCAGCGTAACAACCACCGCCGCGGTACGCAGCCAGGCCGGGGAATGGGTGAGCTTCGTCAGCAGTCCGCCATATTCCTCGGCCAGCGCCACCGCCAGTGTCGCCAGGGCCAGCCGGATCTGAACGGGCGTCAGCACAACCTTCCCCAACTCGGCCGTGAACATCTGCCCCACCACAAACACGCTGGCCGCCAGCGTCTTCGCCCGGAAGAATACCCAGCCGATATTCACGATCAGGAACGTCAGCGCCGCCAGCGGAATCCGCAGAAGCCCCTGCTTCTCTCCCCTGCCCCAGACAATGCGTTCGAGCGACAAAACCGCCCCGTGATAACCGCCCCAGATGACGAAATTCCAGCTCGCACCATGCCAGAGACCACCCAGCAGCATGGTCATCATGAGGTTCGCGTAGGTGCGAAGATTGCCGCGGCGGTTGCCGCCCAGCGAGATGTAAATGTAATCGCGCAGCCAGCCGGACAGCGTCATATGCCAGCGGCGCCAGAACTCCGTCACGCTCGCGGAAAGATACGGCCGCCGAAAATTCTCCGGGAAGTGGAAGCCAAACAACAGGGCCACGCCGATCGCGATATCGGTATAGCCGGAGAAGTCAAAGAAAATCTGCAGCCCGAACGCGATGGTGCCGGACCACGCCGGCAGCAAGCCCGGCATCGCCTGCGGATTCGAGTAATACCGATCCGCCGCATTTGCGAACTGATCGGCGCAGATCAGCTTCTTCACAAAGCCGGTCAGGATCATGGACACGCCGCGCTGCCATTCCTCGGCGGTCGGCGGTTGCCAGTTGAAGTAGTCGAGAAAGAACTCCCGCGCCCGCACAATCGGACCAGCCACCAGCTGCGGGAAAAATGCGACAAAAAGCGCGTAATCCACGTAGCTCTTAATCGCCGGCTGCTCGCCGCGATAGACATCAATCACGTAAGAAATACTCTGGAACGTGTGGAAGCTGATGCCGAGCGGCAGAATGATGTCGAGCGGCTGCACCGCAACGCCCGGGTGCACCAGCGTCAGCACCGTTTCCCGGATGAAGTTGGCGTATTTGAACCAGCCGAGCAACCCGATATTCGCGAACAGACTCACCAGCAGCGCCATGCGCCGTGCCGGGCCCTGTTTGTGAATAATCCACAGCGCCGCGAAGTAATCGATGCTGATCAGGCCAACAATCAGCACCACGAACTTCGGGTTCCACGCCATGTAGAAAAACAGGCTGGCAGCCAGCAACAGATAGCGACGGGCTGGCTTCGGCAGCAGGTAGAACGCCACCAGTACCACCACCAGAAACACGGCGAAATTGAGGGTCGTGAAGAGCATGGCTTAATTCACCCCCATCAATTCCGCCACTTTACGACCCAGCCGCTCGGAGAAAACCGGCCGCCCGTTCACATTCAGATGCAGCCCGTCGGCATAGAAATCCGGACGTTCCAGATCGCGGAACATCTCTTTCGGAAGCACCGTCACCCGCGGCTGGTGCGCCACAGAATCGAAGTACCGGGCGGGCACAGTGGGTTCCGGCGGCGGCACGGGTCCGCCGGGTAATTCGAGAAACACAATTCGCGTTTGCGAATCCTTATACAGGTCGAGAATTCGGCCCAGCCAGAGCCTCCGGTAGGCAGTCAAAGCCCCCGTCTGCGGCACCGGCGCGGCCAGAGCGAAGTTGCGGACAGACTCGCTCTGCCAGTCCTTGACGCCCGGCGGAAAGCTGATCAGCTTCTTCCCGAAATCCACCGTCAGTCCAGCCAGGGACTCCGGCTTACCCTCATATCCGTCGATGTAGCCATGCCCGTCGTTCCGCCAGAGTTTCGCCACCCGCAGCCGTTCTTTTCGATGCAACAGCAGATCCTGCACGTCCCGCCGCATCGTGGCGCCCTTGAACAGACAGCCCGTGAACATGCCCTTGCGAAGCTCCGGATCGTCGAACGATTGGGAGAAATCCGGACAGTCGGTCACGCGCAGCCGTCCCGCCAGATAGTTGAGGTCGACTACACGATTGGCCGGGTTCTCGCCGCGGTCCTCATCCGAATACCGGTCCATGGCAATTGTGATGGATCGGAACCGCTTCCGATCCGGATCCGCGTCGCGCAGCATGTAATACCAGGTGCGCGGCGAAGACCCCGGCACGCCCATGTTCCAGAAGTGAATCTTTTCACCCGCGGCGGCGCTCGCCTTGCGTGCCGTAAAGCCCTCGGCGATACGGGAATCCCCCACCACCGCCGCCTCCGGCAGCTTATCGGGAAGCGTATGC
>CAIUOG010000002.1 GCA_903900705.1 uncultured Acidobacteriia bacterium
GCTCTCACTGGCGATGTCGGCCGTGATTTTCGCGAGTCCACACCAGACTCTTCATCTGGGCTGGCTGCCGTGGGCGGATGAGTCTCTGGGCGCGTGGCTGGCGGGGTTGGGTGTGCTGGGGTTGCTTCTCGTGATACTTGCTTTTGCGGGGCGTCTGCGTTTCCTGCTGACGCTGTTCGCGCTGGCTGCGGTGGTGATCCTCGGCAAAGGCCTGTTACTCAGCGCGTGGCGTTTCAGCGGCGACGCGGAACTGAAGAATGCGCTCTGGCTGGTTGGTGGGGCTTTGATTGCTTTTCTCGGTTCGATACCTGTTGGCGGCAGGAATCAGCGCGCGGGATAAGGCTGCACCGCTGCCGGGCTTTCCGTCTGGATTGTCCGCAGCAACAGCCATCCTCCAAACGGCGGTAGCGCCACCAGCCAGCAAACCGGCGTGAAGCCGAAGTGGTCCACCAGATTTCCAATCACCGGTGAGATCGCGGTCTGCAGCAGGCCATACGCAAAGACCAGGGACGAAATCGCTGTGCCGGCGCGCTCTCCACCCCAGATGTCCACTGGGATCGTGTACAGATTCACACTGCCCGCGGTTGCCCAGAAGTAGCTGCCGGCGATGGCCAGCGTTGCCCAGAATGGCGATGGCGCCATCGGCGCCAGCAGCGTGACCAGGCACCCGACCGCACTCACCAGCGCCCCGAAGACGCGCGCTTCCACAGCAGGCCTGCCCTGCCCGATCGCCCGCCGCGAGATCCACCCGCCGAAGAAGCCTCCCGCCGTGGACGCCACCGGCGGAAACCATGCAAAGCCGTTCGCCCGGGCCATGGTGAGGTGGAAGGATTGCGCCAGATAGAGCGTCGTCCAGTTCGTCCAGAGTGCGAATACTCCCATCCAGAGGATGTTGGCGAAGGCCAGCACGAACAGCCTGCGATCGCGCAGCAGGCGAAGCCCGTCGCCGCCCCTTTGTGGCGCGACTGTTGCCCAGGGTTTCACGGAACGGCGGACCAGCAGCCAGATCGGAATCCAAAGGAATCCCAAGGCGGCGCAGACGAAGAAGGCCGTTCTCCAACCAGCGAAAGCACCGACGAGCAAAGGGGCCGCCACCCCCGCCAGGGCAATTCCCACCTGCGCCATCGCTGCGCCGAGGGCCCGGTTCCGTGGTTCCAGGTAGATCGCGTTCAGTTTCCCCGCCGCCGGGAAGCCTGCCGATTCCCACACCCCGAGAAAAGCACGTCCCGCCACAAGTTGCCCGAAGTTTCGAGTCAGGCCGCAGATGCCCGCCGCAGCTGACCACATCGCAACTGAACACACGATGCCCGCCTCCAGTCCCAGCCAGTCCAGAAACCAGCCCACGCCGGGCGACGCCAACGCGTAGGCGAGTCCGAACGCCGATACCAGCCAGCCGTAGTCCGTGTTTGACAGGTGGAATTCCGCGCGGATTTTCGGCGCGGCGGCAGAGAGCACAAGCCGGTCCAGATAGTTGCAGGCGGCGGCCATCGAGAAGATGGACACGGCAAACCACCGGGCGGCGACGGAGCCTTGCGGAGCACGGGTCATAGAAGGATGAACCTGCAGTGTAGCGAAGTGTCCCGCTGCGATAAGCTTTGAAGAACCCCAATGGCTTCTGTTGCCCCGTCCACCAACCGAATTGAGCGCGTCGCCCTCACCAGAAATCAGTTGATCTTCGTGATCCTGCTGGTGCTCTCCATCTTCATCAGCTACATCGATCGGGGGAGCCTGTCTGTTGCGGATAACTATCTGCAAAGCGACTTCAATCTTGACGCCGAGCAGCGTGGCCGCATCTACTCCATGTTCTTCTTCGGCTACACTCCGGCGCTGATTCTCGCCGGGTGGCTGGTGGACCGCTTCAACGTCAACAAAGTGCTGGCCGGCGGCTACCTGTTGTGGTCGGCCGCAACCCTGCTTACCGGCGCGGCGAATGGTTTTCTGATGCTGGTTTGCCTGCGCGTGTTGCTGGGAATTGGCGAATCCGTCGCCTACCCCGCGTATTCAAAGATCCTCGCCGGCAATTTTCAGGAGAATCAACGTGGCCTGGCCAATGCCGCGATCGACGCCGGCAGCAAGCTCGGCCCCGCCCTCAGCGTTTTGCTGGGCGGCTTGCTGATGGCCCGCTTCGGCTGGCGCATTTTCTTTGTCTGTACCGGCATCCTCAGCCTGCTCTGGCTCATTCCTTGGTTCATCCTCGCGCCGAAAGACCGTGTGCTCCCGCACCACGCGAAAGGCAAGGTGCCGGGCTTTGGTGAGATTCTGTCCAAACGCGCCGCCTGGGGCACCTTTATCGGCCTGTTCTGCGGCAATTATGTCTGGTACTTCATCATCACGTGGCTGCCTGGTTATTTCCGCAAAGAACTGCACTACACGCAGAATGAAATGGCGGTCTTCGCGTCTGTGCCGCTTCTGGTGCTGGCCATATCCGCACTGTCATCCGGCTGGGTGTCGGACCGCCTCATCTCGCGTGGGGCCAATCCGAATCTGGTCCGCAAAGCCTTCACCGGGCTGGGGCTCGGCTTATCCACCGTCATGTTCGGCTCCGTTCTCACGCATGATCGCACCACCTCTCTGCTGGTGATCTGCGCCGCCTGCCTTGCATATGGGTTATATTCCGCGAACCTGTGGGCGACCACCCAGACGCTGGCCGGTCCCTGGGCCGCGGGGCGCTGGACCGGCCTGCAGAATGCTTTCGGCAACATTTCCGGCATGATCGCCCCCTGGCTGACGGGTTGGATTGTCCAGAAAACCGGTCAGTTCTATTGGGCTTTTGTGATTACCACCGCGTTACTCGTGGTCGGGACCATCTCGTTCACCATCATCATCCCGAAGGTGGAAGCGATCGAGTGGCGGGACTGATCCCGAATCCTTCGCTTTACTAAGCCAACGCCTGTTTCATGCTAGGCTGGGCAGGCCGGCGAGGGCCATCGCGATTTCCTCTTCCGGATAATCATAGTTCCGCAGCTTTCCGGCGTTGTAATCGATGTAGGACTGCATGTCGAAATGCCCGTGGCCACAAAGGTTGAAGAGGATCGTGCGGCCCACGCCTTCTTCCTTCGCGCGCAGCGCCTCCCGAATCGCCCCGGCCACCGCGTGGTTGGCTTCGGGCGCGGGTATGATGCCTTCCGCGCGCGCGAACTGAATGCCGGCGGCGAAGGCGTCCAGTTGCTGCACGGAAGTTGCTTCAAACAGCCCCAGATCCGCCGCGTGCGAAACCAATGGCGCCATGCCGTGGTAGCGAAGTCCGCCGGCGTGGATGCCTGGCGGGACAAAGGTGCTGCCCAGCGTATGCATTTTCACCAGTGGCGTGAGGTGTCCGGTATCACCGAAATCATAGGTGAAGCGCCCCCTGGTCAGACTGGGGCAGGCCGCCGGTTCCACCGCCACCACACGGGTATTGCTCCTGCCCTTCAGCTTGCGGCCCATGTACGGAAACGCCAGGCCGGCGAAGTTGGAACCGCCGCCGGTGCAGCCCACAATCACATCCGGATCATCCCCCGCCATCTCCATCTGCTCCATCGCTTCGAGCCCGATCACCGTCTGGTGCAGCAGCAC
>CAIUOG010000003.1 GCA_903900705.1 uncultured Acidobacteriia bacterium
GATAGGGCAACGCAGGGATGCGCCCCGAGCGCCGAATCAAGTCCGGAATGGATGGCGGTCTCACGACCGCCTCCAGTTAACCCGCCGCCACACCATCTAAGGACGGCCGTTTTTTTGTCCAACCGATGGGGTCCACTTCACATCGACCTTCTCGCCATGCTGCAGGAAAAAACGAAGGGCAATCTGACGCCCCAGGAACAAAAGGCTCTGGATAACTCCGTCGCGGAGTTGCGCATGCGTTTTGTGCATGCTCTGCAGGCAGCGAAATAGAAATGGCGGCAGGGCAGAGCCTGAAGATCAGAGTTCTGGGCTCCGGCACCAGTTCCGGCGTTCCCACCATCGGCTGCGATTGCGCCGTGTGCCATTCGGCGGACCCTCGCGACAACCGTCTGCGCCCCTCCATCCTGGTTCAGCACGAAGGGCGCAACATTGTGATTGACACCACGCCGGACTTCCGCGAACAGGTGCTGCGCGCCGGCCTCACCCACCTGGATGCGGTCGTCTACACACACGCCCACGCGGATCACATTCTCGGCATGGATGACGTCCGCCCCTTCAATTACCGGCAAAAAACGCACATCCCGCTCTTCGCGTCAGAGCCCACCTTTGCCGTGATTCGCCGGATCTTCGATTACGCGTTTGATAACCGCGTCCACACCTCCCACGTCCCGCAACTGGAAGTGAATCTGATCACGGAAGAGCCGTTCGACGTGCTTGGCCTGCGCTTTGAGCCCATTCCTGTCTTCCACGGTCGCGCCGTCGTTCTGGGCTTCCGCTTCGGCAACGTGGCCTACCTGACGGACCACAACGAGATCCCCGAAGCCTCGATGGAAAAGCTGCAGGGGCTCGACGTCCTGTTCCTCGATGCCCTGCGTCACAAGCCGCATCCCACGCACTCCACGCTGGCGGCCTCCGTCGCCACCGCCCGGAGGCTTGGCGCAGGCCGCACGTACTTCACCCACATGTGCCACGATATCGGGCATGCCGAGACGGAAGCCACCCTGCCGCCCGGCATCTTCCTCGCCTACGACGGTCTGGAAATTCAGGCATGAGGATCTTCCATTCGGCGGCGGACGTGCCGGAGGATTTCGGCCCGTCAGTTGTCACGATCGGCAATTTTGACGGTGTGCATGTTGGTCATCGGGAGATCCTGCGGCGCGTCGTGTCGCTTGCCCGGCAACGCGGTCTCACGCCGGCGGTTCTCACGTTTTATCCGCACCCGGCGCGCGTGCTGGCGCCGGAACGCGCGCCGAAACTGATCGCCACCATCGCGCAGCGTCTGGCGGGTTTCGGGGCGGAGGGGATTGAAGCCGCGCTGGTGCTCCCGTTCACCGCGGACTTCGCAAAACTAACCCCGGAACAGTTCGCCGAACAGATCCTGGGCCGCACGCTGCACGCGCGCCTGGTCCTGGTGGGCGACGACTTCCGCTTCGGCCACCAACAGGCCGGCAATATTGCGACTCTCCGCGCCCAGGGCGTGAAGCTCGGGTTTGAACTCGACCCCGTGCTGCCCATCCTCGCCCAGGGAAAGCGCGCCAGCAGCACCGCCATCCGGGCGCTCGTCACCGCCGGAAATGTCTCAAAGGCCGGCCGCATGATGGCCGCGCCGTTTGCTCTCGAAGGGCCGGTGGTCCAGGGCTTCGGCATCGGCTCAAGGAAAACGGTGCCGACCCTGAATCTCGCGCCGGAGAATGAACTGCTGCCCGGTGACGGCGTCTACGTCACACGCACCCGGGATGAGGCTTCGGGCACGCAGTGGCGCTCCATCACCAACGTGGGGATGCGCCCGACCTTCGATGGCAAGGCCCTGACAGTCGAAACCTATCTGCTCGATCCGCCCCCGCCTGAAGCCCCGGCGCGGATTGAGGTGAGCTTCCTCGCCTTTGTGCGGGAGGAGCGGAAGTTTGACTCTCCGGAGTCCCTGAAAGCACAGATTCTGCGGGATGTAGGCGTCGCGCAGCGCTTTCACCGGAGAATTGCGCGTTTGCGCGTGGGATAATCTGAAGGTTCAAAGGAGAAATCAATGAGTCTTTCCCCCGGGAAACTGAAGCACATGAATGCTCTGTCCAACGAGGCCGGTGTCATCGCCGCCGCCGCGATGGATCAGCGGGGCAGCCTGACGAAAGGTATCGCCGCAGCCAAGGGAATTCCCCAGGACCAGGTGACGGATCAGCAGATGGAGGAGTTCAAGACCGCGGTCACCCGCATCCTGACTCCGCACGCCACCGCGATCCTGCTCGATCCGGAATGGGGCCTGCCCGCGGCCGCCGCGCGCTCCGCCAATGCCGGCCTGCTGCTGGCCTACGAAAAGACCGGTTACGAAGCGACCGACAAGCACCGCATGCCCGATCTGTTGCCTCACCTCTCGGCCAAACGGATTGTGGATATGGGCGCGGACGCCGTCAAGATCCTGCTTTACTACACCCCGTACTCGCCTGCCGATGTGAATGACATCAAGCATGCCTTCATCGAGCGGATCGGCGCGGAATGCGCTGCTTTCGACATCCCGTTCTTCCTCGAATTCGTCGGTTATGACGAAAACGGCGCGGATGAAAAGGGTCTGGAATACGCGAAGAAGAAGCCCTCCGTCGTGAAGGGCGCCATGGTCGAGTTCTCGAAGCCCCAGTATCAGGTGGACGTTCTGAAAGTGGAAGTGCCCATCAACCCGGCATACGTGGAAGGCAGCCGCGCTTTCAAGGGCCAGGTCGCTTACACCCGCGCCCAGGCGCTGGACCTGTTCCGCGAATGCGCCGACGAAGCCTCGAAGCCGTTCATCTATCTGAGCGCCGGCGTGACCAACGAAATCTTCATCGAAAACCTGGAATTCGCCGCCGCCAGCGGCACCGATTACTCCGGCGTTCTCTGCGGTCGCGCGACCTGGCTCGATGGCGTGAAGATCTACGGTCAGCAGGGCCTGAGCGCTCTGGAAGACTGGCTCTCCGTGCAGGGCGTCAAGAACATTGAAGCCGTCAACGAAGCCGTCAAGGGCGCGAAGAGCTGGAAGCTCAAGGCCTGCATCGCGTAGTCTGTTTGGGTGGGGCTGACTCCGATCCCGGAGTCAGCCCCTGTTTTCGTTCTTTGCATTACCGCGCTTCCACTGCGCAGCCCCGCAGTACCTTCCTTGCAGCCGCAAGCTCTGTTTCCATACTGTTCCTGCCACCGTTTGCCGCCAGCGCGTTCCACACTGCGATGGCCTTCCGGCCCGCTTCGCCCGCTGGCTGGCAATCCCCAAGAGTTTGCTGAACGGCGGCGAGCTTGCCCCATGCCGCCGCGATCAGGCATTGCGCCCGGTCCTTGTCCTTTGCCGTCGCCATTCGCAACTCGGCCTGCCCGATAGCCTTTCCGGCCAGTTCGATCGCCTTCCGGTTACCCTCCGCCGCCAAAACGATTGCAATGTCCTGCTCGTCCAGTATGACCTGCACCGGCAGATTCACATCCTTCGAACCCTCCGCCAGAGATTTTTCCGCAAGATCGAGAGACCGCTGGTATGCGGCCAGCGCTTCGCCGGGGTGGCCCAGTTGCCTGTACCGGTGGCCGACATATTCCTGCGCCTGGGTCAGCGCCCGGATCATGGGGCGCGAGGCCGGATCTCCCTCCCGCAAACTTTTCAGAATCGCCTCCGCCTGACGCAGACTGTTGAGTGACTCTTCGAGGCCGTCGGCTTCCGGTTCCAGCCAACCCTGGCGAAGCAACGAATTCGCCAGATCAAACCGGGCCAGATTGTTGTTCGGGTCCGCCGCCAGCAACCCGCGGGCGAGCGAGACGACTTTCTCCGCGTACAGTCTTGCCGACACAACATCACCAGCACTCGGCACGATCGGACTGTAGAGCAGCTCACCCAGATTGGAGTAGCTGATCATCAGACCCCGCCGCGCCACCACATCCGATGGGCTGGCGGCCAGCACTTCCTCCCGCAGCGCGATGGATTGCCGGTACGGCTCCAGCGGGGTCGTGATACTTCTCTCCGGCTGCGCCTGCAGCGCCTGTCCCAGCTGGCTGTAGGCCCCGGCCAGTTGCAGCTTTACGTCCTGATTCCCCGGCAAATCCTGATTCAGCCGCACCAGTGCTTCCACCTGCCGCCGCGACCATGCAAGAAACTGCGACACGTCGTTCGAAATATAGGCGGAAGCCAGCTGCGAGTAGACTTCGGCTTCCGGCAGCCGGAATTCCAGTTCCCGTGGTTTCATCAGGGCCAGCCGTTGGGCGGCCGGCAACGCGGCCAGTTGCATAGCCAGTGCGTCCGCGGTGCGCCCTTCCCAGGAGAGCACGGCTCCCGTCTTTGTCTGAATCCGGACCGCCTGCGAAAGATACTGCGCGTTGTCGGGGTGTTGCGCCAGCAGGGGGGCGTTCCACTGCATCGCCCTGTGGTAGTTGGTCAGTGCCCCCGCCCGGTCGCCCAGATTCGGCAGCAGAGGATATCCCTGGGCGTCGGCAATCTTCAGATAGGCCACGCTCAGCAGATACTGCAGCCTCTCATCACCCGCCGCTTCCGCGGGCAGCTTTTCGAGAAACCGCAGCGTACTGGCTACCACTTGCCGCCGCACCGCGGTGGTTCCGGGCAGCCGCGCAATGGCGTCATCCACGTCAAACAGCGAATGGTCAGCAAGTGTCACCATTTCGGTCAGCCGCCGAGCGGCGCGGTCCCGCTCAGTCTGGGCGGACCGCGTCTCCGCCTCGGCCCGCAGCCGTTCCCGGTCCGCGGACTTCCGCTCTGATTCCGCTGCGCGCCGCTGCGTTTCGGCAGCCTGCCGCTGGGCCTCGGCCACCACCCTTGCCGCCCTCGCGCGCCCTGCCTCCAGCGTGGCCACCGCGGCTCCCGCGATCAGACTGCCCGCCACCAGACAGGCCGCCGCCACCGCCCAACGGTGCCTCCGCAGATGCTTTGAGGCCCGGTATGTGAGCGAATCCCGGCACGCCATAACAGGCAGCCCGGCCAGATGGCGGCGGATGTCCTCCGCCATCAGATCCACCGAAGCGTAGCGGCGGGACTTTTCCTTCTGCATCGCCATCAGGACGATGTTGTCCAGATCCCCCAGGAGTTGCCGCCCCAACGGACCCGTCACCACCGTGCTGGGGCGGCGCACTTCGGTCTGGCAGACCACCCGGTCCACCTCCGCCGGCGTGCGATTCTTCATCTTCTGCGGCCGGACGCCGGTCAGCACTTCATAAAGAACCACTCCCAGCGCGTAGACGTCAATCGACGTCGTGGCCGGCAGTCCCAGCACCTGTTCCGGGCTGGCGTACTCCGGCGTCAGCAGGCTCGCCGTGCCCGCCGTGGCAGGCCACGCCGGGTCTGTACCCGCCTCCAGCAGCCGAGCCACTCCAAAATCCAGCAGTTTCGGTACGCCCTCCGCCGTCACCAGGATGTTTCCGGGTTTCAGATCCCGGTGCACAATCAGATTGCGGTGTGCCTCCGCCACCGCTTCGCACACCCGGATAAACAGGCGCAGGCGACTGGGGATGTCCAGATTGCGGTGGACGCAGTAGGCGTCGATAGGCTGCCCCTGTACGTAGTCCATCACCAGGAAGGGGCGACCGTCCGTCGTGCTGCCCCCATCGATCAGGCGCGCTATGTAAGGGTGATCCAGATTGGCCAGAATCTGCCGTTCGTGGCGGAAACGTCCCAGCAGTTCATCGGTGTCCATGCCCCGGCGGACAACCTTGATCGCGACCTGCTTTCGGTAGTTTTCATCGTCCCTTTCCGCGAGGTACACGGTCCCCATGCCGCCCTGACCCAGTTCCCGGATCACGCGGTAGTCCCCCAGACGACTTCCCAGAATGCCGGCATCCCGCAGCAAATCATCGGCTTCCCCGCCAATCGCTGAAAGGACGTCCGCATCACCGGAAGCGTCAGCGCGCAGCAGAGACTCCACCTCCTCACGGACCAGCGGCTCTCCGCCGCAGCGCGAGTCCAGCAGGGCGCTCTGTTCGGCGCGGGGCAGATCCGCCGCGGCGCTGAAGATCTCCTGAATCCGGTTCCACTGCGTATTCGGGATCGGTAGGGGGCTCATGCTGGTAAAGCGTGAAAATGGCGGGTCGCTGAAAAGGAATCAAAAAAAAATTATTGCGACTTCGGCATCACTGGTTCCAGTTCACGCCGCAGCCAGGCTTTTCCCAGGCGGAGCTCCCGGCGGACTTCCGGTACCGTCAGCCCCGTCACCTCGGCTGACTCCTCGGCGGTGAGACCTCCGAAGTAACTCATTTCAATCAACCTGGCCTTCGCCGGATCAGATGCTGCCAGTGCCAGCAGGGCATCGTCGATGGCGATCAGGATCTCCGGCCGCCCGGCGGTCACCGGGTGATCCGGGTGTAACGGAAAGCCCGCCGCCCCGGCCCCCCGTTTGCCTGTATTCCGCCGTCTCGCGTGATCGATCAGAATCTGTCGCATCACATGAGCGGCAGTTCCCAGAAAATGCGCCCGGCTGCGGTAATCCGGGTTTTCCTGCTTCTTCAGCCGTGCATAGGCTTCGTGGACCAGCGCAGTCGGCTGCAGCGTATGACCGGGCCTCTCATTGCGGATGTAGTGGTCCGCCAGACGCTGCAACTCGGAATAGACGAGAGGCACCAGTTGATCCAGCGCCTCTTTCTCACCGTCTGCAAACCTGCGGAGCAACAGAGTGATCGGCTGCTGATCATCCATGTGCTGCCGATTTTACCTCAGGGACAACAAGCGGCGCTTGAACCGGTTCAGGCGTTCTTCAGCCCCGCCACCACGCCGCGCATGTACGCGAAAGACTTCTGCATGCCGGGGAACGGGTTGTCCGCGTCGATCTCGTATTCGAGCGAACACACGCCCTGATAGCCGATTGCGATGAGCTTCTTAAACAGCGCCGGAATCGGCAGCTTGCCATCGCCCACCGGAACCTGACTTTCACGAACCTTCGGGTCCGCCAGATCTTTCATGTGGAGTTCGAACAGGCGCGGTCCCGCGTCCACCACGCTCTGCACAATGTCGGCGCCGGCGCGGCTGGCGTGGCCGATGTCCATGCAAAGCCCCATGCGCTTGTCCATGCCCTTGATCGCGTCGAGCACGTTCTGCGGGGAGGGGAAGTGCTTATCTTCCGGACCGTGGTTGTGAATCGCCACTTTGATGTCGAATTCGATCGCCAGCTTTTCAATGATCTTCAGATTCTCGTGATTCGGCGCCGTGATCATCATCGGGAAGCCGGCCAGTTTGGCGTATTCGAAATGCTTCCGCAGTCCGGCTTCGTCGGGTTCCTGCAGCGAAATGTTGCCGCCGCCCACCACCTTGAGGCCCGCCTTGTCGAACGCTTTCCGGCCATCGGCAATCGCCTTCGGCGGATCGGTCTGCGAGATGTGGAATTCCTTGATGTCCACATATTCGATGCCGAGCTGCTTCACGTACTTAATGCAAAGGTCGCGCTGGAAGCTGCGGAACGAGTAGGTGGCCACGCTGAGCTTGATCTCGCCGGCGCCGGTAACCGCCGCCTGCGCGTCGCCTGCCGCCGTACCCATCGCGATCGAACCTGCTGCCAAAGGAGCCGCCGCGGCGGCAGAGCGGAGAAAGAAGTTTCTGCGATTCATCTTCCGAGATCATATCGCAGCATTTGCCCCCGTTATGATGGAGCTTAGAACGATGAAGAGATCCTCTTTTGTCCTCACACTTGCTGCCCTTTTAGCGGGCTGCTCCGGTTCCAAACCCGCGAGCGCCCAGAAAGCTCCGGTCAGTGAGACCGCGCCGGCCACATTCCGGGTCAATTTCGATACCTCCCGCGGCGGCTTCGTCGTCGAAGTGCAGCGTGACCAGGCGCCCAACGGTGCCGACCGCTTCTACAGTCTGGTGAAGGCGAAGTTTTTCGACGGCGCCCGTTTCTATCGCGTGGTTCCCGGCTTCATGGTGCAATGGGGCGCTGCCGCCGATCCTGAAGTCGCCAAAGCCTGGGACGTTACCATTCAGGACGATCCGGTCAAGACGTCCAACGAGAAGGGCACCATCAGCTTCGCCGCCACCAGCGCGCCGAACTCCCGGTCCACCCATATGTTCATTAACTATGGGGACAATGCCCGGCTGGACAGCATGGGTTTCGCGCCCATCGGCAAGGTTGTCAGCGGCATGGATATCGTGGAACAGATTTACTCCGGTGACGGCGAACGCCCCGATCAGATGCGGATGAAGGCCGAGGGCAACAAATACCTCGAAAAAGAATTTCCGAACCTCGACTACATCAAGACCGCGCGGATCGCCCAGTAACATCCCATGCGTCCCGCGCTGCTGCTCGTGCTGGGAATTGGGTTCGTTTTTTCGAATCGGGCCGCGCAGGGCGACCCGGAGAAGGGCCGCGAACTGTTCCGGTCCTGCTCCGGCTGCCACAACACCGGGAACGACGAACGCAAGATGGGGCCGTCCCTGCGCAGCCTGTTCGGCAAGGTGACGCTGCGCAACGGCAGGCACGCGGATGAGGAGAATGTCCGGGAGATCGTCCTCGACGGATTCAACGGCATGCCTTCCTTCCGCTATTCGTTCCGGCCCGCCGAGATCGACGACCTGATGGCTTACCTGCACACCCTGAAAGGGCGGCCGGGGGCGCCGCCCGCCGCAACCGGCGCGGGCTATTTCCAGTCGTATTGCGTGCGTTGTCATGACCCGCAATCGCGCAACGCCGCGGGCCCGGACCTGCGCGGCCATTACTCGCAAGACTGGACCGCCATCGTGGAAGACGGTCACGCCGGCGCGCCCGCTCTGCGCGAGTGGCTGGGCGAGAACGAACGGAAACAGCTGCTGGAGTTCCTCAAAACCTACTGATGCCTTACTCTGTCAGCGTTCCTGGTCGCGTGAATCTGATCGGCGAGCATATCGATTATCTGGGCTACGCCGTGCTGCCCATGGCAATTCAGCGCCGCATCACGCTCGACTTCACGCCTCGCCTCGACCGGACCATCTCCGTCCGCAGCGAGGCGTACGGAACGCGCACCTTCGACTGGCAACCGGAACTCCTCCCTTATGCCCAGGGGGATTTCGGCAATTACATCAAGGCCGCGGCACTGGCCGTTGGTCAGCGCTGGGGCGTGGGCCCCGGCTTCGAGGGCGTGGTCACCGGGACCATTCCCGCCGCCGCGGGCCTGAGTTCGTCCTCGGCGCTGGTGACCGCGGTGACGCTCGCTCTGCTGCAAGTGCAGGGTATCGAGCCCGACTTCGAGGCTCTGATGGAGGTGCTGCCCGAGGGCGAGCGCTACGTGGGCACGCGAGGCGGCGGCATGGACCACGCCGTTTGCCTTGCGGGCCGCGCCGGGTGCGCCCTGCGGATCGGCTTTGAGCCCGTGACGGTAGCTCCCGAACCGGTTCCGGAAACGTGGGCTTTCTTCGTCGCCCACAGTCTGCAGCGGGCGGAAAAGTCCGGCGCGGCGAGGGCCGCCTACAATCACAAGCGGGCTCTCGCGCAGGCGGGCGACCCCGCCGCCCTGCGCCACGCCTGGAGCGAGCGGGACCGCGTCGGGCAGGCCATTGAGGCCATGCGCCGCGCCGATATCGGGCGCTTCGGAGAACTTCTCCATGCTTCCCATGCCAGTCTGCGGGACGATCTTGAGGTGAGCTGCGAAAAGGCGGATGCACTGGTGATGGCCTGCCGTGCCGCCGGGGCGCCGGGCGCGCGAATCATGGGCGCCGGTTTTGGCGGGTATGTTCTGGGCGTCTGCGAGCGGCGGCATCGCGACGAGATGCTCGCCCGTCTGGAGCATGACCACTTCCGCCGTCTGCCGGAACGCGAGGCGTTCCCCGATTACCTGCTGGCGGTGGAAGCCAGTGACGGAGCGTTGCAACTGCTGTGACCAGACAGATAATCCAAAAGGCCATCGTGCTGGCGGCGGGCCGCGGCACCCGCATGGGCACGCTCACCGAGGAACTGCCCAAGCCCATGCTGGAAGTGGACGGCCGCCCCCTGCTGGAACACATCATACGCCGCCTGCAACGCGCGGGGATCGCTGAAATCCTGCTCGTCGTCGGCTATCGGCGCGAACTGATCGAGGCCCACTTCCAGTCGTTTCCCGGGCTCTCATTCGTTCCGCAGGAAGTGGTAAACGGCACCGCCGCCGCCGTCAGCCTGGGCCGCTCCTTCGCCGCTGATGAGCCATTTTTGCTGACCTTTGGCGATATCATCACCGGCGCGGAGAACTATCGGGGAATCGGCGACACCCTGCTCGCCCATCATGCCTCCGCCGTGGTCGGCGTCAAGTATGTGGAGGACCCCTGGCAGGGCGCGGCCGTCTATGCCGACTCGGGCGGTATCGTCTCGAAGATCATCGAAAAGCCGGTTCCCGGCACTTCCACCACGCACTGGAACAGCGCCGGCCTCTACGCCTTCGCGCCGGTCGTGTTCGGCGAGATTGACCGGGTTCCGAAATCGCCGCGCGGGGAATACGAGATCACCGCCGCCATCGCGCAGCTGATTGAAAGGCCGCAGCCGGTCTGTATGTTCGACATGCGCGGCGCGTGGCGGGACGTCGGTCGACCCGATGACCTGGACATCGCCGCGCGGATCCTCGCCGATTCCGACTGAACCGGCCCGGTTCTCCGAGCACCATTTACAATCAACACTATGCGCAGGCTCCTGTCTATCCTCCTCGCCCTTGCAACGGCCCTCAGCCCCGTCGGCACACCGGTACTCAGCGCGCGCCAGCCCGTTCATGCGAAACATGGCATGGTGGTCAGCCGTGAGACCCATGCCACAGACGCAGGCGTCGCCGTTCTGGAATCGGGCGGCAACGCCATTGATGCGGCCGTCACGGTTGCGCTCGCTCTGGGGGTAACCCATCCCGCCGCGGGCAACATCGGGGGGGGAGGTTTCATGCTGATCCGCCTCGCCAACGGCACATCAACCTTCATCGACTTCCGCGAACGCGCCCCCGCCTCGGCATCGCGCAATATGTACATCGATCCCGCTACGGGCAAGGCGACCAACGAATCCGTCGTCGGCTACCGCGCTTCCGGCATTCCCGGCACAGTGCGCGGAATGGAACTGGCCCACAGCAAATACGGCAAAAAACCCTGGAAGGAACTGGTGGAGCCAGCCGTGAAACTCGCCGCTGAAGGCTTCCCGGTTTCGTATGGATATGCCCAGTCGCTGCAGGGCAAAGGCACGATGGACCGGCTTTCGAAATTCCCGGAATCGAAGCGCATCTTTCTGCGCGACGGAAAACCTTATGAAATGGGGGAGATCTTCAAACAGCCGGATCTCGCCCGAACCCTGGCCCGCATCCGCGACAATGGCGCGAAGGATTTCTATGAGGGAGAAACAGCGCGTCTGTTCGCCGCGGACATGGCGGCGCACGGCGGCGATATCACGCTGGACGATCTTCGCGGCTACAAGGCCATCGAGCGCAAGCCGGTGGAAGGCTCCTACAAGGGCTACGGCGTGATCACATCTCCCCCGCCGAGTTCCGGTGGCATTGGCATCCTGCAAATGATGGGCATGCTCGAAGGCACCAATTATGAAAAAGCCGGCGCCGGTTCCGCCACCGCGCTGCATTACGAAGCCGAAGTGATGCGCCGCTACTTTGCGGACCGGTCCGAGTACCTGGGTGACCCGGACTTCTTTAAGGTCCCCATGACCGCGCTCCTGAATCCGAAGTACATCGCCTCCCGCCGTGAATCCATCGACCCGGCCAAAGCGACTCCCAGTGAGAGCCTCCGCCCCGGCGTTCTCGCTCCCTATGAGAGCAACGAAACCACCCACTATTCCATCGTTGACTCCGAAGGCAACGCCGTCTCCGTCACCTACACGCTGAACGCTTTCTTCGGTTCCGGCGTGACCCCCACGGGCCTCGGCTTTCTGTTGAATGATGAAATGGACGACTTCGCGGCAGACCCCGGTCACCCCAACATGTTTGGCCTGCTGCAGGGCGAATCGAACGCCATTGCGCCGCACAAGACGCCGCTGTCTTCCATGTCGCCCACCATCATCACGAAGGATGGCAAACTGTACCTGGTGGTCGGCGCGCCTGGTGGCCCCACCATCATCAATCAGGTCTTCGAAACCATTCTCAACGTTCTCGATTTCGGCATGAACATGCAGCAGGCTGTCGATCAGCCCCGCATCCACCACCAGTGGATGCCCGATTCGCTCTCGGTCGAGAGCACGGTTTCGCCCGATACCATTGAGTTGCTGAAGCAGAAGGGCCACGTGGTCCGTCTCACCAATTCCATCGGCGACATCGCCGCCATCCGCCTTGACGGACAATGGTTGGAGGGCGCCGCGGACGGTCGTACCGAAGCCACCGCCAAGGGATATTAACCATCAATGGAACGGATGATTTCGACACATCTGATCGTCGGCCACCGGCTGACGGCCGCATGGCTGAGCCGCGCCGAAAAGGCGGGGCTTTCCGCCGTCGAAATCTTCTGCGCGCGTCAGCATTTTGACTATCTCGATAAGTCCCAGGCCGCCGAACTCGGTCACTGGTTCCGGGATTCCCCGCTCAAACTCCACGCCCTCCATTCGCCGATGTTCACCGATGAGGTCTGGGGCCGCTCCGGGCCCCAATGTCACATCAACATCACGGAGCCGAAGAAGGCTTTGCGCATGCAGTGGGTGGATGAAATCAAGCGGGTTTTAGAGCATTCCGAAGTGTTGCCGTTCCGCTATCTGATTCAGCATCTCGGCGTGGGCGGGCAGGAGTTTGACGATTATGCCGTGGAAGCCGGCTTCCGGTCGCTGGAGGAACTCACGGTTTTTGCGCGCGGTCTGGGCGTCGAAATCCTGCTGGAGAACACGCCGAACGAGCTTTCCACCGGCGAGCGGCTGAATCTGTTCAACTCCCTCACGCACCTGAATCTGAACTACGTGTTCGATTCCGGGCATGCCAATCTCGGCGCGGGCGTGGAGCATGAGTTTGAAATCATGAAGCCCCGCATTCGTTCCCTGCACCTGCATGATAATAACGGCCGCGAGGATGCCCATCTTTTCCCGTTCGCCGCAGGCGGCAGCATCGACTGGCGGAAGACGATGACCATGCTGCGCGCCTGTCCCGCCGGCCAGTTCCCGCTGCTGCTCGAACTCCGGGAAGTCCCCGACCACCAAAACCCTCTCGAAGAAGTGAACCGCGTCTTCGACCAACTCGAATCACTGGAAGCCCGACATGACTAACCGAATCACTATCGCCCAGGCCGCTCAATTCGTTGACCAGACGGTTGAGGTCCCTGGCTGGCTCTACAACCTCCGCAAATCCGGCAAAATCGTCTTCCCCATCCTGCGCGACGGCACCGGCCTCATGCAGTGCGTGGCCATGAAGAATAACCTCCCGGAAGAGGTCTTCGAATCTCTGAAGCACCTGACGCAGGAATCGTCTCTGATCGTCACCGGCAAACTCCGCGCCGAATCCCGCGCGCCCGGCGGCTATGAGATGGACGTGGAAGCCGTCGAAATCCTGCAAAAAGTCTCCGAGGCCGATCCTTATCCAATCACGCCCAAAGAGCACGGCACGGAGTTCCTGATGGACCATCGGCATCTCTGGCTGCGCTCACAGCGCCAGCATGCCATCATCCGCGTGCGCCACGAAATTATCAAAGCTACCCGCGACTATTTCGATAACAACGGCTTCACGCTCGTGGATACGCCGATCTTCACGCCCGCCGCCTGCGAAGGCACCACCACTCTGTTTGAAGTGAATTACTTCGACGATGAGAAGGCTTATCTCACGCAGTCCGGCCAGCTTTATAACGAGGCCAACGCGATGGCGTTCGGCAAAGTCTACTGCTTCGGCCCGACTTTCCGCGCCGAGAAATCGAAGACCCGCCGCCACCTGACCGAGTTCTGGATGGTGGAGCCGGAAATGGCCTTCGCGGACCTCGAAGAAATCAAGCGCGTGGCGGAGCAATTCGTGGTCTACATTGTGGGCCGCGTGCTCGACAGGCGCCGCGAAGAACTCAAGGTTCTGGAACGCGATACCTCCAAACTCGAACTCGTGCAATCGCCCTTCGTCCGCATGAGCTATGACGATGCCGTCAAAAACCTGCAGGCCAACGGTTCGGAAATCCAGTGGGGCGGCGATTTCGGCGGTGGCGACGAGACCATCCTGACCCGGCAGTTCGACAGGCCCATGCTGGTGGACCGCTTCCCCTCCGAAATCAAAGCCTTCTACATGGCGCCCGATCCGGATCGCCCCGAAGTTGCGCTCGGCGTCGATGTCCTCGCACCCGAAGGCTACGGCGAAATCATCGGCGGCGGCCAGCGAATTCACGATCCCGAACTGCTGCTGCGCCGCATCGAGGAGCACAAGCTGCCGAAGGAAGCCTTCGACTGGTATATCGATCTGCGCAAGTACGGCACGGTGCCCCACGGCGGCTTTGGCATGGGTATTGAGCGCGCCGTCGCCTGGATCTGCGGCCTCGAACACATTCGCGAAACCATCGCTTTCCCCCGCATGCTGTACCGCCTGAGGCCATAACGACATGAATCACTCCGGTATCGCCATCATCGGGGCTCCGCTCGACCTCGGGCAGGGCCGCCGGGGAGTGGACATGGGTCCGTCCTCCATGCGTGTAGCCGGGCTCGGGGCGCGCCTTGCCCAACTCGGCCATCGGGTGTCCGACCTCGGCAACATCCCGTCCCCCCAGGCCGAATCACTGCCGGACCCGGGCCCCGGCAACGCCCGCTTTCTGCCTGAAATCGCCGACGCCTGTCTGCGGCTGGGTGAAATGGTGGGCTCTGTTCTCGCGCAGCAGCAGATCCCGCTGGTACTGGGCGGCGATCACTCTATCGGCGCCGGCACCGTGGCGGGCGTCTCGAACTACTACCGCGGGCGCGGGCAGAAGATCGGCCTGCTCTGGATTGATGCCCATGCCGACATGAACACGCCGGAATCGAGCCCCTCCGGCAACGTGCACGGCATGCCGCTGGCCTGCTGTGCCGGCGTCGGCCCCGCAGCGTTGACGGACCTTTTCGGTTACTCCCCGAAAGTGGATCCGCGTCATACCGTGCTCATCGGCATCCGCGACCTGGATGAACTCGAGCGCGTCCACGTAAAAGACATCGGCGTCCACGCGTTCACCATGCGCGATCTCGACGAACGCGGCCTCCGCAGCGTGATGGACGAAGCCATTGCCATCGCTTCGGACGGCACCGCCGGCTTCCATCTCTCGCTCGATCTTGATTTTGTCGATCCCGAACATGCCCCCGGCGTCGGCACCCCGGTCCGCGGCGGCGCGACCTACCGGGAGGCCCACCTCGCCATGGAACTGATTAACGACTGTGGCCGCATGCTGTCCATGGAAGTTGTCGAAGTGAACCCCATCCTCGATCACCTGAACCGCACCGCGGAACTGGCGGTGGAACTCATCTTATCGGCCATGGGAAAGAAGATTCTCTAAATGAAAACCTGCGTTGCAGTCGTTTATGGTGGTCGCAGCGGTGAGCATGAAATCTCGCTCCGCTCCGCCGAATCCATCATTGCCGCGCTCCAGGGCAACCCGGAACGCTACGAAGTGAAGAAGTTCTTCATCGATAAGGAAGGCCGCTGGTCGCCCGGACCCATTCTGCCCGAACCCGGCGGCAATCCCGGCATCGACGTCGTGTTCCCCATTCTGCATGGCACCTTTGGGGAAGACGGCACCATGCAGGGTCTGCTCGAACTGGCCGATCTGGCTTATGTGGGCGGCAACGTTCTCGCTTCCGCCGTATCGATGGACAAAGACGTGATGAAGCGCGTCTGCCGCGACAGTGGTCTCCCGGTGGTGGAGTGGCTGGTGCTCAATCGCGAAGAGATGGACGCCGAAGCGGTCGCCGCGCAGTTGCCGTTCCCCATCTTCGTGAAGCCCGCCAATCTGGGATCGTCTGTAGGGATTTCGAAGGCGCATGATCTGGCGGAACTGGCCGCCGCGCTCAAAACGGCTGGGGAATTCGACCGCAAAGTCGTGGTGGAACGCGGCATTGAGGGCAGGGAATTCGAGTGCGCCGTACTGGGCAATGAAGATCCCGCGGCCAGCGTGCCCTGTGAGATTCTGCCGTCGCGCGAGTTCTATGATTACGAAGACAAATATCTGCTGAACAAGGCGCGCATCGAACTGCCCGCCAACCTCTCCCCCGGGGACACCGCGGAGATGCGCCGCCTGGCCGTCGCCTGCTACCAGGCCGTTGGCTGCGAGGGCATGGGCCGCGTCGATTTCCTGCGCGAAAACTCCACCGGCAGGCTCTATATCAACGAGATCAACACCATCCCCGGCTTCACCTCCATCTCGATGTATCCGAAGATGTGGGAATACACCGGCATCCCGTTCAACGAACTCATTGACCGCCTCATCGAACTGGCCCTCGAACGTCATGCCGAAAAGAAAGCGACCCGCTTCACGCGCTGAACATGGTGGCTGTTGAATTCGAGCGCGTCTCGAAGTCCTATTCGATCTATGAAGCACCGGGAGACCGCCTCCGGGAACTGGCTCTGTTCGGGCGCAAATCCTTCCACCGCGAATTCCGCGCCCTCAGTGACGTCAGCTTCTCCGTGAACCGCGGGGAAGTGTTCTGCCTGATCGGGGAAAACGGGTCGGGCAAGAGCACCGCCCTGCAACTGATCGCCGGCATCCTGCAGCCCACCGAAGGCGAGGTGCGCGTCCATGGCCGCGTCTCCGCACTGCTGGAACTCGGCGCGGGCTTTAACCCCGAATTCACCGGGCGTGAAAACGTCTATATGAATGGGGCGATTCTGGGCCTCTCCCGGCGCGATATCGATGCCCGTTATGCGGAAATTGAAGCCTTCGCCGAAATCGGAGACTTTATCGACCGGCCGGTGAAGACCTATTCAAACGGCATGGTGGTTCGCCTGGCCTTCGCGGTCGCCATCCACGTGGACCCGGAGATTCTGCTCGTCGATGAGGCTCTCGCCGTCGGCGACACTTACTTCCGCCACCGCTGCATGCGCAAAGTGCACGAACTGCGCGCCCGGGGCGTGACGATTCTTTTTGTCTCTCATTCCAGCGCGGACGTGAAGGCCATCGGCGAACGCGCTCTGTGGCTGCGCCATGGCCGTGCGATGGCTCTGGGCGACGTGGACACCGTCCTCCCGCAATACCTCGCCGCCCTGTCCGGCGAACCACCCGCGCGGAAGCTCGTCCCCGGCATTCCGAATATCGACCATCGTCACGGCGACGGCCGCGCGGAAGTTCTGGGCGTCGCGGTGCTCAATTCCTTTGAAGAGCCGCTGCAACTGATGCAGCCGGAAAGCCGCATCGTGGTCCGGCTGCGCCTCACGGCGCGCAAAGATCTCGCCCGCGCGGAAGCCGGAGTGGTACTGCGTAATCATCTGGGACACGATTTCTCCGAACTCACCCACACCCTGCCGCCCCTGCAACAGGGGGAAACCCTCACGCTGGACTTCCACGTGGACATCCCCGAACTCTATCCCGGCGCATTTTCTTTCTCGCCCTGGATCATGGATGATGGATGCATCTGTGACTGGATTGATAACGCGGTGACCGTTCAAATGGCGCGGGGAGAAAGTTTCGTCTACGGCTATGTGCACTGGCCCTGCAGGATCGAGGCGTCCCGGCTTGTCTGATTACAAGGCATCGGAATTCACGGGAGAGCGCGTTATTCCCGGTCTGGTGGACGATAATCTTCTGAACGAACACCTGGCCCGCTACCGCTTCGCCGCGCGCTTCAGTGATGGCGCAAAGGTACTGGATGCCGGCTGCGGATCGGGCTATGGCTCGGCGGAATTCAGAGCCGCGGCTTCGGTTGTCGCGGCGGACATCTCGGCGGACGCCGTCCGCCACGCGCGGCAAAACTTCCAGCGTCCCGGCGTGACCTTCCTGCAGGCCTCCTGCGAAGCCATCCCATTTGCGGACGCCACCTTCGATCTGGTCACCGCCTTCGAAGTCATCGAACACCTGGACAACTGGCGGCGGCTGCTCGCCGAAGCGAAGCGCGTGCTGAAGCCGGGTGGCGTTCTGCTGGTCTCCACGCCGAACAAGTCGTATTACGCCGAGTCCCGCGCCGCCGCCGGCCCGAATCCGTTCCACACCCACGAGTTCGAATACGAAGAGTTCGAAGCCGCCCTCTACGAGGTCTTTCCGCATCTTCGGATGTGGACGCAGAACCATGCCGAGGCAATTGTTTTCGCCCCGCTCAACCCGGCGACAGGCGTGCTGGATGCGCCCGGCGACCCCGCCACCGGGCAGGCCAATTTCTACCTCGCGGCCTGCAGCACCGCGGAGATTCCGTTCAACCAGGTTTATGCCTGGCTGCCCTCCACCGCGAACCTTCTGCGGGAACGCGAACACCACATCGCCAAGCTGGAAGGGGAACTCGCGAAGAAAGACGCCTGGCTCGAACAGGTGATTGCCGATCATGCGCGCCTGCAGCAAAGCCACGAAGAAACGCTCGCCGAACTGCGACAGAGGAACGCCTGGGCCGCGCAGCTGGATGCCGAGATTCAGGAACGCAGGGACACAATTGCCCGCCTGCAGCGGGAGGCTGCCGAACAGCAGGCCTGGGCCAGGAACCTGGAGGCCGAACTGGCTGGCGGCCATGCGGAAATCGAGCGCCTGGGAGCGGAGAACACCGTGCTGTCCTCAGATCTTGCCGCCCGTACCGCGTGGGCGCGGTCTCTCGAAGAACAACTCGGCGCCCGCACCCGCCATGTGCAACTCCTGCAGCGGGAAATCGCGGAACATGAGGTGACGCTGGCCGCTCAGGCGGAGCTTCTGGAGCAGCAGGACCGGACTCTCCACGCAAACAAAGCCGAGCGCCGCCTCATCGCGGCCTCGAAGTGGATCCGCCTCGGCCGCAAACTGAATC
>CAIUOG010000004.1 GCA_903900705.1 uncultured Acidobacteriia bacterium
AAGGCTTCCACACCAAAATGGAAGTCCTGCAGAGACAAGCCTACGGCTTCAGAAATTTCAACAACTACAGGCTCAGAGTTAAGGTATTGTGTTCTTGAGATCAGTCGGAGGCACGGCTGCCCCCATTATGTGTGTAGAGCCTGCGGAAGAGGAGGAAGGGTGGTGGCCAGAGACGGGATCGAACCGCCGACACGCGGATTTTCAGTCCGCTGCTCTACCAGCTGAGCTATCTGGCCTTACCAGGAGTGAACCTCTCAGACAGAGAAACACTGTCGTGAGTGGCGCTGGAACTTCCCGATCAAGGGAAATTCCAGTATAACCCATCGGTCACGCCGCTTGCATTACGCCTGCCGCAGTTGTTCGAGTTTCGCGCCGGTTTCTTTTTCGATGTCGGCATGGAGGCTGTTGCCATGGGAATCCATGGTGACGATGGCGGGGAAGTTGTGAACCCGAAGATGCCACATGGCTTCGGGGATGCCGAACTCAATCAGATTCACGTCGAGCACTTCCTGCACGGTGCGGGCGTAATACTGGGCCGCTCCGCCGATGCCGTTCAGGTAGACTGCGCCATGTTCCTTCAGCGCGGCCAGCGTCTTCGGGCCCATGCCGCCTTTGCCGATAACGGCCTTCACGCCGTAGCGCCCGATGACGTCGGCCTGGTAGGGCTCTTCGCGAATGCTGGTGGTGGGGCCGGCGGCCTTTACTGTCCACTTGCCCGCTTCCTGCAGCATGACAGGACCGCAGTGATAGAGCACCGCGCCGTTCAGATCCACCGGCGGGGGATTCTTCATCAGATGGGCGTGGACGGCGTCGCGGCCGGTGTAGAGTTCGCCCCGGATCAGTACGATGTCGCCGACTTTGAGGGAGCGGACCTTTTCTTCCGTGAGCGGGGCGGTCAGCACCACCTCGCGACCGGTGAGCGGGAAGCCTTCGCCCTGCGTCATCTTTTCAATCGCGCGGGAGGGATCGCGATAGAGCCATTTCGTGATGGCGCCATCTTTTGCGTCCATGCGGATGCCGAGGCGGCGGAAGGCCCAGCATTCATAGGCCACAGAGACGAAGAAGCTGGCGGGCAGGCGGTTGGCGGCGGCGATCTTGCAGCCAATCAGAGAGACATTGCCGCCGAAGCCCATGGCGCCGACGCCGAGGGTGTTGGCTTCCTTTATGACGCGTTCTTCCAGTTCGGCGAGGCGCGGGTCGGGGTTCACGTCGTCCAGCGTACGGAAGAGCTGTTCTTTGGCGACGTCATAGCCGTGGGCGCGGTCGGAACCGATGCAGACGCCGAGCGCGCCGGGAGCGCAGCCCTGTCCCTGGGCCTGCCAGACGGCGTGCAGCAGGCACTTGCGGACGCCTTCGAGGTTGCGGTCGGCGCGGCCCAGTTTTTCGAGATTCATGGGCAGCGAATACTGAATGTTCTTGTTTTCGCAGCCGCCGCCTTTGAGCATCAGCTTCACTTCGATTTCGTCTTCTTCCCACTGCTCATAGTGGATGACCGGGGTGCCGGGGCCGAGGTTATCGCCGCTGTTGGCGCCCGTGATGGAGTCGACCGAGTTGGGGCGCAGTTTCCCGCGCCGGGTGGCTTCCGCGACGGCGGCGCGAATGGCCTTGCCGATTTCGATCTGGCTCACGCCGACGGGCGTGTGGACGTAGAACGTCGGCATGCCCGTGTCCTGGCAGATGGGGCCTTCGTCTTCCACAGCCATGTCGATATTCGAAAAGATGATGTTCAGCGCCTGAGAGGCCTGGGTGGAGGGCTTCTCGTTCACGCCGGCGTTCGCCATGGCGGCGCGGACATCCGGCGGCAGGTTGGTGGCGGTCTGTGTAATGAGTTCGACGAGGCTGTTCTGAAGGAAGTGCATGAAACCGCTATTGTAGCGAGGCGTCCGCACAGCATTTGGGGGAACCGCCGCGCAACTACACGCGTCAATCCACCTTCCATGAAAAATCAGGTTTGGTTCGCACAGATTCTTTCCGTTGCTCTGCTTTGTCCGTTTACTGTATTCGCCTATTCGTCAGGGCCGGACGCCACCACCGCCGGAGTTCCCGGGGAGACCAGCTGCGCCGCCTGTCACGGGGGCGGGGCGGGTTCCGGCAGCGTGAAAGTCACCTTTGCCGGTGGCAACACCTACGCTCCGGGCGTGAAGCAGCACTTTACCGTGACGGTCGCGGATTCGGCGCAGAAACGGTGGGGCTTCGAACTGACGGCGCGGCTGTCGAATAATACGACGCAGGCGGGGTCGTTCACGCCGGGCAGTGACGGATACACGCAGTTGGTGTGCGCGGATATCAAGCTGCAGAATGAATCGTTTGGCCTGAAGTGGACCCCATCGGTTGGACAAAAAAACGGCCGTCCTTAGATGGTGTGGCGGCGGGTTAACTGGAGGCGGTCGTGAGACCGCCATCCATTCCGGACTTGATTCGGCGCTCGGGGCGCATCCCTGCGTTGCCCTATC
>CAIUOG010000005.1 GCA_903900705.1 uncultured Acidobacteriia bacterium
ACGTGGTGGTGATGCCCGAATTCACCCGTTCTTCCACGCTCATCGGAACTCTCCCCACCGTGCTCATGCTCACGCGCGAAGCCGCCCACCCGAACGTCCGGCCCATGCTGGACTTCTACCACTTCTGGACCGGCCTGAGTAAGTTCGAAGACCTCGATCTGCTCCGCCCCGGCGAACTCCACCACGTGCATTTCCAGGACGTGCCGGATATGCCCCGCGAACTGCTCGACAGCATCACGCGCGAAGTACCCGGCACGGGAATCGCGCCGATTTCGAAAATTCTCGCGAAATTACGGGAAAAAGCCTACAACGGCCCGCTCTCCGTCGAGCTTTTCTATCCGAAATACCAGAACCTGGACCCGTTTGAAATGGCTAAACGGATCCGGCAGAACGCGGACCGCTTCCTCGCGTAGCCCGATAGCGACTCTAAGCCCGCCCCGCGAACTCCCGCTTTTCCGTCGCGACCTTGATCTTCTCGCCTTCTTTGATGAACAGCGGAACGCGGATCTCCATACCGGTTTCGAGCGTGGCCGGCTTCGTCACACTCCCGCTCGACGAATCGCCCCGCACGCCCGGTTCGGTCTGCGCCACCACCAGATCCACAAACATCGGCAGTTCCAGCCCGATGGGATTGCCGTTGAACTTCAGCATCTCCACAATCGTGCCTTCAATCAGCACTTCCAGCGCATTCCCGATCACCGATTCCGGCAGCGTCAGCGTTTCAAACGACTCCTGATCCAGAAAATGTGAACCGTCGTTATCGCTGTAAAGATACGACGCCGGCACTTTCAGCAGATCCGGCTCTTTGAACTTGTCGCCCGCCTTGAAGGTCTTTTCGAAGACCGCGTTGGTGAGAAGGTTCCGGACCTTGAGCCGCACCAGCGTCTGGCCGCCGCGCGCCGTGGGCGTGCTCACCTCCGCCTCCAGACAGGAGTACGGAACGTTGTCCAGTTCAAACAGGGTGCGGCGTTTTACGCTGATTGCTTCGATCAATGCGGCCATGAGAGTGTCTTTTAAGTATAAAGGGCGGAGCCCGCGGGCCCCGCCCTCTTCACTGCTGCGATTGTGTCCGCGTGTTTAGTTGAGGATGAACATGTAGATCGCGCCCGCCGTGGTCGCCATCACACGCTGCTTGCCATCGAGAGAGAACGTCTCCGGCGGCGAGGAGAGGTTGCCGATCTGCGAATGCCAGAGCGCCTTCCCCGTCTTCGCATCCCATGCCGTGAAGTTCGGACCATCGTTGCCGAACAGCACACCGCCCGCCGTGGTCAGAAGACCCGGACCGGTCGCATTGATCTCATGCCGCCAAACAATCTTGCCGGTCTTGTAATCAATCGCGTCGATGAACGTGCCGTAGTTGAGGTTCGCGCCACCCCCGATGCCGCCAAGCCCCATCGAGCCGCGCGGATCGGTATCCAGCAGATAGCTGATGCGCAGGTTATTGTTCTCCATGATGTAGAACAGCCCCGTGTCCGGCGAGAAGCTCGGCGGCCAGTAGTTGGTCACGTCATTGTTGACCAGCGCGCCGGCCACAATCGGATCCTTCTGCGGATTCCGTTTCGGCTGACCCTTTGCGTCCAGACCCTGCGCCCAGTTGTTCACCAGACCAAACTTGGTGGTCACCAGGTGTTCGCCCGTCACGCGGTCCAGCACGAAGAAATAGCCGTTGCGCATGCCGGCGATCACCAGCTTGCGCATCTTGCCGTTGAACATCATGTCCGCCAGCGAGGGCGTCTCCGTGGAATCCCAGTCATGCGTGTCATGCGGTGAAGTCTGGTAGTACCAGGCCATCTTCCCCGTATCCACGTTCACCGCCACCAGCGAACAGGTGTAGAGGTTGTCGCCCTCGCCGCGGCCGGTCGTGTAGCCCGGGGTCGGGTTTCCTGTGCCGAAGATGTAGAGGTGCGTTTCCGGATCGTAAGCGCCCGGAATCCAGCTCGTCGCGCCGCCATGCCGCGCGGCGTCCAGACTCGCCCAGGTTTCCAGACCCGGATCACCCTTCTTCTGCGGCGTGGTGTAGAACGTCCACTGCAGGTCACCGGTCTCCGGATCGTAGGACTTGATAAAGCCCGGCGCGTCCATGTCATTCCCGGTGCCCGCGATGATGTGGTTGCCCAGCACCATCGGCGCATTCGACGAGAAGTACTGCGAGTCGAAACTGGAAATCTCCTTCTTCCAGACTTCCTTGCCGGTCTTGGCGTCCAGGCAGACCATCCAGTCATCATGCAGTTCGAAGTAGATGCGGTTGTGCCACATGCCAAGGCCGCGCGTCGCCAGGCTCGTGCCGCCGCGCGTCTTCCAGTAGTAGTGCCAGAGGATGGTGCCGTCGTGGCCGTCAATTGCCCACACGTTGTCCGGCGACGAAGCGTAGAGAATGCCGTCGACGAACAGGATGCCGCCACCCAGCCGGGCCGGTCCGCACGTGTTCGCGCCGCCATCGCCCAGGCCGCCGATAATTGTGGGCACCGCGGCCGCGCCGCCCCCGAAGCCACCACCAAACCCACCGCCGCCACCCGCGGGAGCGCTGCCCGTGGGGCCGCAGCCGGTCACGATATTGGGCTGAACCCATTCGAGGCTAAGGTTCTTGACGTTCGCCGTCGTCACCTGCTTCAGCGTGCTGAAGCGCCGTCCCGTAAAGTCGCCGCTGTAGCTCAGCCACTGGTCGGCAAGAGGCTTCGAGGCGTCCGCCGGGTCGACGCCGCCCTGGCCGGGCAGCAGCGCCGGCAAAAGAAGAATCGTTGCAAATACTATGAGTTTTTTCATCGCCAGGCCTTTATTTCAGGGTCACCAGGTACGCGGTCACGTCGTGCATATTCTTGTTGTCGGGGTCATCCAGCGCCAGCGCCATCTTCTTGTGCGCTTCGTTGGGGTCCCTGACTTCCACCTTCGGAACATCGCCATTGCGGGCGATGGCCTTCCGGGTACCGTCCGCCAGTGTCAGGACAACCAGGAAGTCATCCTTCCGCACCAGCTTGCCTTCGAGCTTCGTGCCGTTCGCCAGCGTCACCGTGACGGGATTTCCCACGCCCGCGCCACCGCCGCGGCCAAAGCGAACCGGACCGCTCGTGCCCTGCACCCAGCCGTTCTGCAGAGCGCGCGCGTCGGCGTACTTGCTCGCAATGCCCTTCAGGTCGCCGGTCACCGAATGGCAACCCGCGCACCCCTTGGCAAAGTAAGCCGCGCCGGCCTTCGCGTCACCCACCACAATGTTCAGGTCAGAACCGTCGGGACGGTTCGGCGGGCTGGCCTGACCGCCTACGGTCTTCAGAATCGAGTGGACATATTCCGCAACAGCCACCGGATCGCCACCGGCCAGATTGATCGGCGACTCGTGCTTCGTCAGCTCGGCGGCAATCAGTTCGCCCTGCTTGTCGTCGAGAGCAATCAGCGAGTGCAGCAGGCTGTGCCCCTGCGGCGGATTCCCGCGCAGGTCAGTGGCGTGGCAACGGGCGCAGTTGGTTTCGAAGACGGCCTTGCCGCGCGCCAGAACGTCGGGCGGAGCCAGCGGGCGGGCCTGCTGTGGGAAGCCGCGGCCACCGCCACCGCCTCCACCCCCACGCCCGGCGGCAGCGCCGCCACGGCCACCCGGAGGCGCCGCGGGCGGCTGCGCCACGAGCGCTGAAACCAGCGCCGCACACAGCAAAACTCCAATCGATAACACTCTCTTAGACATAAGATTCCTCAGGCCCGAACGGGCAATCGCATCGGCCAATATATCACCGCGGGGGTGGAATGGGGAGTCGAATGGGGATATCCGCGGCCAAGCTGACAAAACTATACACGCCAACAAAAAAAGGGCCCCCATCACGGGAGCCCCTTTTTTTGCCGTTGCCGGCTTTACTTCTTCAGTTCGTCGATCAGAGCCGGGACCACCTGGAACAGATCCCCCACAATGCCGTAGTCCGCCACTTCGAAAATGGGAGCTTCCGGGTCTTTGTTGATGGCCACGATCGTCTTCGCGCCCTTCATGCCCACCAGATGCTGAATCGCGCCGGAAATGCCCACCGCCAGATACATCTTCGGGGCAACCGTCTGGCCGGAACTTCCCACCTGCCGCTCCATCGGGAGCCACCCGTTGTCGCAGATGGGCCGCGAGGCAGCCAGCTCCGCGCCCAGCGCGTCGGCCAGGCCCTGCACGATCGCAATATTCTCTTCTTCCCTGATTCCGCGGCCCACGGAAACGATGATGTCCGCGGCAGTCAGATCCACCGCGCGCGCGGATTCACGGAACAGTTCCAGGGGCTTCGTGCGGATCTGCGCTTCCGAAAGCTCCGGCGTGAAGACTTCCACGGCGGCAGCGCCTGCCTGCAGCGAGTCCGCGCGCCAGGCGCCCGCCTGGACAGACAGGAAATTCGGCCCGGCGCCCTCAAAGCGCACATCCGCATTGATCTTGCCCTGGAACAACTGGCGGACCGCGATCAGTGAGCCATTGTCGATCCTGTGGCTCACCACGTCACTCACCAGCACCCGGCCCAGCGAGGTCGCCAGTTTCGGCGCGAAGTCGCGCACCTGGTAGGTGTGCGGAAAGACCACGTAAGAAGGGCTATGCGCCGCCAGCAACTGCCGCAGGGCGATCGTGAAGCCGTCCGGCGTATACTCCCGCAGCAGAGCATGGTCCACCGCATGAACCTTCGCCAGCTGATATCCCGCCAGCGACTCGGCTACCGCGCCCACACCCGCGCCCAGCACAGCGGCGAAGACCGGAAGACCCAGTTCCAACCCAAACTGCTGGCCCGCCGCCAGCGCTTCAAGCGCCATCTTATGCAGCTTGCCGTCGCGCTGCTCCAGTACCACCAGAATGCCGCTCACAGGACCCTCGCTTCAAAACGCAGTTTCTCCACCAGCTTCGCGGCGGCTTCTTTGGGCGGTCCATCGAAGATCTGGGAGTGTTTCGATTTCTCCGGCACGTAGAGGCGTTCCACACGGATCGACGCGCTGCCGGCCCCGCCGAGTTCCGCCACCGAAAGGCTCTTCACTTCCTTGGTCTTGGCTTTCTTGATGCCCATCAGCGTCGCGTACCGCAGCTTCGTCGCGCCGGACTGAATCGTCAGCAGCGCGGGCAGCGGCATATCGACGTTCTGGAACCAGCCGTCCTCCAGCTCCCGCTTCACGCGGATGCCGTCGCCTTCCGGTTCAATGTTCATAATCAGCGTGGCGTGCGGCAGCCCCATCGTTTCCGCCAGAATCACGCCGGTCTGCCCGTAACCCAGGTCGTCCGACTGCAGCCCCGTGAGCACCAGATCCGGCTGCTCCGCTTCGAGCGCCTTCGCCATCACCGCCGCCAGCACCAGCGGGTCGCCCGCCGAGTCTTCTTCCGTTTCGATGTGGATGGCACGGTCCGCGCCCTTCGCGAGAGCCTCCCGGATGGTCTGGCTCGCACGGTCCGGACCCGCGCAGATCACCACCACTTCCCCGCCCTGCTTTTCTTTGAACTGCAGCCCCGCTTCCAGCGCGTAGGCGTCCGGCTCGTTGATCTCGTAAGACAGATCCGCGTCTTCGATCCAGTTGCCGGACGAGTTCACCTTCAGCAGGCTGTCCCTCGCGGGCACCTGCTTAATGGCGACGACGATCTTCATGATGTTTGATTACTCCGTAAATCGTTTGAAAATGAGTGCCCCGTTGGTACCGCCAAAGCCGAAGGAGTTGGAAAGCGCATAGTCCAGCTTCATGGCACGGGGTTCATTAGGGACGTAGTCGAGATCACAGCCCGGGTCGGGCGTCTCGTAATTGGCGGTCGGCGGGACCACCTGATTTTGCAGAGCGCAGACGGAGATGCCTGCCTCCAGCCCACCGGCGCCGCCCAGCAAATGCCCGGTCATGGACTTGGTGGAACTAACCGCAAGCTGCTTCGCGTGGTCGCCAAAAGTGCGTTTGATGGCAATCGTTTCGGCCTGGTCACCCTGACTGGTCGAGGTGCCGTGCGCATTAATGTAGCCGATCTGTTCCGGATTCAGCTTCGCGTCCCGCAGCGCCAGGCGCATCACGCGCATCGCGCCTTCGCCATCTTCCGGCGGTGAGGTCAGATGATAAGCGTCGCCGCTCATGCCATAACCCACAATCTCCGCGTAGATCGGCGCACCGCGCTTCTTTGCGATTTCCAGTTCTTCCAGAATCAGGATGCCGGAGCCTTCTCCCACCACAAAACCATCCCGGTCTTTATCGAACGGACGCGAGGCATGCGTGGGGTCGTCATTCCGCTGGCTCATGGCGCGCATGGCGGCGAATCCGCCAATGCCCATCGGCGTGATGCAGGCTTCCGTGCCGCCGCAGATCATCACGTCGGCATCGCCGCGCTGGATGATCTTGAACGAATCGCCGATGCAGTGCGCGCTGGTCGTGCAGGCCGTTGCCGTCGCGGAGTTCGGCCCTTTCGCGCCCGTGCGGATCGAAATATAACCCGAGGCAAGATTGATGATGGTGGCCGGAATGAAGAAAGGCGAAATGCGACGCGGCCCATGTTCGAGCAGGTTTTTGTGCTCCCGCTCAATCACCTCAAAGCCGCCAATACCGCTGCCGATATAGACGCCCACACGTTCCGCGTTCTCTTCCGTGACCACAAGGCCCGACGACTGCAGCGCATCTTCAGAGGCCGCGATGGCCAACTGGATGAAGCGGCCCATCTTCTTGATCTCTTTCTTCTCAATGAACTTCGCGGGATCGAAATGCTTGATCTCGCCCGCGATCTGACAATTGAAAAGGGACGCATCGAACGACTCGATACGCGAGATCCCGTTGCGGACCTCCATCAAAGACTTCCACGTCTCAGCGGTGGTGTCTCCGATAGCAGTCAGAAGACCGACGCCGGTGACTACGACTCTGCGGGAAATAGATTTGCTCCTTCAGGCCGCGCAAAGGCACACGCGCGGCACGGCGCGCTTCCTGGCGATCAGGAAGGCCGCCGCAAAACCAATTACTTTTTCTTGCCTTCGATGTAGGTGACGGCGTCGCCAACCGTGGCAATCTTCTCAGCGTCTTCGTCCGGAATTTCCAGTTCGAAGGCTTCTTCGAAAGCCATGACGAGTTCGACGATGTCGAGCGAATCGGCGCCAAGATCGTCAACGAAGGAGGCCTTGTTATCCACCTGGCTCTCGTCAACACCCAGCTGCTCGACAATGATCTGTTTGACTTTCTGTTCTACGGGCGATGCCATAACTTTCTCCACTATACCTTGAATTCGTCACGGTCCGCTGCCTGCGCCGGCAGTTTCAAGAGAAGCCGGACACCGATTACGGGCGCAAAGCTCTGATTCTACACCATGGCTGATTTTCAGGACGAAACCGCACAGGGCGTCAGCGGGTGTGAAAACATGAGTGTCATCGATACTTTGCTCACCATCGTGCTGGTCTCCACGCGCAACCCCCTGAATATAGGGGCGGCGGCGCGCGCCATGGCGAATTTCGGCTTCACCGACCTCCGCCTGGTCGATCCCTACGAAGTCGCCTTCCGCGAAGCCGTCTCCGCCGTCGGCGGCGCGCACGTCCTGCGCGGCGCGCGCGTCTTCCCCACCATGGCCGAAGCGCTGGCGGACTGTACCCTCGTCGTGGGCACCACCGCCTCACAGAATCGCGTTCCGCAGCAGCCCGTCGATCGCCTCGAAGAAGGCATCCCCCAGGTGCGCGCCTGCCGGGGCCGCGTGGCCCTGGTCTTCGGCTCTGAGAAGTTCGGTCTTTCGAACGACGACCTGAGCCACTGCCACTCCATCATCCGGATTCCCACTGTCCCCGGCACGCCCTCCATGAATCTGGGCCAGGCCGTGGCGGTTTGCCTGTGGGAGATCGTGCGGCGGAATCCGGTGGAACTGCCGCCTCTGCGCCCCGCAACGTTTGACCCGGTCGAAGGCGTGGACGCCGAGCAACTCACCCTCATGATGCTCGATGTCCTGCGCGAATCCGGCTACACCAACCGCATCACCGCCGTCTCCACAGACCAGAAGATCCGCCGCTGGTTCCGCCGTCTCCGCCTCTCCCGCAAAGACGCGCCCCTGCTGCTCGGCATTCTCCGCCAGGTGCTCTGGAAATTCCGGTCCGGCGGAACCCGCTAACGGACAATCAGTTCGCCGCGCAGCATGTTCATCCCGCAGGCGAAATGCAGAGTCCTCGCCGCGCCCGCGGGGATCTCAATCACCGTCACCTCCCCCGGCGGCAGCGCTTTGCGGATGCCCAACTCGGGGAACACCACCGTTCCGGCGCAGTTTTGCGCGTCCGGACGATCGAAGGCAAGTCGCGCGGGTTTCCCGGCGGGAATCTCAAGGCGGGCGGGCGAAAAACCGGTCGCGCTTACGTGGATTCGGATGGCGTCCGCGTCCGCCGCCTTCGCCGGCAGCACTTCACCCGGCCCCACTTCACCCGGCACCACTTCACCCGTCCCCACCCGGAAGCTCCACGTTTCCGTGATCACCTCCCCGCGGCGCTGAAACTGCGCCCACAGCCGGTAAAGTCCGGGACGCCGGAAGCCGGTCACCGTCTCCACCACCGCCGGGCCCGGTCCGGGAACCGCGTGCGAGTGCTGCCACGGGTTCGCATCCGTCATGGCCGCGGCGTCTTCCAGAGGATGGGCATGAATGAATTCCCGGCGATCCTCTGAGACGATCATGATGTGCGCCCACGCGCCCAGATACGGCTCCAGATCCGTCTGGGAAAGGTCGAAACGAAGCCGCAGATCCCGGCCCGTCGTCAATTCCGCCGGCAGCGTCAGCCGCGACAGAACCGGAGCGGGAGCGGCCACCGGCTTGCCGGCAGGCCCGCCCACGACGAGTTCAAACCGCGCGATGGTCTGCGTTCCGCCGGGCGGCGTATAGTCCGCGTAGAGCGTGTAGAGCCCGCCGCGCGGGAAAGTATGACTCACCCGCCAGATGCCGTCCGCCCCGCGTTCCGGATGAATGTGAGCGAAATCGGCCAGGTCTTCCGACACGATCACAAGATGAATCGGTTTTTCGTGAACTTTCTCCAGATAAGGAATTTCCCGGCCTTTGGAGTCGGGAATCCGGAAAATCAGCGGCGTCGGCGCGCCTGAATCGACCACGTGCGGTGTTATCATCCGGGCGTTTCCCGTGTCCGGCACATGCGTCTCGCCCGAAATTGGGTTCGCTTTTTCGACTTCCCCCGCGTAGGTGGGGCCGATCAGGTGCGGATAACCCTCCGTCAGAAAGTACGCGTACTTCCCGTTGATGGTCCGGCCGTTATGTTCATCCAGATCGCCCGAACCCGGCACGAACTCGTAGTCTTCGGCAAACGAGCCCAGCGGATATTCCGTACTCACCGGCGGCCCCTCCTGCGCCGGCGTGAGCTCCGTGCCATCCGGCAGCACCGTTCGCTTCGTGATCTTCCGCAACTGATAGCTCGATCGCGCGGCACTCGCTCCATAAACCGGGTAGCCATCGAGAGCGAAGCCCAGCAACCCGGTGACCCTCGGAGCTTTCGTTCCCGAAGTACGCTCCGCGGCGGCCACGGCATCGAGGTGCCACAGATCCTGATCGCGCCAGGAGAGGGCGGAAACCGGATGAAAGATCGGCACCCCGTTCAGGAACGCGCCGGTCAAGCCCAGGGGCGTCGGTGAGGGCGTTGCCGCGGGCTTCGGACTGAGCGGAATCCGGTAAACGAAATGGCGCGGCCCCAGCGGGGCTTCCCGTTCACCCGCCTCCAGAGCCCCCAGCGATTGCAGCGCAATGCCCGCCGATTCCACCACCACAAAGCCGCCCTCCACCCGCACGCGCTGCACATTCGGCAGCACGGCCCGCAACCCCGGCGCGGCCGCCTGCGCGGCGGGATTCACCACCCAGGCGTCAGTAACCGCCGTCTGGCCGGCGGCGCGAAGACAGACGGCAAGCGCGAGTATGATTTCGGGGGCGCGCATGGCATTACTGAATGGTCACGTTCACCGGGTTCGAAGGCTTGCCTCCGGCCGTCACCACAACCTCCACCCGGCCCATGCCCGCCAGAGACGCCGGAATCAGCACGTTGTACTGGTCGAGCCCCGCATAAGTCCCCTGCGGACCGGCATAGGCCACCGTCGCCGCCACGCCGCCCATGGTCGCCGTAGCCGTCGTCGCGCTGCCCAGACCGCTGCCGTAAAGCACCAGATAGACCGCATCGCCATTCAGCGTGACCGGGCTGGCCACCACGGCGCCACTCGACGTCGTGTAGACCTGCTCATTCGTCACCGCGCCGTTATGCACGCGCGACACCGTCGCAGCCGCCAGCGCGCCGCTGTTCAGCGTGAACAGGTTCGGATAGACCGGCTGAATGTTGACCTTTGAACTAATCGTGAGTCCACCCGCGCTGATGCTCACCGTGCCCGCCCCTGTCGCGAGGCCCGTGGGCAGCCGGAAATTCAGCTGGTTAGGCGAGGCATAGGCGATGCTCGCCGGCATCTTCGTGCCGGTGGAATCCGTCACCGTCACCGTGCTGCCGCCCAGCGTAGCCGGCCAGTTCGGGCTGCCGGCGGCCTCGGTGGAAGTCGCCAACACGGAAAAGAACAGCGGAAATGCGGAAACGATCGAACCCGGCGCCTGCGGACCCTGTTCGAGCGAGGCGGCGGAAACAATGGCGGCATCCAGCGCCGGCGTGTTCCCGGCGTTGCTGTCGGCCCCCGTGCTGTTGGTATAGGTCGCGCCGTCGAGGAAGTTGAACAGCACCACGCCATTCACCCACATCCCCTGCGAGCCCATGCCTGAATTGGTACGCGTGGTCGCGACCGCGGCGCTGCGCGGCAGCGTAAAGGTAGTGGAAATGGCGCTGGGGAAGTTGACGAAAACCCCGGCGGTCATGTCGGCGGAAAACCACGGGCCCATGGTGTGGCTGGCCAATCCGTTCGACGTCACGTAAACCGAGGAATCCGTGTACCGAATCCGTTGCGCATCGGCGGGCGTGGGCGTGGTGACGGAACCGGAAGTGCGTGATCCCACTGTGTTCGCCCCGTCCCAGGTGGCGGAGGCCCCGGCGGAGGGGTCAAAGCCCGAAACGACCTTCGCGAACTGCGTGGAATTCTTCGTCGGCCAGGAAGTCGCCGCGGGAGCCGTCAGCCCGCCGGTCAGAGTTCCGGCGTTGAAGTAGTCCGTGGCGGCGGTGGATACGGAGGAGTTAAAGCCGCCGCTCACCGCGCCATAATACTGCCCCGCAATCACATACGGAAACGCCGGCGTCCCGGTGTCGTCAATCGTGACGTAATAGGCGTACGTGCCATTCGGGAATTCCGGCGTCACCGTGGTGCGGCCGTTGTATTGGTCCAGATCGCCCACACCGCTCACCCATTCGAAATCCTCCACATAGCGCCCCGGCGGGAAGTTGGTGCTGACGTCCGGGCCATACTGCGTCGCGGTCAGGTTCTGCGAAACCCCGGTGTGATTCGGCAGAGACCAGTCCGGCAGAGAGTGGCGTTGCGTGATGGCGCGGAGGCGGAAGCCGGACTGGATCCGCCTGATCGCGCTCGTTGGGTCCGTGGGATTCGAATAGCCGTACGGACCGTAGATCGGGTAGCCATCCGGAGCCCAGCCGAGAATCGGAGAATGATGCCGGCCCGTTTGCAACTCCGCGTACACGGAGCCATTGCGGGATGTGCGCAGAATCCGCAGGTTGTCGTTCAGCTGTGCCCGGAGACAGAGCGGATCGGCATGGTAGTGGTAGGAGCCGTTGCCGGGCTGATGGCCCACACAGGAATCGAAGGTGAGCAGTTCGCCGTAATAGGCATTGCGACGCCAGATGCCGTCACCACTGGCTCCGCCACCACCGGGAGGTCCACCGCCAGGGGGCCCGCCGCCAGGGGGCTGCGCCCGGAGAAGGGCAATCGCAAAAACAGGGAGAAGAAATCGGAAATACCGGCGGCTCATGCTTACCAGTGGAGCAGCTTCCTGTAAAGCGTTGATGTCCGATTGTAAAAAGCAGGTAAACCGGGACTACTTAACGAATTCCACCTGCGTGCGGTGCGGGATCACGCCCGCCTCGAAACCCTTGTCGAGGAGCAACTGCACCGCCTTCGGAATCGTCTCGCCCGCATCCAGCGTGTAGTGGTTCACGTACATGCCGACAAACTTCTCGGCCAGGCGCGGTTCCATGTCCCGCGCAAACTGCAGCGCATATTCCAGCGCCTCGGCGTGATTGTCCAGCGCGTACTTGATGCTGTCGTGCATCATGCGGCAGGCTTCGCTCTTCACGTCATCCGGCAGGGACCGCAGCAGCGCGTTGCCGCCCAGAGGCAGCGGGAGGCCGAACTTCTCTTTCCACCACTTGCCCGTATCGAGCGCGCGATGGAAGCCCACCTTGTTATACGTCAGCTGCGCTTCGTGAATGATCAGGCCCGCGTCCGCCGCGCCGGACTGCACCGCGTCCAGAATCTTGTCGAACGGAACAATCACGGGCACGAAATCGGCCTCAAAGATCTTCAGCGCCAGATATGCCGTGGTCTTGGTTCCGGGGATCGCAATCTTCTTGCCCTTGATCTCTTCCGGTTCCATGGGATGCAGCGCCACCACCAGAGGTCCGTAGCCATCGCCGATGCTGGAACCGCTGTTCATCAGGACATATTTGTCCGCAACATACGGGTAAGCATGGTACGAAATCGCACTGAGATGGTATACGCCCTGGGATGCCTTGATATTGAGCGTCTCAATGTCAGAGAGTTCGTGGCGGAAGGTGACCCGCGACGAGCGGATCTTCCTGGTCGCCAGCCCGTAAAACATGAAGGCGTCGTCCGAGTCCGGGCTGTGTGCGCTGAGAATTTCGAAGGGTGTGGAGTCGGGCATACTAACTAAGGGCAGAATCGTTTAGTATCGCATGCCGGAAGGTCAGAGCCCGGGGTGGCTTCAAAACCCGGCCTCAAAAAACCCGATCCCCAAAAAAACAAGGGCGACCACGAAGCAGGTGGCGAACCGGATGCCGCATTTACCGCTGGTTCGCCAAAACCCTGTCCTTCGCAGCCGCCCCCATGTTTCTAGTCAGGCGGAATGTTCGGTTCGATATTTCTACCTCCCCCGGTTGACATCAGGATTTGCTTCCGAAATTTCAAGGGCGGCTGCATTGCCGGGTGGTGAACCAGAAACCGCGTCGACACCGATCAGATTTGCGTGGATGCGCAGACGCCGTGTTTGAGCGTCATTCCCGGTGCGTCTTCAGTTCATCGGTACATGCTCACGCATGCCCGGTTCACAACCGCCCTCATACTGGCCCGGTTCGATAAAGCCACCTCCCGCTGCGATTCCGATCGCAGACAAGCTGAACGACTCAGAAGCGGTTTGTTACATCTTTATGACCGCTTCTGGCTGTATATTCGCTCCGGCCGGCGCCAATGTCAATGGTTTTTAATATTCGCAAAAAAGAATTTATTTCGCTGTATGGATCTACACTGAACACATGAGAAGACGCGATGCGCTCGCACTCCTGCCGGGGCTTGGTATCGCCTCTTCGGTTCTGTTGCAGAGCTGTGGTTCCACACCGGAACCCAAAGCGGAAAAGAAGCCCGCCGAGCCCGTCACCGGCCTCCACGCGCTCTACGCCATGTACGGCAAAGCCCGCATGTGGGCGCCCGACATCAAGCTGCTGCGCTTCTCCAGCATCGACATCGCGCAGGTGAAGTCCCAACCCGGCAAAGCGCCGGCCTGGCAGGCGATCTTCGTCTCCGAAAGCCTCCAGCTTAAACGCGCCTACACATATTCCGTCATCGATGCCAGCACCACTCTGCGCGAGGGAACCTTCCCGGATTCTCCCAACTCCTGGACCAACGACAACCGCGGCGTCCTGATGGCCGCCATCCGGACCGATTCCGATAAAGCCTGGGAAGTCGCCCTGAAACACGGCGCGGACTACGCAAAGAAGAATCCCGACATGCCCATCTCCTACACGCTCGAAATGGGTCGCCAGATCAGCGAACCAATGTGGCGCGTCATCTGGGGCGAAAGCGCCACCAGCAGCGCGCTCTCCATCCTGGTGGACGCCAGCACCGGCGCCTACCTCGAAACGCTCCATTAATTCCCGAACGCGTTTTCGGCGCTACAATACCGGAATCATGCTTCAAACCCGCTTCAGCCGGCTGGCTTTCTCGGTTGTTCTGCTCACCGCGGGGGCCGCGCAAAGCGAGGCCGCCAAACGTCCTCTCACCCACCAGGACTATGATTCCTGGCGCAACATCCAGAATCAGCAACTCTCTCCGGACGGCCGCTATCTCGCCTACGCCCTGTTCCCGCAGGCGGGCGACGGGGAATTCGTGGTCCGGGAACTCGCCACCAAAAAGGAATTTCGCAACGGAATCGGAGCCCGCCCGGCGCCGCCGCCCGTGAATTTTGCCAATCCCAACGCGGAGGACGCCCCGGCGCCGGTGCCCGCCATCACGGTGGCCTTCAGCAGCGACAGCACGACCGTGGTGTTCTCAACGTTCCCGCCCAAAGCCATCACAGACCAGGCGAAACGCGAGAAGAAGAAGGCCGAGGAAATGCCAAAGAACGGCATGGTGATTCTGGACCTCGCGTCCGGCCGGGCCACCCGCGTGGAGAACGTGAAGAGCTTCCAGGTGCCGGAGGAAGGCGCGGGCGTGATGGCTTATCTGCGCTTTCCGCTCGGCTCGCAGGGAACCGCGGCCAACCCGGCGGCGAGTGAACTGGTGCTCCGGACCCTCGCCACCGGGGCCGAACGGACCTTCCCCGATGTGACGGAATTCAGCCTGAAAAAGGACGCGAAGCTGCTGGTGTTCGCCGCCAAAACCGGCGTATTCACCGTTCCCACCGCGGGCGAGACCGCGCCCGGAGCCCTGCTGTCCGGCCAGGGTCGCCACCTGAAGCTGACGTGGGATGAAGCGCAACGCACGCTCGCCTTCCTTAGTTCCGCGGCGGACGCCACGGCAAAACCGCCGAAATTCCGAATCTACTCATGGGCGGCGGGCGGAGCAGGCGCGGCAACCGAGGTGGTTTCCGAGCAGAGCAAAGGCTTCCGCCAGGGCTATGTGGTGAGCGAACAGGGTGCGCTCAGCTTTTCAAAAGATGGAGGCCGGCTGTTCTTCGGAACCGCCCCCGCCCGCCCCGCCGCCGCGCCAAAGAGCGACGTGCTGCCGGACGACATGCCCTCCTACGATCTCTGGCATTACAAGGACGACTTCATCCAGCCCATGCAGAAAGTCCGCGCCCAGCTGGAACGTACAAAGTCTTACCGCGCCGTCTACCACGCCGCCGCGAAAACCGTTATCCAACTGGCCGACCCCACCCTGCCCGACCTCACGCCTTCCGATGACGGTCGCTTCGCATTCGGCTTCGACGACCGCGCCTACCGCTCCATGCGCGAGTACGACGAGGCCTTCGTCGATGCCTTCATCGTCGACACCCAGACCGGCTCGCGCACCCCGATCGCGAAGAAACATCTCGGACGCCCGTCCTGGTCCCCGGACGGCAAACACGGCCTCTGGTTCGATGGGAAAGACTGGAGCATCGTCAACGCCGCGGACGGCAAACTCACCAACATCACCGCCGCCCTGAAAGTGAAGTTCTTTCAGGAGGATCACGACTCCCCCGGCAGCGCCACGCCCTACGGCGCTGCCGGCTGGACCAAAGACGGCAGTTCCGTGCTGCTCTACGATCACTTCGACATCTGGGCCATCCGTGCCGATGGCTCCGGCGCGCACAATGTGACGAAGGGCGAAGGGCGCAAACAGCAGCTCATCTTCCGCAACGTGAACCTGAATCCCGACCCAAAGGACCGCGGCATCGACCCCGCGCAACCCCTGCTCCTGCGCGCCGAAGATGCCGCCACGCACGAAACCGGCTTCTGGCGGACCAGCTTTAACGGCCCCGATTCGCCCGTCCGGCTGGTTATGGCGGCAAAGGACTTCACCGCCCCCGTGAAGGCAAAGAAGGCCGATGTGCTCATGCTGGCCGCCGGCTCCTTCGAGGAGTTCCCCGATCTGCGGGTGACCAACTCCACCTTCAAAACACTGGAAAAGGTGACCGACGCCAATCCGCAGAAGGCCGATCTCGAATGGGGTTCCGCCGAACTGTTCCACTACCGCAATGTGGACGGCGTGAAGCTCGACGGCGCGATTTACAAGCCCGCCAATTTCGATCCGAAGAAAAAGTACCCCATGCTCGTCTACATCTACGAGCGCCTCGCGCAGAACATCAACCACTTCGTGCCGCCCGCGCCCGGCCACAACATCAACATCTCCTACTACACCAGCAACGGCTACATCGTCATCACGCCGGATATCGCCTACACCATCGGCTACCCCGGCCAGAGCGCGCAGAAGTGCGTGCTTGCGGCCGTGGAAGAGATCGTGAGCCGCGGCTACGTGGATGAGGAACACATCGGCATCCAGGGCCATAGCTGGGGCGGATATCAGATCGCCTACATGATCACCCGCACCAACCGGTTCCGCGCCGCCGCTGCCGGCGCGCCCGTCGCCGACATGATCAGCGCCTACGACGGCATTCGCTGGGGACCCGGCCTGCCGCGCCAGTTCCAGTACGAACGCACCCAGAGCCGCATCGGCGGCACCATCTGGGAATACCCGCTGCGCTTCATTGAGAACTCGCCCATCTTCATGGCGGACCGCGTCAACACGCCGCTGCTGATGATCCACAACGATGCCGATGACGCCGTGCCGTGGTACCAGGGCATCGAGTACTACCTCGCCCTGCGCCGCCTGGGCAAGGAAGTCTACATGTTCACCTACAACGGCGAGCCCCATGGCCTGCGCCGCCGGCCCAACCAGAAGGACTACACGGTCCGCCTCCAGGAGTATTTCGACTACTGGCTGAAAGGCGCGCCAAAGCCTGCGTGGATGGAACGCGGCATCCCGTTTACGGAGAAGGTGGCGCCTGGTGCGGCAACAGACTCGCCGCAGCAATAAGCTCCGTTACTGGACAGTCAGATAGATGCCATCCTGCGTACTCCCGCCCGCGCCGGGCGTCACCACGCGCAGGACGTTATCTCCCGAGATGGCGTTCTGCGGAACCACCAGGTTGATCTGGAACAGGCCCGCACCCACCAGGCCAACAAAACTGGCGGGGGCGGGATTGTTGTTCAGCAAAACCTGTACGGGGAAGCTGGTATCCACCGGCGCGGCGCCGGTGAATGCTTTGCCGGCGGGAACCGCGGGAACAGTGGGGCCGAATCCCACGCCGTACAGGACCACCGTCTCACCCTTCTTCACCGGGCGGGTCGAATACGAAAACCGTCCCGCGGGTCCGGCCAGGTCATACTTGCCTCCTGCATAAGCGCCGCCGCCGTTCGGGGTCGGAATCACCGCCGCCGGATACTTCGCGTCAAGCAGATTGAGAGACGGCGCAGCCTCGGCGAGTTGCACCTGCGTGCTCACCGGGCCATTCGGCGTGTTGATGGTCACGTTGGCGCAGCCGCGCAGCGAATCATCCGGCGCCTGCAGATTAATCTGGCCCGGGCTCGTGAACCAGAAGTAAGCCGCCTTCCCGTTGATGGTGGCCGTCAGGCCTCCCAACGTGGTCGGAATGCCGGCGCTTTGCCCGTCCCATACCGTGGTGGACGTCGCCAGGTTCTTCCCGTAAACCGAGATCCACGATCCAGGCTGGATCGCGGATCTGGAGTGTCCCACGGGCACGACGCCGCTCGGATTGATCGACGGGTTCGGCGTAACCTGCGATGTGAGGTTCCCCGTCAGCGTCACCATCACGGCGATATTCGGCGGCGGACTGGTCAACGCGAACGTGACCGTGCCACTGCCTCCCTTCCCCGCATACTGGCCGGTACCACCCGTGATAGCGAACGAGCCGGAAAACGTCGTGCCGGACGTGTGCGGCACAAGCACCGTCAGCATCAGCTTGTCGCCGTTTGCCGCCGTGATCGTGAGGGGAGCTTCAATATTGTCATTGCAATTGTCATCACCCGTCCCGATGACGTCAATCGCAAACTGGACCGCGCCGCCCGGGGTCAGCGTCCCGCCACCACTCCCGGTGAAGTTGTATTTGCTGTTCGGCGCGGGCCCTAAAGTTGCGGAACCCGTCAGGGAAATCGATGTCGATTGAGCACAGCAAAGTGACAGGAAAAGGAGGCCGGATAAGGAAGAACGAAGCGCGGTCATCACGTAGTTATACTACAGTCCGCCGACTACCTCCCGGTCTCCAGAACCAGCACCGAAGCGATCCTGCCAGGCGCCGTCGCGGGCAGCGCCACGCTCACATGGCCACCCTGCCGCGTGACCTTGAGCGGCGTGTGTTTTGCATCCGCCAGCAGCCAGGCCCGCTTCACAGTCCCCTGCACTTTTTCAAGCTCCGCCGGGCCCAGTTCAAACGCGCCGCGCGGCCACTGGAACAGGTGAATGTACAGCTTGCCCGGTTTTGTGGTGCAGCGCCAGTCAGTCTTCGCGACAAATACCGGCTGCCCGCGCTGGTCTTTCTTCACCGGGTCCGGCGCGCCGAGTTCGCCGCCGAACGGCGTGGGTCCCGCCCCGTAAATCGCCTCGCCGTTGATCTTCAGCCACCGGCCCACCTCGCGGAGATTGTCCTGGCTGGGTTGTGGAATCAGGCCTTCCGCCGTCGGCCCCACATTCAGCAGATAATTGCCGCCCTTGCTGGTGATGTCGACCAGTTTGAACGTCAGGTCTTCGGGCGTCTTCCAGTCGTTGTCGTCTTTCTTGTAGCCCCACGTTTTATTGAGCGTGGCGGGCACTTCCCAGTCCCCTTTCACCACCGTGTCCGGGATGCGGTTGTCACCCATCGAACGGTAATCGCCATCCGCGCCCAGACGCCCGTCGATCAGCGTGGCCGGCTGCAGGGAATGCACGATATCGATGAACCGCTTGCCCCGGTCACCCTCCATCATGCGCGGCGTGTCGAACCAGATCAGACAGATGGGTCCATAGCCGGTCAGCAGTTCCTTCACCTGCGGTTCGGCCTTGCCGCGCAGATACTGGTCGAAGTCTTTCTTCTCGTCAGGGCCGAAGTCCCAGGTGTTGCCGGCTCCGTTCGGCTCGTGCCAGTCCTGCGCCTGCGAGTAGTAGACACCGAAGCGAATGTGACGCCGCGCACAGGCTTCCGCCAGTTCTTTGATCACGTCTCTGTGGAACGGTGTCGCGTCATAGGCGTTGTACCGGCTCACGGCGGACCGGAACAGGGCAAACCCGTCATGGTGCTTGCTCGTGATCACCAGGTACTTCATGCCCGCGTCCTCCGCCAGTTTCGCGAAGGCGTCCGCGTCGAACTTCACCGGATTGAACTGCGGCGCGAGCTTCTCGTACTCGCTCACCGGAATCTTCGCCCGGTTCATAATCCATTCGCCGATGCCGGGAATCGCCTGCCCCTTCCATTCGCCCGCCGGGATGGAATACAACCCCCAGTGAATGAACAGACCGAATTTGGCCTCCCGGAACCACTGCATCTTTTCGTCTTGTGTGAGAGGGGCTTTCTGCGCCGTGGCCAGAACAGCCGTGCTGACGGCGAGTGCCGCAAGCTTCGTGAGAGTCTTCATGGAACACACCTCCTGCGGTGGTGCTTCGATTCGTTTTATATCACATTCTTAATCGTTAACTTCGGAACCGCCCCCGTCCGCGGGCCGTTTTGCGGTACGCTTTCTGGATGACGGCTTCGGGTCAACAGATGACAATGCGGGATGTGCTCGCGATCGCACCCCTGCGCAAGCTGACCGTGGCGCAACTGGTCAGTCTGTTCGGCGATTTCCTCGCGATTTTCGCCATTTTCAGCATCGTTTCCTTTCGGTTTCACGGCTCTCCCGCTCAGGTGAGCGGCGTGATGGTGGCCTACATGCTTCCCCAGGCCTTCGTCGGCCCCGCCGCCGGCGTATTTGCCGACCGCTGGAGCGTGAAGAAAACCATGATCGTCAGCGATCTGATCCGCGCCGTCATCGTGATCCCACTTGTCTTCGCCTCTTCCATCTGGCAGATCTACGGCGTGCTTATCGCCCTCAGCATCGTCTCCGCCTTCTTTGCCCCCGCCCAGACCATCGGGCTGCGCTCTCTGGTGCCCATGGAAGGCCTCATGTCCGCCAACGCGCTCATGATGCAGACCTATCAGCTTACGCAGATCCTCAGCCCGGGCATCGCCGCGGTGTTGATCCGGCTCACCAGCGAGCAACTGTGCTTCTGGCTGGACGCCGCCACGTTTCTCACCTCCGCCGCCATCGTTTCCACGCTGCCCATCGAGCGAAAAACCACCGTCGCGTCGAAGGAGTTCTCCACCGTCCTGAGTGACCTCGCCGCCGGCATGCGCTTCATCTTCACCCACGCCACCCTGGCGTTCACCATCCTCTCCATGGCCGCCGGCATGTTCGCCGTCCGCTGCTACAGCGCGCTGATTGCCGTTTACGTCCGCGATATTCTGCACGCGGAGACCGGCCTTTTCGGCACCCTGGGTACGCTGGTCGGCGTCGGCATGATCATCGGCACTCAGGTACTCACGCGCGCCGGCAAGAAGTGGTCGAAGGAGCACCTGATGATGGGCGGCCTGTTCATGGTTGCCGCGGGAATCCTCGCGCTCGCCATTTTTGGAAACGTACCGATCACCGTGCTCGCGACCCTCGAACTCGGCGTCGGCGTAGCGCTGGTGATCATCTCGGCCCAGACGCTGATGCAGGGCCAGACCCCCATGGAGATGCTGGGACGCGTCACCAGCAGCCTGATGTCCGTACTGGCTCTGGCGCAGGTCAGCGGCTTGCTGCTCTCCGGCTCCATCGCTCAAGCAGTGGGCATCCGGAATTCTTACTTCGCCACCTCCGCCCTGCTGGCCGTGATTGCCGCGGCGGGCTGGCGTCTGGTGGAAAAACGGAAAGCCGGGGCCTGACCCGCGGCCTAAAACAGAATTCTCTGCCGCGACGTGGCCGCCACATTGAAGTCGTTCGCCGGATCCCGGTTGGGCGGCCAGTACATGGCCAGCGGGTTTTTCAGGATGTAAGTTGCCTTGACCGTCACGTCAGACCCCACGCTGTTGTAGGTAGCGTTCGGAAACTGAGCGGTGTTGGCATCGCACGCCGTCACCGGATTACACGTGGTGGCCCCGCTCCCGTCCGTCAGCGTCACAATCACCTGGCTGCGGTTGAGCGCCATCGACTGGCTTTCAAAAAACGCCGCCACATCTTTCACTTTGATGGTGCAACTGTTGCTGTTGGCCGAGCAACTGGCGCCGTGCACGGTGATGTACCGCGCCGTGGCCTCCGTGCTGTACGCCAGATTGTGGTATTCCCACATGTCCAGTGCAACTGCCACAATCCCGATCGTCATGAACAGCAGCGGGACGCCCAGCAGCGTGAATTCAATCAGAGCATTTCCGCGGCGTGAGTTCCGGCCCATTCCATCTCCCTGGGGTGACTATCCGCGCACCGGCATCTTGACCGTGCGGCTGATCGTCAGCTGGCCCGGCAGCAAACCGGGAATCGGAATCAGCTTCGGCGTCAGGTATGTAACGGTCACCGAAGCCGCCGGGCTCCCGTCCGGACCGGTAACCGAAGACGCCGTCACCGCCAGCGGCACGGTCGACGTCACGGTTGTGCCGGAACCGCAGCTCGTCATCGAATAGCCGACATTCGGCATGTTTCGCAGCTGATCGAGCGCGTAGCCACACGCCGTGGTCGCATCCGTGGTTGTGGTCGAGTTGCTGGCGCAGTAGTTGGCCCCCACGCTGGCGGCCGTTTGCGTGGCAATCAGAGAGTACGAGAAGAAGCCGTAATCGTAAGAGCCGACAAACAGGAACACGTACCAGGGCAACAGCAGCGAGAATTCGATAATGCTGCTACCCCTGCGCCCGTGCCCGTTTGGTCTGCCGGCAGACTTTTGTAGCCGCATACCATGATGTTGCCGAACCGGAGCGGGGACCACAAGATCGACAAAGGTTTGCGGAAAGCTGCTGCCGGAAGTTAACCCGCGTTTCCGTGCTCCAAACCTGAGAAAATGATTCCTATGCTTTGGTACGTTTTGGTTGTCTTGCTGGTGAGCTGGCTGATTCTGCTGGTCAGCCGCTACACGTTCGGCGGCGCGGCGCACATTCTGTTTGTCGGCGCGGTGGCCGTGGGCCTCTACCAGATCCTCTGGCGCCGTTCCGCGATTTAGCGCTCCCTATTTCGAGGCGCCCTCTTTTACCGGCAACCCGAAGCGGCGCTTCTGCGGAGAATGCTGCCCGGCCTCCCCGCAAAATGCGCCGCTTTCCTGAGCCTACTTCTTCGAGTTGCCGCAACTGTCGTACTGCAGGGAACGGCGCAGTGGCACGCCGGAATCCCGGTCGAAACAGTAACTGAGGGCTACCCCGGTCTGATACCCGTGAACATTCCAGCCACCCATGTGATTCACCGGGTCGATCTTGCTCCGGAACTTGAAGATATCCACCTGCGGCGATATCTTGAGACTCCCGAAAAGCGGGACTGACAGGCTCAGGTTGAGGTCATCATAGAGTTTGGTATCCACCTGCGTATCGGTGTGACGGTCGAAGTAATACTGGAACTGGTTTGCCGCCGTCACCGAAATAGCGTGGATCTGCGGACTCTGGAGACTGAAATTCAGATACACACCCTGCTGCGGCGTATTCACGGATGCAACCTTGAATGCCTTGTCCCGGTAAGTGGTGGCCTGGTCAATGGTGAGAGATGACCCACAGGTTCCGGCCGAGAGCGAACAGGAGTAGGCGCCCACCCACTCGTACGTCACCGGTTTGTGGATTTTCTCGCCGGCGGTGAACCCTCCTTCAAACCAGCTCTTCAGAGCCTGGTAGCGCAGGGCCGTCTTGCCATAGGCGTAATAACTACGCGGAATGTGCCGCACCACATCATAGCCAAAGCCGTTTTCTGTACTGTACTTCGCCACGGCCGCCGCAGGGGAAGGTTTCAGCGCCCACTGAATCACGGGATCCGCAATCTGGGTATCCGCGCGTGTGGCCAGGATCCAGCGAAAGCCTGTCGAATTCCTGGCGCCCGGGTAGACATGAAAGGCGATCCCGGCCTCCTGGCTCCACTGGTTCTTCGTCAGGCTGACGACGTTGTAGTCAGCGTTGATGCCTTTCTCCGCCACCGCTGTATTGGTGTCGGCGTAGCTGGCGTCATCCTGCAGATAAAAGTCGGCCGCTTTCCCCCAGCGCGTCACCCGGAAAGACCAGTCGAACGAAATATCGCGCTCCTGTTTTGCGGTCGCCTGCGTAACGTCGCCGACTCCCGCGAAGCGGGACAGATCGCTCTCTGTCAGGTTATGCGTATTCAGCTTCAGGCCGAAGTCGCTCCTGGCGAGCGTCCACGTCCAACCGCGGTCCTGTTGCGCCTTCTTCTCGGGATCGGCGGAAGTGGGTGGCCAGATCCGCAGGTTTTGCGCCTCCCAACTCTTAAAGGGCTGCAACCCGGCCGTGCCGGGTTTCTTCGCGGGGCGCACTTCCTTGAAACTTAGCGTATCGAAGTACGAGGCGGGATCGATCGGGCTATGACAGTAATTCCGTTCCGTCAGATGAATGCAGACCACGGTCGATATCTCGATCACGCGCTTGCGGAAATCAGGGAATCCGAACGGTTGCCCGGCAAATACCTTGCTGATGTCTGGATAGTCGGTGTCGCCGGCAGCGATGTAGTCGGGCATCGCCACTGAGTACACCTTGTTCGGATCGATCGGAGAGCCGTTCACCACATACTTCCCCAACGTCGTGTCCTTGTGGATGCCCAGGTAAGCGAGTCCGCGATGCTCGTCCGCCGGCGCCGAAAGGCCGCTCTTGTCCGATGCGTCGTTCTTAGCGGACTTGTCAAGAGTCTTCGTGAGCACATCGCCGGTAACACCACCGCAGAAGAGCAAATCGCCTTTGTGAAAGATGCTGTCGGCCACTTCCTGTACATCGGCTGGTCCCAGTCGCAGCGCGGCGAACACTTTGGCGTTGTACAAATCGCGATGCTGAATGAGGCCGATTTCCGCCGCGCATTCTTTCCGCATACTCAGCAGGGCGATGGTCTCCAGTTGGCCGGCAGCCGGCATAGTGGCGAAATTGTAAGAGCCGAATTCCCGACCGGAGAGGGCGGTGAGCGTCGTGCCTCCCTGCACTTTCGGCAGGGGCGGTTCGATGGCGTTCTCCACCGTGGCGGCGTCCGTGGTGACACGATATCCGCTGAGCGCGCCGGGATGGAACTCGATGGAGACGCGCTGCACGCCGGGCACCACCCTGCCGGTGGAGGTATCGTACTGGTCACGCGGTGTCAGCACCAGTGCGCGACGTCCGTTATCAATGCTGAAGGTGCCGTCAGGCGTTTGCAGGCTCGCGTCCGTCGCCGATACCACCAGCGAGAACATATTGGAAAAATGTGAAGCAAGCTGCTCGGCATGCGCTCGGGGCATCTGCGCGAGGACGATCTTTGGCAGGCTTCGACAGTTGGCATCCAGTTCGCACGCGTCGAGTGCCTGCTGCAAAGTTTCCACCGGATCTGCGATCTTCACGTTGGTCTTATAGCCCTTGTTCACCCACGAAAGATTCAGGAGGCCGATAGAAGTTGTCAGGTCTGGATCCACCACACCGAAGATCGCCGCCGCTCCGTTGTGCGAAATCGCGTAGGGTGCGGGGTATCCGCCGGTGATCCCTTCGGGCGTATGGAAGAAGGGCATTGCAACCGTGAATTTCGAGCAGATGAAACGCGGCGCGTTCGCCGGAACCGCGTCGGCCTTCAGCGTGGCGCAAACCCATGCGGACGAGCCAGGAGGGAGCGTAACGGGCCCGTTCAGCCGAAGGAAGACAGCCCCGCGCCGACGCGCTTGCCCGGACAACGGTGTGGCGCCGGTGCAACTCGCCGGGGAACCGGCAGTCATCACCAAACAGGCGTCTTCAATGGCTTGCCCATCCGCCGTGATCCTCCACGAACCCACCCAAGGAAGGCTGCTTTGGGGCGTCTCGATTGACACGGTTTCGTTATCCAGCAACGTGGTCGAAGTGGCCGGTTTGCCTGCACCGGACTGTGAAGTGGCAAACGGATCCGGCGCGTCAGCCTGAGAAGAGTCGATCAACAGATTCGTGCCCAGAATCCGAACCACTGGCCCCATTGCCGGGTCGGACAGATAACGTTCCAGTTCCCGCAGACGCTCGGGTCCGTACCGAAAGTCGCGCATGCCGGGAACAACCGCGTCATAGCCCGCGCGCCGCAGAAAACAGCCGGCGTTGTCGAAGGGAACCGTGGCCGTGTCCGACACCGTCTTCGGTTGAAAGATCCATTGGTTGTCCTTCCATGCGAATAATTCCTTCGGCTGCGCGGTCGGTCGCGCGCCCTCGCGAACGACGGCCTGCATCTCCCGGGATTTGACATACGGCGCGAAATTGTCGCCCGCGCCCACCAGCACCAGCCGGCCGGAGGTATGCCTCATGAATTCGGCGGCGAAATCATTGGGTTTGAGTGAGCTATCGCATCTATCGGTGTCGGTCTGGACTTCGGGAATCGCCTCATAGCCGAATGTACCGCCCGCTACCTGGACCTCCAGTTTCTGCACACCACTCTGCGCGCGTAGCGATACGGCTACCAGGATCGAGGTGAGTAAGGCTGTGAATTTCATTTACGTGTTCGCTCTCACAGGGAATAGCGGAATTAGATCAGAATAGCGGACAGGAACAGTGCGCCGTGCTGATTTGTTTACCCCGTAATGCGCACCGAAGATTGCATCGGCACGTACAACCCGACCGCGACCCGTTCAATTGGTCGCCAGCGCCTACTTCGACGCTGCGTCTTTTACCGGCAACCCGAAGCGGCGCTTCTGCGGAGGAGTCGCTTCCACTGGTTGCGGACTGCTGAGCGCCCGGTCAATTGCCTGCAGCGCCACCGGCGACATCACCCGGTAGCCTTTCGCATTGGGATGCAGGCCATCATCAGCCTGGTCGGCGGGCAGAAACCCGCTCGCGTCCGCCATCGCCGCATAGTAGTCCACGTAGGCGAAGTTCTGTCGCCGGCAATAATCCTTCAGCCAGGCATTCACCTGCTGGATGTTATACGGCGGACGAACCTTCGTCATCTCATACCGAGGGTCATCGCCCTTGTGGTAATCGCTCACCGGAAGGATGGATGCAAACAGCGGTTTGATGCCGTGCGCTTTGGCGAGGTCACCCATCATGGAAAGATTGTCTTCAATCCCGGTGACCGGAATGCCCTTCGCGATATCGTTGGTCCCGGCCAGAATCAGGACGGCGGCCGGGTGCAGTGCAATTACATCCTGCTGAAACCGGCCCAGCATCTGCGTGGTCGTCTGGCCGCTGATGCCGCGGTTCACGAAATCCCGATTGGTGAAGTACTCGTTCAGACGCCAGCCGTCCGTGATGGAATCGCCCAGAAACACCACGCGCGGAAGCTTGCCCGGAGGCAGCAGCTTCGTATTCGCATCGGCATACCGCTTCAGATTATTCGGATCGGCGTCGCGGGCCTGCTGCGTGCGGACGGCCGCGTCCAGCAGCGCCGCGAAATGGCGCTGCAGCCGGTCCTGCGCGTCATGCAGCTCGGCGAACTGGTCGGCGGCGGTTTGCGGAAAAGGCAGAGGCCGGGGGAAGGCCTCGCTCATTGCCAGCCAGGCCCGCAACTGACCCAGAAACCGGTACGTCAACGGCGCACTCTGCGGAGACGCCACCAGGGCGGCCAATGTCTGCTCCGCCGAGTGCCGCAGGGACTCCGAGGCCGGCGAAAGCCCCGGCACGGCGGCGGCCGTGGACTCCATCAACTGCGTTGCCCGCGTCGCCAGATGCACCGTATCCGCCGAATTCAGCAGCGGATTCGGCGCGTTGCCGGCAACCTGCGCGCCCAGCGTGGCCACGGAAAGCAGCGCGCTGGTCAGACGTAAGATCACACAAGTCATGAAGGTTTCTCTTCCCGGATCAGGCGAAAATTGATGGTCCCGATGGTGAACTGCAGACGGACCTGCAACTGCACCGGCAACCGCCTCTCGTCATCCGTCAGCCAGACATGCAGATGGCCGGAACGCTTGAACAGAATATTGTCAAACAGAAAAACTTCGTACCGGATGGTCTTGAACGTCCCCATCTCGGTCCGAATATCTTCCCGACCCTGTGCCTCCACGCGGGCCTGCACAAACTTTTTCCCGTCGCTGATGGGGATCCGGGCTGTTTTGCCGGAATCGAGGTGGAGACCGCGGAGGACGTAGAGTCCTCCCAGAACGTCATGGACACAGGGCGGAATCTCCACGCTCTGGGTGTTGGTGACATTCTTCGCGAAGTCCTTTTCAAGCCAGGTGGCCTTCCGGTTGGCGGCGTCGAAGAAGACGCGGGTTTCTTTGTTCCGGTTGCCCTCATGCGCCACCAGGAAGGAACTCTGCACGCAGGAGTTGCCGCTCTGCAGGGAAGTGTAGTCGTCCTCCACCCGGAACAGCCGCGAAACCAGCCCGGCCGACTCGATATGCAGCCGAACTTCCCCGCCCGCCGCGGAGCCCGCTGTCGAAGAGGTGCGCGCGAATGTCGTCTGTGTCAGCCGCGCCGTTCCCGCCGGAATCAGACGCCACTCAATGGCGTAGGTCAGCGTTTCCCGGCTTCCCGGCGCGGTCCCGGAAGACTGAGAAAAAGCGGTCTGCGCCACCAGCAGAAGTACGGCGAGAGTCAAGGAGTACCGGTGAGGCGACGCTGCCATGAAGCCGTCAGTTTCTCACATTCCGTCCGGTGGTCCGGGCATGGCCGTGCGAAGTTGTCGTATGATCGGGGATTCGGAGAAAGCCATGTCGAACGAATCCAAACGCCGCCTCGGAACCCTCGCCCTGCACGCCGGGCAGGAACCGGACCCCACCACGGGGGCCCGCGCGGTTCCCATCTTCAGCACCACCAGCTATGTATTTAAGGATACGGATCACGCCGCGAACCTCTTTGCGCTCAAGGAATTCGGGTTCATCTATTCGCGCCTGATGAACCCGACCTGCGATGTGCTGGAAAAGAGGATTGCGGCTCTCGAAGGCGGCGCAGCGGCGCTGGCCTTCGCCAGTGGTCAGGCCGCCATCACGGCCGCCATTCTGACCATCGCCCACTCCGGCCAGAACATCATCTCTTCCACCAGCCTCTATGGCGGTACCTGGACCCTCTTCACCCAGACCTTCAAACAACTGGGCATCGAGGTTCGCTTCTTCAATCCGGACCAGCCGGAGGAAATCCATAAACTCGTTGACGCGAATACGCGCCTTGTGTTTCTGGAATCTATCGGCAACCCCAAAAATGACGTTCCCGACTTCCAGTCCATCTCCGATATCGCACACTCCCATGGCCTTCCCGTTGTAATGGACAACACGGTTCTGACTCCGGCCCTGTTCCGGCCCTTCGACCACGGGGTCGATATCTCGGTCTACTCGGCCACCAAGTTCCTCGGTGGCCATGGCGTCCATGTCGGCGGCCTGGTGGTGGACAGCGGCAAATTCCCGTGGACGGCGGATAAGGAAAAGTGGCCGGAATTCAACGCTCCGGACCCGTCTTATCACGGCGTCGTGTTTGCCGAAGCCCTCGCGCCCATCGGCAACATCTCCTACATCATCTATATGCGGACCCACTGGCTCCGCGACACCGGCGCGGCCATGAGCCCCCATGCCGCGTTTCTGTTCCTGCTCGGCATTGAGACCCTGCATCTCCGTATGGAACGTCACACCGCGAATGCGCAGGCTTTCGCCGAATGGCTTGCCGCGCATCCGGCCGTCGAATGGGTGAACTACGCCGGTCTGCCCGGTCACCCGCATCACGAAAACGCGAAGAAATATGTTCCCGGCGGCCCGGGCGCTATTGTCGGATTCGGTATCAGGGGAGGAAAGGCGGCGGGCATCCGGCTGATCAATAACGTGAAACTGGCCAGCCATCTCGCGAACCTGGGAGACGCGAAAACCCTGGTGATTCACCCGGCTTCCACCACACACCAGCAGCTCACGGAAGAGGAGCAGACACTGGCCGGGGTTCGGCCTGAGTATATCCGGGTTTCGGTGGGAATTGAGGATATCGAGGACATCAAAGAGGATTTCGATCAGGCCCTCCACGCTTCTCAGGCCTGAGCAGCAACTTATTTCCGGTGGCCGGGTTGAAACATTCGGCCACCGGGAATCACGACATAGATGGATAGTTCCCGTCGACGTGTTTGGAGCCACGGGTTCCCACCGGTTGTGCGGGGCATCCGGTAGAATAGAAGATCGGGGAACTACCTGGCACGCTCTGCCGCCCCCGGGTCCTGATTTTGTCTGTAACCACTTTACGTCTTTTCAGCTTGTCCGAACCGAATGAATAACGAACAAAAGTATCTTGTTCCCGCTCCGGAACAGCCGGGTTCGCCCTCCTCCGTAGAGAGGATCGCATTCTATCAGGCGCCAACACCGGAACCGGAGCCGCAAAGTAACGCGTTGCCGATCTCCCACTACCTGTGGATGATCAGCCGCCACAAGTGGCGACTCCTGTTGTTCGTCGGCATCGCAGTCGCGTCCACAATCGCCGTATCGTCCCGCCTCACCCCGTATTACTCGGCCACCGCAACCATCGACGTGGATCGCATGGCGCCGAACGCGGTCATTGGTCAGGAAGCAAACGTTGGACGCTCAACGACAGCGGCGGATTCGGACCTCTTTCTCTCCACCCAGATCAGTCTGATTAAGTCGGATTCCGTTCTTCGTCCCGTCGTGCAGAAGCTGAAAATCAAGACCTCCACGCCGAAGCCCGGGACGCCAAAGGATCCGCTCAGTGAAGAGGCGCCGGTTGTGCTGCCGAACCTGACCGTCACCCGCCCCCCGAAGACGTACCTGCTCGAAATCAGCTACCGGGATCCGAACCGGCAGTTTGCGGCGGAAGTGGCCAACGCCATTGCGAAGAGCTACATCGACCATTCGTACGCGATTCGCTTTACCGCCTCCGGCATGCAGGCGTCGTTCATGAACCGGCAACTCGAAGAACTGCAGGCGAAGATGGAACGCTCCGCGGCGGCCCTCGTTCAGTTTGAACGGGAACTGAATCTGATCAGCCCGGAAGAACGGACGAGCATTCTTTCCGCGCGGCTGCTGCAGTTGAACACCGAGTGGACCAATGCTCAGGCCGACCGCATGAAGAAGGAAGCCACGGCCAAGGGCGCCCGCAGCGGCTCCACGGAAACACTGGAAGCCACCGCGCAGGGCGAACAGATCCGCAGGCTTGCCGAGCGAATCGCCGAGGAAAACGAGAAGTTTGCCGCCGTCAAGGCGCAGTATCTTCCGAACCACCCCGAGTACAAAAAAGCGGCCCTCCGGCAGTCCCAGTTGCAGCAGGAATTTGAAAACCTGAAGGTCAGCGTTGCCAAGCGAGTCGAAGCGGAATACCGCGAAGCCCTGGACCGCGAAAAGAGCACCCAGGAAGCGGTGGCCGAGACGAAGAAGGAATTCGACCAGCTCAACTCGAAGTCGCTGCTCTATAAGACCCTGAAACGGGATGCCGATGCCGACAAGACCCTCTACGACGAACTGACCCGGAAGATCAAGGAAGCCGAAATCAACGCCGGCTATCAGGGCAGTTCGATCCGTCTGGCGGATCTTGCACGTCCGGCGAAGAATCCGATCTTCCCCAGAATTCCCATCAATGCCCTGGTTGCCTTTGTGGTCTCCTTCGTTCTCGGCATTATCGTGATCTTCGTGTCGGAGAGCATGGACCATACGCTCCGCGATCCCGAGCAGATTCAGCGCCAGTTGCAGACCGAAATCCTGGGCGCGCTCCCGGTGGTGAAGGCGTGGCGCGGACATCTTCCCGGGGTAGATGCCGAAGGAAACCGGCGTCAGCTGATGGGCGCTGGTGGTGGCGTCGCGAACACCTACGAAGAAGCCGTCCGCACCCTGCGTGACTCCATCCTGCTCCCGAATGCCGATCGTCGCCCGAAGACACTGCTTCTGACCTCCGCCACTCCGCGCGAAGGCAAGACCACAACCGCCGTGCACCTGGCGGTGGTACATAGCCAGCAGAAGCGGAAAACGCTGATCGTGGATTGCGATTTGCGCCGTCCCGGCGTCTATCACCACGTCAACCTGCAAAACGACAAGGGGATGTCCAATGTCGTGAACGGCGAGGCGAAGTGGCGTGAACTGATCCAGTCGCCGGAAGGCCTGCCGTACCTGGATGTGCTGGTGGCCGGTCCGCCGTCCCGCCGCGCCGCCGATGGTATCGGGGAAACGCTGCGGGAACTTCTCGCGGAAGCCGTCAACGAGTACGATCTGGTGATTTGCGACGCCCCGCCGCTGCTGGGCTTTGCGGAATCGCTGCAGATTGCCGCCCTGGTGGACGGCGTCGTTGTCGTGGCACTGGCCGGACAGACCGAACGCACGGCGGTCGCCAGCGTTCTCAGCAACCTGAAGCGTCTGCGGGCCAACGTGATCGGGCTGGCGCTGAACGAAGTCCGCTCGGATATGAGCGAACGTTATTACTACTACGGCTACTACGGCAAGTACTACAGCCGCTACTACAAGCCCCTCAGCAGTTAGCTGTTACCGGGAGTTCCGGCTTGTGATGACCTCGGCGGGTACGCCCGCCACGGTCACATGAGCCGGAATATCCCGAATCACCACCCCGCCGGCGCCCACCACCGTACCTTCTCCGATTTTTGTCCCCGGAATCGCGACTGCCCCAATCCCCATGTGGGCGAACGCGCCCACAGACGCGCCGCCACCCAGAGCAACCGTGGGTGACAGATGGGCATGGTCGCCAACCACGCAGTCATGCTCCACAATCGCCGCGGTGTTAATGATGCAGTTCACTCCGATTACCGCATTGTTCTGGATCACGGCGTTGGGCATGACGACCGTGCCGCCGCCGATGGTCGCCGTGGGAGACACAACCGCCGAAGGATGCACGCAGGCCACCGGAGTGAAGCCCGCCGCGACAGCCTCGGCATAGCGTTCGGACCGAATCCGGTTGGAACCGATGGCAATCAGGAATCCGGTGGTCGCGGGAGGACGAACCTCCCCGACGCGCCCCGAAAGTATCGGGACCCCCTGCAGCGAGTCCGGCTTGTCCGGACCGTTGTCGTAAAAGACGATTTCCTCAAAGCAGCGCATGGCGCGGGCCACATCGAGCACCACGCGGCCGTGGCCGCCGGAACCCCAGATCAGCAGCGTTTTCATTGGGGCGGCTTCCTTTCTGACGAATCTGACGAAGTTGAACCCATGAAGACCGGCATGGTGGCGTGCCCCTGCTGACTGATGCCGCTTTTCCGGACGATGGCCAGAAACGTCATCCAGAGGATTCGGACGTCGAGAAGAAAGCTGACGTTATCGACGTACCAGACATCGAGCGCGAACTTCTCTTCCCAGGTGAGCGAGTTCCGGCCTTTCACCTGTGCCCAGCCGGTGATGCCGGGCGTCACCTCGTGGCGGCGGCGCTGAACGGCGGAGTAGCGCGGCAGATACTCCGGCAGCAACGGCCGGGGGCCGATGAGGCTCATCTCGCCGCGGAGCACGTTCAAAAGCTGCGGCAGCTCGTCGAGGCTGCTGGAACGCAGAAACTTCCCGAACGCCGTGAGCCGCTGTTCGTCCGGCAGAAGATTGCCGTTCTGATCCTTCCCGCTCGTCATGCTGCGGAACTTCATGAACCCGAAGGACTGATCGTTGAGGCCGATGCGGGTCTGCCGGAAGAGGACAGGGCTGCCCATCCGCCGGCGAATCAGGAGGGCCAGGACCAGAAGCACCGGAGACAGAACGAGCAGGCCCGCCGCCGCGAGCAACCGGTCCGCGAAAGGCTTCAGTACCTTCCGGTAAAACATGCTACACCGCCGAGGAGCGGGCGCGCCAGGCGACTTCGGCGGCGTCCGGCAGGCGCTGGCTGAGCAGGAGGTTGACGACGGTTTCGGCCACCAGCGGGGCGAGATATTCGGGCGGCGGCGCCCAGTTCCGTTTGCGGCTGGTCATGAGATGAACCGCGTTGACGATGGCGGCCGGGTCCGCACCGGCCAGAATGTTGGAACCGCATTCCACGGTTTCCGGACGTTCCGTCACGTCACGAATGGTGACGTTCGCCACGCCGAAGATGCAGGCTTCTTCCTGCACGGTGCCGCTGTCTGACAAGGTGCAGAAAGCGTTCTTTTCGAGCTTGATGAAGTCGAAGAAGCCCATCGGCTCCATGAAGTGGAGACCAGAGCGCCTGACGTCCACACCGAACTGCTCCACCCTGGAGCGGGTGCGGGGGTGGAAGGAAATGATCACCGGGTAGCCGAACTGGTGGTGCAGCGTTTCGAGCGCCGTGATGATGTTGCGAAGCCGAACCGGGTCGTCCACGTTTTCGGCGCGGTGCGCGGTGACGAGGAAGAATTTGCCGGGTTCGACGCCGAGGGTGTCGAGCGCCGTGCTGGCCTCAATGGGTTCTTCGAACTCGTCGATCACCTGCTTAATCGGATTGCCGGTGACATAGACGCGGTTGGTGGCGAAGCCTTCGGCCAGCAGGTTTTCGCGGCTGCGGTCCGTGTAAGGCATCAGGACCGTGCTGGAGTGGTCGATGACGCGGCGGTTCACTTCCTCCGGCACGCGATCATCAAAGCAGCGGTTGCCGGCTTCCATGTGATAGACGGGGATGCCCAGACGGCGCGCCACAATGGCGGCGAGACCGCTGTTGGTATCGCCCAGAATCAGGAGGCGGTCCGGGCGGTACTGCTCGAAGGCCTTATACATGCCGTCCAGAATCTGGCCGATCTGGGCGGCGAAGTTGTCGCCTTTTACACCGAGGAAGACATCGGGCTGGCGGACGCGCAACTGCTCGAAGAAGATGGCGCTCAGACGGTCGTCATAGTTCTGGCCGGTGTGGACCAGGGTATGGGAGGTGTACTGATCGAGCAGCCGGATGACGCCGCTGAGGCGGATGATTTCCGGACGCGTGCCGAGAACGGTTAAGACTTTCACCGCAGCAGTTCCTTCACGGCGGCGCCGAGCTGCTGTTTGGCGGGATCGGCGGATGGGTCGTCGTCGAGCAGCAGGTTGCGGCTGCGCAGCAGTTCGAGGGTTTCGGCCGGAGTCATCACGGAATCGGCGGAACTGTATTCGGCTTTGAGGGCGGGCGTCCAGGAGCCTTCGCCAAGAACTTCCGGCAGCATGGGGAGAATGCCGTAGTAGTTGCCGCGCTCCACAGTGCGGTAGGCCTCTTCCTCGCTGACCATGATTTCGTGGATCTTCTCGCCGGGGCGGATGCCGGTGACTTTCAGAGCAATGTTGCGGTCGCCGATGAGGGCGTTGGCGATGTCCACGATATTCGCGGCGGGAGCGCGCGGGACAAACGTTTCGCCGCGGCCGCCGTTGCGGACGGCGGCGAACACGGTATCGACCGCGTCATCGAGACTGAGCAGGAAGCGCGTCATGTCGGTGGTGGTGATGGTGATGGGGCCGCCGGACCGGATCTGCTCATGGAAGAGCGGAATCACGGAGCCGCGCGAGGCCAGCACGTTACCGTAGCGAACGCAGACAAAGCGGGTCCAGGGGCAGCGCATGTTGCCCTGCACGAAGATGCGTTCCTGAATGGCCTTGGTCATACCCATGGTGTTGACCGGCTTGCAGGCCTTATCTGTGGAGACGCCGACGACGGTTTCCACGGGCAGATTATGTTCCTGAATGGCGCGAACGATGTTCTCCGCGCCTTCGATATTGGTGCGGACGGCTTCGAAGGGGAAGTATTCGCAGGTGGGAACCTGCTTGAGCGCGGCGGCGTTGACCACCACGTCCGCCTCACGGAGGACGCGGGCCACGCTGCCGTAGTCGCGCACGTCGCCGATCCAGAAAGTGAGGGCGTTCTGGAAGTTGCGGTAGATGATTTCGTCCGTGGCGGCCACGCGCTGCTGGTATTCCACGCGCATGTAGTGCTGCTTGGCCTCATCGCGGGAGAGCACGATGATCTTGGCGGGCTGGCCCATTTCACCGGTCAGCAGGCGGCGAATCAGCACCTGGCCCATGGAGCCGGTTCCCCCGGTGATTACGATTCTTTTGCCTTCAAACGGTTTACTGAGCATGCGCGTCGGTTCTCCATTGTTCATACGGGGTCGGGTCCCGGTGTATTGCTTCGATGAGTGACTGCCAGGAAGGGGTGACGATGCCGGTCTGCGCGGCGAAGCGGCTGCCGTCCATGGTGCGGTCACAGATTTCGCCTTCGACGGCGGTGATGCCAACTTCGAGGCCGAAGACCTCGCGAATCAGGCAGAGCAGGTCAAACTTGCTGATGGGCGCGGAGGTCACCTGGTGGAGACCGTGCAGCCCGGGCTGCGTCTGGATAATGCGGCCCACGAGTTCGGACAGGTAATTCGTGGTGAGGCCGGAATACATGGCCCTGGTGTAGCCCTGAATGTTCTGGCCGCGCTTCGAGAGGAACCATTCGAGGAGCGAACGGAATTCCGAGAGTTCGCGACCGATGATGGACGTGCGGAGCGTGAGCGCGTTTTCGACGGCCACTTCGCCGAGGAACTTGCTGCGCCCGTAGAGATCGAGCGCGTCCGAGTCATCGGTTTCCTGATACATGCCTTTGCGGCCGGTGAAGACGCAATCGGTGCTGAAGTGCACGACTTTGCCGCCCCAGGCGGCGGCGGCATCGGCAAGGCGATGGGGCAGCAGGGAGTTGATGAGGATGCCGGGGATGGAGTCTTTGGCGGCCTCGCGCTGCTTGATGACGCCGACGCAGTTGATGATCCACGTGGGGCGCAGATCGGCCAGGAGCGGACGGAGCGCTTCCCAGTTGCCGGCGTCGACACCCTGCAGAATGCGGGCGTCCTGGAGGAGGGTCACGTTGCGGAAACGCGGCGAGGTCACCAGACTGCGGCACGTGCCGTAGACTTCCGGGAACCGCGGCGAGAGGGTCTGGAACATTTTGTGTCCCAGCATGCCGGTGACACCGAGGATGAGAATGCGTTCGCTCATACGGTCATCTGCTCCACGCGGGCGACTTCCTGGCGGGCCCAGTCGACGTACCGCGTGAGGTTCTCGTCCATGGTCTGAGCGGGGTCAAAGCCGAAGGCCTGGCGCGCGGCGGAAACGTCGGCGAGGCTGTCGCGCACGTCGCCGGCGCGGGGTGGGCCATAGGTCACCCGGGCGTCAACGCCGGTGATCCGCTTCAGCTTTTCGACCAGCGCGTTGATGCTGATGCGGGTGCCGCTGCCGATGTTGAAGGCGCCCCAGACGTCCGGCGCGAGGGCGGAGCGGTAGTTGGCCTGGACGACGTCCTGCACGCTGATGAAGTCGCGGGTCTGTTCGCCATCGCCAAAGATGGTGATGGGTTCGCCACGGAGCATGCGGAAGACGAAGATGGGGATAACGTTGCCGTAGGGGTCCAGGCGCTGGTGGGGGCCGTAGACGTTGAAGTAGCGCAGGGCGACGAACCGGATGCCGTACAGCTTGGCGTAGGCGAGCCCGGCCTTTTCGGCGCCGAGCTTGGAAGCGCCGTAGGGGGAATCGGGTTCGACGGGATGATCCTCTTGAATAGGCAGCGTTTTGAGTTCGCCGAAGATGCCGGCGGAGGAGGAGAAGACGACCTTGGGAACGCGGTGAACGCGGGCGGCTTCGAGGATGTTCAGGGTGCCGAGAATGTTGGTCTGCGCATCGTCAATCGGCATGTCTATGGAGCGTTTGTTGCCGACCGAGGCGGCGAGGTGGAAGATGGCGTCCACACCTTCCGCGAGGGCATCGACGAGGGCTTTGTCACGAATATCACCTTCGACAAAACGGGCCTGGGGAACGGCATCGAGATTGATGCGATGGCCGGACTGGAAGTTGTCCAGGATGGTGACTGCATGGCCGTCCGCGAGTAACTGCCGGGCAAGATTGGAGCCGATAAACCCGGCGCCGCCCGTTACGAGTGTTTTCATTTTCGTTACGTTGGTGTGAGGTCGGCAGGCAAGCCCCTTTGCGCCGAGCACAGACTCCCTCATTTTCTCACGCGGTTGTTTATGACAGCGGTGAATACTTCTTCCAGGCGGCTGACGCCGTGTGAGAAGCAGAGTTCGCGCTGGTAGTAGTGGCGACCGGCCTCGCCCATCGCTTGGAGGCGTTCGGGAGGGAACTGCGCCATGGCGAGCGCGGCGGCGGCGACGGACCCGGCGTCACCGGGGTTGGCGAGCAGGCCCGCGCCGGCGGCGGAGACGATATCGGCGGCGTCCCCGCGAACGGCCATGAGGATGGGTTTGGCGGCGGCGAGATAGGCCTGCGTTTTGGAGGGGATGGTGATGGAGAAGAGGGGATCGTCTTTGAGATGCACGAGGAGAACGTCCGCCACGGAGAAGAGGGCTGGCATTTCGGAGACGGGGCGGTAGGGGAGGAAGAGCACGTTCCGCTTCCCGCGGGACTTCTCTTCGAGGCGGGCTTTGTCTATGCCGCCGCCGACGAAGACGAACTGGATGCGCGGGTTCTTTTCGGCGCAGATGTCGGCGGCGGCGAGGACGGCGTCGAGAGCCTGCCCTTTGCCCATGGTGCCGGCGAAGACGATGTTGAAGCGGCCGAGCATGCCGAGACCGCGGGCGACATCCTCGTTATAAGGAGGCGGGACGCCGGCGGTTTCGTCACACCAGTTGGGGATGAAGGAGATTTTTTCGGGGGGCACGCCGCGTTCCGCGAGTTTGCGTTTGAAGCCGGGCGAGAGGACGACGAGGTGGGCGGCGCGCCGGTAGACGAAGGAACACCAGCGATCGATGCCGCCGAGGATGCGGGGATTGGAGAGCATGCCGGTTGTGGCGAGGGTGTCCGGCCAGAGGTCCTGAATGTCATAGACGAACGGGATGCCGCGCAGGGCGGACAGGACGGTGGCGGGCAGGCCGACGGTGGCGGGCGGGTGATAGACGTAAGCGACGTCTGCCCGGCGGACGGCGAGGGGGCCGAGGAGGGAGGCGGAAAGCGCCCAGGAGGCGTAGTTGAGCACGCGGCCGATGGCGGACGCGCTGTGGCTGGGGTAGAGCGGGACGCGGTTGACGCGGATGCCCTGGAGGGTTTCGCGCTGAAACGGGAGGATGCGGTAGCCGGGGTAGACTTTGCCGCCGGGATAGTTCGGGAACCCGGTGAGGACTTCCACGTGGTGGCCGCGGCGGGCGAGTTCGAGCGCGAACGGGAGACCTTTGAAGAAGGGCTCCGGGGCGAAGAACTGGGCGAGGAAGAGGATTCTCATAGCGGATTACCAGTGCAAAATGCGCACTTTTCCTGCCTTATGGTAGCGAATTGGTGCTTCCTGAGGGATGTTTTGAGGCGGTTTGGAGTGCGGTGTTGGTGGGCCAGGCGTTTGTTTTTAGATAGTTGGCAGGTTCGTTCCGCAAATTTTTCGTTTTTGGCGGCAAAAAGGGGGCCGGAGGCCGGGCGGAGGCGAAGCGGGGTGGCCGGTGAGGCCGGGGTGGTCGGGTTGATTGTGCGCGGTGTCATCCGACCGGAGTATGGCATGGCGGGGGATGGTTTGGGGGTGGGGTGAGGCGGCAGGTGGTTGATTTGAAAGGGGAAAGATTTGGGGCGGGGGTGTGAATCACAGTGGCGGGCGAGGCCTACCCTCATCCTTGGTGGGTCGGTGGCTGAGCGCCGGACAATCGGGACATAAGGCAAAATGTTATCTTCCGCGATACGCATCGCCTCTGGATTGCTTACGCGATTTTTTCACACTCTGGGAAGAGTCAACTTCTCATGGCTGGACGAAGGCCAACGACGCGGCCATTAGGGTGAATGCTGCGATTCGGATGATTATCGAAACGAGTATAGCCGTCCCCCCTACCCGCGTGAAGTGACAATTTCGCGACAGGCCGACGCTACTGCTTGGTGAAAACCAAGAACTCGTCGACAGGCCGACCCGTGTTGAATCCGGTGCCCTTTCGTGTCTCTGTCATTGTCTTGCCATCGGCAGAAATCACGACGTCCGTGACGGTGGTGCCCTTCGAGCTCTTCGACGTATTTCGAAGATGGCGTTCATCGACTCGTACCGAACTCCGAACACCGCCCCCTTCCGTCGACCTCTCCTTCCCATCGGCAACCAAATCGATAACAATCGGCTTTCCGCTTGGGGTCATGTCGGGCTTTCCGCTAGCGAAAAAATAGCTGATACGGCGACTGTCCGCTCCGGTTGATTCGATCACCATGTACCGGGTACGCTGCGCCTCCGCCGGTCCGGGGCTGATGTACTTGGTCTTCTCGAGGTCCGGCTTCCAGGTTCCGACAAAAGGGTCGGCGGCGAAGGCCAACGACGCGGCCATTAGGGTGAATGCTGCGATTCGGGTGATCATCGCGTCGAGTATAGCCGTGCCCCCCCCCGCGTCAACCCGCTAACGCCGCCTACCTTTGCGCGCGGGAATCGGCAGCCCTCGGCCCAGCCCGAGACGTACCGTCGCCCTCGGCTTTTGTCTCGGTACTTGGCTGATTAGCCTCCGTCGCCGGACTCTTGCGGTCGGTGGCCGCAAGCGCGATTCTCGGGTGCCGCAACGTTCCGCGCCCGATTCTTCACCGCCTCGAATCGGTAGCGTTCGAGACGTGTCCAGCCTGGGTGCCCAGCCCGGACGCGCATCGGCGTTGCGCTCGATGATGCTGAAAACAATAGGCGTCCACGGGTTCGATCACAGGGTCATTTGGGTGGAAAAAGTTCGAAACGTATCCAGACTGGGGAGCCAATTGTCAATTCTCCAACTTGCCGCCATCTCAGGAACCTTCTGCATCGCCGAACAACTCCTCACGGCCGCCCCGCCAGCACCCGCATCAAATAAATGTCCCCCAGCGCCAAATCCTCGCTTGTATACAAAATCGAATCCCCCGCCGGCGACGCCGTCAAATTCCTCGGCCCGTGAAGGACGCGCCGCGGTGGCGTTCCCGGAAACTTCCTGATCCGCCCGCTGGCCAAATTCAGCTCTGCAAAGTGTCCAGCCTGCCCCTCCTCGAGGAAAAACAGGCTCCCGCCCCGCACATCCCAGGTGCGATAGAGCGCATGCTCCGTCCCCGGCAAAAGCGCCCCCGGACTACCCCCTGCCTTCCGCTCCCAGATGCCGTCGCCCTGCATCCGCCGCGCATACAGGAAACGCCCCGGCGGGCTCTCCCGCAAATCAAACATCTCGTCTTCAAACACTTCGACGGGATGCCCTCCGGCCACAGGTGTCTTCACAACCTGCCCGGCAGATCCGCGCAGACAATACAGAAACCGACCGTCCGCCGACCAGGCCGGCACCGTGTATTCCGCATCGTCCGGCGTCACCCGCCGCACCTTCCCGCCACGTGACGGAATCACCAGGATGTTGGTGAACCGCGTTCGCTGACTCGCATCCACCGTCCCGTCAAACGCGATCCATTCTCCATCCGGCGACCAGACCGCACTCCCCAAATCGCCCCCCAACGACGTGATCTGCCGCGTCCCCGACCCATCCGGTTCGCACAAATACAGTTCGTACACCCCCGTGCGCTTCGAACGAAACACCACTTGCCGCCCATCCGGCGAAAACTGCGGCTCGCTATCCTCCGCGCTCGAACCCTGAAAGCGCGTCTCCTTTCCCGTGGCCGGGTCCAACCGCCAGATATTCAGGTCCACCAGCGCCCGGCTGAATACAAAGGTCCGTCCCTCCGGCGCGTTCCGAAGGTTGCGAAACTCCCCATCCCGCGATCCGCACCGCATGCCCCCCTGACCCATCCAGCCTGACTTGCCACAAGGCCCCGGAACCCGCATACAGAGCGGTCTTTGAATCCTCCAGCCACGCGTCGCCCTCCACATTGCCAGCCGCCGCGTAGCAGGTCTCGTGTTGGGGAGCCGCCAGTTCGAGCGCGCAGAGCCAGGCCGCGTCAGCCCTCTTGCGCCGGAAAAGCAAACGCTTCCGGTCAGGAGAAACGACAGGAGAGTCTTCGCCAAAACCAGGCTCCCTGGTCAGAAACGTCTTGCTTCCATCCGCCAGGTTGATCCGGACCAGGGACCGGCCCCACGGCGCCAGATCGCTGGCGATCAGAGAACCCCCATCTGGCCAAAACTCAATGCCGTAAAATCCCTCGTGGTCCGCCGTCAAACCCGCCAATCGCGCCGGACCATCCACCGGAGCCACCATGATCCGGGTCTCGCTGCCATCCCGGGCACGGCTCTGCCACGCGATCATGCGCCCGTCCGGCGACCATACGGGGCCGTATTTCGGACGGGAATCGTTCGTAATCCGGCGCAAATCACCGCCCGCCAGACTCTGTATGTAAACCTCGTCATGATCACTGTCGTCCCCGCTCCAGACAAACAGAAGCCTCCGACCGTCCGGCGAAATCGCAGGTTCACGCTCAATGCCGTCGTAGCTCGTAATCGCCACCGGACTGCTGAGACGGAGCACCGCAGGCGCAGACACCGGCCAGAATCGGACCGCCAAGCCGGTCGTAACAGCAGTGATCGCAGCAGCCGCAAGCCACCACCCCGCCGACCGCGCACTCCGCCGCGTCGCGATACTCTCCAGCCGTGCCGCAACCGCAGCCGCGCTGGGACGAGCCCCCGGGTTTGTACTCAACATCTCCAGGAGCAGCGCATCGAATTTTTCCGGCAGCCCCCGCCGTACCGACGAAGGAGTCCGCAATTCCCCCATCGCCGCCGCGCGCGTCAGCGTCAGCGTCGACGTTCCCGCTCCGGCCAGCGCAAACGGATGCACCCCCGTGGCCAGTTCATAGAGCACGATTCCCAGCGAGAAAATATCGGTAGCCGGCGTCAACGAGTGCCCTAACCCCTGCTCCGGGGACATGTAACGCAAAGTACCCATGGGCCGGGCATTTCCCCATGCGGCGCCTTCCGCCGCCAGCCCGAAATCCAGCACCTTCACATAGCCATCCGCCCGCACAATCAGGTTCTCCGGCTTGATGTCCCGGTGAATAATCCCCCGCGCGTGCGTCGCCGCCAGCGCCTCGGCAATGCGCTTTCCCCAGAGCGCCACCTGCGGAAGCTGATGCGCGTGGCCAATCAGCTTTCGCACCGGCTCGCCCTCCACCAGTTCCATCGCGATGCCCACGGTGTCCGTGCTGCGGATGACCTCGAAGATTGTCACGATGCCGGGGTGATTCAGTGCAGAAGCCGCCCGCGCCTCCCGCGTTAATGCCTCAATAGCATTCACGGCCCCCAGACGCCGTGAAGAGATGCACTTGATCGCCACGCGCCGCCCCAGGTCAGGGTCGAGCGCTTCGTAGACTTCCCCCATGCCGCCCCGGCCCACTGGAGCCAGCAACTGAAACCGCCCCAGCCACTGCCCCACGCGCTCCCACTCCGGAACCGGCGTCTCCTCTTCATCGAGCGGCGCGTCCGCAGTCTCCAGAAGTTCCCGCACCTTCGCGCGCAGTTCTTCCTCCGGCAACTCTCTGCTTATGAATTCCTCACGTGACCCGGCGGGAAGTTCGCCCGCCTCCTCATAGACCGCCCAGACGCGCTTCCGCTGGTCTTGCGTCATTGCTTTTCCGGCGTCATTGCTGTTCCGGAGTCATGGCTTGCCTGCGTCATGCGTTGCCGGAAGCAGTGGCGCGCCGCCCGGGTCCGAACTCTTCCGCCATCCAGTCCCGCGCGAAGTTCCACCACCTGGCCACACTGCGTGGCGAGGCCCCCATGCGCGCCGCAATCTCATCCCCTGTGAGCCCCTCGAACACCCGAAGCTCCACCACCGTCCTCAACCTCGGACTGATCTCACTCAGCCGGTCCAGCGCACTTTCGATCTCACGCAGGGACTCACCCCCCGCTTCCGTCCCGTGAAAACTCTCTTCGAAGCTCTCAAATTCCGCGCGCTTCGCCAGGGGCCGGGCATGGTGAGCCAGCAGGCGCTGCATCAGGTAGGCCGAAAAATGCAGAAAGGAGTGGCGCTCTTCTTCTTCACTTTCCGCACCCTCGCGGAGTTCCCGCACCTTGCGCAATTCCAGGTACAGTTCATTCACCAGCGCCGTGGGCTGCCAAGTGTGGCGCGAGTCTTCGCCCTGCATCCGCGACCGGGCAATCCTCTTTAACTGCGGGTAGAGCGCCTCCACCAGTTGCCCCGCCGCCGCCGCGTCTCCTCCTCGAAACCGGGCCATCAGATCCCGAACAGATGCTGTGGGTGATCCATTCATAGATACGCTGCGAATCCCTCGAATTGTATCGCACCAAAGAAAAATATTTTTTTTCCCGTGGCAGAATCCAGGCCCCCGCTCTCCCTTACATCATTGACCCCGAATTCAGCCTTTCGGTGAGGATTACTATGATCAATCGCAAATCAAACCCGCGCAGAATGCGAAAGCCAGCCGGTGCCCTTTGGATGCGCCGCGCGCGCTTCTTCCAGCCGATCGCGCTCATTCTTGCCATCATGATGCTACCCGCCGACTGGCTTCCGCAGCGTCTCGGCATGACCGCCCAGGCCGCGACGTTTACCGTCCAGCCGGGGTGCGCTTTCCTCGGAGGAAACAGCATCATCCAGCAGGTTTGCGGACCCAGTGCAACTTCCGTCCCGAACTCCGCCATCATCGGCGCCGTCCAGCAATGGGAACAGGATTCCGTCACCCAGTTCCTGCAGTTGAATCAGCTGCCCTCCAGCGCTGCAGACGTCGCGTTCGTCTACCAAAACGCCCGTGCTGACCTCCGGGCCGCCATCCGCGCTTTTATGGAGGTCCGCATGTGGTCAATGGCCACCGAAGACCCCTCACAACTCTCCGGCAACGAAGCCACGGTCCTCAGCTGGTTCCAATCCCGCTGGACTTACCACGAGCGGAATCTCTACAACCACGCCATCGCTGACTACAACAGCTGGCTCAAGAATCACTGCACCTGGAAGCCCGATCCCGACGTCGCCAAAGTGCTCAAACTGAACTACATCGCCTGCGTTGGCTCCATTCTGACCAAGAACGCCCCAAACACCGATTACTACCTCCTGGCTGCCCGGAAAAGCGAATATGAGTCGCTGCTTGCAAACCTTCCGCCACTGGCCGGATCACAGGTTGTCGGCAGTTCCCAGGGCACAACGGCTGCCCGCGCGGTGAGTCCCGCGGGGCGGTTCACACGGCCGGAGTCCACAACCGCCGGAACGCAGGCCAACACGCCGGGTCCCAGCGTATCTGGCTTCACTCTGGACAACGTGAGCAGTCAGCTATTCGATGCAGAGATTGGCAGCGCCAGCGTCGCAGCTGGACTGCTAATCGGCATCCCTACGCTCGTATTTTCAGTCCCCGCTTTCAAAAACTCCATCTTCCCCAGCACCAGAGGCCGAAACATCATCCGGGCCAACTACAGGACAACAGTGGAGAAGGTGCAGGCTGACGCACGGCAAGTCGCAAAGGACGCGGCGGCGGAGGGCGACGAAGAGTTAGCCACTGACAGCACCAAGCTGAGTAGCAACGTTGAAGCTGAGTTCACCGCCGAATCAGAGGTCGAAGCGGAAACCACGCTCGAAGCCGGCGCCGACGGCGCCGCCGAGACCTTTGGCATCAGCATCATCGTCGCGGTAATCGCACTTGCCATCACAGTCGCCGTCACCTTCGCAGTTGACGAAGCTAACGCTATCGACGTGGTCAATTCCCAGCTGCAGTTGGCCTCGGGCCAGGCCTTCCCCGGCGGTTTCGTTGATATGGCGGCCCTGCTTTCCACCAAAGAAGGCCTCTATAAGTACGGCGTCGTCTGGACCGAAGCCACTTACCCCGACGTTCCTTCCACCACCACGCTCCCCTCGCCCAGCACCTCAGTCAAGTTCCTACACACCGGCGAAGAACAGTTGCAGCAAGTGTCCGGAGCTACTTACAAAGACTGGTCCGGCAACACCTGGAACATGGGTTACTACAACGGCTACTTTTTGAACAATGGCGCTAAGAACGTCACCGTCAACAGTCAAACCACCCCAATCACCTATGATTCCATCAACCCGCTGATCCGGTTTCTGGATTGGAACAACCAGAAATACACCGCCACGTTGTTCGGAACCAACTTCATTGTCACCAAACTCACCCCCGCCAGCACCGATACCGCCTGTGAGCCAGACCCCTCCACAGGCATCAGCAGCACCACAAATATCAGTACCTGCACCGCCCAGGTGGTCACGGAACTCCAACTTCTCGATGGCGGCGGGAACCCGGTCACCGTAAGAATCGGCACCGCACCGGTCTTGAACTTCCCCTCTGGAGTCACCCTTTCGAGCAGCGCGGACAGCCTTGTTGCCGTCCCAGCCACCGGCCTGCCCTTTCCCGCCGTCACCGGGGACACCAGCGTGATCTCGCTTGACGGTTTTAAGTTGGCCACACCCCCTGCCGGCATCAGCTTCACGCCGGGTTACGGTACGGGAACCCTCCACTGCTGTTTGAATGGCTCCACGTCCACCCTGGTCCCTGGCACCTATTCGATGAACGTCACCGCAACGAACATCGTCGGCACCACCACGGGTTCTTTCGAGTTCAATGTCAGTGATCCTTCACAGCCGCTCAGCATCTCCCAGGTCAGCGGCCCCTCCGGCAACGTGTATTTCGGCCAGGGCCAGAAATGGGTCTGGAAAGCCTCCGGCCCCGGACAGCACTATACCTTCTACACCAACGTTTCCATCCCGGGCATGACCTTCTGGGATAACGGCAACGGCACGGCGCAATTCATCGGAACCCCTACCATCGGCACCAAAGTCTGCAGCAGCCTCAACTACTGCGGTGTTTGGGTCACCAACGCGTTGGACCACGCGGAGACACCTGATTCGAACCACACCTTCACGCCATTCCTCCCCAATTACCTCTACGCCCCGGCGGCAACGCTTTCGCAGAACATGATCACCTTTCCCATTGGGAAGACCACCTCATTCGTCATCGGCGCGAACGCCATCACCCCCGTCTCGTTCTCCACGCCCTGCAGCGGGCTGCCCAACTGGTTTAGCGTCACGGATAACGGGAACGGCACCGCCACGGTAACCGGCTCCCCCGGCCAGGGCTCGGCCACCTCCCTGCCTTTCGTGATATTCCCGACCGCGCTGGGTTCACAGCCGGTCTCGAATCCTTGCGCGACACCGAACTTCACTGCCGGCGTTGATAAAACCCTCAATGTTTTGAGCGCCGCCAGCACCACCTTCCAATCCGGCTACCAGGGAAGCTTTACCATCCAGAGCAATGGCTACGGCGGCGGCGCCGTCGTGCTGGATTCACCGCTTCCCGCCGGCCTCCAGTTCGTCCAAAACAACGCCGCCGCACAGGGCACCATCAGCGGCAAGCCCAACACAGGCACCGGCGGCACTTACCTCATCCGCTATCACCTGACGCCCGGCACCGGCCAATACGGCGGCAACTATTCCCCCGCGCCGCTCGTGCTGACCATCAATGAATACCCCAACATGCTCAGCCTGCCAGCCTCGACTTATATGATGGCCGGCGTTCCCCAGACCTTCGTGGTTCGGCCCGGCGGCTTCCCCACACTCGGGGATATGAAGGTCACTCTGGATGGCGGCTTCCCTTCGGCGCCTCCCGGCCTCATTGGCAGCGGTGAGAGCGAAGCAACCACCTCCCTCGGCACTTACACCCTCTCCGGCACGGTGCCCGCCTCGGCGGCCGGCAACTCTTACCTGCTGCAGTTTGGGGCATCCAATTCGCTCGCAAACACCAGTGGTTCCACCAACGTCACCATCGTGCCACCAGGTGACGTGAACCACGACATGGTCACCAACTGCACGGACTACAGCATCGTCAAGTCTCTGCTCAACGTGACTTACACCTCCAGTCGCTACAACGCAGCCGCCGACATCAATGGCGACGGTGTGATCAACGTGCTCGACCTCGCCTTCGTCTCTTCCGGACTGCCCAAAGGAACCGTCTGCCACTAAGGAATCCCTATGAAAAATACCTTGCTTACCTCCCTGCTCCTGCTCTTCGGCACCGCCGGTTCCGCTGCCGGCGGCACGGTCTTCAGCTTCATCACCACCCCCTCCGTCAATGTCGGCGCCAACTTCACGGTCGATATCGTCGCGAATACAGATTCGCTTTATGCGTTCAATTTCGACGTGACCTTCGACCCCACTCTCCTCAACGCAACCAATGCGATCGGCCTGGGCGATTTCGTCGATAATGCCGGCTACCTCGGCATCGATAACAGCACAGACCCGGCGGACTCCACTTCCGGCAGCATTTCCTTCGTCTACAGCATCGCGACTTCTGGAAATGCGGGCAGCGGCACGGCGGTTCCCCTGGCGGAAATTGACTTTACCGCTGTCTCCGCGGGAGTAAGCGCTCTGAACCTGGCCAACATGGTGGTCGCCCAATACGCTGGCGATCTTGCGGGAGACCCCAACGTCAGCGCCACTCCGGGTTCCGTCACCATCACCGCCAACACCGCGTCGGCCCCCGAACCTGCTACCGCAACACTGCTCGCCGCCGCCACACTGTTAGTTTGGGCGCGGAACCGGAGGGCGCGACTGAAATAACGCCAATTCCATGGGCACTCCCTTTGACGCCCGCACCAGTCCGCACAGTCCTACGAAGCGGCCCCTGTGTTCTGTAGAGTGATTTCGCTGAACCAAGACCGATGATCACTCTGCTCCCTCTCTAGAACCACATGGGAATCAGTGCTCGGAAACGGGGAGAATCCGCAAGAAAGCTCTCAGCGGCTGAAGGAAACGAACGCTCCCGCCGAATCTCTGGATAGCCTCCCGGCAGGGGGAAGCCGCGCGCTCAGCGGTTTTCATTGCTTCCGAAAGAAGACTCAGGCAACCAGCAGGCAGGATCAGGCAATTGCCGGGGCGCGGTATCGCGCCGTGGTGAGCGCGAGAAAGGAAAAGAAATGACGGTTGACACCGAAATCCGACATGTGACAAAGCCGGGCGCGAACCTCTTCCTGGAGTTGGGTTTTGCGCCGGACGAGGCCAAGCGTCCGCATGCCGCGTGCCGCAAACACATCAATGACACGAGACTGCTCAAGCGGCAATTGATGGAGGAGTTGTCTGACTGGATTGCAGAGCATCACTTGAAGCAAGCCGAGGCCGCCGAAATCCTGATGGTGTCGCGCCCGCGCGTGTCCGACGTGGTGAACAAGAAAACGGCTAAGTTTACCATCGATACGCTGGTGGAAATGCTGGGACGCGTCGGCAAGCCGGTCCGACTGGCGATCAGTTGAGGCCAAACTTCACAACATACTTCTACATCACAAAGCAGGGAGTGGAGTTCCATCGGTCGGACGGTACGTGGTGGCCATTCGACGATGACGGTGTGTCGGGCAGCGTTTAATCCCTGGATAAAAGCGTTCCCGGGAAAATGCTTCGGGTCCAGGCCGGAGCGCTGATCACGCTCCGGGTTTCTGTGTGCTGAGGCGGGGCAAGCCGCAAGGCTTAAACCCTTTGCTTTCAGATTACTTAGAATCAAAGCAACCTGCTTTGCGAGGGCCTTCGGCGCGGCCAGGCATTAACTTCCAACAATCAGATTGCCGACTTCCTCCCAATCAACATCCCCAAGGCAGCAACGCGACCCAGCCCCTGTGTGCGATGTAAGCCGGAAGATAAAAGCGCTCCGACTGCGAGGCAAGAAGCGCGTTGTTCTCTCCCGGCGGCACTTTGCGGGCAATCGGGACAATGCCAACCCCATGGTGGTTGTCCATAGAAGCAGACAAAGGTCTTCTTCCGGACCAAAAACGCTGCGTGACCTCCGCTGCCTGTTCGAACCGCCTCTGGCAGTGCAAGGCAAACCCTCGCTACGGCGTCTCTTACCGCACTTCCCCCCAACCACCCGGCGCGACGCGAACCCTTTTCTCTCCATGGACAAGAGTTACAGCGAAGCCATGATTGTTCTTCACTTTGACTCTTCCTTTCGCAACGCTGACATCAAATCCACCCGGCGCGCCGCTCCAGGTGAAACTCTCCACCGGATCCACGCGTAACACCCTGGCCGCCGCGTCATAGTCCACCCCCGCGAACCGGGCTTCGAACAGCGCCGAGTAAGCACCCGCGAACCAGCCCGACTTGCCCGGCACGCCCCGCACCACGTTGCCATATTCCGGAGCACTGGACGGGCCACCGTAAGACCACCACCATACGCTCCCATCCGCATCCGCTACCCGCCGGATCTCGTCGAACGAACCCGTCGCCGCTAACCCCTTCAGATAACCCGGAGCTGTGGAAGGCACACGCTTCTCCAGAGGGCTCACCGGCTCCGAAGCCCACGAAATCGCCCGCACCTTTGGCTGATAGATCAGGTTCGCCTGGGAAATCGCAAACTGCATCGTCTTCCGGTACCTTGCGTCATCGGCCGGGAGAAAGCCGTAGAACGCCATCAACGTCGTGTCAGACTCCTCGCCGTCCGCAATCTGCAGCGGCTGTCGCCCGTCAGCGTAAGCTCCTTCCACAAAACGCCCATCCAGGACAGTCTTCTCCAGAATGGCCGACTTCACCCGCGACGCCGCGTCCCGCCACTTGCGCGCACCGGCCGCATCCCCATACACCTCACCCAAAATCCGCGACCAGCCGGAAAATGCCTTCCACACCGCAATGTTTGATCCCGTATGGTAATCGCAGTCCAGCGCCCCGTCGCTGATGAACCGTGTCGGAAAGAGCCAGATATCGCGGTTGACTCTGGTATCCGCGACGGCCTGGAGCAAAGCATTCCACTTTGCCCGCAGTTCCGGATGGTCCGGAAAGAACTTCCTGTCACCAGTCTTCTCATAGTGCAACGAGGCCAGAATTACGCTCGCCACCGTGAGACTCACCGAATGGCTGATTCCGCCTTTGACTATCTCCCCCGGGTGCCGGATGTCATTTTCGTCAAACCAGAGAATCAGCTTCCGGGCAAGTTCCGGCTCCAGACTCATCAAAGGCAGGCTGGAGTAATACATATCTTTGATCCAGATCTGACGCGTAGCCGGATAACTGCCCCAATTCGATCCCGCAATCTTCCCCGCCCCCGACATCGCAATGCTTTGCAGGGATTCCAGGATTTGCCGCTCCCGGAATTCGCCCAGCCACGGATTCCCCGGCGTCTCCATCCGCCCGAGCAGTTTTCGGTGATAGCGCCAGGTTTCATCCAGCCAGGCGAGCGAGCCCTTCGCATTGACCTCGGTGATGACCGGATCGCCAGGCATATATAAGATCGCAGGTACCCATACGGACTGCCCGGGAGCAAGATCAAACTCCCGCGATTTCCGGAATGCGGTGGCATCCGCGAGGCCGATCTCAAACTCATAGGGATCAAACTGCGTCCAGCGGAGTTTGGCGCTGTTGGAGTTCTGCTTCCCCGCCCAAAGCTCCGGCAGAATGAGCTTTCCACGCAGCTGCGATGGAGACGTATTCGTCAGCCGGGCCGCATAGATCACGCCTCGCAAACGCTGTGACCCATCCGCGGAGAGCGGTGCATAAGTAACCAACGTGACGTTGAACTGATGATCCGGCGGAGTCAGCGTCGTAATCGGGATGATGTTATCCAGCAGCCCCGTTGTAACATCCCAATCCACCTTCGAAAGATCCACAGGCGCCCCCGCGCCGTCCATCTGTAGCCGGAACGAATACGGGCCATAACTGGACGAATCCTTTCCTGTCCAAACCCCGCTCCAGCCGGAAGGATGACTCGCACCGCGGTAACTGTCCCTGTAAATCGTCAGGTACTTGAGTTCACCGAGTGGCCCTACGTTGGCAAGCACCTTGTTATTGCCGATATCAAACGTCAAATGCTCAAAGTTTTTGTTCGAATGGAAGTGCGAAAAGGTGTCACCCTGCGTCCAGACACCAGCCTTGCGCTCCATCCGGAACATCTCTCCCCAACGCTGCTGCAAAGCGGTCTCCGCACTTGAGGCTGGAATCAAAGCAGCCGGCAGAATGACGCACAGCATTGCAAAACGCATGGCCAGCAGTCTAACACCCCACAACCCGCGCCGAAAGGCGACGTACTTTTCATATTCGTAGCATTATGCCATTTACAAATTTCTTCGTGCTTCCAATTGTTCCGTAGTTGATCCCCGGCTCGCCGGACGGGCTGAAAGGCGGACCTGAACTGGCCGGACCTCGACGAACTGAGCGACAATGCAGGCATGCAGGAAGTCATTACGCGCGATCCGGAAGTGATGCATGGGACACCGGCATTTCGCGGGACCCGTGTCCCCGTTCAAACGTTGTTCGACTACATCGAGAACGGCGAATCTCTCGACGATTTCCTGGAAGGCTTCCCCACCATCAGCCGGGATCTCGCGATCCAGGCGCTGGAGGAGTGCAAGGAACTTCGTCTCGCGCGAGTCTGAAGCACTATCCGCCAGATGAAGATTCTCCTGGATGAGTGTGTTGACCAGAAGTTGCGGCTCGCGTTTGCTGAACATGACCGCCAAACGGCGGCGTACGCGAAGTTGGCCGGCTTGAAGAATGGAGCGTTACTTGCGGCGGCTGAAGCTGCCCATTCTGATCTCCTGATCACCACGGATCAGGAGATCCCGTACCAGCAGAATCTCGACGGTCGGCGGATTTCGATTCTCATTCTATCCGCGCCCACCAACCGCCTTGGCGACCTAAGGATTCTGGCGCCAGCAGCACTGCGTTCGCTAAGTGCCATTCAACCCGGTCAAGTGGCCAGAATTCTCTGACCACGGAGTTGCGTCCCTCCGATGTCCATCCGCCGCCTGTATCCGCCGAAGAGCCTCTCCGCCCGTGCGGCGGGCAGACCACAAGAGTTCGAAATGTGTCCACGATGGGGAGGCAAATGTCATTTGCGGGGGCTGTGAACCCAGGCAGGCGATCATTTGAAAAATGCTCCACCCGATTTCGCGGCCTGTACTGGCCGCCTGACCCATGAGGTGCTACTGCTTTTGGGAAACCCGGACCCAGTCCACCAGCATTTGTTGCGGGAATGTGGAGGTGGCGTCGGGATTGCCCGGCCAACTGCCGCCAACGGCAACATTGAGAAGAAGGAAGAAGGGATGCTGGTACACCCAGGTTGTCCCTTTTGGGATCTTTGTATCGGAGGCGGAGAAGCACTTCAACCCATCCACAAAAAAAGTGATTGTGCCGGGGGCCCACTCGACACCGTAGACATGGAAGTCGTCCGCGAACTTCGCCCCGCCTGGCAGCGTGTAAGGGCCCCCGATGCCATTGCCGCCGGAGTAGCCGGGCCCATGAACTGTTCCGTGAATCATGGAGGGTTCCCGGCCGATGTTCTCCATGATGTCGATTTCGCCGCAGTTTGGCCAGCCGGTGGCCGCTATATCCGCGCCGAGCATCCAGAAAGCCGGCCAGATTCCCTGGCCATACGGCACCTTGATTCGCGCTTCCACCCGGCCGTAAGTAAAGCTGAACTTATCCTGCGTTTTGAGGCGGGCCGACGTGTAAGTATTACCCGGAGTCTTCAGCGCCTGAATGACCAGGTTGCCATTCCCATCCTGATAGACATTGTTGGTGGAACTGGTGTAACTTTCGAGTTCCTGATTACCCCAGCCGCCACCGCCCAGATCGTAGTTCCATTTTGCGGAATCCGGAGAAGTACCCGCCGCGCCGTTGAATTCTTCGCTCCACACCACCTTCCAGCCGCTGGAAGCCGTGACCTGGGAAACCGCGTTTTGTGGGACACCGGCGGGCATACAGGCATTGATCTGCGTCACTCCGGGATATACCAGTCCGGTGAAACCGGCGGCGCAGGACTGCGCGGGAACTCCGCCGAAGGCAAGCGTCATGGGATGGACCGGCGCCGGGAAAGTGGGGGCGACAGGCAGTTTGCCGTCTGAGTTGGCTGGGGAGACGGAGCCTTCACCAGTGGTAAACAGAGTCACGATGTCATTCGCCTTTGGCGCGACATAGTCGGAGTTGCAGGAGATCTTACCCGCGTTCAGGTTGACGACGACCGCTGTGTCCGGCCTGGCCGGGCCGCACCCAAATACGCCGGGGATGGCCGTCGCGACAGGCACGGTGACCGCGGCCGTCGGCACGCCGAGGTATTCGACCTGTACATTGGTGGTCCCCGACACACTATACGGAACCAGGGCGGCCACCTGCCCGTTCAGGGCATAGATCATCGGCGCCGGTTTGCCATCGAAAAGAACGCGCGTGTCACCAACGACGGCAGGCAACTGGCCAGTGGAGTCATAAGCCGCGGAGACAAAATTCGCCGGACCAAAGCCATTGCCATAAATGGCGACCAACTCACCGGGAGCCACCGCCGCCCCTTCATAACTGGCGGCGTTGACAATGCCGTTGGTTGCGATGGAACCGGCTGGAATTGTGCCCTGAGCGAGGTAAGCCGGCGCGGTGGCGGAGGCCAGGGTCAGTGACCGGGTCGATGTCCCGGAAGGCGTGGTAATGGTCACGTCGTAGTCACCGAGGAAGCCGCGGGTGCGGTAGATGCCGTCAGAACCGGTTGTGCCGGTGACGTCCGTCCACCATTGGTTGTAGATCAGATCGTTCCACGCCGCATAGTTGGGCTTGGTGGACCAGTCCTTGTGAATCATGGCGGCCCGCGGCAGCCAGTGAGCGCCCTCCCAGAAGCCCCAGATCATGAAGCCTTTCATGGCGGGGTGCGCGAAGCAGACGGTCAGGAAGTCCCGGGTGTAATCGGCCTGAATCTGGTCGTCGGCAATGTTGATGTCGAACTCGGTGACCTGAAGATCTTTGCCGAAGGCCGCGAACTCGTTGAGGAGTTCGGTCACACGGTCGGGCGGGGTGAGGTTGGAGTCGAAGTGGGACTGGAGACCGATGCCATCGAGGGGTCCACCGTTATCGAGGATGCCCTGGATGATGGAGCGGTAAGCGTTGATGTGACGGAGATCGTAACCGCCCGCTTCCAGAATGCTGTAGTCGTTGACGTACAGCTTCGCGGAGGGGTCGGCGGCGCGGGCCTGTCTGAACCACGCAGCCATTTCCGGATCACCCAGCACGGCCTGGATGTCCCTGCTGGTGAACGGCTCATTGAGAACATCCCACTCGGTAACCTTACCCTTCGCGTACGACATTACATCGGTGAAGTGGCCGGCGATGCGGGTCCGCAGTTTCTCCGTATCGAGCGGCGTGGCCTTCAGCATCGTCTGCACATCGGTGGGCAGGTTGCTCATGTTCGGCCAGATGACGTTGTGGCCGCGCACCTGGGTGAGGCCATTCTGAGCGAACCAGGGCAGCATGAAGTCGTCCTGCGCCCTGCCCCAGCTTTCGTAGAACGGCCACTTCAGCGCATTCTCCGTCACGACCTTGTTGAACAGCCGGAGAATCGCGTCCCGGTAATTCTGCCCATCGGTGGTCTGCGCCATGAGAACGTCGCCGGCGACCGCTGTGCCAAACCCAAAGGCATGCCGCTTCATCTTCACGCGTACCTGCGCATTGGGAACGGGCTTTCCCGTGGCATCGCGGGCTACCACGACGAGGTCCCCTTTGCGGTATTTTTCGATATTGGCCGCGGCGAGGGCGCGCCAGGGCGCATTGGGGTCGTGACCGTCATAAGGCCAGGCGGCAAGACCGAGGCTGGAGTAGGAAACTCCAGGGCCGTAGTCGAGGATGGTGAAGCCGCCGATCTGGATCTCCTGGCTGGGGAAGGTGACCCAGAAGCTCAGGTTGTATTCGTTGGCGGCGTAGGTCTGGGCCAGGGTGAACGGGATCTGCACCAGTTTCCAGGTGGACTTCGCCGGCACGGTGTAGGTGACGGACTTCGTGAACGGCGACACGTTCTGTTCGAGCACGAAGGAGGTAAACGCGGTGCCCGAGGGCGACTGGAGGGCGCGAATCCAGAATGAGGCGACGGCAACATCGTTCTGTTTCGCGGCGTTGGTGGTGAAGCAGCGGGGACGAATGTCCCAGGGGTTGGCGGTGGCCGCAACGTCGCCGGTCTTTACGTCGATGGCGGAGCTGAAGGCCTGGTCCGGCACGGAGACTGTGGAAAGAGTGCCGTTGCCGTCGATTCGGTTGAAGCAGGAAAGCGGGTCGCCCGACACCAGAGCGACGGGGGCGCCAAGTGCCGGGATGGAGGCGAGAGCCGCTACGAACAGTAGCCGGAACATTTGCCTACATTCTAGTGCAGTGGAACAATGCCGTGTGGGTAGCGCGGGCATGAAACGGAAAGCTCGCCTGGAAAAAGCATGCACGGCACCGGAACTTATTCGCTCCAGACACCCCCCTCACTGCCGGGCACGCCAGGCCGAGGTCCCTGCCCATGGCGCCCGGAGCCAGGAGCTGCCGGGTGGCGGTATCGACCATGGCGAGGGCGCCCGCCCGGCGCTTCGACGTGGAATTTCCGCGGTTCGCCCGGAAGGTGCACGATTCCGCGCCCGCCCGACGCAGAATGGGGCTGTATGAAGCAACTTGTTTTGAAAGGAACGTCGCCGGCTGTTCCGCCGATCTCACTCCTGAAGACGGTAATGCTGGGGGCTATTTTCGCGCCTTTTGCCGCGCTGCTGGCATTCCGGCCGGAGGCGGCGGCCAGCGTGGGGAAACCGCTGCTGCTGGGTTTTTCCGTAGTGGCGGGCGGGCTTTCCAGTCTGCTTTGCACTCTGCCCGTCAAAATACGGCAACCGGGGAGTCCGCGACGCCTGCTGCCGGGCTTGGCGTTCGGGCTGGCGGGAGTAACGTCCTCCTCGATCACCATGGAAATCGCGTGGTTACTCGGCCACGGTCACGCGGGCGGCGGAGTGGACATTCTGAATTTCGCGGCGCTGCTGGGGTTCTGGAATTCGTTTGTACTGCTTTACTTCGAACATACGCGGTCCCGCCTGAAGATGCTGACGGCGAAGACGCAGCTCCGGTCGCTGGAAACCCGGATTCAGCCTCACTTCTTCTTCAATACGCTGAACACGATCTCCGCGCTGATTCCCACGCAGCCGGACACCGCACAGCAGCTGATCAGCCGCCTGGCCAATCTATACCGCAAAAGCCTGCCAGAGGGTGAGGGCAACATGACAACGCTGGCGGCCGAACTGGAACTGACGCGCGAATATCTGGAAATCGAGAAAGCCCGTTTCGGGGAGCGACTTCAGTACACGCTGCCGGATTGCAGCAGGCCTGGCGACGGCGGCACGTTGTGTATTCCCTGCCTGACGCTGCAACATCTTGCCGAGAATGCTGTGCGACACGGCATCGCACACCTTCCGGAGGGCGGCACGGTGCGCATCGAACTCACTCAGACGGACAGTTCGTTTGAGTTGTTGATCGCAAACCCGGTGGAGGATGCGCGGGATATCGTGCTCGGGACGCTGGTGCGCGAGGGTCATTCGCTGCAACTGCTCGCGGACCGCATGCGCTTGCTGTATAGGGGGCAGGCGAGGTTTCAACTGGAACTGGACGAGGAATTTTGTGTCAGAATCACAATTCCGACCCGGCACAAATTCCTCTGATCGAACAAATGCGCGTCCTGATTGTAGATGATGAACAGCCGGCCCGCATGGCGCTTCGGCGTCTGTTGAGCGCCGTGCCGGAGGTGGAGATCGCGGGGGAGGCCGCCAATGGCACGGATGCCATTGAGGCGATGGAAAGTCTGCGCCCGGATGCCGTGTTTCTCGATATCGAGATGCCCGGCCTGAATGGCTTTGACACCCTGGCGGAGGTTTCGGGGCCGCCCGCGGTGGTGTTTGTGACCGCGTACAACCAGTACGCCGTGCGGGCGTTTGAAGTGAACGCGGTGGATTACCTGCTGAAACCGGTTGAGCCGGGCGCGCTGGCGCGGGCGATTCTGCGAATTCAGAACCGGAGCCTGCGCGCGGTTCCTGCAAATCTGCTGGAGGAACTGCGGTCCGCGCTGCAACCGAAGGCCCCCACCCGGCTGGCGGCGCGGCGGGGAAAGAAGGTGGTGCTGGTCTCCCGCCGGGACATTCTCTATGTGCAGGCGGAAGAGAGACTGGTGTTCCTGTGCACGGCGGGCGGGCGGTTTCTGACGAACAAGACCGTGTCTGAGGTGGAGGCGCTGCTGCCGGCGACGGAGTTTTTCCGGGTGAGCCGCAGTACGCTGGTGCAACTGGAGGCGGTGGCTGAGATGTTCCCGTGGATGACTTCCGGGGCGTGGCGGGTGAGACTGAGCGACGGCACGGAACTCGACGTGAGCCGTGAGCGCGCTCCGCTGCTGCGGGAGGCGGTGGGTCTGTAGGCGGCGGTTGGTCGTGGCGTGTCGGTGGGAGCGGCATTGTCGGAACCGGCCCGGCGCTCGCGCGTTTTCGATGCCGCGGGAGGCGGTGGCGGCGACTCCGGCTTAGGCCTCGACCTCATGGTTGGTGCGTCTGCGACTTAACTGGTCACCCCTCATGGCGGCCTAACTGGCGACCGGATTCACGGCAGCGAGGACGCAGCGGACCACGGCGTGGATGTCTTCGGCGGAGAGGCCCTGTTCGATGGGGAGGGAGAGGACTTCGCGGGCGGCGGCTTCACTTTGGGGGAAATCGCCCTCTTTGTAGCCGAGGTGGGCGAAGCATTCCTGGAGGTGGAGCGGCAGGGGGTAGTAGACGGCTGAGCCGATGCCCATTTCGGTGAGACGGCTGCGGACCTGGTCGCGGTGGGGGACGCGAAGGGTGAATTGGTTGTAGACGTGAAACATGCCTTCGCTTTCGGCGGGCAGCACGATTTGCGATGCGCCGGCGGCCTGGAACTCGCTTCGGTAGAGGGCGGCGTTGGCGCGGCGTTTGGCGGTCCAGTCGTCGAGATAGCGGAGTTTGACGAGGAGCGCGGCGGCCTGGAGGGTATCGAGACGGGAGTTGATGCCGGTGAGCTGGTGATAGTAGGTCGCGCCGCTGCCGTGGACGCGCAGGAGACGGAGGCGGTCGGCGAGGGCGGCATCACTGGTGACAATCATGCCGCCGTCGCCCAGGCCGCCGAGGTTTTTGGAGGGGAAGAAGCTGAGGCAGCCGCAGAGGGACATGGCGGCGGCGGGGCGGGAGTTCTGCTTCGCTCCGATGGACTGGGCGGCGTCTTCCATCACGGGGATGCCGTGACGCGCGGCCACGGCGTTGATGGCGGTCATATCCGCGCACTGGCCGAAGAGATGGATCGGCATGATGGCTTTGACGGACCGGAGTTCGGCCGGGGTAAGGGAGTCAAGGTAGCGGGCGAGCAGGCCGGCGTCCATGTTGAAGGTCTGCGGGTCGATATCAACAAAGACAGGGGTGGCGCCGGCGCGCGCGATGGAGCCGGCGGAGGCGAAGAAGGTGAAGGGGGTGGTGATGACGCGGTCACCGGGAACGACGCCGAGGGCGAGCAGGGGGAGCAGAAGAGCGTCACTGCCGGAGGCGCAGGCGATGGCGAAGGATGTGCCGCAGTGGGAGGCGATTTGTTCCTCGAGCTGGGCGACTTCGGGACCGAGAATGAAGCGGGAGTGATTGAGGACCTGGGCGATGGCGAGGTCGAGCTCCGTCCGGATGGCGGCGGTCTGGCGCTGGACGTCGAGGAGTGGAACGGTGCGGGAGTCCGGTGAAGGCATGGGTTTTGGAATGAGGCCGGTTTGCAGTGTGGTTCAGACGGGGGCTTGCGATTTGCCCACGTGTTTCCAGTGTATTCCGGGGAGGGTATCGGGCCTGGAGGGACGAGTGGCGGGGACTGGCGCTACGGTGCGCTTCAGTTCGGAGGAGGTTCAGCGGGAATTGAAAACGTGCATTGTACTTGCGTTTTTCCGGAGTCAGATTGCTTGTGATCCCTCGGTTGGCAGCGCAGGGAAGTCCGTTCCCCGCGGGTATGGACACCTCAACGCGTGTCCTGCCCAGTTGGTTTATCAGTTTCCGAGGGTGATGAGCGTGAGGCGGGCGTTGGCGGAGGCGGCGCCCTGGGTTTGGAGAGTCAGTTTGTTGTCGCCGGCGGCCAGCGTCAGGCCGCCGGCGAGCGGAGTGGTGGAGAGGGAATTGCCGTTCCGGTCGAAGGTTCGGAGGGAACCGTCGGCCCAGTATTCGGCGTAATCGCCATCCTTCAACTCGGCGGGGATGGTGAGGGTTTTGCCGCCCAGGGAAAGTTCCGCGCCGGCGATGCTGCCAGGACGTTCATCGAGCGCCGTGACTTTCGAGATCCGGCAGACGAAGCTGGCGGCCCGGGGGTATCGCATCCAGCGAAAGTTTACGGCGACCACGTTGCGGTAGTTGAACCAGTACATGGCGGACTTGAAGGAATAGGCGGCGGGGGCGGGTCGAAACTCGGCGAGCGTGCGGCTGGTACCTGGCTCATTGAGAATGACGGAGCGGGGACCGGCGAAGTTGAGATCGATGTAATAGTCGCGATAGAAGCCGTCGGCGGTCTCCAGCTGGACATTCAGCACGGGTGTCTCGGTGAGGTTCTGCGGCAGGGCGACATCAAGATCAACAGCGAGATCGATGGCGAGGGCGCGATGCCGTTCGAGATCGACAGGTTTGGGCAGAACGACGCGGCGGATGAGGGCACCGGGCATCGGCGCGGAGTTTGGGCCGAAGTTTGGCGGGGGCGCGGTGAAGGGCTGGGCTTCCGCACTAAATAACGTCAGGTTGGAAGGAGCGCCCAAGGTGGCCGGAACGGGGACCGACTGGAGGCGGAATTTCAGCGGCTGAGCGGGGAAATCGTTTCGAAACGTCAGCTCGCCCGGGAGTGAGAGGTTGTGGGAGTCATAGCGAATCGGATGAAACTCGCCGGGGCTGGTCATATGCCATTCCCCGGTTTCCAGAGTGCCGCGAACCGGTTTGGGGATTGCCCCGCTTAAGCGCAGCGTTTCATAGCGGCCGAGGAGACGGAGCATTTCATCGGTACGGCCGTTGGCGTGGAGTGCGTCGAGGGTGGTTTCGAGTGAGACCGGGGAGTCGAGCGCGGCCATGCGGACGGCGTAGTATTCGACTTCGTCGGGCGTTGTGGCGGGGCGGTCAGGAGCGTCGCGAAGGAAGCCGGTCCAGCCGAGTTCGGCGGGCATGAAATTGAGGAAGTAGCCTTTCCAGGCGTCGGCAATCTTGTGGTAGTCGAGATATTGGCGGACGGCTACAGCGGAGAAGTCGTCGCTGGCGAGGCGGGAGAAGATGTGCCAGGTCCATTGGTTAACGCCGGAGCCCTGCGCGAGGAGGTCGCGTTGTGAGCGCTGCCAGATCTGCTGCTGGTGAACACCATTCCAGTACCACGCGGGGCCGTTTCGGGCATTGATCTCGCCGGCATCGAAGTAGATCATGTCGAAGCCGCAGCGATTGATGAGGCCGGAGATGCGGTCCGCGATTTCAGTGGCCAGGGGGCCGCGCAGGTCGGCGACGTAGGAGCCATCGTAGTCGACCAGATGACGGATGGCGGCGCCGGCCGGGTGCGCGGCGGGCTTTGTTTTCGAATAGCCGCGAAGACATCCGGTGAGTTTCGAGCCGGAGATTCCGGCGCAGTGGAGGATTTCATCCTCAATGCGGACATCATTGGCAGGGCCGTAGGAGGCGACGCCGTTGGGGGGGAAGCCGGTGAGTGCGGCCGCGGAGGAAAACACGTCCGCCGCAGGCGGCAGATCGGCGGCGAGCCGGGCCTGCGCGTCTTCCAGAAGGGCCGGAAGGGGAGTTCTGGCGACGATGGGATCGGTTTTCGCGATGAGACTTGTCATCATGTGCATACCGACCTTGAGGCCGGCGGCGTGGCATTTCGCGATCACGGCTTTCAGGCTGTCTTCGCCGCCGGGGAAATTATTGAGATTGATGGGGTAAGACCCTCTGGAGGCCGACCAGGTGCCGGTGTAGACGAGAATGTAGCGGAAGCCGCCTTCGAGGGCGTAGCGAATGGTTTCGTCGGCATTCTTCTCCGTGAGGTCAGTGAAAAGGTAACTGGTGCGGACATCCGGCGACGCTTTTGCCCAGACGCCGCCCAGGTGTGGGGAGGGGAGGTGATTGGCTTCCTCGACCTGACGGATGAGATCTTTGAACCGCGGTTCGGGGGAAACGAGGATGGCGACTTTTCCGCCGGTCACGCCGAAGCCGGAGTAGACGAGGGAACGCAGCCCGCGCCCGAAGAGCAGCGAATTGACGTTCTGGCTGAGGCTCATGAGGCAGACGGCCGCCTGGCTGTCCCAGCGAACGGCGAGTATGCCGCCACCGTTCTGAAGAGGGGCGTCGAGCTGCATTAACTGCACCTCTTCGACGCCCTCGCCGGTGAGCGAGACCAGTTCCACGACGAAGTAGTTGGGGGGAGAAGTAAAACGGAATTCCGCGGTCACGCCGGAGACGCCGAATTCGGTGTGAACGGTTCCGGCGTCCGTAATGGTGGCCGCGGTGGCCGGGAACAGCTGTCCATTCTTCGTTACGGCGGCAAAAGGCAGGGTGGCGGTCTGCAGGAGACTTTTGTCGGAGCCCGTGAGAGTGAGACTCCGCACGGCGGCGTCTGAGCCGATGACCAATTGCGCGAGGCCGTTGCGGAAGGTGAAGTCGGCGGCATTGGAGCGCCGGCTGAGAAGCAGGAGGAAGAAGAGCGTGAGGATCGGTTTCAGACTGTGGCGCATGGTTGGCTTTTCGCCGGTTGCCTACAGAACGAGTTTACCTACAGATCGAGTTTGCCGACCTGAAGACCAGAGAAGCCGATGTCACCGTGAAACAGCTTGCGATTCGTCTCAATGACTTCGGGGTTGGCGGCTCTTTCGACCGCGTACCCGAGAGCCCGACGTGAAATCGGAGCGAACCAGTCGTCCCCGGCCTCGACGCAGGTCCGGAGCACCTCCCGGAAACGTTCGACGTCGGCGAGGGGGATGTCCCAGCCCACACCAGCGGCTTCGAGACCCCTCCAGGGAGTCTGGTCGCTGATGAGCACCGGGCAACCCGCGGCGAGGGATTCGGCGATCACGTGACCGAAGTTCTCGCCCAGAGTGGGGAAGAGGAACAGATGGCTCTGCGCGAAGACCGACCCGACTTTGCCATGTTCGAGTTCACCGCGGTACCGGACCTCAATGTTCGGAGGGAGCGTCGCAATTACCTGCCGGCACTCCTCCCAGTAGGCCGTGTCTTCCAGAGGACCGTAGATATCGAAGCTGATGACGCCTTCGAGTCCGTGGAGCAACCGGAGGGCACCGACGAGGTTTTTCATGCGGGAGCATCTGCCGATGAAGACGATGCGAAGCTGGCCGGGCTTTTTGCCGGCGTAGCTGTGCAGCCCCGGAGAGACAGCGTCCGCGATGGCGGCGGCGGTAAAGACGACGCCGGAGGAGGACTGATTGAGGAGCGACTGAACCGATTGGGACTGACCCGCGCCAATCTGCCTCGCGGGGTTGAAATGCCTGCCGATGTTATCGGCTTCCAGTTCGCTCGCCGCATGCCAGACAACACCTTTATACACGCGAAGGTGGCGCGCAAGGAAGATGTAGACATGTTTCCGGATGGTTCGCCACTGGAGGGCGCCGGGCGAGAATTCGCCGCGGGGAGCGAGGATCAGAAACCGGGGGCTGCAGAGTCTCCACCAGAACATCAGCATGGCAAAGATGGAAAACTGCCGGTTGAAGAAGCTGTTCAGGTAGACAACGGTTTCGGGTGTAACGGCCCGAAGGAGTTTCCACATTTGATACCAACCGGAGGGACCGGAAGGGAGGTAAAGGACCTCGGCGTGCCCCAGATTGACCCACTGGTTCGGTGTGATGCCGGGAAAAGGAACGGTGTCTCCCAGATCGCGATCCTGGGTAATGATGCGGAAATGAAACTCGGTGCCGAGGGCGTCCACCAGGTTGGAGATGCTGCGGATGGGCCCGCCCGATTTGAAACCGGGGCGGTAGGACTGGAGGAGAATGAGAATCTCTGGTTTCGATGGCGTCAAGCGATGCTTCCTGGCGGGAGACGGCGAGCGACCCGGCCGGCTACCGACCGTACCGAGATTTGGAGTCCTGCGGGGGACCCCGCAGTCGCCAGCATGGAAACGAAACCATACATATGCTTTTCATAAACTATAAGACAAATTGAGCGTTCTGCGGAAATCGATTTGTAGAATGTGTCACACTTTAGTGCGCGGGAGGGGCCGAACGTATCAGCCGAAGATGGGGAGGGGATCCGGTTTCAGGAAGTGAGCGCTGCGCGAAACAGGCGACGGTTGTCCTCGACTGTCGCCGGATCAGACGCTTTAGCCGCCGCATACGCCGAAGCCCGCCGCGAGAAAGCGGCAAACCATTCATCGTCTCCCGCGACGCATTGCCGAAGGGCCGAACGGAACCGTTCTTCATCTTCCAGAGGAATGTCCCAGCCGACACCAGCCTCCTCCAAATTGCGCCAGGGGGTCTGATCACTCAGCAGCACCGGACAGCCAGCGGAAAGAGCTTCGGAAATGACGTGCCCGAAACCCTCGCCGAACGTAGGAAGAAAAAGCAAATGGTGGGCGGCCAGGACGGACGCAACCTGCGTATGCTCGATCCCGCCGAGGTAGGTCACACGGATGTTGGGGGGCAGTTGCGCTATCAGAGCCTGACATTCCTCCCAGTAAACGGGGTCTTCCAGCGGACCATGAATATTGAAGGAGATATCCCCTTCGAGACCGGCAAGCATACGTAACGCGCCGGAAAGGTTCTTCATCCGCGAACACCTGCCGAGGAAGGCGATCCGGAGCTGCCCCACCTGTTTCCGCAATTGCTCGCGGGCAGGCGGCTTGACGGAGGAAACGATGTCGAGTGCGGTGAAGAGTGTGCCGCCGGTGTAGTCAGGCTCGCTCACGGGCGGGGTACGGACTTCGAATACGCGTTGGACGTCAGCCGCCTCCAGGGGAGTGGAAGCATGCCAGATGGTGCGGTTGTAGAAGCCGAGGGAGCGAGCGATCCAGAAATACCAGCGCTTTCGCCCGCTCTTCACCCGAAGAGCACCTGGGGAGAACTCGCCATGTGGCGCCAGGACGACGGCGCGGGGCCTGACCAGGCCGAACCGGCGCAACAGAACCGCCAGTATGGAGTACTTCTTATTAAAGAAGCTATTCAGGTAAAGAACAGTGCGGGCATCAACCGAAGCGAGCAGAGAGACCAGTTGGACGAGGCCGCGAAGGCCAGGAGGCAGATAGATGACTTCCGCCTTCCCCAGAGGAACCCATCGATTTGAAACCACTCCGGGAAAGCCCTCGTGGTCACCCAGGTCACGGTCGCACGTCACAATGCGAAAACGGAACTCGTGGCCGAGGGCCTCGACGAGATTGGAGATGCTTCGGATCGGCCCGCCGGCCTTGAAGCCCGGACTGTAGAATTCGGTGAAAACGAGAATGACCGGTCTGGGGTCGGCTGCGTTTTCCTTTGACAGAGCAATGTCAGGTTCGGTCGCCGGGCGGTCAGACCCGGAGCCACCGACCCGACTTCCTGGCTTATCCAGGGCCGCAGTGTAATGAGCAGAGCTTTTCAATAACATGCCATACCTGAGACTGGGCCTGAAACTGTGATATTACGCCTTATTGAAAGACAACGCAAGCAAGTCATCTGCCAAAGTCTTCGGATCGAACTGGTCCAGAAAGCGATCTCGCAAGCGGCGACAGATCTCTTCCCGCCTCGCCGGATCGGGCCAGAACGCGATTACCGCATTCTTCATGGCCAGCGTGTTCCCGTTCTCGATGAGGCAGCCCTCCACTCCGCTCAAGAGGTAACTGGAGCCTGGACTATCAAAGGCAATTGGCAGAACCCCGAAAAAGGGAGCTTCCGCCATGGTGAGCCCAAAGCTTTCCCGGCGGGAACAGACGAGCAGGATGTCGACGTCGCGGAAGATTTCGTCTCTGGGAACCTGGCCCTTGTAGACGACTCCGGCGGAACTCATCAGCGAAAGAAGAGTCTCCTCGTCTTCTTTCGAAGTGTGGTCTGAATGCACTTTTCCCATCGCGAATCCCTGTGCGCCGGGGATTTCTTTGCGGATCTCGCGCATCACTTCAATGAAAGCGTAGATACCTTTCGCTTCCGTCAGCCACCCGACATAGGCAAGCCGGGGCGCATGGGGATCTTCCGGCGACTTCCGGATTTGCTCCAGCGGCAACAAACAGTGGGCGGGCAGGCAGTTCGGGATCGATGTTACCGGACCGCCCGTGACAGCGGCAAGACCCTCCGCTTCCGGCCTGGAGTCTGTGATCGTTTGATCGACCCCACTGAGAAGCAGTTTGGCCAGCCGGGGATGGAGAATGAGGAATTCCGTCCCGTGATTGCGATGTATGGCGCGGAAAGGAAAGCGAATGGCTTTTAGAAAAAGCAGCAGCCAAAGACCATTGGTGTGGTCCGCCACAATGACCGAAGGTTTCAGACGACGCGCGATGCGAAGCATGCCGAAGCACGCGAGGAGGCTCCAGACGTAGCCTTTGACGCTGGGGAAGCGGGGCAGGGTTTTGTGGACTGTGGCACCGAGGGCTTCGAGAATCGGAAAGGAAGCATTGCGGGGAGCAACGAATTCGATGCGGGAGACAGAAGACAGCGCCGGGTAGATATCGTAAAGGGAAAGGGCGATACCGCCTGCTTCCGTGGCGCGATCGCAGATCCAGAGGACGTCCAGCCGACCGTCCGCGCGACCGGATTCTGTAAGGGATGGATTCGTAGCCGATGGATCAGCCATGGACCGGACTCCCGGCGCGGGCGTTCTCCACGGCAGACACAAAACACTCCCGGAGGCGTTCGCGTTGTGTGGCCGCGACGTGGCGGGTCAGGGCGGTCCGGCGACCCTGGGCCGCGTAGGCCCGGCGCACCTCCGGATGCAGGATGAGCCGCTCCAGTTCAGCGGCCAGCTTCGGGACGTCATCTTCGGTGACGGCTGGACCTGCGCCGCTGTCGGCAATGTACCGCACGGAGGCAATCTCGCCTGGTCCGTGCGCCAGCACGCAGCGTTCTGACATGAAGTAGATGGGAATTTTGGTCGACAGGGACAAGCGGGTATGACGACGGGCGGATTCCTCGAAACTCTCCGCGTGGACAAGGACGTTGGCATCCTGCTGCACATGGTGAACCTGGTCCAGCGGAATGGTGCCGGCCACCGTGACGGAAGCACAACTGCGAAGCCGTTCTCCGAACTCACTAATGTCACGCGGGAACGTATAAATGACGAGTTCCCCGTTGATGCCGCGGGATCGCAGCTGATCAAGAGCCGTACCGATTGCAAAGAGCGGACGCCATCTATCCGGGGCGAGAGCCCCAATATAGGTGAACTTCACCACGGGGTGTTGCGGTTCGGGAACGGTGTCGAAGACCTCAATGGGGTTCATGAACGGCTCGAAACGGCCGCCAAATCTTTGGGAATACTCCTCGCCCATGAGGTCTGAAGCGGTCAGACGGACAGTGGAGAGATCCAGACTGCACTGGGACCATTTGACGAAGCTGGCCCGCAACGCCTTGCCCATGAAATCGCCCTCGTAGATGGAGGCAAACCAATCGTCATTGAAGTAGGGCAGCATTGGCACTTTCCACCTTCGCGCGATCTTGACGGCGAGACGAAGAATGGCTCCATTGCCACCATTGGTGAACACGACATCGGGAGCGAACTGGTCAATCCAACGTGCGAGCGGGGAGGAAATGACGGAGGGAAGCCGAAGAATAGCCTCTCCGATGGGGACCCGGACCGACTTGCCGATACCGGAGAGAAGGCGCTCCACGAGGGGGCGCGACTCAAAGCTATGGGGAGCCGCGGGATCGTAGATGCTGCCCACGCAGGCCTCGGCCGAACCCCGGAGCGACGCGTCGGCCGGGAAGCCGAACGCACCGGCGATAATCTCGGTTTTCCTTAAAGCCCAGTACTGTTCGCAAACGTCAAAGCCGGGTTGAAGGTTGGCGTACATGATCTGGGCAAGGGAGTCTTTGGGCCAGCCCTGAAAAAGGTTGGACTTGACGATGCCGATATTCATGTGGCGACAGAAGGGAGTTGCGTCCACGACGAGGACACGGGGATACGCTCGGGTCTGCGGTGTCTTCAAGCGGTAATCCCCCGGGCGCGGACACGGGAGATCAGCCAGAGCGGCACGAGGGTGAGCAGGGGAAGGGCTGCGGTGGAGAAACCCAGGACCTGATTGTTGGCGGGTATATAAATCATCATTGTCAGGATGAGGGGAAACAGACAGACAGCGATGGGATTCCGGGCGAAGGCTACGTCCAGCCAGACGACTGCGAAGATGCGCCCCAGGAAGAACATGAAGACGAGCGTACCGGGAAAACTCAAATCACTGGCAATCCAGGGATAGATGGAGTGCCATTTTCCATTGCGGTCCCAGCCGCTCAGTTCAATCCGCGCCGGGTAGGTATCGTCACCGATTGGCGAGACGACCAGGTGCCTTGACAGACCTTCGAGGAAGTAGGAATTACCGACTCCATAACAGAACACAAACGGTTCGTGCAACGACAGCGAAAGCGCGTAGTAGCCCTGACTGAAGTAACTGGCAAATGAGGCCAGTGAACCCTGCATTGCGACCGGCAGGTAACGAAGGCTCACGCTTTCGGTATCTGCCGAAATGGCTGCGCCAGGCTCAAAGAACTGATCGCGACTTCCGCCGCTGCGTCCGGACATGCCTAACGAGAAGAAGGTAAACAGGCCGACCAGGCCGACGAGACCAAGAACGAGAATGAGAACAACGTCACGGCTTTTGAATCTGAGGAACAAATCCGGCTTGCGCGCAATCAGAAGACAGGGGAGCAGAAGTACCAGATCGGCGATCCCTTTATTGGTCCCCGACGCGATCCACATCGATATGTCGACCATCAGCCAGACTACAAGCCCGGTTTTGTGAAAAATCGGCATCTGCTTCCAGAAAAAGATTCCCAGGGGGAATGCCAGGTACATCAGCGGCAGGAAGGGGAGAACAAGATAGTCGTAAATGGTTGATTGCTCGGAAAGGGTGGCATTGTTCACGATCTTCTCGTCGTACTGCGCACCTGGGTCGGTAAGACCCGTACCAACAGCCTCCACTGCCGTCCCGACGCCGGCGTTCGTCGCCCCGGTGCGGGTTTTGTAGGTAACGGGCACGAACACAAAGTTGCAGATCAGAGAAGCAGCCACTACCATCGGGATGCGCAATTTAATGGATGATGCACGGGGTTGCCTGGTGATGGCCGTGCGATAGCCCAGGTAGAGACAAACGTGAGCCAACAGCAGGAAGGTGTAAAGTTCGAGAGGATTGGTGACGGGCCACGGCCAGGGACCAAAGGCAAAGACTGCCACCGAGATCGCCAGGTAAAACTGGAAAAAGATCATCGGGTACATGGCAATCTTTTGGGTTCTCTGCCAGGCTGCGCGGCGCTGCTGGGCCCAGGCCCGCTGCAGAGCGCCGTCCAATGCCAAAGGGTTGGCGGCTAAGGAATTGCCCGGCATCGACGGATAGAGGGGTGAGGACTCAGCTGCCATAGCGGACTCCCAATCGAGCCGAAGCGAATGAATAGAGCGACCGCCCGAATCCGCGGACAATTTCCCAGGGCAGGATTCGCCCCACGATTAACAGCGCGGTAAAGAGGGCAATGGAAGTCAGGCCGATGCCGGAGGCGGCGACCGCGGAACCAAGGCGGGTGGTGGTGGCAGGCACCGAGCCAGCCACGGAACGGATCATCAGGACCGTCACGAACATGACCGGCAGCATGGCCGCGGCGCGATAGGCGGTGCGGGGGAGGTCCACGGAGCGGTGGAGGAGGATCAGAAACACTACCGAACCGAGGGTCCAGCTGGTTGCGGAGGAAAGGACTGCGCCGATGGGGCCAAGCCAAGGCGTCAGGATAAATTTCAGGACCACATTCGCCACTACACAGATGATAATATACGTCGTCTCAATGCTTACTTTGCCGATTCCC
>CAIUOG010000006.1 GCA_903900705.1 uncultured Acidobacteriia bacterium
AAACGGGCGGCCAGGCGTTCTTCCCGCGCTTTCAGGCGGAGATGCCGAACGCCTTCTATGCGATCAATCAGGCGCTGCGGAATCAGTACACGCTGGGCTACTCGCCCACCAATCAGGCGCACGACGGAAAGTTCCGCAAACTGACCGTGCAACTGGTGAATCCGGCGACCAATGAGCCGCTGAGAATCACGGATGAAAAGGGCAAGCCGATCAAACCGCAGATCATCGCCAAGGCTGGTTATAAAGCCCCTCTGCCGGTGGAGTAGTATCCGGCGGCACATACACGTTAAAACCCGGCGGGCGTGAAGTCAAGAACTACATTCCCCCTTGTTTCAGCGGGATGCGGAAGCGTTGACAGGCATATGACGGCTCTGTTACTTTCATGGGGTCCCTCCCATGAAAACAGATCCCGCTGCAACCGCCAGTATCCTGCTCGTCGACGACAACACTCACGGACTGGTGGCCCGCGGTTTAATACTGAAAGAGCTCGGTCATACTGTAGTCACGGCAACCAGTGGCGAGGAAGCTTGGGACCTCTTTCAGAAGAATCACTTCGATATTGTAGTCACGGACTTTCGCATGGGCGGGATGGATGGGCTCCAGCTGATCCGCCTGATCCGGGGCACGGAATCGCCTGCGCGCATCATTCTGCTCACGGGCTTTGTGAACTGCCTGGGGATGCCGGATGCGGAGACGGGCGCCGACGAGGTGATCGCCAAAAGCAGCAAGGAAGTGCAGGAATTGCTGCGTGCTGTCCGCAAGCTGGCGCACACGCCGCCCCGCCGCCAGGCTGGTTCGGCCAGGCGCACGGCGGCGGTCCGCAAATCGAAACACGCCTGATTCGTTTGACTTTGAAGAACCTGTTGCGGACGGGACTGGCGGCGTTTATCGCGCTGGCCTTCGTTGCGATGGCTTCCCTGAGTCCGGTCGCGAGCGCGGCCACGGGGAAGAGAGTCGTGAAGCCCGTCCCGAAAAAGACGGTCGCGTCCGCCTTGCCGGTGGGAGATGCCGCCATCGCCGCCCACTGGGCGAAGACTCTGACGCTGCGTGAAAAAGTGGCGCAACTGGTGGTGATCCAGTTCAACGGCCATCCTGTGAACACGCGTTCGCGGGAGTACCGCCGGTTCCTCACGGTGATGACAAAGGAACACCCCGGCGGGCTGGTGCTGATCAACACTCCCAACGGCCGCCCCGGCAATCGCGCCGACCCGCTGGAGGTCGCCACTTTTCTCAACAAAATGCAGACGCTCGCGAAGATTCCGCTCATTGTGGCGGGCGACTTCGAACGCGGCGTCTCCATGCGCGTGGATTCGACCACCGTCTTTCCGCACGCCATGGCTTTCACCGCCACCGGCGACCCTGCTCTGATGCGGATTGAGGGCGAGATTACGGCGCGCGAGGCCCGCGCAATCGGGTTTCAGTGGATCTTCTTTCCCGATGCGGACGTGAACAACAACCCGGATAATCCGATCATCAACATCCGGTCGTTTGGCGAGGACCCGGCGGATGTGTCGCGCATGGCGTCGGCCTTTATCGAAGGGGCGCATTCCGTGGCGGGAAGCCGCGTGCTGGTGACCGCGAAACACTTCCCCGGGCATGGCGATACGGCGACGGACACGCACTACAATGTAGCGACGATTCCGGGGGATCGCGAGCATCTGGAACAGGTGGAGTGGGCGCCGTTCCGCGCCGCGATTCAGAGCGGGGTGGATGCGATCATGTCGGCGCACCTGGCCGTACCCGCGGTGGAGGCGCCGGACCTTCCGGCGACGCTCTCTCCGAAGCTGCTGAACGGCGTGCTGCGCGAGGAGATGAAGTTCCGGGGCATCATCGTGACGGATGCGCTGCAGATGGGCGGGATCGCTGGAGGTTTTACGCCGGGCGAAGCCGCCGTGCGGGCGCTGGAGGCCGGCGCGGATGTGCTGCTGATGCCGTCCGATGCCACTGCCGCGATTAACGGCGTGATGGCGGCGCTGCAGTCCGGGCGGCTGACACAGGCACGCATTGACGAGAGCCTGAAGCGGGTTCTGATGGCGAAGGCGCACGTGGGGCTTGCCACGAGGAAACTGGTGGATCGCGACGCCATCCACACGGTTCTCAATTCCATGGAAAGCAATGCCGTGGCACAGGCGGTGGCTGAGCGCAGCGTGACCCTCGTTCGGAATCAGAACGGTATGCTGCCGCTGAAAGCCGCAGACTCAACGGCGTTCTTCCTGCTGGCGGAAAGCCGGACCAGCGTGGAGGGGCAGGTGATGGCGCTGGAACTGCGGAAACGCTCCGCGCAGGCGACCGTGATTCAGGTGGATGCGACCATGTCTGAGGCCGATCTGAACGCCGCCGTGGAGCATGCCGCCGGGGCGAGCCAGTATGTGGTGGCCGCATTTGCCTCCGTGGCCGCCTTTCGCGGCAATACTTCGCTTGGCGGCAACTTCCCGCAGATGGTGCAAAAACTGATTGCGACGAAGAAGCCTGTGGCGATGCTGGCACTGGGGAATCCCTACCTGCTGCGGTCTTTCCCGGATGTAACGGCTTACCTGACGGGATACAGCACGGTGGTTCCGGCTGAGATTGCGGCGGTCAAAGCCGTTTTTGGGGAGATCCCGATTGAGGGGCATCTGCCGGTGACCATCCCCGGTTTTGCCAAAAAAGGCGAGGGTCTTCAGTATCATCTGAGAAGCCCACTGCGCCAAAAAACTTCAACACCATGATTCTCCGAATTCTTCTCGTCGCGGCGCTGCTGCTTTCCGCCTGCGGCGAATCCGCTCCGCCGAACGGCGTCCAGGAATATACCTATCAGATTGTTCATGCGTATCCGCATGATCCGCAGGCGTTTACGGAGGGCCTGTTCTACAAGGACGGGTACCTGTATGAAAGTACGGGCCTTGAACACGAATCTTCCATTCGCAAGGTGAAGCTGGAGACCGGCGAGGTGGTGCAAAAGCATGACATTCCGGACCAGTATTTCGGCGAAGGCATTATTGCGTGGAAGGACCGGCTGATTGAGCTGACCTATAAGTCGGAGGTCGGGTTTGTTTATGACCTGGCGGGCTTCACGCAGCAGAAGCAGTTTCAGTATCCCGGTGAGGGCTGGGCGCTCACGACGGACGGCAAGCGGCTCATCATGAGCGACGGTACGCCGGAACTGCGTTTCTGGGACCCGGAGACGCTGGCCGAACAGGGCCGGGTCACGGTCACCGAATACGGCCAGCCGCTGAAGAACGTGAATGAGCTGGAGTATGTGAAGGGCGAGGTTTACGCCAATGTCTGGCTCACGAACCGGATTGTGCGGATTGATCCGGCGACCGGGAAAGTGACGGGGTCCATCGATCTGACGGGTATTCTGAAGGCCGAAGACATTGGCAGCAGCCAGCCGGACGTACTGAACGGCATCGCATATGATGCAAAGGGCGACCGCCTCTTTGTCACCGGCAAGAAGTGGCCCAAACTGTTCGAAATCAAACTCGTGAAGAAATAGGACTTGCCATGTTCCGCTTCTCCGTCGCGCTGCTGACCTCTGCCGCGGCACTGTTTGCGCAGAATCCGCACCCTGCCGATACCAACTCCGAGGGGCAGCGGCTTTTCAATACGAACTGCTCCGCCTGCCATGGCACGGATGCGAAGGGGGGCCGCGCGCCGGATCTGACGTCCGGCAAATGGCTCCACGGCAGCACAGTGGCGGAGATCACCCGCAATATCCATGACGGCATCGGCGGTACGGGCATGCCCGCGTTTCCGCTGAAAGACAACCAGCCCCGCATGATTGCGGAGTGGCTGCTGGCCACCACGCGTGGCGTGGACGTGCCGGTAACAGGCGACGCGGGCGCGGGGCGGGAACTGTTTCTGGGCGCGGGCGGCTGTTTGAATTGCCACGCGGTGCGGGGTGTGGGGCATGCGTTCGGACCGGATCTTTCCGGCATCGGGCAGCAGCGTTCCGTGACGGATCTGACGCGCGCAATTACCAACCCTGGGGCGAGAGCGCGCGGCGGGAATCTGGGCGCGGAGGTGCGGACGGCGGAGGGGAAAACGATTCGCGGCGCCATTGTCTTTGAGAACTCCTTTTCGCTGTTTCTGCGCGACAGGGAAGAAAAGCTGCATCTGCTGTCAAAGTCGGATCTCCGCACCCGTACGGATCTGAAGACGCTGATGCCGAAGATCAACCTGACGCCGAAGCAGGTGAACGATCTGGTGGCGTTTCTGAAGACGCCTGGCGAGGTCCGGCGGGACTTGTCGGTCTGGAATCCCGCGCCGGACTTCAACATCACCTGGGAGCGGCTTAAAAACAGTGCGGCCGAACCGCAGAACTGGCTCCACTACTGGGGCGATCCGCAGGGTACTCACTACAGCGGGCTGAACTCGATCACGCCCGCCAATGTGGGGAGGCTGGCCGCGCAGTGGACGTTCCAGTTTGGCGGTTCCAACGTGGAAGTGACGCCGATTGTGGCGGACGGGCTGATGTTCGTGACCGGGCCGCGCGATAACGCGGCAGCGCTCGACCCGCGCACCGGCGCCGTGATCTGGCGCTACCGGCGCACGCTGCCGGATTACCACGCCAACTGCACGGTTTCGACGAACCGCGGCTTTGCCGTGCTGGGCGACCGGCTGTTCCTGGGGACGCTGGATGCGCACCTGGTTGCGCTGGATGCGAAATCCGGACGCGTTGTCTATGACGTGGCGGTGGACGATTACAAGGCGGGTTTCTCGATCACGCATGCGCCGCTGGTGGTGGGGGACAAGATCATCGTCGGTGTGACCGCCGGTGAGTGCGCGCTGTATGGCTTTCTGGACGCCTACGATGCCAGGACCGGGAAACGCCTCTGGCGCGTGCAGACCATCGCGCAGCCGGGGGATCCGAACCGCGCGAAGACCTGGGCGGGCGATTCCGCCAAATACGGCGGCGGGCCCACGTGGATGACCGGGACTTACGACCCGGCCACCGACACGATCTTCTGGGGCACCGGCAACCCGTCGCCGGACTACAATGGCTCGGTCCGCGAGGGCGACAATCTCTACACCAACAGCGTGCTCGCGATTGATCCGCAGACGGGGCGCATGAAGTGGTATTTCCAGTTCACGCCGCATGACACGCATGACTGGGACGCGTCGGAAACCCCGGTGCTGGTGGATGCCGTGTACGAAGGCCGTCCGCGCCGGTTGCTGCTTCATGCCGACCGCAACGGGTTCTACTATCTGCTGGACCGCGAGACAGGAAAATTCCTGTTGGGCAAGCCGTTCACGCGGCAGAACTGGGCCAAAGGCCTGGATGCCAACGGCCGCCCGATCGTGATTCCCAACACGGACCCCACGCCGGAAGGCAATTACGCATGCCCGGATGCGACCGGCGGCACCAACTGGAATTCGCCCTCGTATGACCCGGTGACGAAGTTGCTCTACATCGGCGCGCGGGATTCCTGCGCCATCTATCGCAGCGTGACCAAACCGCCGGTACCTGGTGACCCCTATACGGGCACCGGCGATCAGGCTGATGAATCCATCGGGGGGAAGGGCGTGATCACGGCCATTGATCCGTTTACCGGGAATATCCGGTGGAAGTACATGCTGCAGCAGGGCTCGGCCTCCGCGGGTGTGCTGAGCACGGCGGGTGGAGTGCTGTTTTCAGCGTCGAAGGAGGGCTTCCTGCTGGCGCTGGATTCGGTGACCGGGAAGCTGCTCTGGAAGTATCAGACGGGCTCTGAAATGCGGGCCTCGCCGATTTCTTACGCGATCGACGGAAATCAGTACGTGGCGATTGCGAATGACTCGGCGCTGACGGTCTTTGCGCTGCAGTAAGCCGTTCAGAACAGGCTGGTGACGTCCAGCCGGAACAGGATCGAGCCAGCCTTTTCCGAGGGCGCGCGCCGCGGATTGGCGGCGTAGGCCAGCGTCAGGTTCACATTGGCGAGGCTGAGCCGGACACCGCCGCCGACGCCATAGTGAACGCCGCGATCGACGGGCCAGACCCGGGCGACGTCGAAGAGGCCGACCGGCGCTACGGAGTAGACGTTTAACCGGTTCAGAAACGCGTCGAGCGCGCGGTGCGCCGGCTCCAGCGTCTGTCTTGCTCTCTGCTCAAATATGCCGGACGGCAGGCTTTCCCACGTCTGGCGGATGGCAAGACCAGTCTCGTCGAGGTTCCTGGCGAGGGAACGGATTGCAGCGGCGAGCGCCATTGTCTGCGCGGTATCCAGATCCGCCGCGAGCCTTGCCAGCAGCGCGGCAAGGCCGGGAAGCTGTGACCGCACCAGCAGAACGGTGAACTGCGGCGCGGGTCCGGCACGCATCTTTTCGACGCTGATGCCTGCGCCGCGAATATTGGAGCGGATGCCGCGAACTGCCTGCGCGACGGACGGTTTCGCCAGCACATCCGGGGGGATTTCCCGCAGTTTTTCGGCGAGGACTTTCAGCTGATCACTTAGTTCGGCAGCCCGGGCGACGATACCGCCGGATGCGCGGATGTAATCCGGATCGTTCCGCTTCAGGCTGGCCGCGACCGCCAGAATGGCCGAGTCAAACTGGCCATTCAGCTTGTCGAGGAAGCCGGATTCAGTGTCTTCTGCCAGTTCGGCGGGGAGCATGGGTTTGCCCCAGAGGGTCCACGCGAGGGTGGCGTTGCCTGAGTAAAAACGGCTGCCGCCGATGCTGCTTCGGGTGGTCTGCGCGCCAAGCTGATTTTCCGGAATGCTCCGGATGAAGGCATCGTCTCCGATGACCCAGGAGGCATCGGAGACGAAGGGGCGCAGTTGGTTGCCGCCGAAGAAACGCTCGGTGGCGGGCGCGCCCTCCGCATGCTGAATCAGGCCGGCGTTGAACCGGGTTTCGAGATCGAGCGATTTGTGGACAGTGGCGCTCAGTGGACCCTCGAAGTGTCCGGAATCGCGGGGAGCTTTTCGGGCGGGAAGCGGAAAACGGCGGTTGAAGCCGAGATCGATGAGATGCTTCCGGAAGTTTGTCTGGCTCTGCCGGAACGAATCGGCCTGTTGCAGCGCCCAGGAGGCGGAGAACGCGCCGTCACCCGGGCGACCGGTCAGCCCGGCCCAGGCTTTCAGGGAACCGTACCCCGATCCGGCCGCGGGCATGGCGCCTTCGAGCGCCGCGCCGTAGCGAAACACAGTATGCAGGCTGCCTTTTTCGGCCGTGATGGCGGTGAACCGACCGCTGACGCGGGAATCCTGAAGCCGCAGGGCCCCGGCGGGGGTATCGGAAAAGTCGAAGGCGCCGGTCCATTCGGCGCTTTTCCATAGCCCCGCGCGGGGTCCGGTGGTTCCGCTCAGCGCGAGGTTGCCGGTGCGGCTTCCGCCGGAAAGGGCGGATTCGCCACGGACGGTGCGGTTGCCGGACGTGAAGGAGAAATCCATCCCGCCGAACAGGCCCCGCGCCGCGTTGTAGCCGATGAGCGGTTGTACCGTCCAGCGTCGATCGGAGGCATCGTCGCCACCTGCGCGGGAGGCCGCCGTGGTGGAGGGCCGCTCCATTTCCTTTCCGGCTTCTTCCAGCGTGGAAGGCAGCAGCGTGGAAAGGGCGCTCGTGAAAATGGAGTAGACCACGCGCAGCGTTCCGGCGTCGGGATCGCAGTCACGCAGTTGCCCTTTGGCAAAGGTCAGTTTCAGGCGCAGATTGGTTCCGGATGCGGCGTTGCGCAGTTGTTCGTTGAGGAACAGCGTGTCACCGTTGAGCGCATCAAATGAAAAGGGCTGGCCGGCTTGGAGCCGCAGTTCCTGTTTCAGCCGGGACTCGGCGGACCAGCCCGCCGGCAGAAACCACGCGGTGAGAAAGCGGATCGGGTCTTTGATATCGACCGCAAGAATCCTGTAGCCGTCATACTGAGCCGGTCCCAGGGTACAGGGGCCGGGTGCGGCGAAGAGCGGCAGGCTCAGGAAGAGGCTGGCCAGGCACCGAACCGGAGTTCGCGATCCCCCCGGCACCTACGATCCCGATTTGGCGACTACGGTCCGGTTGGCGCCAGACATATCCCGGACGGCCAGCACCTGCTGCGCCGCGTCTTTACGGTCCGCGGCGGTGGCGGTGGAGTCCTTTGCCGTTGCGGCTGCAATCTGTGCCTGTGCCTGCTGGCCGTCGTCGAGGCCCTTCGCCGCGGTGGCCTCAGCCTGTGGGTGAAGGTCGGGTTCGATTTCCACTTCCAGCTTCACGACGGTTGCGAGAGGGCGGCCTTCGGCGAGTTCGAAACAGAGCTTCCAGGTGGCCTGATCGTTTTCGTCACAGGTCTTCGCCAGTGAAAAAAGAATTCTTTGCGTCGGGCTCGGGTCAACTTCCAGACTGACGGACAGCGGTCTGCAAGGCATTCGTTTCTCCTGAAGAAGATATTCCGGACTGCGGATCAGGACCACGTTAACACAAATGCCCGTAATCCCCGGAACTGCGAAGGATCAGCGTTTCAGCAGCCAGATACCAGATAGGATCAGGCCCATCGCGGCGATTTTCGAGGGCGTCAGGGTTTCAGAAAAAAGCCGGATTCCCAGGCCAAAGGCAATGATCGCTTCGAGGCCCAGCACGGCAAGGTAGGTGGGCCCCATCTCCGCTGAACGCATCGCGAGGGCCTGCAGGGCCGCCCCCGCACAGAACAAACCGAAGACAAGAGCCGAGGGCCCGGGGCGCGTCAGGCCGTTCGAAAATTTCATTGCCACTCCACCCCACGCAAAGGCCAGCGCCGCGCCGATGAGCAATGCGGAGTCCCGCAAATCAGGCCTTCCGCTCGCGCCGGACCTGAAGAATCAGACCCATGACGCGTTCCTCGATATCATCCCGAACCTTGCGGTAAACGTCGGCTGATTTCATGTAAGGGTCTTTTACTTTCCAGTCCAGCAGATCCTTCGGCGCTTTTCCGGGCAAACGAAAGCCGGATAAATTCACGACCAGATCGTAATAATCCACATGGAACGGGTCGTAAGGCATGGGAACATGCTTTGAGACATCGATGTTCAGTTCCGCCATGATGGCGACGGTCTCCGGCACGACGCGCAGCACCGGCGCGAGGCCGGCGCTGGCCGCGATCATGACGTCACTGCCATAGCTTTTTGCAAAACCCTCCGCCATGGGGCTGCGGCAGGTATTTCCAATACAGACAAAAAGGACTTTTTTCAGACTCAAAGCACTGTTCCGGATTTAAATGTTCCCTGGTTTCTAAATCTTACCCAGGAACAATGACTGCACCCTGGAATCCTTCGTCAGTTCCGGATGGAAAGTAGCGATCAGGATATTGCCCTCCTCCACCAGAACCGGATTGCCGGCGTACCCGGCCAGCACCTTCACGCCCGGGCCGACGCGCCGGATGATGGGAGCGCGAATAAAGACCGCTTCGATCTCGCCCTCCGCCGTACGCGACAGAAAATCGGCGTCCGGCGCGATGTGCACCACGCGACTGTCGTTCTGGCGGCCATAGGCGTTGCGCTGAACCGTCAGATCGACCACGCCAAAGCTCTCCTGCGAGGGATTGGTGACTTCCTTTGCCAGCAGGATGGCGCCGGCGCAGGTGCCAAAGACCGGTTTCGCGGCCGCGAAGGCGCGCACCGGTTCCATCATGTCCATGTAGTGGAGCAGCTTGAGCATGGTGGTGCTCTCGCCCCCCGGAATCACAAGGCCATCCACGCAGTCGAGTTCCGACGCGGTGCGAACTTCCACCGCGTCGGCCCCCGCACGGACAAAGGACTTCACGTGCGCTTCAAAGTCACCCTGCAGCGCCAGAACGCCAATCCGTTTTTTCACCGGCCTTTACCAGCCCCGCGTCTGCATCAGCTCGCCTTCGGGCAGCTTCGAGATATCGAGGCCCGGCATGGCCATGCCCAGATCTTCGCTGGCTTCGAGCAGCTTGACGGGGTCCTTGTAATAAGTGGCGGCCTTTACGATGGCTTTGGCGCGCGCTTCGGGATCGGCGCTTTTGAAGATGCCGGAGCCGACGAAGACGGCTTCCGCGCCCAACTGCATGACGAGGGCCGCGTCAGCCGGCGTGGCGATGCCGCCCGCCGAGAAATTCGGGACCGGCAGCTTGCCGTTTTCCGCCACCCACTCCACCAGATCGAGCGGCGCACCCAGCAGTTTCGCCTCGTGAACCAGTTCCTCTTTGCCGAGGACTGTCAGCTGGCGCATTTCCTTGATGATGGTGCGAATGTGGCGCACGGCTTCCACGATATTGCCCGAGCCCGCTTCACCTTTGGTGCGGATCATGCACGCGCCTTCGGCAATGCGGCGCAGGGCTTCGCCCAGGTTGCGCGCACCGCAGACGAAGGGCGTTTTGAAGTCTTTCTTGTTGATGTGGTGCTCTTCATCGGCCGGCGTGAGCACTTCGCTCTCGTCGATGTAGTCCACGCCCAGAGCTTCGAGAATACGGGCTTCGGTGAAGTGGCCGATGCGGGCCTTCGCCATCACGGGAATCGAAACGGCGCCCATAATGTCGCGGATGATGCTGACGGGGGACATGCGCGCCACGCCGCCTTCCTTGCGGATGTCGGACGGCACGCGTTCCAGCGCCATGACGGCGCAGGCGCCGGCCTTCTCCGCAATCAGGGCCTGCTCCACATTGACGACGTCCATAATCACGCCGCCCTTGAGCATTTCCGCCAGTCCGACATTCAGCTTCCATTGTTCGTTGCTTTGAATCATTTTCCTGCTCCCGTTCTTTTTTGAAATTGTCTGAATTCTGGTTATTTATAGCTTTAGGTTGCTAAACCATGGCGAACGTCGGCCTGGACGCGCCATCCGGATCTTCTTTCGATCCGTTCGCACTTCGAATCACCTCGCCGAGGATCTCAATTCCCCTGCGAATCTCCTGGGGCTCAAGGCCCGCAAAACTTAACCGCAGCCCCGAATCGAGCGGGCGCGTGATGGAAAAGAAGCGACCGGGCAGATAGTCCACGCCGGCCTGCTGGGCGAGCCCGCGCAGGGCGCTCGAATCGAGCCCGTCCGGCAGATCGAGCCAGAGATTCATGCCGCCGCCGGGCAGGGTAAACCTGCAATCGGCCAGATATTTTCTCGATGCCTGTTCGACGGCGCGGAGTCTTTCTTTTCCCGCCGCGATCATCTTTGCCTGATGTTTTTCCAGCCGCCCGCTGGTGGCAAAACGCAGCAGGAAGGCCTGGGAAAGCTGGTCCGTATGCAGGTCCGCCAACTGCTTCAGTTCGGTGACGCGCTGGATGACTGGTCTGGGCGCGATGATCCAGCCGCAGCGCATGCCGGGAAAGGCGATTTTGGAAAAGCTGCCGAGCAGAATCACGTTGGGATCGAGCGATTTCAGCCGGGGCGCTTCGCCGCCCGAGTAAGCCAGTTCACTGTAAATATCGTTCTCGATGACGATGGCTCCGGCGGCGCGGGCCATGCTGATGATGAGCTTGCGGGCGGCGGCGGGAATGGTGGCGCCGGTGGGGTTCTGGAAGCTGGGCGTCAGCACCACTACCTTCGCGCCCGCTTCCAGCGCCTGGCGCAGCGAGTACAGATCGACTCCCTCCGCGGTGACTCGCATGCCGATCAGTTCCGCGCCCGCTTCCACGAACAGATTGCGAAGACCGGGATAAACAGGCTCTTCGAGAGCCACCTTCGTGCCCGACCGCACCAGCGCCCTCCGCAGCAGGTCGACGGCCTGCTGGCAGCCGTTGGTAATCAGAATGTCGTCCGAGTCCCGCGCGAGGCCGGACCGCTTCAGCAGGAAGTGCCGCAGCGGTTCATATCCCCCGGGGGAACCCAGCTGGAGCAGACTCCGCAGCTTGTCGCTCCGCAAAACCTCATCGCAGCTCTCGCGGAATTCTTCCACGGGAAACAGCATTTCAGAAGGTCGCGAGGCGGAGAAATTGATCAGACCCGCGCGCGCCGGGCCGGTGGAAGTGGAGACAGAGGCGGTCAGCGCGCGCGACCAGTTCAGGCCTTCGACTTCGCGCTCGGGGACTCCGCAGACAAAACTGCCGCGTCCGACCGAGCCTTTGATCAGGCCATCGGTTTCCAGGAGTTCGTAGGCTGCCGATACGGTGGTCCGGTTCAGTCCAAGTTGGCCAGCCAATTCGCGCGTGGGAGGCAGGCGATCGCCGGGCAGCAGGTCCCCGTTGCCGATCAGCGACTGCAGGTAACTGCCCAGCTGCCGATACAGCGGCACTTCCGAATTGAGATCCAGTTCCGGCCGGATTTCCATCTGGCGATCAGTGTAGCATGCCAAATTGGACTGCTGCGAGGTCATCCAATTCCTTTTACATGGACTGCCGGGGAGCGTTCGATAGAATTGAGTTCGAATGCGGAAACGTCGCCTGCTGGCGGGAGCAACGGCCTTGTGGCTGGCTATCAGCCTTTCCGCGATCTCCGCTGCGCAAAAGAAAAGCAAGGACGACTACACGCAAACGCTGGAACTGCCGAAAGACCCGCCCGCCGTCGCGCTGGGGGAGACCCGCCGCCTGGTCTTCCACGTTTCGCCGCTTTCCGGGAAGGGCCTTCTCGCGCAGCAGACGCGGGATGCGCTGAAGGCCATTCTCAAACAGGACGGGAATCTGCAACTGGTGCATGTGCGCGCCTTTGTGGCGGGCAGCGGGGATGTGCGCCGCATTCCGCAGATTGTGTCCGAAGTCGCCACGGAGAAGAAGCTGCCGCTGCCTTCGGTGAGCGTGTTGCGCGCCGGAGCGCTGGCGCTGGAGAACGCTCAGGTAGTGCTCGAAACGGTTTCCGTAGGAAGGCGTGACACCAATGCCGGTCTGGATTTCGCGGTTTCGGAAACGGTCACGGACCCCAATCCGGAAGCTCCGGCGAGGCCGTTGCTGGAGAAGGCTCTCGCGCAGTTCAAGATCCCCGGCGGCGAGGTTCTGCGTGCCACCTGCTTTGTGAGTTCCATAGCCGGCGCGGCGGAACTGACCCGTCTGATCACGGTGCGCTTTCCCGCCGCGGCGGTGGATCTGGTGCAGCCCCAGCGGGGACCCTTTCGCGCACTCGCGGCCTGTGAGGTGATTGCGAAGGGGCAGCGCATTACGTCGGCCAGACTGGCCTTCACCGGCACGCGGGTAGCCTTCGGCGCGGGTGAAAAAGAAGCCACTCTCGCATTCCAGCGTCTGGATCGCGACCTGACGGAAGCCGGTTCTGGCGCCTCGGTTGTGGTGCTGACGAATCTCTATCCGCTCACCACGCCCGTGGCGGAATTGGCCCGGAAGCTGCGCCCGTCTGATTCCCCGACTCTCTTGGTGCCCTTCGAGGGCCTCGCGTCCATCGATGCCGGCTTTGCGGTCGATGCGATCGCAGCGGTTTCTCCATAGTGCGGGCTCTCATCATTGGCGGCGGGATTGGTGGCCTCGCAACAGCGATCGCTTTGCGGAAGCTGGGCATCGAGTGTCTGGTGCTGGAGCAGACGGATCGTCTGGCGCGGTTGCAGGCCGCGGGCGCGGGTATTTCGCTCTGGTCGAACGCGATGCGGGTGATCCGGGAACTGGGCCTCGAAGAGCAGGTAGTCGCGCGCAGTTCGGTGCTGCGACGCAGTCTGACTTTGAATCCGAAAGGCCGGGTGCTGGCGGAACTGGACGTGGAGTCGCTCAGTAAAACGGCGGGTGCGCCCTCGGTTTGCATCCACCGCGCGGAGCTTTATTCCATATTGGCGGACGCGCTGCCCGCCGATGTGATGCGCAGCGCCGCCCGTTGTGTTTCCTTCGCAGTGCGCGGGGATGTAGTGATAGCGCACATGTCCGATGGCGCGACCGTGAACGGGGACTTGCTGATCGGCGCGGACGGGATACACTCGGCCGTTCGCAAGCAGGTGTTGGGTCCGGATGAACTCCGATACGCGGGGTACACGTGCTGGCGCGGCATTGCCGAAGGCCCCTGGGCCGACGAGGGCACAGCAATTCTGGGGATGGGCTCCGGCGTGCAATCCGGGCTCTTTCCCTGCGGTCCCGGCAGGGTCTACTGGTATGCCACGCACAACCTTGCTCCGAAGGCTTCGCTGGAGCTTTCCACTGTGCTGGAGCTTTTTCCTGCGCCGGTGCGCGCCGCGATTGAGGCGACTCCGTCGCATGCCGTATTGCGAAACGATATCTGTGATCGCCCGCCTTCGGACCGATGGGGAACCGGACCGATCACACTGTTGGGCGACGCGGCTCATCCGGCGACGCCCAATCTGGGGCAGGGCGCATGCCAGGCGCTGGAAGATGCGCTGGCGCTGTCCAGCGCCTTCGGCCGGACGGACTCGATTGAGGCCGCTCTGCGGGCTTACGAGCGGGCCAGAATGCCGCGGACCACGATGGTGACGGTGGAATCGTGGCGGGCCGGCGTTGCGCTGCAGAGTGAGAATCCGATCTTCATGATGTTGCGGGACCTGGTGGTTGCCAGTCCGGCGGGCCGGATGATGACGCAACGGCTGATGAAGCGGCTGCTGAACGACTCCAAAGAAGCCCCAAAAGAAGCGTAGAATATCAGGATGAAGTTTGTCCGGATCCCCTTTCTGCTTTTGCCCCTGCTCGCCTTTTCCGCCACGAAGCCCGAGTTTGAGGCGGCGACAATCAAGGCTTCCGCTCCGCAGGTGGGTCACTCGCACGGTCCGTCATCCGCCGCGAGCGGTGGACCCGGCACTGCCGACCCGGCGTTGTACCGCTGTACGGGCTGCAATCTCGCGTTCCTGATTTCGCAGGCGTACGAACTGCGGAAGTACCAGTTTCCGGGCCAGTCCGCGCTGCCGGATCAGGGGTTCGACGTGATGGCGAGAGTGCCGGCTGGTGCGACGCACCAGCAGTTTCAGGCCATGCTGCAGGGGTTGCTGCAGGAGCGTTTCGGCCTGGCCGGGCACTTTGAACAGAAGCCCGTGCAGGGGTATGAACTGGTGGTCGGGAAGAACGGCCCGAATCTGAAGGAATCGAAGGGTCCGGTCGCGACTGCCGAAGCGGCCCCGCACAAAGAGAACTCCGCCGGGGACTGGCACGCCCTCACGGACCCTTCCCGCACGCTGCCCACGCAGGGTGTGATGGTGTTTATGGGGCAGGGCAAGTATCGCGGTGATTTCCAGACGATGGCCGATCTGGCGACGATGATTTCCAATCAGCTTTCGAAACCGGTGGATGATCGTACCGGCCTCACGGGCCACTATGACCTGACTTTGAACTGGACCGATGACGGCTCCCACAACGCCGGGCATCAGACCAGCTTTGGCGGATTCGAAGGGCACGGCGACCACGGTGGCGAAGCCGCGGCGTCCGGCCCGACCCTGATGGGCGCTTTACAGGCTCAACTGGGCCTGCGCCTCGAAGCGAAGAAGGCGACCGCGAATATCTTTGTGGTCGACCATGTGGAGAAACTGCCGGCCGCGAACTAAAGTTCGCGAAGTTCCTTGCTGGTGGGGGTGAGAATCTCGCAGCCGCCCGCTGTTACCAGCACCGTATCCTCAATGCGGATGCCTCCCCAGCCTTCGATGTAAATGCCGGGTTCGACCGTGATGGCCATGCCTTCGAGGAGAACGGTCTTGTCTTTTCTGCCGATGCGCGGGGGTTCGTGGATCTCGAGTCCAAGGCCATGGCCGGTGGAGTGAATGAATTGTTTGTCCATTCCATAGCCCTTCAGCACGTCGCGCGCCGCCTTGTCCACCACGCTGGTCTTCACGCCCGGCCGGATGGCGTCGATGGCCGCGAGTTGCGCTTCGAGCACCGCCCGATAGGCCTGCCTGAACTTCGGTTTCGCGGGACCCAGATGCACCATTCTCGTCATATCGCTCGCGTAGCCGTCCTGAAACGCCCCCATATCGATGAGCAGCATCCCCGGTCCGATCTTCGTCGGGCCTGGATGCGCATGCGGCAGGGCTGCCCTCTCACCAGCCGCCACGATGGTGTCAAAAGCAGGCCCTTCCGCGCCCAGCTTCCGGCTCTGATAATCAATCTCGGCCGCGAACTCCGCTTCGGTCATGCCCACTTTCAGCTTCTTCAGGGCTTGTGCGAGCGCCTTTGAGTTGGTTTGCACGGAGGCGCGGATCCGCGCGATTTCCCCGGCGTCCTTCACCATCCGGAGCGTTTCAATCGCTCCCGACAGGCCCACCAGTTCGGCGCGCGAGGGGAGAGCCTTTCGCAGGCCTTCCACCTGCGCGAAGCTCAGATGCTCCTGTTCGAAGCCCAGCTTCACGACCTTCCGCCGGGCCACGTCCTGCAAGACCGCCTTCGCCAGCGTGCCAGTCGCCACGCGAATCTTACAGGTGGCCTGCCGCGCGCTCTGGACGGTATAGCGCGGGTCCGTGTAGAGAATCGCGTCGGTGCCGCCGAACAGCAGCAGCATGGCGTTGCTGCCGGTGAAGCCGGACAGGTAGCGGACGTTGTGCAGATTGGTGATCAGCAGCGCGTCCACTCCCTGGGGCAGCGTGAAGCTGCGCATCTTAAGGAACCAGCAGCAGCTTGCCTGCCGTGCCGCGCCCTTCAAGATCGCGGTGTGCCTGCGCCGCGTCGCCCAGAGCGTACGTCTTGTGGATGCGCAGTTCCAGTTTGCCCTCGCCGATCCAGCCCAGTACGTCGCCGGCGCGCCAGTTGAGTTCCTCGCGCGTGAGGCAGTGGTGTGCGAGACTCGGGCGCGTCAGGAACAGCGAACCCTTCTGATTCAGGATTGCCGGATCGAACGGGGACACCGCGCCGCTCGACTGGCCGAACAGGACCATCATGCCGCGCGGACGCAGGATGTCGAGGCCCTTCAGGAACGTGCTCTCGCCCACCGAGTCATAAACGACATCCACGCCCTTGCCGTCGGTGAACTTTTTCACTTCGGCGGCGAAGTCCTGCCGTGTGTAGACGATCACCTCATCGGCGCCGGCGGATTTTGCGATCTCCGCTTTTTCATCCGTGCCCGCCGTGCCATAGACCGTCGCGCCCCGCATTTTTGCCATCTGGACGAGCAAACGGCCCGCGCCGCCCGCCGCCGCATGCACCACGCACTGATCGCCGGGCTTCAGGGGAAAGGAGGAATGTGAGAGGTAATGCGCCGTCATGCCCTGCAGCATGGCCGCCGCACCGGTTGTGTAGTCGACGCCGTCGGGCAGGTGCACGAGGGACGCCACGGGCACGGAGACGTACTCTCCGTACGATCCGCGGAACATGCCCCAGGCCACGCGGTCGCCCACCTGGAAGTCCGTGACCTCCGCGCCCACTGCTTCAATCACGCCGGCGCCTTCGTTGCCCGGCGTAAACGGAAGCGGAGCTTTGTAAAGTCCGATGCGGAAGTAGACGTCGATAAAGTTCACGCCGGCCGCGCCGACTTTGACGAGAGCTTCTTTGGGGCCGGGGGAGGGAATGGGGGCGTCCACCAGTTCCAATACTTCCGCACCGCCGGTTTTGGGGATCTGAATGATTTTCATGATTTAAAAGCGAGTCTGAATCTGCGGCCCGCATGAGCCGCGAAAGCATACAGTAACAAATACAGCACAGCGAACGGGAACAGCAGCAGACGCCCGATGGTCCGGATGGCGCCGGCGCCTTCGAGGCCCATGCGGGTGAGCACAAACTCCCGCACAATCGCGGCATTTTCGCGATGGATCCAGAAGTAGTCGCCATTCTCATTGATGATGAAGACCTTGGCCGGGATGCGCAGGGCCAGCATCCATTTCCACTTGGTCATGATGGGTTCAGCCGAACAGATCATGCCAATGTAGGCGTATTCTCTGGACCGCAGTTCGGCCAGCAGTTCCTTCCGTTTCTCCGGCGAGCCGTAGTCCGCCACGCGGTAGACCCGGTTGCTTTCGCCGAGGCCCTTCGGCAGCCCGCCGTAGCAGGTCACCAGATCAAGTTCGTAACGTTCGGCCCAGTCCGACTGCAGATGGGGCAGGATGCCCTCCGCCAGCGAGCGGGAGCCGCTTTCGATCAGCAGCAGGCGCCTGCCCTCCGGACTTCGATTACTCAGTACGTAGCGCATCAGCGCGGCTTGTCTCCCAGTCGTTTCAGTTCCGCCCTGGCGGCTTCGAGCGAGGCGTCGAGTTCGAGCGCGGCCTTCAGTTCCTTCACGGCTTCTTCTCTGTTTCCGAGATTCGCGAGCGCTGTGCCCAGATGCATTCGCGCGGAAGCTTCGCCGGGCTGATTGCCCTCAATCGGACGGCTGAGATACCGGCGCAGGAAACCGGCGGCCATTTCGTACTGCTCGCCATGCTCGATGGCCGCCTCCGCGATGGCGTAATAAGGCGCGAGATTTTCGCCGTCCACCGCTTCCGCCATCGAGGCCACCTTCTCCGCTTCCGTCCAGCATCCGCACATGGAATAGACTCGCGCCAGCAGGGCCCAGGCGTCCGCCCGGGTAGGGTCTGTGTGGATGGCGTGGCAGGCCCAGCGCTCGGCTTTAGCCTGATCCGGTCTCACGCGGACATAAAACATCGCCAGATTCCAGGCGGGTTCGAACAGCAGCGGATTTTCCCCGACAGACTGCTTGTAGAACGCCTCCGCCTTGTCCGGTTCCTTCATTTCGATGGCCAGCCGGCCCTGATAATAGTGGCCCAGATCCGGCACCGCCGCCGCGAGTTGGCGGCCCATTTGTTGTGCCTTCTCGCGGTCGCCACCCAGCATGGAAGGGGCGGCGAAGTAATACATCATCAGTCCCCACTGGATATCCGCGTTCTTTGTGTCCAGCGCCGCGGCCGCATCCAGTTCCTGCCTGGCCTGATTCACATAGCCGAGCTTGCGGAACAGACTTGCTTTCTCCGCCAGCCTGCCCGCCACCGCCGCTACCTGCACGTGATAGGCGGCATTCGAGGGTTCGGCGGCTACGGCGCTTTGTGCGAGAGTCATAGCCTCATCGAGTTTACCCAGCGAAGCTTTGGCGCGGGACAGCATCCAGGCGACTCGTGCATCCTGCGGGCGAGCCTTCAGTACCGGCTGCAGCATCTGTTCCACACGCAGGAAGTGACCACCGTCGAGCAATTGTGCGGGCGTGAGCCGATCCAGCGAATCCGGCGCGATATCCGGCAGCCGGCACTGGCCAAAAAGGCTGGTGGCGGCCAGCAGAGCACAGAACAGTCGCGCCCTCATTGCCCACCAGGAACGAAGCGGAGCACGATCATCACACCCAGCGCCAGCATGATTCCCGCAATTACGAAGCCCAGCCAGTTCCGGCGGAAATTCCTCCACTCCTTGCTGCGGGTGAGTTCGCTCATGCGCATTTCGGCTTCGAACAGCGGAGACGGGCCATCTGTGCGGACTCGGAATCTGGTTTTGCAGCCCGGGCACAGCCATGGTTTCAGCCGGAACCAGCTTGCCAGGGCGTCGGCTATCCCCTGTCGTGGCGTGCGGTGCGCCTTGTCCTCTTTGCATTGGGGGCAGATCATCTGAACCTGAAACTCAATAATCCGATTATCCACCGGAAGCATGGCGGATTTCCCGACACGGGACCCAAATAAAACAAGCCCGGGAATCTTTGAGATCCCCGGGCTTCGTTTTCACTGCTCCGTCCCGATTCAGGATGGGATGTTTCTCAGCATCCGCCAGACGCTTCTGCCATGCGTGAACGCATACAGATACGGGCCCTGGATCTGCAGACAATCCACGATGACGTTAGCGAAGCCCGCGTTGCTGCGAGTCCACGTTGCGCCACCATTACTGGAGATGAAGACCCCGATGTCGGTCCCGACGTACAGAATGCTGTTGTTGTCAGGATCGATGGCGATGGTGTGGGCAGGCACGTTCGGAATTCCGGTTACGCCGGAACCATCGATACTGGTCCAGGTCGCTCCGCCGTCCGTCGACTGGAAGACATGACCGGAACCTGTGCCGGAGTTAAACGTCGAAACGGTGGCGTATACCGTCGAGGGCGTTGTGGGGTGCACAGCCAGCCAGGAAATATAGTTCGTGTCTGCCCGAACTCTGCTGGAGAACCAGGTGGTTGAACCCGAGGTGGACAGCGCGGCGGTATTCCGCCAGATGGAACCGGTCTGACCACCCGCGTAAACCGTGTTGCTGTCGGAAGGCGCCACTGCTATCGACGCTACTCTCTGGCCGAGATAAGCGCTTGCCTGAGTCCAGATAGTGCTCGGCAGGGTCGTGTCTGTCGCGTGCGTGGTGCGCCACAGATAAGCGCCGCCAATCCACATGTTCGCCGCATTGGAATGGTCCTGCGTAAACGGCGCGATGAACAGGAAGTTGCCGGAAGACTCACCGATTCCACTGGTGAAGGAACTCCAGGAAGTGCCGCCGTTGGACGAGCGCTGGATGGAGAGATTGGTGTATTCGCCCCAGAGCATGTTCGTATTCGAAGGGTTGACAGCCACATAACCGCCATCACCACCGCTGATGGAGGTCCAGGCGTTGCGTCCTCCACTGACCGTGCCTTTCTGCGTACCGTTGTCCTGCAGACCGCCGAAAAAAGTGGAGTTGTCCGGGAAGACCGCGCCATCGTAGAACTGGCTGACTTCGTAGCCGTTGTTGAGCGAGGTCCACTGCACCCCCGCTCCAGGCGCGACGTTGCCGCAAATCGCGGAAGTTGATGAAATCGGATCGGGCGAGTAGAAGACCGAGGCGCGGGCGTTGTTGGTGGTGAAAATGCCGCCGTCATTGCCCACATACATGGTCTGGTTTGCGGAACCGTCGAAACTCGGGTGGAAGACGATCGTGTGGTTATCGGCGTGGGCGTACTGCGTATCCACACCCGGTGTAGCCCACCACAAGGAAGCGTTCCCGAAGTTCTGTCCACCATCGTCGGAACGGAAGATATCCGTGCCCGCGACCCAGACGGTGTTGGGATTCAACGGGTCAACCGCGATCGTATTGTCGTACCAGCCCTGGTTGATAAACGCGTTACTCGTGCTGAAGCCGCAGGAGACCAGAACGGCTTCCACCGGATTCGAGAGCAGCAGACGGTTTTGTGTGGTGGTGCTGGTGTTGGTGACCTGGGTAGTCCAGGAACCTGTGGAACCCGACGTGGTGGAGCGGTACACGCCCAGCAGTCCGTTATTGAAGTTGCCGCTTTCATTCGATGCGGCGACCGCGTAAATGATGTTCTGGTTGGAGGGCGCAAGGGCGAGCGAGGTGCGGCCCATGTTGGCCGGGTTGAAGACCTTGGTCCAGGTCTGGGCGCTGCCCGTATCGAGGGCCCGGTAAATCGCCCCGGTGGTGGCGTTGGCGGCCTCAAACGTGCCACAGGAGGCGAAAACGTAGGCGAGCGGGCGATCCGTCTGAATTGCAAGATCCATGCAGCCGTTGACAGAGGTGCCGTCGAGGACCTTGCTCCAGGTCACGCCGTTGTCGGTGGAACGGAACACGCCCGTCCGGGTGGCCGCGTAGACGCGCTGGGAGGCGCCCTTGCTCATGACGATTTTCTGGACGTAGTAGAAATCGGAGTTCTGGGTGGAGGCGAGGAAATTCCAGCTCTCACCGGCGTCTGTGGATTCGAGGATGCCGGCGCCACGCACCGCATCACCGTTGAAAACGCCCTCGCCGGTTCCGGCGTAGAGGTGGCTGGTGTTGCGCGGGTCCAGAATAATGGAGCTGATGGCGATGTTGGTGGCGAGATCGGACTTGGGGCTCCAGCTGGCGCCGCCGTTGGTGCTCTTCCAGATGCCGCCCGCCACGCCGCCCGCCCACATGACGGAGGGATTCGAGGGGTTGATGACGATGGCGCGGGTGCGTCCGCCGACGTTGCCGGGGCCAACCGGAGACCAACCGCTGCTGATGGCGGGGTTGATGCCTGAGGTGGCGGCCGAAGCCGCGGTTACCGCCGCGGATGTCGTGACCAGGCTTGCTGTGCTGATGGCGGTCTGGCCGTCCGCCAGACGCTTCATCGCATAAAAGGCGAGGGCCCCGTCGGGTTGGTCAAAGGGGACCGCCTGGCCAGCCTTCCGCTTGGCCTGCCATTCTCTGAATTCCTCCGACTGCTTCGCCATTTCGGCGACTTCGAACTGCTGTCCGTCACGCGTGGCCGCTTCCAGTTTCTGCGCCGGGGTCAGGCGGCTCTGAAACTTGTTGCCTCCGGTTTTGCTGCAGGCCGTTAGCGCCAGAATCAGGCAGCAAACGGACGAGATCAAACTTTTTTGCATGGTTGCTCCTCAGTATTCTACTGATATACCGTGATACTATCACTGGTAGTACGACTGGGCGCGATCGTACGGAGTAGTAAAGATGACGCTGGCTTTCTGAGAACAGGGAGCGTTGGAGGAGATCAAGTGAAACGGACTGCTAATCGTCTTGTGACGTCGCTCGCGGTGGTAACCGCCGGTGTTTTTATGGCACTCCCGGCCAGCGCCGGTCTGGTGCAGCTGAATAGTGTGGCGGATCTGACGGCGGATGACAGCATCCAGTGGTCGGCTCTCGGCGGGGATCTGACCTCCCTGACCCCTCCCACTGCTTTAACCACCGCCAACAGCGCTTCCGCCACGCTGACCGGTTCGTCCGTCTTCACCGTATTTCTGGGTTCCACCTACAACGCGGACTTCGCCGCCGGCGATACCGTCGTCAGCGCGTATGATCTGAACAACGGGCCACTCTCTACCGGCATCGAAATCGACTTCGCCAACCCGGTGTACGCTCTTGGCGCACTGATTCAGGCGAATGCGTTCGGCGCGTTCACGGGTACTTTGCAGGCTTACGACAGTTCTTCCACACTGCTGGGCACCGTCACTGTGAATTCAACCGTGCTGGGCAGCGGTTCCGGCGCCCCGTTCCTTGGCGCCGGCACCACGGGCAATCTGATCGCTAAAGCGGTTTTCTCGACGGACGTCGCGGGTGCGGCGATTGACACGGTTTCCATCCAGACCTCGGCTCCTTCGTCGGCCACTCCGGAACCCTCCGCCTTTGTTCTGATGTTTTCGTCGGTCGCCGCACTGGGTTTTGGCGCGCGGCGTCGCTTCGCCCGCTAACCCCACAAGTTTCAGTCAAATCCAAAGGGCTCACGGTCGCCGTGAGCCCTTACTTTTTTAAGAACTCCGAAGCCTGTAGCGCGCGGGGCGTCATGCGAGCCTCCCGCACGGCTCCCTTAAAGTAATTCACCTTGTTAAAACGGACGCCCACAGAAGTCCCTCCGGCCTTCTGCGGCGCGAGGTTCAGATCACCGCGCCCTTCCAGCACTCCATCCACATAGTTGCGGAACTCCCGACCGTCATAGACCGCCGCCGCGTGATACCAGGCACCCGTGGGATGCAGTTTCTTACGGTCCATCAGCGGCAGTGACGCCTCGCCCGATTTCGCGAAACTATCGAGGCACCACTCGCTGCCCATCAGCCGGATTTCGAACAGCATCCGATTGTCCGACCCGCTTTCCTGCAGGTGGAAGAACCGCTGCTCCGGCGCACCGCCCGCATCGGGCCGGAAGATCACTTCCCACGTCCACGTCTCTGCGGCCGCCAGCGGATGCACATCCAGAAACAGAGCGTCGTCAACGCCATTGAATTCGACCGCTTTGCCCTGCGGCGTGTCAATCACCCGCGGATGCCCCACCGCCGACACCGAATGTCCGGCGATCTTCTCCACACTGTCGAACTGCCAGGTCTGCTGCGCCGGTGCGGCCGCGAGCAGCAAAAACGCGAAAAATTTTGCGATCACCCCGCCACTTTATCCCATCCTCTTTTCTCCCATGCCGGCGGGACAGAGCGAGCGGTAATACTGGCACTGGCGACAATGCTCGCCTTCCCGCAGCTCAAAACGGAGGTCGTTCTGGGCTTCACGCAATTCGGCAATCAGCCGGCGGGCATGGTCCAGGGTTTCCAGATCCACCGGAACTTCGGCCACCACGTCGGGCCGCAGGAAATGCAGGTAAGCCTTGGCGGGACGCACGCCGAAGGCCCGCTCCAGCGCGAGCGCGTAGATAGCCAGCTGCGGCGCGTAGTCCTCCGGGCGGACCGGTGGCATGTCGGTTTTGTAGTCCACCAGGAAGAGTTCGCCATCCTCCCCGAACCACAGGTCGATGGAGCCGCGCACCAGAGTTCCCTCGATATCGGCGATGAAATCCCATTCCCGCGATACCTTCTCCGCACCCTCCGCCCGCTGCCCCAGATCGCTCCGCTGAAACACGCGGGCCAGTGACAGGGCCTCGTCAGGGTACTCGCCAGGCTTTCCGGCCAGCACTTCATGCACCAGCGAACCCAGTTCGGCAGCGGATACGCCGTCGTCATCCTCTTTCGGCAGGGCTTCGGGATCGAACTTCGCGGGTCGCCCGGTGGCCCAGCCCGCATAGCGCTGGATGTAATACTTGCGCGGGCACTTCGCAAACAGCGCGAGTGAGGTGACATTCACGGCCGTGTCATGCTGTTCACCGATCAGGGGGCGGGGAACCACTGGCACGGCAGTGGCCAGGTCCGGCGGATCCCCTGTGAGCAGAGGCGGGTCCTGATCATGAATCACCACGCGCTCGCCGAAGAAGTCTTCCACCCAGCGCGCCCAGGCCTCCGCCTTCTGTTTGCCGGTCGAATAGGAAAGGATGAGGTGCTCTTCCGCCCGCGTCATTGCCACGTACAGCAACCGTGACATCTCGTGCTCTTCCCGCCTCTTTACGATTCCGCCGTTTGCATCGGACCAGGAGTCCTTCACGCCCCGTTGGTCGTTCGCATCTTTCCACTTGAGTCCCAGCCCGAACTCGGTTGTAAAGGTGACAGCCGGCGTACCGCGATTGGTGCCTTTGTTCATCGCGGCAATAATAGTGACCTTGAACTCCAGGCCCTTTGCGGCGTGCGCGGTCATTACCTGGACGCAGTTGCCCTGGTCGGCATCCGCCAGATCGGATTCTGTGCTCGCCGCATCCTCCAGGCTCTCCAGTTCCCGCAGGAAGTCGAGCAGCGGCCGTTCATTGCCCCGGCTGCGCGCCAGATGCAGGAATGATTCCACGTTGCCGCCCAGCAGCGACCCGGGCGTCCAGCGGAAACCGCAAGCGGAAAGCGCGCGCCCCAGCAGCACGTCGAGCGGCACCAGTTGCCGGCTCTGTCGCCAGCGCCGCAGATTCTGGTTGAAGCGCTCGATCCGTTCCCGGTCTTCCGCCGCGATTCCGGTCAGCGGCTGCTTCAGACCGCCCGGCAGCGAGCCGCCGTTCACTCGCAGTTGCAGCAGGGCCTCGTCACTCAGCCCCACCAGTGGCGACCGCAGCAGCGTGCCCAGCGACACGCCATCGCGCGGGTTCGCGATGGTGCGCAACAGCGCGGTGATATCGCGCCCTTCGCGTGACACCAGAAACGATTGACGGCGTCCGCAAACGTACGGGATCTTCGCCTCGTCAAACGCCTCCAGCACCGGCGTCATGGAATCGCCATTGCGACACAGAATCGCGAAATCGCCAAAGTCAGCCAGACGATTGGCGACGGTGAGCGTGCCGCGCAACTGCAGGATGCGGTGCGCGATCCAGCGCGCTTCTCTCTTTACCGCGATTTCGCGATCCTCCAGATCCACCGCGCGCATCACTTCAATCGAGCTGCCATCTTTTGCGGCGAACGCCGTGCCTGCGACCAGTTCCCGCCTTTCGATGCCTGCCTTGTCATTCAGCAGGGCCTCCACGCAACTCAGAATCTCCGCGCGGCTGCGGAAATTATGCAGCAGGGAGGTGTAGTGTTTGCCGCCCTGCTCCACCTCTGCCCGATAGTCGTGGAAGATTTCCGGGCGCGCATGACGGAAGCCGTAGATCGACTGATTCACGTCACCCACCGCGAAAAAGACATCTTCGCCGCGAATGAGCCGGATCAGGTCGGCCTGCTGGTCATTGATGTCCTGAAACTCGTCCAGCATGATCTGCCGGAACTGTTCGCGGACCTTGTCCCGAACGGCCGTATCGCGTCGCAGCAGTTCGATGGCGCGGCGTTCCAGATCGTTAAAATCAAGTGCGCCCGCCTCGGCCTTGCGCTGGTTGTAAAGGGAGTCAAAGTGAGAGAGAACGTCGAAGATGAGGGTGCGGAAGTGCGCGGTGTATCGGTCCGCGAAACCGGTCTTGATTCGCCCCTGCAACTCTTCCTTAAACTCGGATATATAGGCTGTGCGGGTTCGGTTGGAGGGGAAGTTTTTCACCAAGACCAGCAGTTCGGAGAGTTCCGCATCGTCGGCTTCCGTCATCTTCCGGGCCCATTCGAGCAATTCGTCGTACTGTTTCCGTTTTGCCTCGGTCAGCGTTCCATACGGAGGTAACGTGCTCATCAGTTCCCGCAGGCTTTGTGCGACTTCCGAAGGCAGGACTGGCGCCGAGGGGTTCGGCATCCCTCGTACTTCCTCTACCGTCTTCCCCGCTGAGCGAATGCCATCGTACGCGTGCCGGAGTTCGCCCGCGATCATCGGCGTCTGCAGCGCTTCAATCAGCGCCAGCGCCTCCGCGCGCCGGTTCGACACCAGGTCATCGAGCGCCGCATTCATACAAGCGCCCTGCAGTTCCTCGGACTCCCGAGCATCCATCACACTGAACCTGGGGTCAATTCCCGCCGCGATGGCGTTCTCTCTCAGCAACCGCGAGCAGAAGCCGTGGATGGTCGAGACATACGCGATTTCGAGTTCCCTCCGCAGTTGTTCGTTGTGTTCGAACTTTTCCAGCAGCTTCGCCTTCATGTTGGCGGCCGCCTTCTCGGTGAAGGTGATGGCGAGGATCGACCGCACGTCAAAATGGCGATCCTGAATCAACTGGCGAAATCGCTCCACCAGCACCGTGGTTTTGCCGGAACCCGGGCCTGCCACCACGCACGCGTCCATGCCACTGTAATGAATCGCGGAACGCTGTGCTTCGGTAAAGTCATGCATTGGTTGCACCGCCCACCTGCACCAGTGCCTGCTTTTCTTCCACGCGGCAGGCATTCACGAATTCGCACCATTTGCAGGTATCGGGTTCGGCGGGCTCGGCCTGGACCGCGCCGGCCAGGAAGTTGGTGAGCCGCTCGATGGAGCGTTCCCGGGCATCTTCAATCCAGTTCTCCGGAATCGGTTTGAGCCCCAGATCCGCCTCCGGCACAGCGCCCCAGCCGAAGCGTTTATCTTCACGCACCGCGATATACATCATGGCGATCGTGTTCAGGCCCAGCCGGTCCTTCACTGCCAGGGCATAGAGCGGACCCTGCAGTTTCACCTGGCTTTCCACCATCTTTTCGACGTTGTTCGTTTTGCCGCCTTTGTAATCCACAATTACGCAATCGCTTTCCGTAATGCGGTCGATTCGGTCCACACGGCAGGTCACCGTCACGCCACCCGGGAAGTCGATGGTGAGTTCGACCTCCGCTTCGGACGAGAGCGCGCTCCACTGCTCCGTGGCGCTCACGCCGCGGGCGATATTCCGCAGATTGAAATGCTCCACTTCGAGCTTCCAGCCGGGCAGCAGATGCTTCCGGTGACACATGTCTTCGAAGGCTTTTTCGAAGAAATCCACGAAATCACCCTGCTTTTGGTGATTGAGCCAGTCTTCGAGCGCCTCATGCATAATGAGCCCGCCGATCTTTGCCTGCATGCGCTCCTCCGGCCGCTCCGGCCGCGGTTTGAGAATCAGCGAACGCACCGCAAAGAACTTAAAACGGCACTGCAACAGGTCTTCCACGGAGCTCAGACTGATGCGCTGATGCAACTGCGCCAGCGAGGACAGCAATTCCGGCTGTTCGATGCGTCCCTGCACGCCCATGTTTTCCGGCTGTACAGAGGGCAGGGATTGACACGCCGGCGCCGTCTCCGCTGTGAAACCCTGCAGCCAGGCGGAAGACTGCGCGCTCTTGCCCCCGGTATCGTGTTGCGGATATGTGAGGATCAGTTCGTCCTGCGCCCGCGTTCGCAGAGCCTCCCACAGCGCGTATTCTTCCGCATCCTGCTCAGAGGCTTTGCGCACGCCGGGAATGGATTTCCGGATGGAATCCAGATCGGCATCCGGAAATAACAAATTCTGCGGGTTCTTTTTGGGGAAATCGCGGTTGGTCATACCGCAGACAAACAACGTGCTGACGTCCCACTGCCGCGCCTCATACACGCTCATCACATGCACGACTTCACGGCGGTCGTCCGGCGTTTGCACGGATGCACCCTCCACTGCTTCCCGCACCACCTGCCAGAAGCTCTCCAGCGAAACGGGCTCCTCCGGTTCGCGCCAGAAGCCCACTGCCGACGAAACCGCATCCACCCAGGCGCCCATAGCCGCCGCATGGCTGCGGGCGATTTCAACGGACAGGCGGTCTTTCGGATCATCCAGCAGCCCTGGGCGGTAGAGCCGTTCCGCCATCTGCGTAAACTTCGCGGCCCAGTCGCGCGGTCTGGCCGTCATGGTCCGCCAGGCATCCAGCGCCACGCACGGCGCAATCTTCCTGGCGAAATCCTCTTCGGCGAGCGCCAGCAGCTCCGCCCCGCCTGCTCCCGGCATGGCTTCCCGCACTTTGAAATCAAAGCGGTCGAACGCTGAACTCAGGCCCCATGCCGGATGCCCCTGCATCGCCGTCAGGGCCCCCCCGAACTCCCAGCCATTCAGCACGCATTCGATCATGCCACCCAGAAACGTTGCCGCCACATGTTGCCGCAGCGGCATTGCAAAGTAATAGCGCGCCGGGATCCCGAAGCGCTCAAACGTCCCCTGCAGCAGCGGCAGGTAGTTCCCCGCCTCCCGCAGCGCCACGCCCATCTCCCGGAACCGCACTCCCTTTTCATGGAGCGCCAGCACGCGGCGCGCAATCTCGTCCGCTTCGCGTTCCAGCGAGTTCGCACGGACTACCGTGGTTTGCGGTTTTCGAGAGAGGCCGGGCAACAGAGTTTCCCGTGCGCCCTGCGCCAGTGCGAAGCGGCGGATCTCATCGGCCGCCGGCGCATCTGTCAGTGTA
>CAIUOG010000007.1 GCA_903900705.1 uncultured Acidobacteriia bacterium
GATAGGGCAACGCAGGGATGCGCCCCGAGCGCCGAATCAAGTCCGGAATGGATGGCGGTCTCACGACCGCCTCCAGTTAACCCGCCGCCACACCATCTAAGGACGGCCGTTTTTTTGTCCAACCGATGGGGTCCACTTCAGTCCGTCACCTGAACTGAGCCGAACTGACGTGAAATATGCCGATTCCTGATCTGAGTTCCTGCCGGGTGGTTGACCTGGCCCAGCCCTACTACACCGGGATACCGCATCATCCCGCGCACCCCCCGTTTCTCTATGGCCTGAACAAGAAGCACGGGGATTATGTCAATCCAGGCGGCGCCAGTTCCGCCTCCGAGGGGATCGCGCTGGGGGCCCACGTCGGCACGCACATTGATGCGCTGTGTCATTTCAGTTGTGACGGACGGATGTTCGGGGACGTGGAGGCGGCTCCCGTGCAGTCGTATGCGGGCGGCCTTGAGCGCCATACGGTCGACATGATTGCGCCGATCTTCCGCCGTGGTGTGCTGCTGGACATCCCGAAGGTAGCGGGCCTTGATGTTCTGCCCACCGACTTTGTGATTACGCCGCGGCATCTCGATGCCGCCGCGCCCGACATCAGACCAGGTGATGTGGTGCTCATCCGCACCGGTTGGGGCCGCTACTGGGACGACGCGGCGCGCTTCATTTCGCAGGTACACAGTCCGGGACCGGCTCTCGAAGGGGCCGAATGGCTGAGCGCGCGGAAGATCTTCGCGGCGGGCAGCGACACCGCGCCCTTCGAATTCACACCCAGCCCGGAGATGGCTGTACACGTACACCTTCTGGTGCGAAGTGGCATCCATATCATCGAGTGCCTGAATCTGGAAGAACTGGCGGCGATGGGCGCCAAAGAGTTTCTGTTTGTGGCCGCGCCGCTCAGGATCCGGGGTGGCACCGGTTCGCCCATCCGGCCAGTGGCGCTGGTGGATCGTGAGAGTCTGGGGAATGAAACGAACCAATAACCTCAGGCCAGTGCTTTTGCCCGCCTCTGCATGATCATTCCAGGCACCAGACCGCTCACCAGCCCCAGTGTTGCGATTACGAGGTGATTAGGAAATATGGGAGCGGTGGGATAGCTGGCGGGATCCAGCACCTCGGCTACTCCCGCGCTCTCGGGAGAAGCGTTCCTCAAACCTTCGATCACCAGTTGGGCCGCTGTTTGAGCCTTCAGCCGGTCCCTCGAAACGACGGTCACCACGAGCGTTTGTGATGCGACCCGGATGCCCACGTCTTCCCTTTTAGCTCCGCGGCCCGCTGCATCAAGAATGGCGCGCATCGTCCCCGTGTTTCCCCGTACCTTCGATGCCGCACGATCCGCGGTCGCTTTGTTTGCTACCTGCACCACGGCGCTTGATACGTAACGATTCGGGATCGCGAAAGATGCCGCAAAGGCGGACGCTGCACACGCGGCTCCTATCAGAGCTGCCCGGGGCCACCGCTTGATCCCCGCCACCAGCATCCCTGATGCGATTCCCCCGATCAGGCCGGCAAGCGCAATTGCCAGTCGATTCGGGCTGACCGGCACACCGGGCAGATTCGGCGGATCAATAACCTTCACCCTGCCGGCGGAATTGTCCTTCTCCAGATTCGCAGTCAGTTGATCGAGGAGTTTCTGCGTGGTCTTGTTCGCAAGCAGGGCGCTGTCCCCGGTGTAACTGACTATGACCGCGGTGTTCCCCCTTACCTGTTGCGCGGCGACACGGAGAAGCAGGTCCCGATGCTTCATCCGTTCCACGACGTCTTCCAGGGGCAACCGTGTTCGTTCGGTTTGATAGAGATTGAGGTCCGGCGCCTCAATGAGGGAGGCAAGTGAGGTACGGCTGAGGGTTTCTCCTTCGGCGCGGATCAGTGCCTCGATAACCCTTTGGTGGTCCACACCGTCGCCCAAGGTGACCAAAGCTACCGCTTCGGACCGGAACCGGTCGGGCATCTGATATGAAACAATCGCCGCAATCGCCAATCCCGCCATACCCATCCCTGCCAGAATCCGGAAGTCCACAGTGGTCATGCGCATCTTCGTCGCTCCCCAGACAAGATCCGCCAGCACCCGCCACCCGCCGCCCGAGTCTTCCACCAGTGCTTCAAGCTCCGTCCCATACCGTTTCCTCCAGGCGCGCGGGTAAATCCGTACCGCCAATCGCAAAAGAAAGATCACGCGGGCCTCAGTCTTCGTGCCGCCGCAGCCCCTACCTTGTTCATCCGCCGTAGTTCTTCTTCGAGGAACTCCCGGCCCGCGCCGGTGATGCAGTAAGGTTGCCGGCGGTCTTCCACCTTACCCCGCCGAATCCATCCCCGGTCTTCAAGGCGCGTGATCGCGCCGTAAAGCGTACCCGGGCCCAGTCGGACCTCCGCGAACTTCTGAATGTCTTCCATCATGGCGTAGCCATGTTTTTCGCCATCGGCAAGACTTGTCAGCACCAGCAACGTCGGGTCAGTCATTTTGTATTACGTTTCACGTACTATATCGTATCACGTAATAGTTGCTCTGTGGGAGGTGGACCCGCATTGAAGACCCTGCCAAAAACCTGGCGCTGATGTGCCGGAGTGGCATCTAAACGAGCAGGCGAAACGCCCATCATCCCGCCTGTGGCGCTGGTAGATCCTGATAGTCTGGAGAATGAATGAGTAACCGCTATGATGCGTTTCTGCTGATATCTTTTGGCGGCCCGGAGAAGAACGAGGACGTGATTCCGTTCCTTGAAAACGTTCTCCGCGGCAAGAACGTTCCCCGCGAACGAATGCTGGAGGTGGCAGAACATTATTATCACTTCGATGGCGTCAGCCCCATTAACGAGCAGTGCCGACAGCTGATTGCCGCTTTAGAGACCGAATTCAACGGTCATCAGGTCGGCCTGCCGATTTACTGGGGAAACCGGAACTGGCATCCCATGCTGGAGGATACGGTTCGCCGGATGCGTGACGACGGGGTGAAGAACGTCATCGCGTTTGCGACCTCGGCGTTCGGGTCGTACTCGGGTTGCCGCCAGTATCGCGAAGATGTGGCGAAGGCCCGGGAGGCTGTGGAAGGCGCGCCGGAGATCACCAAGTTGCCGCCGTTCTGGAATCACCCCGGTTTCGTCGGGGCCGTGACGGAGCGTGTCCGGGAAGCGCTGGAGAAACTGCCGGGTGCGGACGTGGTCTATACCGCGCACAGTATTCCCGTTTCGATGGCCGAATCGAGCCCTTACGAACAGCAGTTGCGCGATGTCTGCGCGGTGGTGAACGGCACGCTCGGGCTTCCCGAACCGGTGCTCGTCTTCCAGAGCCGCAGCGGCCCGCCGTCGCAGCCGTGGCTGGAGCCGGACGTGAGCGCCTATATTCGCGGTTGCGGTTCGAAGAAGCTGATCGTGGTGCCCGTCGGCTTCCTCTCCGACCACATGGAAGTCATGTTCGATCTGGATACCGAAGCGGCGGAAGCGGCTCAGGAATGTGGCATCGAGTTCGTGCGGGCCGGTACCGTGGGCACGCACCCGCTATTCGTCAGCTGCATCCGGGAACTGGTGGAAGCGGCGCAGATTTCCGGTCCTTCCCGGATTTGCCCGCCCGATTGCTGTAAGCCCGCTTCGCGTCCGGTTCGCCCGGCGTAAAATCGTCGGCTTCAGAGTGGTGTTCACCTGAGTTCGACGGGCATTCCCGTCCGGGTGGGCACCACTTTTCTATCTCTGTAGTATCTTTCTTCAGTACTCCTGCCTCGCGGGTCCATCCTACCTCCGCATTTTTCCTATAAATATTTTCCCGGATCGCGCCGATAGTACGTCTGCAGGCGGAATTCAACCGCCCATGATGCTGCTGAAAGTACGTCTGTAGCGTGGTCGTAAGGGAAGTCTAAGGAAGTGGAAGTGAAGTCAGGAACCGAAAGGAAAGAAATCTGCAAATGTCTGGATTGACTCTAAGAACGAAATTCATCGGCGGCTTCGCTGCGCTGCTGATCATGATCGCTGCGTTGACGTTTACTTCTTTGCGGGCGATGAGTTCGCTCAATTCCGGACTGGACCGCGTCGTCCACCGCATGTCGGTTCGGGCAGACCGGACCAGCCAACTGGTGGAAAGTCTCAGCGAAATCAGTGGCCGGCATCAGGCGCTGCTTCTGCACTCCATCCTGAGCGATGTTGCCGGAATCGATTCAAACCGAAGAGCTGTATCGGAAGCGGAGCATCGAATCGACGGACTTTTCGGGGAACTGGTCCCGCTGATCGATTCACCAACGGACAAGAAACTGGCGCAGGATCTGCAGGCGAAAATGCTCGCCGTGCGCCCCATCAGCGATCAGGTGACGCAACTGATTCAGAAGCAGCAAATGAATGACGCACTGAAACTGGTGAGCGAAAAGCTGTTGCCGGCCTATGACGACCTGCAGCGCAATGCAAAGGATTTTCTCACCACGCAGCGTGACCGGATGACCACGGACACTCTCGAAGTGCAGGCGAGCGCAAGCGCCACCCGCGTGCTGGCTTTCGTGTTTGTAGTTCTCACGGTCGGCAGTTCACTGTTGATCAGCATCGTGGTGCGCCAGATGAGCCAGGCGCTGGGCAGCATGGGCTCTCAGGTCACGGAGGGCGCGCAGCAGGTGGCCCGCGCGGCGACCCAGATGGGAGCGATCAGCCAGTCTCTGGCGCAGGGCGCGTCAGAACAGGCGGTTTCCCTCGAACAGACATCGGCTTCCGCCGAACAGGTCAATCACATGGTGCAGCGCAACGCGAAGAGTTCGCGTGAGGCTGCTGAGCACACCAATGATGCGAATCGTCTGCTGACTGAAGCCAATCAGAAACTGGCGCAGATGCTCGACTCGATGCGGGACATCTCGTCGTCGAGCGAGCGGATCTCCAAGATCATTCGCGTGATCGATGAAATCGCATTTCAGACGAATATTCTGTCGCTGAACGCCGCCGTGGAAGCGGCCCGGGCGGGAGAAGCCGGCATGGGTTTCGCCGTGGTGGCCGATGAGGTCCGCAATCTGGCGCAGCGCTGTTCGCAGGCGGCCAAGGACACCTCGGGGCTCATCGAGGAGTCCATCCAGCATTCCAAGACCGGCAAGGTCCGGCTGGATGAGGTGGCGGCGGCCATGCACCAGGTAACAGACAGCGCGGTGCAGGTGCAGCGCCTTTCCAACGAAGTGAACGCGGGCAGCGAAGAGCAGGCCCGAGGTATCGAGCAAATCTCGAAGGCAATTCTGCAGATTCAGCAGGTAACGCAACAGACGGCTGCCAGCGCGGAGGAAGGCGCCAGCGCCGGAGCACAAATGAGTGCGGAAGCAGAGCATCTGCAATCGGCAGTCAACCGGATGCGAGCCATGCTCGGCATGAACGACGACGACTCGCAGAACAGCTCAGGTGGCCGGCGGAATCAGTCGTCCGAAGCGCCGCGCTCCTTTGGCCAGGACCACGATGTCCACGAACGGAATAACCAGCTTGCATGGCGATAAGAAAACAGTTTCAGGGGAGATTTATATGAAAAACCAACTTTTTAAGACTCTTACATCGGCAGCCTTTCTGGCGCTGCTCACGGCGGGCTCCGGATTGGCCCAGGAAATCCGCGTTTCACAGTCAGAGGCGGTAAAAGCGGCGAAAGAAAAGGTCCAGCCGGATTACCCGCCGATGGCGAAACAGCTCCACCTGGAGGGCGCCGTCCAGGTCCAGGCGCACATCTCGGAGTCCGGGACGGTGGACGAAGTGAAGCCGCTGACGGGCAACGCGGTTCTGATGAACGCTGCGGTGGCTGCGATCCGGAAGTGGAAATTCACTCCTTTCACCGCTGACGGGAAGCCGACTAAAGCCGTGGCAGACCTCAGCTTCAACTTCAAGTTATAGCCTTCGCCATTGAGCCATACCACCTCAATCTTCGGAGGTGGTATGGAAGTTGGCCGGGGAACATGTTACTTCAGGAGTATGAAGCGAGCCGCTCTGGCTTTGCTTGCTCTCGCACCCTTGCTTGGGGCGGGAAGCAGCGGCAGCAGGGTCCTGTACGTTGGTGGGACCGTTGCCGGAGTCTCCACGCGGTCGGATGCCCGCATCGAAACCCTTCAGGACGATGCTCTCCGGCTCAGTACGAAACAGACAGTCGTTCAAATCCCATACGGGGAAATCAACACGCTCGAGTATGGGATGCGGGTCAGCCGCCGGTACGTGGAAGCAGTGCTCATCTCGCCCATCTTCCTCGTGGCGAAAAAGCGAACCCATTTTCTGACCATCGGTTATACGGATGCGCAGGGCAGGCAACAAGCGATGGTCCTGCAGGTCGGAAAAGAGGAAATTCGCCCGCTGCTGGTTTCTCTGGAAGCACGTACCGGACGACGGGTCGAGTATCAGGATGAAGATGCCCGAAAGGCAGGCAAAGGGTGAGAGTTCGCGGGGCTTTGCTTTTTGTCGGACTGGCTCTGTCCGGCATCTCTCCGCTGACCGCCGTGGAACTCAATCCGTCGGCACGACTCGCACTTGCCAAAGTCCGGAGGATCTATGTCGATCAGCTGGGTGGGGGCGCCGGGTCGGATCAGATTCGGGACATGATCATTACGGCCATGCAAAACTCAGGCCTGTTCGTTCTGACGGAAAACCCCGAAAAGGCGGATGCGATCCTGAAAGGCTCGTCCGACTTTCGTGTGTTCATCGATGAACACCAGACAAATGATTCCATCGGCCTGCATGCCTCCGAAGCCTCAGGCAACAGCGCCGGAGCGAATCTCGGGACGAACAGTTCCGCGCACCAAAGCCTGAGTACGGGGATTACAGAGTCCGACAGCAGTCATTCGAAAGAGCACAAGCAGGAGGCGGGCGCTTCTGTCCGGCTGGTAGGCGTGGACGGAGACGTGATCTGGTCGACGACGCAGGAAAGCGGGGGGGCGAAGTTTCGTGGCGCCCTGGCCGATGTGGCCGATAAAATTGCCCGCCGGCTCGCTGACGAAACCAAATCGGCCCGTGCCGCGGTGGCAGTGCTGACCGTTAAGTAGACCCGGTCGCAGCTCGCTTGCCCGTGGGCCAGCCGAACCAGGCGATGGCGGCGAGTATCGTCTGGACGATGACGATCAGGGCTACGCAGCCCGGCCAGCCCCATGCGTCCCAGATCCAGGCCGGGCCGAATGAGCCGCAGCTGCCGCCCGAATAGTAGAAACTGACGTAAATCCCCACGGCGAGCGCACGGCTATGCTCCGCGACGGTCCCGATGTAGCTGACCGCCGCCGATTGCGCGATGAAAACTCCGCAGGAACAAAGCGTCAGTCCGATCAGAATCATCGGAACGGTGGGCGCAAGAGTGATCAGCGCTCCGGCGATCCCCAGTCCCGCCGCGCCCAGAATCGCAATCCGGTGGCCATGTCGGTCGATCCCTCGTCCAGCCAGTGGTGTCACGACCGCGCCGACCAGGTAAACACAAAAAATTGACCCCAGCCATCCTGGCCCCAGCCTGAACGGCGGACCGGCGAGATGAAATGTCACGTACGTGAAAATCGCCACCATCGTGAATAAAACGCAGAAACCCGCTAAATATGTTGCGAGCAGCCGCCGGTTCCGCAAGTGTGCGAGCGCCGTCGTCAGGAACTCTCCCTGCTCATCCTGAATACGCTTCCGTTTCTCTTCCGGCAGCCCGACCGCGAGAATCCAGGCAATCCCCAGACTCATCAGGCCCACGATGATGAAGGTCCATCTCCACCCCAGAAACTCACTGACAAAGCCCGCGAGCACGCGCCCACTGAAGCCGCCCAGGACCGTGCCGCTCACGTAGGAACTGACGGCCGAGGCGGCGCGGTCCGGGGGCCATTCGTCGTTGACATACGCCACCGTGACCGCGAACACACCGGGCGTGGCGAGCCCCTGCAGGAAACGCCAGAAAATCAGCCATTCCAGGCTCCCGGCGGTTGCCCCCAAAAGCGTGGTAAATCCGAGCAGTGCCACCGACCACGTAATCACGCGCTTTCGTCCGATTCTGTCGGCAATCTGCCCGGCAAAGGGAGCGGCAATCGCCACACCGAAAGTTGCCGCCGTCACGGTCAGGCTGACCCGCGCCTTACCTGCGTGAAACAGTGCCGCAAGCAAAGGCAGAATCGGCTGCGTGACGAAGAGATTGAGGAACGCGCAGAATCCGGCGAGGACAACGGGCGCTGTTCGGGGCGGACTACTCCGGGTTGGATGAGCCAACTGGAATTTTAGCGAATGCCACGAAGCCGCTCGATTGCGGCAGCTGGAAAATAAGCGGTATGATCGGGCAAATGCTTGCAGCTCCTTTAATCTTTCTAATTCTCGCGCAGCAGACGGCCGCTCCGGCCCCGGCGCAGGGCCGTGGCGCAGCGTCCGCCCCGGCGGTCCCCGGAAGCGCCATGCCCGCCTCCACTCCCGCGACTCCCGCGGCGGCTCCGGCGGCTGCAGCCCCCCCAGGCGGAAGAGCGGGCCGGGGCGGTGGCGTTGCCGGACCTGGTCCCGCCATTGGCGGTGAAATCGATGAAACCCCTGTGGTTACGCACCACACCATCAGCGTCGACGGGAAAACTCTGAATTACACTGCCACGGTCGGCCAGATGCCGCTCAAGACAGCGGCGGGCGAAACCGAAGCTCATATCTTCTACATGGCGTATACGCTCGATGGCGCCGATCACGCGAAGCGCCCGGTCACGTTCTGCTTCAATGGCGGGCCTGGTTCCGCCTCTCTCTGGGTTCATATCGGAGGCATGGGTCCGCGCAGCCCGAAGTTGTTGCCCAACGGCAGCATGCCTCCTCCTCCGTATCAGCTGAAGGACAACCCGTATACCTGGCTTGACAAGACCGATCTGGTCTTTATCGATCCCGTCGGCACCGGTTACAGCCGCGCAAAATCGATTGAGGTGGCCCGCCGCATGAATGGAGTGCAGGGTGATATTCAGTCGGTCGGCGAGTTCATGCGGATGTATGTTTTGCGCAATGCCCGGGAAAGCTCGCCTCTGTTCATCGCCGGCGAAAGCTACGGAACCTTCCGGACCGCCGGACTCGCCGGTTATCTGGTGGACCACGGAATGGCATTTAACGGCATCGTGCTGATCGGGACTACCCTGAATCTGGAAACCATCTGGAGCCGCAGCGATGACCTGGTCTACCAGCTTGAATTCCCGACCTATGCGGCGGACGCCTGGTATCACAAGAAAGTCGCGGCTGATCTCCAGAAGAAAGACCTGAAAGCGTTCCTCAAAGATGCCGAGGCCTTCGCCATGGGTGATTATGCGGCCGCCCTGGCAAAAGGGGATGACCTGACGCCGGCGGAACGGAAAGTGATCGTCGACAAACTGGTGCGCTTTACCGGTCTCGATCCTCGCTATGTCGAAGAGAGCAATCTTCGCTGGGACGTGTCCCATTACACCCGCCAGTTGCTGCGTGACCGGCGCCAGACCATTGGCCGTTACGACGGCCGGCTGACCGGCGCATCCGCCATGAATACCGGGGAAACCAGCGAGTACGATCCTTCGAGCACGCTCATCACGCCTCCCTTCGTCACCATGTTCCAGAACTACATTCGCAACGAACTGGGCTACAAAACCGACATGCTTTATTACACGAGCGGCGGCATTCAGCCCTGGGACTACGCGGTGCAGAATGGATTCGGCGACACCACGGCCATGCTTCGCAGCGCCATGGTGAAGAATCCCTACATGAAGGTGATGGTGGCGGCCGCCTATTACGATCTGGCCACGCCCTACTATGCGGTGGAATACACCTTCAACCACATGGGGCTCAGCCCGGAACAGCACAAGAACATCACCTGGGATTTCTACCAGTCGGGCCACATGCTTTACATCGACAGCGATTCCCACGCCAAAATGCGGAAGGACTTCTCAGACTTTATCCAGAGTTGTCTGCCGAAAGAATTGCAGTAATAGTAATTAAAAAAGGGCGGCGGACCAGAGATGGTCCGCCGCCCTTTTCATGTCTCTAAACCCTTCAGCGCTACGGCTGCGGCGCGGTGATCTGAATCTCAGCTGTGGCGTTCTGCCAATCCGGCATTTCATAAGGCTTCAGCTTTGTCTTCAGCGGCGCGGAGAGTTCCATGGAGGCATTCGGGCCCAGACGGGCGAGGTCGAAGTTAAACGAACCGATGGAATCCTCTTCGGAGCGCGACGTGCTCGCCCAGAGCATCACGTTGGCGGCCAAGCCGCTGATTTCCGTGCTGGAGTGATTTACCACCACAAATTTGGCGGTCGGTTTCTTATCCTGCGTCGTCATGCGGATTCCCACCACCTCGACATATTTCTGCAGCGGGTTGCTCACCTTCTGTTGAGAAGGATTGGCGGGATTCTCGAGTCCTGCTTTCTCCTGCGTAGTAGGTTTCGACGGCTTCAGGAAGACGAAATAGATAGCTGCGCCGATGCCGAGCAGCACCAGTGCGAAGGCAACGCCGATCATCCAGGCCGGCAGACCCGACTTCGCCGGCGGCTGTGACCACGCGGCGCCAGCGGGAGGCGGGGGATATTGCGGAGTCTGCTGCCAGGCCGGAGCGGGTGGCGCTACCGGCGGAGCGTATTGCGGCGGCGGGGGCGGAGGCGCCGGTGCTGCCACGGGGGCAGGCGGGGGCGGAGGCGGTTGCCAGCCCTGCGGTTGCACCGGAGCGGGCGGCTGCCAGGCCTGTGGAGCGGGTTGTCCCCAGCCCTGAGGGGCGGGCGGCGCCGGTGGAGGGGTTTGCGGTGCCCATCCCTGTGGGGGGGCCTGTTGAGGATAGCCTTGCGGCGGATACGCCTGCGCCGCGGGCGGCGCTTCGGGCACACCCGGGCAATATGGACAAACGGTCTTCGAGGGCGGAACATCCTTCCCGCAATTTGGGCAAACCCAGTTAAACATTCCTTCTCCACTTTATACGAGAGACGTGTATGCCTAACCCTCGACGCGGCGAGGGCAGCCAGTCCCTGTTTGTGATGCGGTATGTATTAAAACGGTTCAGGTGGCTCTTGCGTTTCACTATCGTTCGGCGCTTGCTTCACAGGCCTCGTCGGCGGCCCGTGTAGCCGTGCTTCCCGGCGCGTGGAACCCGCCGACGGTAGCGCATCTTGCCATCGCGCGTGCGGCGCTGGGTTGGGCCGCTGAAGTGATTCTGGTTCTGCCGCGCGTTTTTCCCCATAAGACCCTGGATGGCGCCGATTTCCGCACCCGTCTCGCCATGCTGCAGGCCCTGGCTGAGGCGGAGTCCGGCCTTTCCGTGGCCACTTCCGAGGGCGGGCTTTATCTGGAAATTGCGCGGGAGACGGTAGACATTTTCGGCCCTGATGTGGAGATTGGCCTGGTGTGTGGCCGTGACGCCGCCGAGCGGATCACCGCCTGGGATTACGGTCGGCCGGGTGTTTTCCGAGAGATGCTTTCGCGGCACCCACTGCTGGTCGCCTCCCGTTCGGGCGAATATCTCCCCCCCGCGGAGGATGCGGCGCGGGTGATCCCGCTGCATTTGCCTGCTTCGTTCAACGAGGTTTCGTCAACGGAAGTTCGAAATCGGATTTTGCTCGCGCGGGAGTGGGAACATCTGGTTCCACGCGACATTCATGCCATCGCGGCGGAGTGCTATGGGCGAACGCCGATCAGTCCGAAATGATCACTGTTCCAGTGGCTTTCCCCGGGCCAGGCGCGACGATGGAGAAGCAGAGCAGCAGACTCAGAATCACCAGAACCATTAACACAAACCCGCTCCAGGTCCTGGGTTCAAAAATCGACTCGTTAGTTTGTTTCACTCGTACGGTCAACGCCGCCAACGGCGCGAAAGTTGCGGCCCCCGGACTTGAATTTGTGAGTTTCAGTACATGCACTTATTTGTCGTTTACGGATTGGGCTTTCAGATGCACACTGGTATGAGAGGTCTTTCCATTGAGTGATTTTGTGAGAGCGGCGTGGCCGGTTGCCGCTGTGCTGGGCGGGGCATTGTTGCTCTATCTGTTCCAGCAGTTGATGCTGAATCGCAGTTGCTGGCGATGCCGAACCCCTTTACTTCCCAACGATGACCGTAAGTATCTGTTGGGTTTCCTGCCGCTGACGCACTGCGACCGCTGTGGCGCCTGGCGAGGCTCTCTGCTTCGATGAACTTTCTCCGCTGCCTGTTGTTGGCCGGACTTCTGCTGCCGGGGAAGAGCGCCCCTTGTCAGGATCCGGAAGCCGTCACCTTCCGGTCCGAAGTCTCACTGGTCAGGGTCGACGTGGAGGTACTCGCGGCCGATGGCGCGATTGCGACGGGCCTGCGGAAATCGGACTTCCGGATCTTTGACCAGGGCACAGAGCAACCGGTTGTCACCGCGAGCTTTGCGCAGGAACCGCTCGATCTGGTCCTGCTTTTCGACCTGTCCGGCCATATGCGCGGCAAATTATTGGGTGTGGTTCGTGCTGTGGAACTTGGTTTCCATGAACTCAGCAGTGGCGACCGGGTCTGTGTGATGGCCTACGACTCCGCGCCCACAGAACTGCTTCCCTTCACCCCGGACATGGATGCCGTGAACCAGGCAATCTTCCTGAAAGTGCCGGCTCTGCGCTTTTCGGGGGAGACGGCACTGGACCACGCGGTGGACGCCGCGGCCTTCCGGCTTCGGGGTGAGCCTGGTTCCTCCCGGCGTCGCGCCGTCCTGCTGGTTTCCGACCGCAGTGCGCCGTCGGCATCGCCGGTGATCCGGGATCTCTGGCAGTCCGATGCCGTGCTGGGGGAGTTAGTTCTCGGGAAGGCGTCTGGCGAATTTCGCATCCCGGAGCGGGGCGGTAACTCGCTGGCGGACAGGACGGGTGGCTCCACCGTCATCGCCGGTGAGCCCGGCCGCGCCTTTCAGCAGGCGGTTCGACTGCTGCGCCGCCGATACGCGCTGTTCTTCGCCATGCCCGCCACCGTGCCGGGTTCGGAACGGTCGCTGGAAGTACGGCTTTCTGATGACGCCCTGCGCCGGTTTCCCGGAGCGAGGGTACGTGCCCGAACCGGGTATGTGGTCCCGGCTCGATAAATCAGGAGTTCACGCGAAGAGTTCGAGGATTTCGTCATTGTCGGCCAGTGCGTTCAGCCGAATCTGGCGGGTGATGTTTAGTTCTGTCTCAAACGGTCGGCGGCGGAGCCCCGGAATCGGCGGGACGGCCAGTCCGGAGTGGAGCGCGTAGCCTTCGCGCCATCCGGAACGAATCGCGCCCCACAGCGTCGCACAGTAGAAATCCTTCGGATCGTGATTTTCCAGCAGACCGAAAGCGGCAAGGTTTTGTCCGGCAGAGCGTTGCAGTCGCCGGAAACCCTCGAACGCCACCGGGAAAGTCTTTTCCGGCGCATCGCCCGAAACCAGAACCACGGGCCGCGTTCCCACAGGCCTTGGTTGAAACGCGGTATTGACCTGTTCAGAGAATATGAGAATCCGTTCCTGGTCGCCCGGGCCGAACGGAACGGCGTTCAGCACCACTTCGTGGTCGCCAATGAAGGTTCTGCCGATCAGAATCGCTTTGGGAAAGATGCCGCTCGATGGAGTTTTCGCCGGAGCGATGCGGAGAAGCAGGGGCTGGCCGTCCACGCCGTCGACACAGATGTAGAACGCGGACGGGTGTACCGGGTCGCGCTCCAGCGAGCCGTAGTGGGGCGTCATACAGTCGAACGCGATACCACCGGCACGTGACGCAACCCGGGATCGAAAGTCGTCCGTCAGTGGTTTAGGCTGGGCGCCGCCGGGCTGATTCAGCAAAATCTCCGCCAGTGCGGCTGCGTCGCCCAGCCGGAGCGGAAGATCGAAAAGGACAGGAGTCACGTCTTCACTATTCCGAAAATGCGCTGCCTGCGCAGTGCATCTTCTGGTAATAGTTTACGTCACCATCCGCATATTCGTTACCCCGAACCTGCTACGGGGCTTTAGCCGGAGCAGGGGCCGGAACCGTTGTTGGAATCGTTGCAGGAATCGACGGCGGAGCGGGCGTGGCGGCGGGGGGCGCCGGTTTCGGCTCGGGCTTCGGTTCCGTTACGGGCTCAAAGAAATTCGCAATTGCCCGGTCAGCCGGGGTTCGCAGTGTTCCGGTGACGCGCAGGGATTTGCGGTCATAGCCCATGGTCCCGGCCTCCAGAAGTCTCTGATCGAGCGGGAATGTCTGTAGTTCACCTCCGTCATTGACCAGCAGCGTGCCACCGTCCAGGCCCCGGACCGCATCGGTATTCCAGCGGAACGTAACATGCCGGTTTGAATCAGAAACGTCGAGCTTCAGGGCAGGGCGGGGCATCCACTGAAAACGGGTTGACCACGCCACGCCGCTGCCGAGGGCCACCAGGAGCAGCGCCACGAGCCCGAAGACGAGCCAGGGACGCCGGGTGGTCTCCGGCGCGGTCGCGAAGGCAGGGACGGGCCTGGGAGCGGATTCCGGCACCAGACGCGGTGTGTTCCGCGGGGCCGGGACAGGGGGTGGCAGCTCCGGTTTCGGTTCGGGTTTCGCGACCACTTCCACGGCTGGGGGCTGAGGAGGCGGTGGAGGAGGCGGTGGAGGTGGTGGTGGAGGTGGTGGAGGCGGAGGCGAGGGGATTTCCGCCACCTTCACCTCTTCTTCGCTCTCTATCATTTCCGATGGAGTCACGTCCGATGGAGTCACGACCGCTTCGAGGATCGCGATTTCTCCCGCCGCCACCAGCGACGCGTCCCGGCGCAAAAACAGGGCGGCGCGCGCATCGTCGACAAGGCTGGGGCGCAGGACAATCAGTACCTGCCACGCTTCGGGGCAGACCGCTTCGAAAAGGGCCGCATCTTCCTCACTAAATGTGGCGGTGCCCTTTGTCTTTGAGCAGTAGAATCCCATCACGGTTCCGGCGCTCTGTGACCGCGAAACCTCCCGCGCGGCCTCAATTTCCGCCGGTTCCAGACGGAATGAAGGGCCCTGCGCGTGGGAGCAGTCCACCGGCAGAAAGTCCAGAATCCGCGTGCGGTCGTGGATGCGGCCCCCGATCAGGAATCCGCCGATGCCCATGCCGACGCGCGGAAGCGCCATCAGGCCGTCCATCGCGGCCCGACGGAGCCGATCCATGGCCTCGGCGGAGTATTCCACATCGACCGGAATGCCGGTCAACGGCCAGGACGTAATTTCCGGAGAGGTAAATGCAGGGGATTCGGACACTTAGCTCAGACTATAATGAAACCGTGGCGAAGGCAAAAGACCTCGAATCCAGACTCGAACGAATTGAACAGCAACTCAGGCTTTTTCAGAAAGTTAGCCGCTTTATGGTGCGTGACATGAGCCTGACGGAAGTGCTGCAGGGAATCGTCGCGCTGGTCTCGGAATTCACACAGTGTGATTCCTGCCTCGTCTATCTCTGTGATCGCGACGACCTGGTGCTGTGCGCTTCCAGTTCGCACCATGAGGCACAGATCGGGCAGGTCCGCCTGAAACTGAACGAAGGTCTGACCGGTTGGGTCGCCCGCGAAAGGCGTCTGCTGGCGATCTCCCGCGAGGCCTATAAAGACCCTCGTTTCAAGTACTTTGGCGAGCTTCCTGAAGATGCTTTCGAGGCTTTTCTTTCGGCGCCTGTGATTGCCCGTAACAAGGTAGTCGGCGTCATCAACGTACAGCATCGGACCGCCCACCAGCACACGGGTGGCGAGATGGAAGTCCTGACGACCCTCGGCGAGCAGGTGGGCTGTGCTCTGGCGCTCGCCCGCATTGCACCGCAAATGATTGAATCCATCAATCACGCCGAACTCGTCTTATCTTCCAAGGGCGCCGGTCCGACGCCGCCGCCCGCTTTGCGCCGGAACTAAGTGAGACTTTTCATGCTGCTTCGATTCTCCGCCCTGTGTTTCGCCGCCCTGCTGTGTCTTTCCGGCGTCCCGTCCGCCCTGGCCGACCCGCATTGGGAGATTCAATACCGCTACCGGCAGATCGACAGTACTCTTACGTTGAACGACCTGGTGTTTCCTTCGGAGAAGCGGGGAATTGCCTGTGGCTATGTGACGGACCGCAAGGATAAAGACAAGCCGGTGGTGCTGGTGACGAGCGATGGCGGCGTCAACTGGGCCGAAACGGCGGTGAAGGAAGCCGGCATCTCGCTGTTTTTCCTCAATGATTCGAATGGCTGGATGATCACGGACAAGGGCATTTGGGCAACGGTGGAATCCGGTCGCGCCTGGACAAAGCTGAAAAACGCCCCGTCCGGCATGCTGCGCGTCTGGTTTCTGGACCAGCAGCATGGCTTCGCCGCCGGTCTGCAGAAGCGGGTCTTTGAAACGCTCGACGGCGGTGAGTCGTGGACCTTGCTGGACATCATGAAAGACGTGCAGGGCGAGGCCGTCTATACAACCTTCGGGGAGATCTCTTTCGCTGGTAAGAAAGGGATTATCTCGGGCTGGAATATTCCACCCCGGCGCGGCGGCCCCGACTGGATGGAGCCCGAGCGCGCGGGCGCCAGACGCCAGTTGCCGCATTACGGCGTCCTTTTGCAGACTTCCGACGGCGGGAAACATTGGATTAAGAGCGAGGCGTCAATCTTCGGTCAGATCTCACGGATCAGCCTGACCGACCAGGGAACCGGGCTGAGTCTGATTCAGTTCAAGGATGTTTTTGAGTACCCGAGTGAGGTGATGAATATCAACATCCACACCGGGAAGAGCACACGGGTCTTTCGTGCCAAAGACCGGGCCATCACTGATATTCGCCTTTTCAACGGCACTCCAACCGCCATCATCGCCGGTTATGAACCCTCCGGCCCGATCTACAACAGCCCCATCCCGGGGAAGCTGAAAGTTCTCACCAGCAAAGATATGGAGAACTGGAACGAGATGACCGTCGATTACCGGGCAGTCGCGCATTCCGCGATGATCGCCGGACCCGACGAAGACCACCTCTGGATTGCGACCGATACCGGCATGATTCTGAAGCTGGTGCCCTGAGCGCGGTTTAGCGCCCGGGCAAGTTCTCCAGAATCTTCAGATACTGGTTGGCGAGGCGAAACTCCTGCTCGTACAGCACCTGCTTCGGGTTCTGGGCCTGAAGATCGGTCAGCATCGTAAAGCCACGGCGAAGCTCCGTCAGATCGCTCAGCATGATCCCTTCGTAGATAAGGGCGCGCGCCAGATCTCCGGTCGCTTTCCGGTCCTGCGGTTCCGCCTTGTGGATATTTTCGTAGATGGCGACTGACTTCCGGGCCGCCTCCCGCGCGCCCGCCAGGTCACCCAGGTTCTCATCCCACGGTGCGCCCAGGGTGGTCGCCACCCGCAGCCAGCCACGAGCCACCGCTGAATAACTGACACCATCGTTCGGAACCCGGGCATGGATCGCCTCCCGCAGTTCCAGGCTCTTCCGGTACTGTTCCAGCGCCTCGGCCAGTTTGTGCTGCGAAACCAGATACTGTCCCAACGCGCCGATTGCGCTGGAAAGGCCGAGTCTGGTCTCGATGTTGGTAGGGTCCAGTTCGACCGCTTTGCGGTAAATCTCCACTTCCGCCCGCACATGGTCGCCCGCCGACGGATCATGCAGACGGGTCAGAATCAGCCCGAGGTTGTGCTCAATGATGCCGGCCTGAACCACCGCCGACGGGTCCTTCGGATATTTCCGCGCCAGTTGATAGCCAACCGCGAGGCCGGCCTGGTACTCACTCAGCGCTTTTGGGTACTCGCCGGTGGCTTCCAGCAGCATTCCGATTCGCTGATGGAGACCCAGTTCCTGGAGCAGGGTGCGTTTATCCGGCGCACGGATGGCCTGCAGCCTGGCGAGAATGCGGCGGCCCTTTTGCCAGGCTTCCATCGCGCCTTTGGTGTCGCCCAGGTTGGGGCGGGACGCCAGACCCAGGACATCCCCCGTTTGCGTGTAGCCGGTAACCAGCATGGCCAGAACCGCGGGATCATCTTTCTCCCCGGCGGCCAGTTTGTCGAGATAACCGAGCGTTGTGGTGATGACGTCTTTGCGCGCGGAAAGCGCGCCGGGCAGATGCTCCAGCGTCCCCTGCACGTCAAAGAGAGAGTGCCGGCTCAGATCCACAATGTCCGTCACACGCTTCTGGGCTTCGGCGCGACGCAGTTCCGCCTCCTGGCGCTGCGCCTCCGCTTCTTTCCGCTGATTCTCGGCCTCCTTCCGCTCGATTTCCGCCTCGCCGGCCCGGTCCATTGCCCGCTTTTCAGACAACGCGGCCAGCCGGTGTTCCTGCTCCGCGCGGGCGCGCTGCGACTCCGCCACCCGCAGCGCGGCGTTGGCCCGGTGTGCCTCCCAGGACGACACGAAGACGCCTCCCAGCAGGGCGGCCACAGCGGCTGCGGACGCCACCACTCCCATACGGTTCCGGAGCACGAACTTACCGGCGCGGTAACGGAACGTCGATTCACGGGCCAGCACGGGCCGGCCCTGCAGGTAGCGCAGGATATCCTCGCTGAACTGCTCCACCGAACTGTAACGGCGCTCCGGTTCCTTGCGCAGGGCCATCAGGATGATGTTGTCCAGGTCTCCGGAAAGCTCGCGACGTTTGGCGATGCTGCTGGGGCGCGGGGGTTCATCCTCACAAACGGTACGGGCCATTTCGAACGGCGTCGTGCCATCGAGCGCGAAGGGGCGGGTGCCTGTCAGCAGGAAGTAGAGCACCACGCCGAGCGAATAGACGTCCGTGGCGGTGCCGGTGGGCTTGCCACGGAGTTGTTCCGGGCTGGCGTAGTCCGGCGTCATCAGCATGGTCAGCGCGGTCCGGGTGCGGTCCATCGCGGCGGCGTCATCAATCAGCCGGGCGATGCCGAAATCCAGCAAAGCGGGCGTGCCGTTGTCGCGTACCAGGATATTGGACGGCTTCAGGTCCCGATGTACCACCAGGCTGCGATGCGCGTAGGAGACGGCGTCACAGATCTTGCGGAACAGTTCACAGCGCGCTTTGAGCCCGAGGTTCTTCCGCGCGCAGTAGTCATGAATTGCATGCCCCTCCACGTACTCCATCACGAAATACGGGATGCCCGATTCGGTGGCTCCGCCATCCAGCAGGCGCGCGATGTAGGGATGGTTCAGATCCGCCAGAATCTGGCGCTCGCGCAAAAAACGGGCCACCGCTTCGGGCGTATCCATGCCGCGGCGGATGAACTTGATAGCCACGTTGCGGCGGAACTGATCGTCGGCGCGGTGCGCAAGATAGACGGAGCCCATGCCGCCATGCCCCAGGACCCGCTCAATCTGATAGGGGCCGATTCGCACTCCGGACATATCCGGCCCTTCGAGCAAATCCACGGCGCTCGCGGCCAGGATGGAGGAAAGAGGCCGGGACTTATCGGAATCGAAGGCGAGCAGCGAGTCGATCTCCGCCCGCAGTTCGGCGTCGCCCGCGCACGCTGTTTCGAGGAACGCCGCCCGCTTCCCGGCTGGAAGCTCCACCGCCGCGAGAAAGATTTTTTCGACGAGTTGGAAGTCGTTCATGGGGTCTTTGCGCGAAATGCAAAATCGGGCCGCGCTGCGCCGCTCCGTTCATTTTTTGCCGGTTCAGGGCTTTGGCAGAACGATCCAGGAAACAATGTAGCCAAAGAAGCCGATATGCGGCGGGACCAGCAGCAGGCCAACCCAGATCAGCCGCATCAGCGTGACGTCCATGGCGAAATACTCCGCATAACCGGTGCAGACGCCGGCCAGCTTTTTGCCTTCCCGGATTCGGCGCAGTCGTTTCGTTTCGGGTGCGGGGTTTGGGGGTAGTGGGCCCGACGCCGCTTCTGGGGCAAAGGTCGGTTTCCCGCATGCCACGCAGTAGCGCGCCGTTTCATCGAGTCTGGTCCCGCACTTTGTACAGAACATGGCTGTCTTGTCCGATTATGTCTTAACTTATGTCTTAACGACCGAGGGCGAGACGCGCACCCAGCACCGCGGGCAGCCCGGCCCGCTCGATCTTTCGTCGCACGGCCTCTGTGTCATACGGAGTTCGATGCAAGGTCACGTCGCCGGTCGCGCCGTCGAAAATACCATAGGCGGCCCGCGGGTCCCCATCGCGGGGCTGCCCCACGGAACCGGGATTCACCAGCCAGCAGGACCCGGGCGTCACTTCCACGCGCATCGCCGATTCTTCCGGCTTCAGCCTGCGAATGGCGCGCTGCGTCTCTTCGATCCAGGCAAATCCGCCCTGCAGATGCGTATGGCCAAAAAAGGTGAGGCTGACTTCCAGGTAGGGATACACGTTCGCCGCATCCGTCATGGAGGCGACGTATTCATCCTCATCGAGCGGCGACCCGTGAACCAGGATGAAGTCGTCCTGCAGCACTGGTCCGCCCGGAAGATTGCGCAGATACTCCGTGTTTTCAGCCGAGAGTTGCCCCATGGTCCAGCGCGTGGCGGCCTGCGCCACCGGATTGAACCATTCGATATCGTCCATCCCGCAGCAGGCGCGGTCGTGATTCCCCCGGATGGTCAGCAGCACGTTTTCACGGGCCCATTCCACCACGTAATTGGGATCGGGCCCGTACCCCACCAGGTCGCCACAACTCAGAATCCGGTCGTATTGGTTGTTCGCGTCCAGCAGCACGGCTTCGAGAGCTTCCCGGTTGCTGTGCAGATCGCTCAGCAGCAAATAGCGCACGCTATGCCCTGCGCAGTCTGAGAAGGGTAATTTCCGGCGGCGCGCCGAAACGAACGGGCATCCCGATGGTGCCGATGCCGGCATTGACATAGCAGCTGCGACCGTTCAGACGGTAAAGGCCCGCCACATAGGGCGTAAAGAATCGCGCCAGATTGGCCGTGCGATTAAGAATCTCCACTGTTACCTGTCCACCATGCGTATGACCGCCAATCATCGCATCATATCCTGTCAGCACCGATGACGGGAACACGTCGGGATTATGCGAAAGCAGGATGTTCGCCGCCCCCGGGACAATCAGCTTTTCCGCGCCGTGCAGGTACGTGTCGCGCCGCGCAAAGCTCTGGAAATCGACTCCGGCCACGTTGAGCGTCCCTTTTCCCCAGCGCAGGGGAACGTGGCGCATCCGGAGAAAGTCGATACCCACTTTGGCGGCTTCGAGGGTGGTGTAGTCCTCGCACTTCGCGTAGACCTCGTGGTTGCCCAGGCAGCCCAGCACTCCCGCCTCCGCCCGCAGGCGCGCCAGTTCGCGAATGGTCGCGTCGAGGGGGTCACCACTTTGGGTGATCAGGTCGCCGGTCACCAGCGTCAGATTCGGTTTCAGTTCGTTGGTAATATCGACCACGCGGCCCGCCTCGCGGACACTCAGAAAAGGGCTGACGTGCAGGTCGCTGATCTGGGCGACGCGAAGACCTTCTAGGTCCGGGTGGAGATCGGGAATCGGGAAATCGACCTCGCGGACCACGTAACGGGTGCGTTCCACCAGACCGCCGAATGTCACCATCCCGGACGGCGCGGCAGTTGCGGCGATCATGGTGCCGCGAATGGCGGCACGGCGGGCTGGTGAAAAAGCCGTCGGCCTGCGTTCCACGCGGCGCAGCAGCGGTCGGAACGCCGCGTAAATATTGATGCTCAGGAAGGACGTGAAGCCCCACGCCGTCCCAAACGCGATCAAAGTCCCGCTGATCAGCGCGGGGATGACATCGGAGCGGTATTGCAGGCGCAGCAGATCAATGGCGAAGCCCGCCGCCGTGAGTAGCCAGACAAGCCAGAGCACGGCGCGCACACCATAGTAGTTCCAGGGCTGCAGACGGAACTTCCAGTCTTTGTTGAGGAACCACGCGATCTCGAACTGCGCCACCAGTACCATCACCCCGATGAGGATGGTCAGGGTGGGCACATGCTGCGATTTCATCTAGTCCAATTGTATCGGCGCGCCGGGCTCCTGCCCGTTCGCGGGAATGTCCATCGCCCGTTGCGCAAAAACGGCCAGCGCCGCACAAACGGCTGTTTCCGCCCGCAGGACGGAGGGCCCCAGCGATGCGCCCGTCCAGCCCGCCTGCGCGAATAACCCGCGTTCGTGATCAGTCCAGCCGCCTTCGGGGCCCACGATGAGAGAGGTGGAATCGCCCGCCGCGAGAGTGAAGGCCCTCGCAAGCGGCGTCGCACCCGGCTTTTCGTCCAGCCAGATGCGATGCGTTGCCGTGTCTTTCAGTGCCATGGCAAAGCGGACGGCATCGGTGATCTCCGGACTGCGCAGCCGCCGGGACTGCTCGCTCGCCTCTTTCGCAATGCGACGCCAGCGTTCCACCCGCTTGACGGCGGCCCGGTCGAGCCCCTGTTCGCTGCGCGCGGCTTCCACGGGAACAATGCGTGAGACCCCAAGTTCAGTAGCCTTTTCGACCGCCCATTCGAAGCGCTCGAACTTAATGAGAGCCAGATAGAGCGTCACCGGCGGCAGCGGGGAGTCTCCGGGCAACTCTTCGTCCAGAGTGAAGGTTACCAGGTTCTTGCGGGCATCCTCCACGGTGGCAAGCCAGACCTGCCGGCTGTCGGTAATCTCGAATTTCTGGCCGCTCTCCACGCGCAGAACGCGGGTGAGATGGTGCGCGTCGTCGCCCGTGATTTCCGCCCGTCCATCCTGAATCCGATCCACAAAGAAACGCCGTCGCGCCATGAACGAATGGTAACCGCGCGGGTCTTATGATGAGGAGATCAGATCATGCCCACGACCAATGGCGGCCCTAAGCGCTTCAGTCCCGCAAAGGTGGTGGTCTCACTGGCCGTGTTTGCGCTGGTCCTGAAGATATTGCTCGCGTACGTGACGCTGGGAACCAACGACGCCACCACGTGGGAAAACGATCTGGTGAAACTCCGCGCGGACGGATTCGCGGAACTCTATCGTGACGGCGTCTACCTGCCCGATGATCCGGCACATCACTATCCTCAGTACTTCATCCATCCGCCTCCCGTACTGCACATCCTGAAAACCTTTGGCGCATTCGAGGAGTCGACCGGCCTGCCGCTGCGTTTCTGGCTGCGCCTGCTGTGCGCTTTTGCAGACCTCGCCACGCTCTGCCTTGTATGGCGCATCCGGGGCCCGGGAACCGACTGGCGAGCGCTGGCTTTGCTCGCGCTTTCCCCCATCGGCATCACCATCTCCGGCTTTCACATGAATACGGACCCGGTGATGATCTGCTTCGTGGTGGCGAGTGTCTGGTTTGTGGAGCGGAAGCAGTTCGGCATCGCCGGGGTCGCCTTCGGGCTCGCCGCGGGGATCAAGCTGGTGCCGGTGCTTTTCGTTCCGGCCTTCCTGCTCTACCTGCCGGACCACCGGAACCGGCTGCGTTGGGCTCTGGCGGCACTAGCGACGTGGCTGGTGATCGGCCTGCCGTATCTGGCGCGGGAACCGGGGCTCATCCTCAGCAGAATCCTTGGTTATGGGGGCTGGACCGGCTGGTGGGGAATCTATCTGCTGCTGCGCTTCCTGCTGATTGCGATGGGTTTTGACGCCCCCGCCGGTCTGCTCGCCGGTCCCGGCAAGTGGCTGGCACTCGCCTCCATTGTGGCGATTCCGGTGTACCTGCGCCTTACGTGCCGCCGCCCGCCGCTGTTTGACCAGTGCGGCGCAGTCGTGTTCGCGTTTCTGTTGCTGAGTCCTGGCTTCGGATTCCAGTATCTGGCGTGGAGTTCGCCGTGGATTGTCGCGCTGGGCTTCGGTCCCACCGCGCGGTATTACCTGATCGCGGGCGCGTTCCTGACGGGTTCTTATGCACAGGCCGCCTGGGGCAGCGGCCTGCACGCCTATGCGAATTTCATGCGCAATGACCGGTTCAGCATGATGCTGGGGCCGTTCTGCTGGCTCGCCCTGGGCGTCGCTGCGCTGGGCTTTATCCGAAAACTGAAAGCAACTCCTGTCAGAGAGGTTTAATCGCTCCCAGCGCGCCTGCCGGAGCCAACGCACCCGCCGGCGCCGGAGCGTCGGAACCACCCAAAGCCGGGGCGGCCTGCGCCGGCGCCAGTTTCTCAAAGGGCACCGGCTTGACCGGCGGAGAGGCGGGCACAGGGCCTGTTTTCTCCACTCCGGGCGTCCGCATTTCCCCAGCCGTGTTCGGCTTCATGAACTTCTCCGGCATTTCGACGTTCGGCGCAGTCATACCCGCCGGAACCGGACGCACGATCTCCGGCGTCACAATCACCAACAGTTCCGTATTGTTACGGCTGACCGACTGCGACTGGAAGAACTTGCCCAGCACCGGAATGTCGCCCAGAAACGGGATTTTTTCGAAAGTTTTCGTGAGCCGGTTGTCCAGCAACCCGCCGATGGCGAAGCTCTGGCCCTCGGCCAGTTCCACTTCGGTACTCATCTTCCGGGTTGTGAGTGCCGGAACCGTGAACCCCTGCACGGTCAGACCGTTCGTGTAATCAAGCGCACTGACTTCGGGAGCAACATCCAGATGAATGGTCCCGCGCGGTGTTCTTTTCGGCGTGAAGTTCAGGCGGATGCCGTACTCCCGGAACTGGATGGTGATCTGCCCCACACCGGAGCCGCCGCCCTGAATGGTGGGAAAGGGAAACTCGCCGCCGGCGAGAAAGCTGGCCTTTTTGCCGTCGATGGCGAGAACGTTGGGCTCGGCAAGAACCTGCAGCAGGCCCTGGGATTCCAGTGCCTTGATGGTTGCGCCCAGGTTCAGGTCCGGGCGCAGCACCAGCAGGTTCAGCGCATCACTCAACGTCACGGTGGCCGGCGCGTTCCCGGATTTCGTGATGGTCGGGGCAGAGAACTGCTGCGTGGTCACGCCGCCAACCGTGTTCGTCGCGCCGGTACTGAACAGGTTCATGCCCAGCGCGGTGCTCTTGCTGCGGTCGACCGAGGCAAACCGCACCTTCAGCAAAATCTGCGTTTCCACCTCCGGCGCATCCACGTAGAGCAGGTTGACGACCTTGCCCAAGGCTCCCGCGATGGTGGCTGCGCGCTGCGCGCCCAGCAAATCGTTGACCTTGCCGCGCAGAAACAGCGTCTCGTTCTCAGCTGTCACGTCGATGGCCTGGCCCGGCAGTTCTTTCTTCAACTGGCGACGAACCGCGTCGAGCCGGTTATCGGACAGGAACGTGCTGGGCCGGACCGTTACGTCGAAGAACTGCTGACCGCCGGTTTGCTGCCAGAGAATAAGACTGGTGGTTCCGGGCGCCCTGCCATTCAACATCAGTTGTTGTGGGGCGATGACCGTGACTTCCGCGACATCGGACGATCCAACCGCGACTTTCGTCACCGGCACCGCCGTGTTCACCAGGATGGACTTCCCGGCGCCAACAAAAAGTTCGTCCGGCGCCGCATCCTGCGCGACGGCGTTCCGGCCGGCACTGAGCCCGGTCAGCAGAACCAGACCGGTCAGGGAAAAAGAAGATATACGCTTCACTTACCGCCCTCGGAGGAGCGTTTGGCTCCATAAATCACTTCCACTGCAACTGGCGCAGCCGCTTTGGGTTCCGGCTGGGACATCGCGGGAGCCGTGGCCTGCATCATCCCGGACATGTCCGGAAACACCGGAGGCCGGGGCGCGGTCCGCCGCACGACGGGCGGGGCAGGGGAGCGTGCCGGCGCCGGCGTCGGAGTATTCGCCTGTGGCGCGAAATCGTTGTCGGAGAAAAGGCGGGAGAGAACCGCGCCTGACGTCTGGGCGATCTTCGTATCGAGCGGGTTGCGCAACACCAGCTGAATCCGCGTTTCCGCATTCGCCAGGCTTAGAATTTCCGCCTGATCGGGAGTCACCAGCAGATTCACCACCTGCACCTGAGCGGGCTTGCCCTGCACATCCCGCGCAATATCGGTTCCGGCGGAAAGCACTTCCAGGTTTTGCAACAGCGTTTTGACCTTGGTCCCGGAATTACCCAGGCTAACCCCAAAGGCGCTGCTGCCGCCGGAACTGGCGATCAGTACATCCACCCGCATACCCGGCGTCACGAAGCCCGCGACACCGACCACGTCGTTTACCTTGACGGCGCAGGCCCGCATTCCGGGCGGAATCGTTGCCGCCAGTCCGCCACCGGAACCCAGCGCGGCAAGACGTGTCTCAAGTACCGGTTCGCCCGAATAGATCGGCGCGACCACTCCCCGGCCCACCAGCGGCTCCGGCTTGGCGTTCATCCCTTTCGCCAGCGAACCCGGCCAGTCTGTAGTTGTGAGGTCCTGCGCGCGCAGCACCGTTCCCACTTCCAGATCATGCGCGGCAACCACCACCTGCGGGAATTTCTGGACCTGCGTACTGGCCGATAACTGATTCCGGGCCACCCTGTAAGCGATAAAGGTCACGGCCAGGGAAACCAGGAGCGCCACTGAGGCAATCACCAGGAGTCTGCGATTCATCTTCTAAACCTTCTTGCTGCGCTTCGCGGCATCAACGTTCCCACCTTGCAATTCGGAATCCATTCGGCGCGACGGAAGTTATCCTGTTGTTTCATGGACTTGTACCGTCGGTTTCGGCGGAATTTCCCCGGAGGTGTGAACCATTGTTTACTCTATTATCCGGGACGTGCATCCTTGTGGACACTGCCTGACGCAAACTATTTGTTTTCAGTGCTCTTTCTGTGGCCTCTGAATTGCCTTACAACCGCGACTGATCGCTCCGCCTATGCAGACACTCGGGCTCAAATACCTGCATCTGTCCTCTTTCGCCGGCGTTCAGAAAAGCGCGACGGAGCGGGAAGCCGCATTCCAGGTGTTGCCCCCATCGCGTCGCACCGCCTCGTTTGCCGGTTCCGTTTTGGCACACGGCGCGGTATTCCTGTTTTCCGGTTTATTCTCGGAATACTCGGTTCCGGAAGCCGATCCCGGTCCACCACGCCACTATTCCCTCCAGCTTCTGAGGCTGAAACCCAACCCGGCTCCCTTCGATTTGACCGCCGCGATGTTTCGCTCTCCCCGACAAAAACTGGACGATCTTCAAGCGAAAAATACTCCGGAACCTCTGCCGGATCAGAGCCTGCAGGATTTCTCCCGCCGGGAGCGCCTGCAGCAGTGGCTCGACGCGGTCGAAAAAGAGATTCTGGAGGGGCAGCTCATCACGGATTCTGATGAGCCGGCAGATGCCCCTCCGCGCCCGGTACTCTATTTCATTCCCTCCCACGAAAATCAGGCCTCTTCGGCGGTCTTACCTGCTGCCCGCGGCGCAGGCATTCCCAGGCCCGTCGCGCTACCGCCCGTGCTTGCGCCCGAAGTGACAGAGGACTTCAAAGCTTCTCTGGGCACGATCGTCTCCATGCTGAATCATGCGCTGCCCGCGCGCCCGATGGCGCCTCCGCCCGCCACGATTCCCACGCCCCGCGCTCCCTCCGTGGCCGCGCTGCCTCCCCCGCAACTCGCACCGAAAGCAATCGTATCCGGAGCACCTTCCGCACTGAACGTGCAGCTTCCGGCCAGCGTGCAGCTTCCGACGAGAAGGATGGCTCCCCAGACGATCACATCCACACCGCGCCCCTCCGGCGGAGGCAGAGCAGCCGGCATGCCGGAAGCACCCACTCTGGGCGTTGCGAGTCTGTCGCCCCAAAACCTGGCCTCCGCAAACCTCGCCGGCCTGACCGGAACTCTGCCCATCGCCGTCCCAGGACCGGCGTCGCAACCCGGCATGGGAGCGCCGGCGGCCTTGCCCGGTCCCAAATCGGTACGAATCGTGAAGCCGCAGAACGGTCGCTTCTCTACCGTGACAACTTCTTCATCCAGTGCCGTGGCCTTCCCCGGAACCGAAGGGCTGCTGCAGGGCAAGGTTGTCAACACCGCCTACGTGAATGTGGGTCTGAAGAAGAACTGGATCCTGCAATATGTGGTTTCCTCGGAAGAAAACGTCACCGGCGCGGCAGTTCCCGTGGAGGCTCCGTGGCCCTGGGTGATCGAGCGACCGGAAGAGGTGTCGATCGGAGGGAACGATTACGTCATCGTCCACGGCTTTATTCGCGCGTCGGGTCGTCTGGAAGATCTCGCGATGCAGCAGACCGAGGCGTTCCCCGGCAGCGAATTCCTGATGAAGCTGCTCAGCAACTGGGAATTCCGGCCCGCTTCCCGCAGCGGTACCCCCGCCACGGTCGAAATCCTGCTGATTATTCCCTCAATTGCAAAGTAGGGCTCTTCCTTACTTCACCAGTGAAACGACTCCCCCGGCGGTATTGCCGCCGGTCGAATTTCCGTAAGGCAGCCGCATCGTGATGGTGGACGAACCGGAAATCGTTAGTTTGTCCGCCACAATCTGGCCGGTTGCCGTGGTGGCTCCGGAGGACCCGGAAATTGTCAGGCTGTTGTAGTTGGAGGTGTTGGCGTTATTTTCAGTCAGCAGGATGGTTCCCTTGACGTCCAGCGTGCCGCTGCAACTGAGGTTATGGTTATGGATACCGGTCGCAGTGGGGGCCTCCCAGATCACCAGGCCCTGATAGACGGATGAGGAAGGCGTACCGGTTAGCGACAGGCTGGAAGAACCGCTGACGTTCAGTACCGAAGTGCCTGTCAGGAAGATCAACTGCCCCTGTCCGGTAACGGCATCGCTCGAAAGCCCGCTGGCGCTGTACATATTCGAACCGTCGCCGACCACCAACCCCGTCGCTTGCATATAGTAAATCCCGGGGGCCATAACGCCGTTTGTGCTGTCTCCCAGCGAAATTCCGTTGGGGTAGACGCCAGTGAAGTAAAGATTGCAGGGGTTGCCGCCGGACGGGCAGCCGAGGGCGGACCAACTCACGCCCTGCTGGCAGGCACGGGGGGCTCCCGCACCCACGTTGACGCTGCAGACGACCGGACTCGTAGTAAGACCAGATGTGCTCGGCGCTGTCACCGAAGCATAGGGGTTCACTCCGGGCGCTGTACTTACGCTGGTGGTCATGGCGCCGGCCGATCCGTTCTGTACAGAGCTGCTGCCGGTGATGCTGGAGGTCCCCATGGAGGAAAGGCTGCCGCCGGTTCCCGTCGTGCAACTCCCGTTATCGAGGGGACCCGCATGGGAAAGATCGATCGTGCTGGAACCCGTCACCTGGAACGACGCCGTGCTGCCACAGGCTCCTCCGGTTCCCGCGCAGGAATCAATCGCGATCGCCATCTGTCCCCCCCCGCAGACCTTCAGAGTAGAGGTTCCCGTGACGCTGAGCGCATCGGGCAGATTGCCGCCCATGATCACAAGAGGGCTGCCGCTGTTTCCCGTGATGACCGCCGTCGATTGTGCCGCAATCTTCAGAGACGTGATACCCAGAACTTTCATCAGGGACGTCGGCGCCGGCCGGATCAGCGTGATTCGTGCCGCGGCCGGTGAGTAGCTGCCGCTGATGGTGACGCCGCCAACGGACGTCGGGAAATCTACCTTTATGGTGTCGCCGTTATCCGCCGAAAAACCATTCAGGGAGGCATAAGCGCAGGGCGTCAGCGTCGACCGGGTGGCGCAGGTGAAGGTCGCGTTGCCAAACGCGTTTGCGCCTGTGTTGGTGCCGCCTTTGATGCTGCTGATCGCCGCCTGAGCAGCCGCGTCCGCCGCCGCCTGTGCCATCTGTCGCTGCGCGTACATCCGGGACATGTCGATCGCAAAGCCCAGCATGCCGATGAACACGACTCCCATGAGCAGGATCATCAGCAACAGCGCCTGTCCCCGGTTTTTCCGCCCGTAGTGCAATTTCAGTTTTCCCTTCATATGCTCCAGCCTTCGCTTCAACAGTCCCTGTCTCTAATTCGTAATCACGCCTTCGGCAATGCTTCCCAATCGCATGGTGATCGGGAGATAGGTAAAAAACGGGTCGTAAGGGTAAACGATCTTCACGCTGACCCGGCTGCCCTTCGTATTCGTGCCATCCGGATACGTCACCGTAATCGCAACGTTCGATGTCTTCATCAGGCTCCGACTCGTCCACGTGGTTGCGACGGCCACAACCTGAGTCGGGTTATTCCCCGGGCCGCTTGGCCCGTCCACGCCGGAACCAGTGCGGGTACTGCCGTGCGTCACGGCATATCGGACGGCAACCCTGGCCGCGTTTGCCACCGATGTGGAGACCAGCACCGCGCGACAGAAATCAATCACTGCAAAAAATACGGTGAACAGCACGAATGAAGTGATCGCAAACTCAATCATCATGCTGCCCCGCCGCGCCTGACGACTGCCACCCCAGACCCAGCCTCTCTGCGGAGCCCTCTGGCGCACAGGACTCGGAAAGAAGCCGGCCATCAGGTTGTCAACCTCATCACAGCCCGGCGATGCACCACCGTCGGTGGCAGCGTGAGCGAAATGTGCAGGGAGGGAATGCTGAATACGGAAATCAGCGGCTTATACGTATAGGTGACATCCACGCACGCGAGCGTATAGAGCGTCGGTTCCGGGTCGGCGGGAGGTGTTGCGGTGCAGGTGCCCTGTCCCGGGCAGGTGATCGTTCCGTTGGCGTTGCGCGAATACACCACCGACACGGACGCCTTGTTCTTCAGGGATGCGGTTGTGTCCGCGACCACCGTGGTGATCTGCGAATACGTGGTCGTACTGGTCGAACCATACTGAACCCCGGTCCGCGCCGCATCGGCAATCGTGATCCAGGCGAAAATGAAGGCCCCGAAGTTCACCGCGTTGATGATGAGCAGAAACATCAGCGGGATAATCAGCGAAAGCTCAATCAGTGACTGGCCGCCCTCATTCGACTTTGCCGCTTTGGTTACCGCTCCCCCGGTCAGCGAGGTTTCGAGCAATGCTTTCAGACCGGCTTTTTCTTTTGCCGTCAGATCCACGAACTGCAGCCCCACTCCGTCCGAACCATGGCGAACCACTTTTGCCCAGAGCATCACGGCGCTGAACGAGGGTACGGCGTCTTTCTGGGACGGAGAGATTCGTCCGGTCTGCAGCGCCAGACGCACCAGCGTGCCGGGGTACCAGCGTTGCTCGGTGTATAGGTAAGTCCCGGTAAGGCTGATGTCGCGCAGTTGATGAGGCGACGGCGTGCCGCCCTCATAATAGAACGCAGTAATGGCGGATGCGGCTCTGCGAGGCTCGCGCCGGCGTTCGGAGTCGCCCTGCAGCCACTTCTTCAGTCCTTGTAGGAAACTCGGCGGCATAGTTCAACGGTCCTTTTCGGACCTTTTCACACCAGTATCTCAACGTTCTTTGCCGTCAGGCAGGTTTCCATATTTTCCGGTGAACAAATCAGCAACTGATCGCCCGGTAGTGTTCCGGAAGCATACACGGTCCGCGCGGCCAGTTGCAGCACGCTGCGGCAGCGGCTCCGCACGGGTGAGATGCGGAACGTCCCCAGATTTTCCACCGTCAGCAGTACCCGGTTGTCGGCATCCAGATAGATCACATCAATCGGGAAAAGCAGCCCGATGGTGTGCACTCCCTGTGACGGCTTCACCCAAATACCCTCGCCACTCTTCAGCCGCCCCCTGCCAATCAGGCCCCGGAGTCTGCTGAATGTGGTATCGGCGGTGCGGACGGAGAGGCTCAGAAAGGACTGTCGCGTCTGGTTATAAACGCATACCGTATCTTTCCGTTTGGCCATTGCGCGTCCTCCCGTCGTCCGCCAGACGGTCGCGGATTTTGTGGTCCGGATCGTATCCCCGGACTCTGTTTTGATGATTTCCATTGCCTCTGACTGACTCCTTCGGGCCAGAACAGAGCCAACGCTCCGCCTGATCCCGATTCTGAGGGGTAGCTTGTCCCCCTGTGGTCCCCTCAGAACCCTGTAACGATTGCGCCCTGGATTCCCACAACCGGGGGAATCCGGCCACCGGCCGGCAAACCTTCGCCCTGGAGTACGGGACTGGTTCGTCCAACCTTCCGATCAGTTAGTCGACGTTTTTACGCCGGCGCTGGATCAGAAATACCAGCACGACGACAAACAGGATTGCCGCCACGATGCGAACCATTGTTGTGTTGTCCATGTCTCGTCTCCTTTCCTGAAATATCTTAAATTCTATTGCACGAATTCAAATTGCCCGAACTGTTTCAATACGCCCGAACTGGATCAATACGCCCGACCTGAATCAATACGAAAGATACTGCGTAAACGAATCCAGCAGCGTAATCAGCGACGGTCCCATCAAAACCAGAAACATCGACGGAAAAATAAACAGAACCAGCGGAAAAACCAGCTTGACTGTGGTCTTACTGGCCTTCTCTTCGAGTTGCTGGCGACGGTGCGTACGAAGCGTGTCGGAATGCGCCCGCAACGCCCTGGTCACGCTGGTGCCGAACTGGTCCGCCTGGATCAGGACCGATGCGAGGGACCGGATCGTCTCCACATTCGTCCTGTCCGCAAATCCCCGCCACGCCTCGGCCCGGCCCCGGCCCGCCCGCTGTTCGAGTGTCAACAGTTTTAACTCGTCGCAGATTTCCGGCTGCAGTATCGAGAGTTCCGCCGTGGTTCTCACAATGGCGAGATCGATACTCAGCCCGGCCTCGATGCATACCACCAGCAGATCCAGAACGTCCGGCAGACCCATTCGGATCTGCTCCTGGCGACGCTTGATGCGCGAGTCCAGCCAGAAGTCCGGTATCAGGTAACCCAGTCCAAGAGCCATGGCGTAGAGAAAGAAGGCGCCATAGTCGAATTCCACCAGGAAGGTCAGCACAATGCAGAAGAACAGCGGAATCAAAGCTTTTGCGCCATAAAACATATTCATGGCGCTTTCGTCGCGGAATCCGGCGCGGATCATGCGTTTCTGCAGCACGGAAATTTCCGCGGAAGTACGCGGCACAAACCTCTGGAAAGGCCGGATCGCCGCCGTCAGCGAAGCCGCTCCCGCGGCCAGCGTGAACCGCGGCGGCGGAGCGTCCTTTGAGTGCGAGGGGTGAATCGCCTCCGCCAACCGGTCAGCCCCGGACGGCGCCCGGTAGAACAAGGCAACGCCCGTGCTGAAAAGCACGATGTAGACGCCCGCGAAAACAATCAGCAGTATCAGCATCGTCTCAGACCTTGATGTTCACGATGGTATTGATGATCAGGACGCCCAGCCCCGTCATAATCCCCGACGCCCAGAGCAGCTTCACGCCCACCGCCGTTGTCCAGAGGACGCTCATGTGCTCCGGATCCATAAAATACATGCCCACGCCCAGAACCACCGGAGCCAGCGACAACAGCAGCCCGGTCAGACGACCCTGCGCCGTGTGGACCTTGATCTGATTCTTCAGCCGCGTCCGTTCCCGCATGATGAACGCGACTTTTTCCAGAACCTCGGCCAGATTGCCGCCCGATTCCTGCTGGATCAGAATGGCGGTCACGGCAATCTGCAGATCCGGAACCGGCACTCGCGTAGTCAGATTCTTCATCGAAGTCCGGAGTTCCACCCCGAATTTCTGTTCGTCGGCGCATTGCCGCAATTCGCGGCGTATCGGCTCGGGCGATTCCACGGCGGCAATCCCGATGGCCGAATTAATGCTGTGTCCGGCGCGCAAAGCGCCCACAATCAGCTCCAGCACCTCCGGCAGCTTGTTGCGGAAACCGTCCATCCGCGAGTTGCGCTGCGAACGAATGAACCAGAATGGCAGGACTCCCGCGGGCAACCCCAGCATGAGCGCGGGGAAAAAATCACCGGTCCGCCAGTAAATGACGTATGCCACAATCAACCACGCAGAAACGCACCGGAGCAGAATTCGTGCCGGCGTCCACTGCAGATTCGCCTGGTACAGCCAAAGCTTCAGACGCGGTGCAATATCGGCTTCAATCAGCTTGCGGTTCAGCCAACTCAGCCCGCCGGCCGCGGCTTCCTTTTTCCGAATGTCCGCGACCTGGTCGTCGGCCTTCGTTTCATTACGCGAAATGACGGTATCGAGCCGTTCGAGGACCTGTTTCCGATTCGGGTCTCCGCCCCCGCCAAACGCGGCGAAGAACAGCGCCGTCACCAGAAACACGCTTACCGAAACTGCCAGCAGAAGAATCCACATATCAGTCTTCTTATTTGATCGGCTTCTTATTCAACCGGAGTGACCCGCTCGAAAATCTCCACGGGCAGTTGAATGCCGGCCACGCGAAGCTTCTCCAGAAACCGGGGGCGGATTCCCGTGGGCTCAAATGCCCCCGTGACTCTGCCGTCCGGACCAATGCCTTTTCTGCGGAACACGAAAATATCCTGCATGGAGATCACGTTTTCGTCCATTCCGGTGATTTCCGAGACGTTCACCACTTTACGGGTGCCGTCGCTCAGGCGCGATACCTGCACCACGATTGTAATAGCCGCCGCGATCTGCTGCAGAATCGCTTTAGGAGGAAGGTTCAGGTTCGCCATCGCCACCATCGATTCCAGACGCGAAATCGCGTCGCGCGATGTGTTGGCGTGGATCGTTGTCATGGAGCCTTCGTGACCTGTGTTCATGGCCTGCAACATGTCGAAAGCTTCTTCGCCGCGGACCTCGCCGACGATAATGCGGTCGGGGCGCATTCGAAGGCAATTGATCAGCAACTGCCGCTGCCGGATGGCGCCCGTGCCCTCCACGTTCGCTGCGCGGGTTTCCAGGCGAACCACGTTTTCCTGCGCCAGGCGGAGCTCAGCCGCGTCCTCAATGCTGATCAGCCGCTCAGACGATGGAATGTAGCGCGAAAGAATGCTCAGAAAGGTCGTTTTGCCGGCGCCGGTTCCGCCCGAAATCAGAATACTGATCTTCGCCTGCACCGCCGCGGAAAGTACCGCGATCATCTCCGGCGACACGCTCTTCAGCTCAATCAGTGATTCCGCGCGCAGGGGCCCGCCGCCGAAGCGGCGAATTGACAGCGCCGGTCCGTCCAGCGCCAGGGGAGGGATAATCGCGTTGATACGGGATCCGTCGGGCAGACGGGCGTCCACCATCGGCGAGGATTCGTCCACCCGCCGGCCGACGCGGGACACAATCCGCTCAATAATCTGCAGCAGATGGCGATCATCACGGAACCGGATGCTGGCTTTCTGTACCTTGCCCGCCCGCTCGATAAACACCATGTCCTTGTTGTTGACGAGGATGTCCGATACGGTGGGATCGCGCAGCAGCGATTCGAGCGGACCGAGACCGAAAACTTCATCCAGAAGGTCAGTCTGGATGCGCTCCTTCTCCGTTGCGTTCAGCGGACGGTTCTGTTCAAGGACGATCTGATTGACCATCACCGCCACGGCATGACGCGCGCGGCTGTTTTCAATGGTCGCCAGCTTTTCCAGATCCACCTGTGAGATCAGGAGCCGGTGAACCTCGCCCTTAAATGTTTCGAAATCGAGTGCGTCCATTTTGGTCAGCTTCTTCTGTCGTCAGCTTCTCACGCTCTATCGAAACAATCCGAACTTTTTCTTCACTTCCGTGGTCTGCGGTTTTCCGCACACGGCGCGCGCCATCCTGGTAAGCACTTTCGTGATCGGACCCGCCGGGTTGGACGCGAGCGGCACGCCGGTATTCTGCGCCTCCCGAACACTGTTAAAGTGATTCGGAATATTCCAGTTCGCCGGGGTGGTCAGCGCCTTGGCGATCCGGTTCTCGTCAATTTCAATGGTGCGGGAGTCATGCCGGTTCACCACCACCTCGACCGTTTGCGGACGTTCCCGCTCGGAGAACCAGGTGATCAGCCGGTTTGCTGCGCGCAGCGCCGGAATGCTCACTTCCGTCACAAGGTAAACGCTGTCCGCCACATCGAGCAGGGCTTCGTGCATTTTTCCCACATTGGCGCCGGCGTCCACCACAATGTAGTCGAATTCTTCTTTAAGTAGACGGAACAGGCGGGGCGCGCCACTTTCCATGGACGAAACCGGAGTGTACTCCTCGGGTCCCGCCAGAACCTGCAGTCCGGAGCCGTGCTTCGAGAGCAGAGTGGCCAGAAAATCCTTGTCCAGACGTTCGGCGTGCAGGAGTGCGTCCACCACCGAGAACCGGCAGTTCATGCCCAGAATTAAAGCCGCGTCGCCCATACGGACGTCCAGATCCACCAGCACTACTTTCGCTCCGGACTCTTTGGCGAGGCACAGCGCAAAATTGCTGGCGATCGTGGTCACTCCCGAACCGCCTTTGGCGCCCGTAAAAGCGAGAATCCGGCCACGCACCTTCTTCTTGATCGTCAGATCGGGGCGGCGGGCGGCGGCGCGCACCAGTGCATCGGTCAGTGCGCTGGTCTGGACAGGTTCAATCAGGAATTCGCGGGCGCCGGCCCGCATGCAGTTCATCAGCAGTTCCGGATCGGCCGAAAGCGAGTAGGCCATCACCGTGATGGAAGGATCGGACGCGCAGATGGTCTCAATCAGATCCACCGCTTGCCCCGGATCTGCCGCCAGATCGACGATCACGACTTCGCAACCCGCCGTTTCGCTGATGATGTCGCGCGGTTCCGGGTAGTTCCTCAGTTCCGTCTGAATTTCAACATGCTGGTTGGCCAGTGCGGAACGGATTTTCTGCCGACGGGCTTCCTGTGGCCCGACCAGAGCCACCGTTAGCTGTTGCATGTTGACATGTGTTGCGTCTGTCCGCGGTTCGCTCATTCTGGATCCAACCTGGGGCAGTATGTTTTTCAAGTCACCGACCCGCATAGTTTTCCTTTGTCATTGATTCAGGCTCTGGCCTTTTATTGGACGGCAGATTCAACATAGAAAGGAACAGCCCTGGCCGCGTTACGCGGGCAGGGTAAAGAAAGAAAACAATGTGCCCAGCGCGATGGCGGGCGCATAAGGCATTTTGAGCGCAACAGGATTGCCAAGCTGCAACTTCTCGTGAGGCTTCAGACCACGCCTGCGGAAACCGCTCAGCAAATCCCCGGCTCCATCAAGAGACTCGCCCAGCCGACCCTTGGCGGCCGCCCAGATGACGGCCATAACGCCGCCTGTAATCGCAGTCATGACAAGCGCCGTGGTCAGTTGTTCCGGGCCAATCCATGCGCCAATGGCCGCGCAAAGCTTGAGGTCGCCCATGCCCATCCCCCGCAAAAAACAAAGTACTCCGGTTACGGCCACTGCCAGCAGGATGCCTTCCCCGCTGTTCGCAGCCCCGGCCCATCCCCCCTGCATCACCGAAAAAGTGAAGCCTCCCGCGAGGAATGGAAGTACAAGCCAGTTGGGAATACGGCGACTTCGAAGATCTGTCGCGGTAGCCACAACCAGCAAAGTGACAATCGACCACCATGTGAAGGAATGCATTATGAGTGAACCAGTCAGCCTCTGGATCCGGCACTCCGGATCGGGAAGGCTGTAAGCTTCGATTTTATACCGGATGCGAAACCTGACACCGTGTTTCCAGTCCGGCCCGAAGCCGGCGGGAGAACTAGCTGGTGTAGGTGGTCATCTTGGTGCCGACGTTGGTGAAGCCGGTCGCGATGTTGGTGGCGAGGGTCTTCATGGCGGCGACGGAACCAAACGCGATCAGCGCGGCGACGAGAGCGTATTCGATCAGGTCCTGGCCGTCTTCGAGGATGCA
>CAIUOG010000008.1 GCA_903900705.1 uncultured Acidobacteriia bacterium
TCGTCGGCCACGGTATCGAGCACTTCTTTGGTTTCGGCGCTCATCGACGTCTTCGTGAACATGTCGCCGTAGTCTTTGTACTTCCCGGCATGTTCCACGTCGACCTGCACGCCCAGCTTGTCCAGCGTGCCCTTGAAGTACATCAGTTCGAGCGCGATGCCCTTCACGTTCAGCACGTCGGACGGCAGCATGTAGATCTTCGTGCAGGCGCTCGCCATGTAGTAATCGCGGGTGGAGGGCGTCTTCAGATACGCGTAGACCGGCTTGCCCGATTTGCGGAACGCCTCAATGTCAGACCGGATTTCCTGCATTTTGGCCCAGCCGACGCCGGCTCCATCGGGCTCAAAGACCACGGCGCGGATGCGGGAATCCTTCGCCGCCCGGCGCAGGACGCTCCAGATGTTCTCGACCGTCAGAGCGGCTTTATCCGCCAGCAGGGGGATCGGAACTTCCACGGAAGGCTTTTCCGGAACGTCGCCGGAGAGGCGGAGCACGAGCGTCGAGCCGTCTTCCACCGATGGCGGCTTCGACTTCAGCGACGCGACGGCGAAGACTCCCAAAACCACCACCAGCACGACGAGAACGGCGCCGGTAAACAGGCCCAGCAGAAATTTACCCATGAAAGCCCCCTGATCGATTTGCCCACAACTATTTTCGGGCGCGCAACCACAACGTGCCGAACTGCTTCAGGTGCGTCCGCAGATTTTTCTCGCCGGCAAACCAATCCTCATGATGGAAATGCCCGAAATTGCCTGTGCCGCGTTCCTTTTCATCCAGATCCCCCAGCGCGATGTTCAGCCCCACTTTGCGGTCACCCATAGCGGGGGAATAGAACTTCCCCGGCGCGACTTCAAGGCAGGGATCGAAATTGACAGCCCACTCGATCACATAACCGTGGCCCCCGGGCTTCGGCTTCGCCACGGCCTCCTGTGCGCCGGAAAGGATCCAATTCCGGTAGGTATTCCAGGCGCTTTCGAGACGCCGGGGCTCGCCTTCCAACAGGCCACCCACGCCCACGCCGCCCTTGCGGGACTTCGTCAGGTTGCAGACCATCTGCCAGGACGTCCCGTCCCCCGCCGAATCCTCATCGGCCACCCAATGATTCGTTGCGTTGATCAGCAACTCCATTTCGTCGCCGAACCAGGGAAAGCCCTCGCGCGTCAGGTCATGCGCCTTCGGGTTCTCATCCGGCAGCCAGCGCGGTGTGTCGATGCCGTAAAGCACGTCATCCGTCACATCGAAGGCAAAATAGAGGCGCTTGCCGTCGTGTTTGACGTAACCCTTCAAAGAGAGGTCTTTGGCGTTAGTGGCAGGGGAAAACTGAGGGATCCAGCCGGTGTTGGTGAAAGTCGTGGCGTCGTCCCATTCACCGGGAGAGATGACCCCGTCGAGCTTTGGCGTTGTACCCGGATATGCGTTCAGCTCACGGGGGAACTCGCCCCCGGTCAGCACGGACAATCCGAGCAGAATGCCGCAGCAGAACTTTTTCATTTCCTGCGTTTGACGGGGGCGGGCGGGGCGGCGGCCGTAACCGTCACGCCCATAGCCCGGAGTTGCTCTTTCGCCTGGGCCGCCTGATCTTTGCGCGGATAGTTCTTAATCAGCGCGCGGAAGGTGGCAATGGCATCTGCCTTATGGCCGGAGGCCTTCAGCGCCATGCCCTTATCGAAGTACGCATTCGGCGTCACCTGATCGTTTGCGGGATAGCGTTCAATCACCGCGTCAAAATCCTGCGTCGCCAGTTCGTACTTTCCCTGTGCCGAATGCGCTTCGCCGATGTTCAACTGCGCGCTTGCGGCGTTCGGGTTATCGGGATTGAACTTGATGAAGTCGGAGAATTCCGAGATCGCGAGGTCGTACTTTCCGCCCGCGTAGTCCTTCATCGCGTTGTTGAACAGCGTTTCCGCCGGTACCGGCACCATCGCACCACCGTTCGCCGGGCCGGGAGGGGGCGGCGCGGGAGCCTGCAGCACCTTCACGGCCTCATTCAGGTCGCCCAGCCGCTGCAGCACTTTGTTGATGGAGGAATTCAGGTCGGAAACCTGATTCCGCACTTCCGACACGTCGTTGTTGGTGTTATCCACCTTCGCGGCGAGCGAGGCGATGGGCGCGAGCTTGGTGTTCAGTTCCCGGTCCAGTGTCTGGTTGACGGTGGAACTGAGCACGGCCACGCCGGTATTGGCCTTGTTGCCCGCGTCCAGAGCCTGCTGCAGCAGGGTCTGGATCATGGCCATTTTCTGATCGAAGCTGCTCTGCAGCGCTCGAACCTGGTCCTGGAGCTGCGCGATGTCGCGTTGCATTTCCTGCATCTCCTTGCTGGCGGCAAACAGGTTGCCGGCAGGGAGCAGCGTGATGAGTGCGAGTAAGTAAACAGGGCGCATCTTCATTATTTGATTATCCCAGTTTGATTATCCCAGCCTCTACTGGCCTGCGGCAAAGTGCGCGCGGCGGTTGCGCTGATAGCAACCTTCGGTCGCTTCCGTGCAGGTGGGCCGTTCCTTGCCGAAGCTGATGGTCTTGAGCCGGTCGACCGGGACACCCTGCTGCGTGAGGAACTCGCGGGTGGCCGAGGCGCGGCGATCACCCAGACCCAGGTTGTACTCGGCCGAGCCGCGTTCGTCGCAATGGCCTTCCACGTAGATGGTGGCGGTGGGGAAGTCGGCGAATATGCGCTTCAGCGCTTCGGCGTCGGCCTGGAGAATCGCCCGGGCGTCGTCGCGCAGATTGTTGGAATCGTAGTCGAAGAGGATGTCCTGCAGGTCAGACTGCACGCGGGTTTCCACGGTGCCCTTCGGGTTGCGATTGGTGTTGGTCGGCGGAGGAGGCGGCGGCGCGGGGTTCGTCACCGAAATAGTAGCCGTTCCTGTCGTTGTGCCCGCCGGACCGGTTGCCGTCAGCGTCCAGGTGGTGGTTTCGGTCGGCGTAATGCTGCGGGTGCCGGTCGCCGGAACGGTGCCAATGCCGTGGTTGATGGAAATCTCGGTGGCGCCGGTCACAGACCAGCGCAGCTGCGCGGATTGACCGCGCTCCACAGAAGACGGTTCCCCGGTGAACTCGGCAACAACCGGCTTGCCGGGCGTATTCATCGAAGGCCCATTCGTATTCGCCGAGGGCGGCGGAGGGGGCGGCGGCAGCGGCGTCTTTTTCTTGCCGCACGCGGTGGCAAAGATCGCCAGGATCGCGATCAGGGTAAAGCTGGTGAGTCTGGAAAGTCGAACCTGCGAAAGAGTTTTCATAAGTGCCCGGTAGTTTTTACTCGAAAAATCTACTTCACGCCCCAAACGGGGTAGCGATTGGAACCCTGCTGCGTCAGCTGTTTCACCTGGCTGCCGTCTGCCAGCATAGTATAAATCTGCGGTCTGCCGGAGCGGGTGGACGTGAAAACCAGATGACGCCCATCAGGGGCCCAAACCGGATTCTCGTTCTTCCCTTCCCCGTGAGTCAACTGAATATATTGACCGGACCCGATATCCATCACGAACACGTTCCATTCGCCCTTGGCGTAACCCCGCGTCCACGAAAAAGCCATCTTCTGGCCGTCCGGACTCCACGACGGATTCGATGCCTCGCCTTCCCCGTTGGTCACGCGCTGCACGTCCGCGCCTTCCGCGTTCATGCGATAAATCTGCTGCGCGCCGGGGCCGCTCACAAACAGCACCAGATTGCCGTTCTTCGGATTCACCTTCGGTTCCACGCAGATGGCATCCCGGTGCGTGATGCGGCGGAAGCCCTGGCCATCGATGTTCGCCGCGAAAATCTGCGCCAGGCCGGCCGCGGAGGACGCATAGTAGATTTGTTTGCCATCCGGCGTAAAGCTCGGCGTGGTGTTGAGCGAGGCCTCCTGGTTATAGAAAGGCAGCGGCCGGCCGGTATCAGTGTTGATCATCATGATGCGCGGCGTGCCCTTCGCATACGTGGTGAAGGCAATTCGCGAACCGTCCGGCGAGACGGTCGGCATGATGGAGAGCGACTTCAGATTCGTCAGTTGCTTCTGGTTATTGCCGTCCCAGTCCATCACCCAGACTTCGTCGAACCCGCCGCGGGTGGAGATGTAATAGATCCGGCTGCCCAGCAGGGAAGCCGCGCCGCCGAACTTCTGAATAATGTCGTTGGCGAATTCGTGGGCCACCTTGATGGCGCCGGCTTCATCCAGCGAGCCGCTGTAGCGCGGCGTCATCAACTGCGCCGCCTGCAGGTTGGGCTGCCGCGTGTCATAGAGATTCGCGTAGAGCGCCAGCGCGCCATTCACGGCGGCGGTATAGCCGAACGCCAGGTGAGATGCCTTAGTGGGCGCGCCCTGCCAGTCCTGCAGCGCAAAACCCTGACGGTTGTCTTCCGGGCGCAGGTCTTCCGGACGCTGGGGGTTGTTGAGCGGGAAGACGCTCTTCGAGACCATCTCGAACAGGCCGGAGTTCTGCAGGTCGCTGAACAGCGTGGAATTGAAGGCCGCCATGTATTGCTGCGACCCGGTGCCCTTGAAATCAATCACCGCCAGCGCCGGTTTCGCGCCGTTCTGACCGAAGACCGTGGTCTCGATCTTGCCCTGCCCGAACGCACTGAGTGCGGCGGACATCAGAAGAGAAAAAAGTAAGAAAGTCGATTTCCGCATTATTGTTTGAGTTGGAACCAGAGTTCTACGGGAACCGAACTGCCGTTGTACTGCGCGGGCAATTCGGGTAGCGGGTTGGAATCGAGAATCGCGCGTTTGGCGGAAGTATCCAGAAGATAGCTGCCGCTGGCCTGCGAGATCTGAATATTGCTGACGGCTCCGTTGCGGGAGATGACGAAGGAAACCGCGCACTTCTGGCTGGGGGACGCCTTCACGTCCGCCGTATTCCAGTGCTGGCTGATTCTCTGGCGCATCAGGTCCACATAAGCCCCGAACCGGTTGCCCAGCACGGAAGCCGGACCGATGTCGATCCCCCCCGAGCCCTGCATCCCATACAGGGGCGAACTGACGGCCTGGGCCGATTTCGAATACACCTGATTGGCCTGATACTGCATCGGGCGAAACGCCGTAACCGCCGGCGCGGGCTTCGTCGCCGTCTTTTTCGGCTTCTCCCGCGGATCCCGCAGCGCCACCGCCGTCGGTTCCGGAGTCTTCTCCACAGGCTTCGACTTCACCGTCATCACTTCCTGCGGCGCCAGGTTGTCCGAGTCATTGGCCAGAGGATTGGTGGGACCTTCATTGCGCGGAATCGGAATGGTGGAGACCATGGTGACGCCCACTGACCCGCTGCTGGCATGTTCCGACCCCCACGTATTTTGGAACAGATGCACGTACCCGGAGACCACAAACAGACCCGCCAGCGCGCCGTGCGCGAGCAGGGAGCCCGCGAAAGGCCGTCCGATGGGATCTCGCTGGTCGAAGGTATCCACTTGAGTTTCAGCGTCTTGTATCGTCGAGTTGCGTTACCACGTTGATGCCGAACTTCGCATTCCCCAGAATGCTCATCACCTGCACGCCGATGTCCATTTTCGTCAGCTTATCGGCCTTGATGTAAACCGCCGTCTGCCCTGGGTACTTCGTGTGAATCGCCTCCGGCAGAGCGTTGATATTCACCGGATCCTTCCCCAGAAACAAATCACCGGACTTCGTGATAGACACCACCGGAAGCTCTTTTGTGACAGTCGAAACGGTCCGCGTCTTCGGAACATCGATCTCGATGCCGGAATCCATCGCGTGCGCCGTGATCATGAAGATGATCAGCAGCACCAACGCCACGTCCACAAACGGAGTGACGTTGATTTCCGCAAGAGGTGGCGCGCCGCGTGATCGCCGCCCACCGTTCGCTCCGCCGACGTTGATGGCCATCGTTTGTTAATCCCCGAAACTGCGCTCAATCAGGTTCAGAAACTCGAGTCCGAAGTCGTCCATATCGGAACCCAGGGCCTTGAGCATGTGGTTGAAGTGGTTGTACGCCATGGCGGCGGGAATGGCAGCGAAAAGCCCGGCGGCGGTGGCGATCAGGGCTTCCGCGATGCCGGGGCCCACCGAATCGAGACTGGTGCTGCCCGCGCCCTTCAGATTCGAAAACGCGCGGATAATGCCCAGCACCGTGCCGAGCAGGCCGATAAACGGCGAGACGGAGGCGGTGGTCGCCAGCCAGCCCAACCCGTTTTCAAGGCGCGCCAACTGCTGATTCGTCCCGATCTGGAGGCTGCGCGTGATGGAATCCTGATTGCTTGGGATGCCTTTCGCCTTCACCTGCCGGCTGACTTCCTCATAACCGGCGTCGAAAACGGACACCAGCGGCGAGGGGCGGAACTGCTCACTCGCCACCATCACCGATTCAATCCCGTTGGCCTTGCGGAAAGCCCGAAGAAAGCGGGCGTCACTCTTCCGGGCCGCGCCCAGCGAGGACCATTTCGCGAAGATGATTGTCCAGGAGTAGACGGAAAAGCCCAGCAGGATAACAAGGACAACGTTCGCCAGTATCGATCCACCGCTAATCAGTTCCCAAAAACTCGTCTGCAGTGCTAAAAGAGCCGCGAGCGGACTCGGCAACGTGTGCCCTCCCGTTTGAATTTATCATGCTGAACCTTCTCTTCGATCAGTCCAGCCCTGTCTGAGAGACGCAACCAGGGCGCAAAAAGTTGACGTTACTTTACAGAACGACCGTAGAAGTACAGACTGCATAAATACAGGCACAACACTCCCGCCAGCACCTGCGGCCCCGACCGCAGTTCCCAGAATGCCGCCGCCACGCTCGCCAGCGCCTGCAACGCGCCCACCGGCAGCAGCCTGCCCGCCGTAAACCGCCACCGTTTCTGCGCAAGATTCAGACGGACAGAGGAATGATGCCCGATCGCCAGCGCCATCAGCCCGAAAGTCAGCGCCGGCAGCGGACGCAGCGGCAGCGCCAGCAAAAGCAGAATGCCGAGGAATGCCAGATCCTTTGCCAGCAGAACCTGCCAGCCCGCGAGAGGCAGCAGGCGGTAGCGGGTCATCGCCGAATCAGGATCCAGCCCGAAGAGGGACTGCGCCCAGGTGCTGAGCGCGAGGGCGATCAGTATGGCGAAGATCGACAGTGCTTCGGGGTCGGCCCGCGCTCCGGAAAGCCGGAAGGCAATCCCCAGCAGGCTCAGCAGGATGGCGAGCCAGGTATCGGGCAGGCTCAGCATTTCGCGCACGTTGTTGGTGATCATCCCGCCCAGACGACCGGCGAGGAGCGGGAACGGCGGGATGCGGGTCAGTCGCGGCAGCCGGATCACCAGCCGCAGCGCGATCAACACTGGCAGGACGGGCCAGGCCCGCGTGAAAGCCAGAAGCCAGAACACGGGGCTCAGCGCCAGGCTCAGCAGCCGCAGAGCCACCCGATCAGAACGCCCCAGCGGCCAGGAGCTCAACCGCTCCGCCGGAATCTTTTCCAGCGGGTCCGAAGACGCCGGGACCAGGAGCAACAGGGCCAGAAGCGCCAGAAAAGGGTAGGCGCTCCACGGCGGCAGGCCGCTTGAAAGCGCGCCCGCAACCAGTAACATCACGAAGAAAAAGAAATTGTTGACCTTCAGGCTCCACAACGAGCCGAGGTCCCGCTGCACCGCGCGCCGCAGCGCCTGCAGGATCGCGAGCAGCGCCTTCTTCTCCATGAAGTCGGGGAAGTTACCCCTTCAGATCGCGGAAGGCGTCTTCGATTTCCGCGCGCGCTTCCAGCGAAACCGGCGAAAACGGCAGGCGCGGCGGTCCGCCATAATATCCGTTCAGATCCATCGCGTGCTTGAGTCCGGCCACGCCGTACATGTCGGTCACCAGAATCGAGGGGTGGGAAATGCGCCCCTGCCAGTCGATACCCGCTTCCTCCTCGCGCGTCCGGAAGGCCTCCCAGATGGCGATGGTGGCGTAGGGCGCAACGCTGGCAAACGCAAGCACCGCGCCGTTCGCACCGGCCTTCAGCGAATCCCAGACCTGCGATTCGGTGCCGCCCAACACCGCGAAATCCTTCGGCACGCCGGCGCGGATCTGCTGAATGCGGCCCGCCGGAGTTCCGGTTTCAATCACGCCCGTGATTTTCGGATGCGCCGAGAGCCGGGCGATGGAATCGGGCTGCAGGTCGACGCCGGTCATCTGCGGGGCATTGTGGATCAGCACAGGCACGGGCGACTGGTCGGCAAGCGCACGGAAGTAAAGCATCTGCGCTTCCGGACCATACATCAGGTTGCGGTACTGGTGCGGCACCAGGCTCACCACGGCATGGGCGCCGGCTTCCGCGCCCGCCTTCGCCAGCTTCACCGCGGAATGCACGCCCTCGCAGCTCACGTCGAGAATCAGAACGCGGCTCTCCGGCACGTGCGGCTTCGCAATGCGCAAAACCTCCACCTTCTCGTCAGCGTCCAGCAGGGGGCCTTCCCCGGCCAGACCGCCAATGACAAATCCGGCTAAAGAGGTCCGGCACCACTTGTCAAAGTTATGCTGAATCTTGGCGCGGTAGATCGCGCCTGTGTGATCGAACGGCGTCGCGGCCGACGCCAGCATGCCCTGTAATTTCATCTGAAACCTCTATGTTCTCAATTGACCTCGACTGTAAGCAATCTGATAAGGAAATCCTGATCGCGGACCTGTGGGAAGCGGGGTCCAACGGCATCGTCGAATTAGAGGAGTGGGATGACCTCGCCCGGATCCGGGTCTTTTTTGACAGTGATGACCTGCAAACCGGCATTCTGGAACGTTTCGGAGGAGTCGCCACGCCCGCCGATACGCGGGATTGGGTCGCCTTCGCGCGCGAACACCTGCAGCCCATGGAGATCGGCGAGAAAATCTTTGTGATTCCGGAATGGCGCGACGAGCCGACGCCCGAAGGCCGCATCCGCGTGGTGATCAACGCCGGTCTGGCGTTTGGCACCGGCGCGCATGAAACCACCCGCCTCTGCCTCGAAGCCATTGAGCGCCATATCCGGCCCGGAGCGACGCTGGTGGACGTCGGCACCGGTTCCGGCATCCTGTCTGAGGTGGCGGTTCGTCTGGGCGCGGCGCGGGCGTTTGCCAGCGATACGGACCCCGACGCCGTCGCGGTGGCGAAGGAGAATTTCGAGCGCGCCGGTGTCCGGGTCCCGGTGTTCACGGGCTCGGCGGACGCGGTGGCGGGCGGCGTGGCCGACGTGATCGTCGCCAATATCAGCCCGGCGTGGATCGCCGAACTCGCCCCGGACTGGGTCCGGATTCTGAAGCCGGACGGCATCGCCATCCTGAGCGGGTTCGAGGCCGAGAACATTCCCGTGGTCTCCGCCGCCATCGAAAAGGCCGGCGGCCGCGTTTCCGGCGAGTTCGGAGAACGCGACTGGCGCATGCTGGAAGTGGTACGTTCAAATACGTCTTCGCCACTGTAACGAGTCGGCTACAATTATTGATACGAATCGGCTCCGACCCCTGTCGCTCGATCCGCCGGATTTGGCAGCGTTTAGCTCATGTCATCTCAGCGCGCCCAGAGAGATATAGCTATGTCTTCGGCGTCTATGTCACACTCGACACATTCCGGCAGTCAGCTCCTTTTTTCCGGCTATGATCCGGGAGCTTTTTACGACGAGATGGTGGCACCCAACGGTCTGCCCCGCCCAGGTTCGGCGCCCATGTATGACATGCTCGCCAACATGCCCCTCGAAGTCTTCGAGGAACGGCGCAAACTGGCTGACCTTTCGTATCTGGTTCAGGGCATTACCTTTACCGTCTACAGCGATGGTCGCGGAACGGAGCGTCTCTTCCCGTTCGACCTGGTGCCCCGCATCATCCCCCGGTCCGAATGGGACGTGATTGAGCGCGGCCTCGCGCAACGCGTCACGGCCCTGAATCTATACCTGCAGGACATCTACGGTCCGCAGCGCATTCTCAAAGACAAGATCGTCCCCCGCAATCTGGTCTATTCCTGCAAGCATTTCCGCCGCGAGATGGTGGGCCTTTCCGTGCCCCGCGACATCTACGTCCACATCGCCGGCATCGACCTTGTTCGCGACTCCCGGACCGGCCAGTATCTGGTACTCGAGGACAACGCGCGGTCTCCCAGCGGCATCTCGTATGTGCTCGAAAACCGCCTCGTCATGCGCCGCACCTTCCCGCAGGCCTTCGAAGTCTGTGAGGTGATGCCGGTGGACCACTACCCCACCGAACTCGCACAGATTCTCCGCAGCCTCTCGCCCCGCAGCGGCGACCGCCCGGTGATCGTGCTGCTCACGCCCGGCCTCTACAACAGCGCCTACTTCGAACATTGCTTCCTCGCCCAGGAAATGGGCATCGAGCTCGTCGAGGGACGCGATCTGGTTGTGGTTGATGATGTGGTCTATATGAAGACCATCCACGGCCTCACCCGCGTGGACGTGATCTATCGCCGTGTCGATGATGACTTCCTCGATCCCCTCGCCTTCCGTGCCGATTCGCTGGTCGGCGTCCCCGGCCTGATGAACGCCTATCGCGCGGGCAACATCGCGATGGCCAACGCGGTGGGAACCGGCGTGGCGGACGACAAGGCAATTTACGCATACGTCCCGGCCTTCATCAAGTACTACATGGGCGAAGACCCCATTCTGCAGAACGTCGATACCTACCTCTGCTCGGACGACAAGCAGCTTTCTTATGTGCTCGACAACCTGAAAGATCTGGTGGTCAAAGCGGTCGGCGAGTCCGGCGGTTACGGCATGCTGATGGGCCCATCTTCCGATAAGAAAACCATTGAGGATTTCCGGGAACGTCTGAAGGCTGACCCGCGCAACTACATTGCGCAGCCGGTGATTCCGTTATCCCGCTGTCCCTCTTTTGATCCGTCGACTGAAAACCTGAGCGGACGGCACGTGGACCTTCGCCCCTACTGCCTCTACGACGGTGAAAATGTGACCATTGTGCCCGGCGGCCTGACCCGCGTGGCCCTGCAGAAAGGCTCTCTCGTGGTGAACTCTTCCCAGGGCGGCGGCTCCAAAGACACCTGGGTTCTGCGGGGTGACGAATAATGATGCTTTCCCGCATTGCCGATTCCCTCTTCTGGATTGGCCGTTACATGGAGCGCGCGGACAACACCGCCCGCATCCTGGACGTGAACTATCACATGCTGCTGGAGCAGCCGCCGGACACCTACAAGCTCCGGTGGGACCCGCTCATCACCGTTACCGGCGAACGCGCGCGCTTCTACCAGAAGTACGATGAAGCCCTCGCCAGTTCCGCGTTCGACTTCCTTGGCTATTCGGAGGACAATCCGAATTCCATCGCCCAGTGCATTATCCGGGCGCGCGAAAATGCCCGCACCATCCGCGACCGCATCTCCCGCGAACTCTGGGAAGACATCAACGGGCTCTACCACAAAATCAACAAGCTGCGTGACGAAGGCGAAGATCTTGCCCGCTTCTGTGACGCGGTGAAGCGCGGCGGCCATCGTTTCCACGGCGTCTGCGACGCCACCCTGCCCCGCGACGAAGGCTGGCACTTCCTGCAGGCCGGCTGTGTTCTGGAACGCGCGGAGATGACGGCCCGCATTCTCGACGTTCACTATCACCAGTTGCTGGAAGGTTCCGAGATTCTGAATGAAGCCCGCAGCCATGCCTGGATGGCGGTGTTGAAATCAGTGGCGGCCTACGAATTCTACAAACGCCAGTACACGCAGATTGAACCCGAAAAGGTGGCGGAGCTGCTGCTGCTGGATGCCCGCCATCCCCGTTCGGTACGCTTCAACCTGGGAATTCTCCAGAATTCGCTCTACGCCATCAGCGGTTCCGTACCGGGAACGTACGCCAACGAAGCGGAACGGCTCACCGGCAGGACGCACGAACAGCTGACCTACGACAGCATTGGCGAAATCTTCTCCGGCGGCCTGCATAACTACCTCGAAGAACTGCAGGTCACCTGCCGGACCATCGGCAACCAGATCACGGAGACTTATCTCTACTACGCGGTGTCCGCGTGAGGCCGGTGAACGAGGGGACAGCCCGTTGAATCGCTATAAACTCGTGCACGTCACGCAGTTTAAGTACGACGGCCCGGTCTCTGAAAGCTATAACGAATTGCGGCTCCGGCCTCGCCATGACGAGTGCCAGAGCTGCCTTTCGTTCCGTATCACGACTAACCCAAACGCCAAAGCGATCGGCCATCAGGACTTCTACGGCAACTGGGTCCACCTGTTCCACATTCTGCCGGAGCACCGCTATCTCCGCGTGGAATCGGAAGCGGTGATTCTGGTGCACCCGCAGCCGCCGGCCCCGCGTTCCACCTTTACTCTGGCCGAACTCTCGGCCATGGAAGACGACCTGGCCGACGAGTATTTCGACTGGATCAACCCCTCAAAATACTGCCCGCAGATGCCCAGCGTGGATGAACTGGTCCGGCAATCCGAAGCGGAATCCGACGGCACCGTGCAGGGCTTTGTCGAAGCGGCTTCGCTTCTGATCTACAAGAATTTCCGCTACCAGCCCGGCGCGACCCACGTGCATTCCTCGGTGGCGGATTGTCTCGAAACCCGCTCCGGCGTCTGTCAGGACTTCTCCCACCTGCTGCTCTCTCTGCTGCGCACCCGGGGCGTTCCGGCCCGCTATGTTTCCGGCTACCTGGTCCCGCGCCAGGCCGCCGACGAACAGGCCGCCATGGAGCGCGTGATCGGCGGACTCGCCTCGCATGCCTGGGTACAGGCCTGGGTTCCGGGCGCCGGCTGGATCGGGCTTGACCCCACCGTCGGCCAGTTTGTGGAAGAACAGCACATTCGCATCGCCTATGGCCGCGACTACGGCGACGTGCCTCCCGTCCGCGGCGTCTACAAAGGCCACGCGGGACAAAGTCTGTCCGTGGACGTACTGGTTCGCCCCGCGCTCGATGACGAAGGCACAGCCGTTCTGGAAGAAACCGCCGCCGTTCCGCCGCCTGAACCTGACGAGGGGCTTTACAAACAGCAGCAACAACAGCAACAGTAGGGGTTGTGAAGCGTGCAATCGGTTTCCTCATCCTGACCGCCCTCCTTCTTTCCGGCGCAAAAAAAGACGGTCCCGCAGACCTGAATCTCACCGACCTCGATGGCAAAAAGGTCCACCTCAAAGACCTGCGTGGCAAGCTCGTGGTGCTGAATTTCTGGGCAACCTGGTGCGGCCCGTGCCGTGAGGAAATGCCCATGTTCGTCAGCGTCCAGAAGGCCTGGGCCGGCAAAGGTGTCGTCTTCATCGGCGCCTCGCTCGACGATAAGAAAACCCGCGCGAATATCCCCGAATTCCTCAAAAAGTATGACGTGACCTTCCCGGTCTGGACCGGCGCGACCGGCGACGATATCTTCCGCCTCGGTCTGGGCGAAGCCGTGCCCGATACGGCGTTTCTTAACGAAGACGGCGTGATCCTTTTCCGCGTCCAGGGTGAGATCCATCGGGCCGAACTGGAAGAACGCCTTGCCTGGCTCGCCCACGATCGATCCAAAGACGACCATTCCAAACCCGCGCCGCCCGCGCTTGTACGAAATCTCCCCTGAGAATCAGCCGCATAGTGGATTCCCACTATTGCCGCACCCCGCCTCGCGCCGTTAGCATCGCACTCATGGGTCCTGTCCGTGTTCTGAGCCTTGCGGCTCTGTGTCTCTGTGCATCTCTGCCTTCCGCCTGGGGGCAAGGCTGCGTCGTTTCCCGGTCGAACGGGGAAGTCGGCGGCCCCACCAGCGAAGGCGGCTACCTCAATCCCGGTGAATTCAACCTGACCATTGGCTACCGCCACCAGTTCAGCTTCCGCCACTTCGTGGGCGACGTGGAACAGCCCCGCATCGCGCTGGGTACGCAGGTGGAAAACAAGCTCAACCTGGAGAACATGGCCATCACTTACCAGATCACGCCGCGCTTCAGCGTCACGGCCGATCTCCCGGTGATGTCCGCCAGCCGCCACACCAACAACTCGCCCATCGTCTATACCACCAGCGGCGTCGGAGACATGGCCTTCATGGCGAACGGCTGGCTCTGGAGCCCCACGGAAAACAACAGAGGCAATATTCAGCTAAGCGTCGGCGTGCTGCTGCCCACCGGAAAGAGCAATATCTCGAATGTGGTGGACGCCCTGGACGGCAAAGGCCCGCAGACGAAGTTCGTTGATTATTCCATTCAGCCCGGCCAGGGTAGCTGGGCCATCCCCTTCCAGTGGCAGGCCTTTAAGAACGTCGGCAGCACCCAGGTCTACTTCAACGGCAGCTACACCGCGACCGTGAATGACCTGAACACCAGCTACCAGCGCAGCGCCACCGTGAACCCTGTCACGCTCTCGCAGTACACCGCCATCTCCGACCAGTACCTGCTTGAAACCGGCGTCGCGCATGCCGTGCCGAAAATCAAGGGCCTGACCGTCACGTTGGGCCCGCGCTGGGAAGGCGTGCCCTCGAAGAACCTCTTCCCCTCCGACAACCTGGGCTTCCGCCGCCCCGGCTATGCGCTCTCGATTGAGCCCGGCGTACAGTACGTTCACGGGAAGTCTGTGTTCTCCGCCGAAATCGGCCGGGCGCTTTACCGCAACCGCACAGTGAGCGTGCCCGACACCCTGACCAACGGCCACGGCGACGCCGCTTTCGCCGACTGGGTCTGGCTGGCCAGCTATTCCTACCGCTTCTCCCTGCCGGGTCACGCCAAAGCGCACCACACCGGCATGCACGAAACTCCGACCGAATAGTCTAGATCTCTGACAGATCCCCGGAGAACCGGACCGTCACGTTCGGATAGAGCGCCGCAGCTTCTGCGGCGCTCATTTCTTTTCTGTCGTAACCGGTGGGGCTCAGCAGCGTTACACGGCGCGGAGCAATCAGGGCAGTTACCTGCGGCAGATCACAGGTCCGCAGCATGCCCCAGTGGAACTGGCTGGAGGCCTGGTCGTAACGGTCATGCTCCAGCAGGCTTTTCCAGGATGCCAGTCCGTTCTGGGTATAGACAGCTTTAATGCGCGGTTCCACCGCCGCCGCAAACACCGCCCATTGCGCCCCCATATCCCGCCCCGCCACCCACACCTCGCCCAGCGTCGCGGCGAAGTTCACGGCGCTCAGCAGGTCCTTCACCCGCATGGCAAAGAGCGAATCGTTCAAAGACCACGCCATCATGGCGAATGCCATATCGCGATTCATCAGGTGATGCCACGGAATCCGGAAACCGCGCCGCGGCAGACGCGGAGCCGTCGCCCCGATCCCACGCACATCCACCGCCATGGCCGTGTAGCCGCGCGCCGCGAGCAGTTGCGCCGTGCGGTCCGGGGGCGGCACTTCGTCATCATCCGTACCCGCCGGGTCCAGCGCCGTTACGTCGCCAGCCACATAGACCACCACCTTGCCGTTCGGTTTCGCCGGGCGGCACAACGTAGCCGGAAGCCAGATGCCGGGTTCCGACGGCAGATACAACCGGTCCTCTGTGAAACCATCCGCAGCTTCCGAGTTGAGAATCTGCGGCGGCCGTTTTGCCATGCCGGGAGCGCCGATGAGCGCCCGCACCGCGTCCGCCGACACCTTTGCCGGGGGCAGACCAGCGGCCTTTTCCCGGATCAGCGCATTCACGGTTTTGCCCGGCCTGCCCGCCCGCAGCGTGGACTGCATTTCCGGGATTACATCCGTCTCGTCCACCAACCCCGCGCCGGTATGGAACCAGCGCGCAAACCAGGCCACCGTCTCCAGGCGCAGGCGTTTCGGCCAGGCCTGGGTGGCGTCGGAGCTCTTCATATCGAAGGCCGGATGCTGTTTCCGAAGCCGCTCCACCACCGGCAGGAAGGCCCCGTCCTGGTTTTCCACCAGCGCCAGCAGAGGCCGGGGCGCAATCGCTCCGAAGATGTCCGCAATGTCGATGCCCGCGCTCGCCGCGCCGCGCAGGTACTCCTGCGTGTCGTCGAGAATGATCCACGTCGTCGGGTCCACCGGCCAGCGATGCCCGAAGCGCGCGGCGTGCAGCGCGGCAACACCAATGCGGTCATCGAGCGCACACAGCATGGAAGTCTCCGAGCCATTGTCGGAATGGTCGGCGCACCCGATGCGTTTCGGGTCCACCTCGGGACGGCTCACCAGATAATCCACCGCCCGCATGCCGTCCCAAATCTGCCACCCGGCCGCGCTCTCGCCCAGCAGCGCCAGCTTGTTGCCCATGAGCGCGTGCTCCTGGCTGGCCGAAAACAGGCCATCGAACTCGCGGCGCTCCCCCAGCCCCACGGGGTCGTAGGACAGCACCACGAAACCGGCCTTCACCAAATCGAAGCAGATCTGCTGATAATCGCCGGCCATGCGTTCCGGGTCGAAGTGCCCGCGAGGCATCACGATACCAGGAGCGCGTCCGGCAAGCCCCTCCGGCACCCACAGATTGCCGTTAACGTGCAGACCCGGCCGGCTCTCGAAAACCACGTTTTCAATCCGATAGCCCTTGCGGACGGAGGTCTTCACGACCTGCGCGCCGAGCGGCGTGCGCGCCGGGTAAGGCCCGGAAATCTCCCGTAGCTTTTCCCGCACGTTCGCCACTGGCTTCCGTTCGCTGTTGATGCGCTGCGAGAAGTAATTGAGCAGCATATCCGGCAACGTTCCGGTAATGTTTTCGGGAGCGGCCTGCCCGCGCGCGGGATTGGCCTGGGTTGATGCCAGAAAAACAGGCGTCAGAAGGAATTGGCGTCGGTTCACTGTCCCTCGATTTCGTTCAGCAGTTTCCGTCCCGGCGCACTGTCCGGGCGGCGTTCCAGCAGTTCCGTCAGCACCATGCGCGCGTTCTCCCTTTGTCCCATAATCAGGAAGATCCGCGAAAGATTCAAATGCAGCGCTTCGTTCGCCGGATTGTACTGAATCCCATACTGGAAGGCCGCCACGGCATCGGAATACTGCCGGATCTGCGCGTAAAACACGCCCAGGTTATTCACCGCCTCCGCATGGCCCGGCACCGCTTCAATCGCCTTGTGGAACCAGTTCCGGGCCTCGTCCAGCTGGTTCGCCTGCGCAGCCAGCAGCCCCAACTCATTGGCCGCTTCCGCGCATTTCCCATCCACCGCCATCGCGCGCAGAAACGTCTCCCGCGCCGCTGCTGGATCGTTCTTCCGCAACTGCACAATGCCGATATCCACAATGGCCGGCGCATACCCCGGATGCATGGTCTCCACGCGACGGAAAGCCTCCAGCGCGGCATCCCAGTGTTCCAGTTCCTGATGGATCCGCCCCAGCGCGAGCACCGTATTCCAGCTGTCCGGACGGGACCGCAGGTCCTCTTCCAGATACGGCAGCGCTCGTTCCGGATAGCCCGCCCAGAAGAAGGCCACGCCCATCTTGAAGTAGTTCCGGCGGGGCGGCAGAATATAGCGGCCCCGAAACGGCAGCGCCAGCGCGTGCGACTGCTCCATCCTCGCCAGATCGGCGCGCTTCGTCGCCTCATCCGGAATGCCCGCATACACCTTGCGCGCGCGGCTCTCTCCATCGATCAGCACCGTCATCGGCAGCACCAGTTCAGACCGATATTCGAACAGATAGCGGTGGAACAGCGACCAGGCAGCCGCGACCTCGTCTTTCTCTTTGGCCAGGTCCGCGGCTTCCAGAACCACAAAGCCAGGCCCCGGTCGTTTCTCGGGAATCGGCACCGGCTCCAGCAGCCAGGTTTCGGCGAAATCGGGCGAATTATTCGCGGCTACCGGCTCGGATGCCATCGCAGCCCGCGGGCGGAACCGCGCACGCGCCGGGGTGGGCGAACTTTCCGTAATCACATACGCAAACCCCGGCTCCAGACCGGACAGATTCTGCACCGTGCCCGAAGGCCAGGTGATCTTCACCTCCGCCCGTTCCCTGCCCCGCAGACCGAAATGCAGTTTCTTTGAGTGTTGCGATAAGAACCCGCCGCCCGCGCTCAGCCACTGCGCCTGACCATTCACTTCCACCCGGGCGCCAATCGCGTCGCGATTCGATTTCGTCCCCTGAAGCGTGATCGCCACCGCCGGCTTCCCCGCCGCACAGTCGTTCCGCATCGCGCGCAGTTGCGGACCGCGCCGATTCTTCAGCAACAGGTCCGGGTAGCCGTCGCCATCGAAATCAGTCACGGCGAAGGTGCGGCTGTCCTCAGCAAAATCGAGTCCGCTCACGCCGGAATGATCGACATACCGGCCGTTTTCGCGTTTATAAAACACATTCGGCTCAAACCCGCGCCAGTCATGCTCCCCGCGAAACATCTGCCCGATGGCGTTCCACGCGTCCTCATACTCCGGCACCACCGTCATGGTCGATGGCGAATTCGCCACCACCTGACGCCAGAAGAAACTGTCGAGGTCCCCCGCCTTCTTCGACGTTCCGTTGCTCACCATCCCGGAAGCGACGAAAATCTCCGGCTCGCCATCCAGATCGAAATCGAAACCACCCGAACTCCACGCCCAGCGGCCCATTTCCACGCCAGGCAGTTCCTCAAACGAACCATCGCCCCGGTTGCGATAGAGCGAGTTCCCCTTCGCATGGCGCTGGTACGCCGCGCCATTGCCCTGCGAGGGTTTGAAGGCCGGATCCCGCGCGATTCGCTGGCCGGCGGCGCTCCACATATTCGAGACATAGAGATCCGGACGGCCATCGCCATCCACGTCAAACCAGGACGCGCTCATGCCCGCGCCCAGGTCCTCCACACCCGCCTTCGCCGCCTCATCCGTGAACCTGCCCCCGCGATTCCGATACAGATTGTTGCGCCCGAAATCATTGGCCACGTACAGGTCCGGCCAGCCGTCGCCATCGAAATCGCACCAGGCCGGGGCAAAGCTGAAGCGATTGTTATTGGCGTTGATGCCACTCTCTTCCGTGACGTCCTCAAACACGCCGCCGTCACGCGTGAGCCGGTTTCGGAAAAGGAAATTCGGCGGCCCGTTCTGCGCATCGTGATAGGGCGTGGGGTAGCGATACTGGTCCTCGCCCTGCACATACACGTAAGTGCAGAAATACAGATCCACGCGGCCGTCGCGGTCATAATCCGCCGCCGCCATGCCGGTAAACACGCCCTGGGCGGGCTTGCGGAAACGGAACGCATCCGGCAGTTCGCGAAAGGCGCCATTGCCCTGATTCAGAAACAGCGTCGGCCCGAAGCGCCGCAACACCACCAAATCCTGCAACCCGGAATTGCGCAGATCCACAAACAGCGCGCAGGTGGTTTCATCCAGAATCCCCACACCCGCGCGGTCCGTGATGTCTTCCGCCACTACGCCGCCCGCAACGCCTGACCGCAGCTTGTACAGACGATTCGGCAGGCCACCCGATTGGCAGACATATACCTCGTCGACGCCATCCCCATCGATATCGCCGACCGCAATGCCCTGATTGCCATCCGTATCAATGCCTGTGGCCGTATCGAGATGCGTCCGCCACCACGGATTCCCCTTCGCCAGCTGCTTCCGGAATGACTCCGCGCCGCCAAAAACCGCGCCCGTCACATCCTGAAAATAGGGCTTCCCGGCCCGTGCCACATCCTCCCGCAGCACCTTCAGATCGGGCAACTGCCGGATGCCGGTCCGGTACTCGCCCGGTGTCTTCACCTCGAACCGAACGGTGGAATCCGCCAGCACAGATACGCGCCCGCCCAGCTTGCGCGAGAGCTCCGCTTCGAGTTCAATCGCCGCCTTCTCGCCCTCAAACTCATCGGCGCCTGGCGCAACGTACCGCAGCAGTTCGTCATACGGCGAACTCTTCCGGTACTTCACGGGAAATGGAATGGCCGCCTGACCGCGCGCCGGAACGAATCCGGCTGCGGCCATGGCGGCCATGAAGCTACGCCTGTTCAGACTGGCGCGGCTCACTGCAGATAGAACGCGTACAGGCTGTCGCCAGCGCCCACCAGAATGTACTGGTGGCCATCGAGCATGTAGGTTTCCGGCGCGTTGCTGATGCCCGCCGTCAGACCCGCGTGCCACAGGATTTTGCCCGTTGCCGGATCATGCGCCACCAGATTCTGCGCGCCATCGCCGGCGAACAGTAACTTGCCGGCGGTGCTCAGCAGACCACCCGCGCCGTTGGCTCCACCCGGATACTCGTGCATCCAGGCAGTCTTGCCGGTCTTGTAATCGATGGCCCGAAGCTGACCGCCGAAACCCTGCACGCCGTGCTCGGAATTGCCGCCGTAAGCCGCAATCTTTTCACCCGGCGCATCCGTCCGGTAGAACACCGCGTAGCTCGACGACGAGTGCAGATAGAACAGCCCGGTATCCGGATTGAAGCTGGGTGCGGGCCAGTTGGTCGCGCCGGAGGAGTTCGGCGAAACCAGCGCGCCACCGCGCTGCGGTTCCTTCTCCGGATTCGGAATCGGCTGACCTTTTTCATTGAAGCCCTTCGACCAGTTGGCCGTTTCCGAGAACTGCGTGGAAACAATCGCCTTGCCGTTGGTGCGGTCCAGCAGGAAGAACATGCCGTTGCGATGCGCCTGCGCCAGCAGCTTGCGCGGCTTGCCGTCCACCGTGCCATCGAACAGAATCGGCACTTCCGTGGCATCCCAGTCATGCGTATCGTGTGGCGACCCCTGGAAGTACCAGGCCATCTTGCCCGTATCCGGATTCAGCGCCACAATCGACGACGTATAGAGGTTGTCCCCCTTGCGGCTGTCGCCAATAAACACAGGGTTTGCATTGCCTGTGGGGAGATAGAGCAGGTTCAGGTCGGGATCATACGTGGGCGGCTGCCAGGGCATGCCGCCGCCATGTTCCATTGAGAACGCGTCGGGCCAGGTTTCAGCGCCAGGCTGTCCGGGGCGCGGCGTCGAGTACCACTTCCACTGGATTTCGCCGGTCTCCGGATCGCGCGATTCCAGCCAGCCAGGCACATCGAGGAAGTCCCCACCCATGCCCACAATCACATGATTGCCGATGATCAGCGGTGCCATGGTGGAGAAGTATTCCGCCTTCACGTCCGCAATCTGCTTGTGCCAGCGTTCCTTGCCCGTCTTCGCGTCGAGGCTGATGATGTAGTCGTCCGGCGTTTCAAAAAACAGCCAGTTGCCATACATCCCCATGCCGCGGTTCCCAATGTGCAGACCGCCGCGCGTCTTCCAGAAGTAATGCCAGATCTCCTTGCCAGTGCGGGCATCCACCGCCCAGGCGTGATCCGGCGAAGAGAAATAGAGGACGCCGTTGACCATCAGCGGAATCGACTTGATGGAAACGCCATTGCCGCCCTGGCCCGCGCCGGGCGACGGTTCCTTGCCTTCACCCCCCACAATCGCGCCCAGCGTGTTCGCGTTCATGCGCGCCACCCAGGCGAGCGACAGGTGCTTCACATTCGACTGATTGATCTGATCGAGTGGACTATAGTGACGTCCGAAGTATTCGCCGTGATAGGTCGGCCAGGAATCGGGCGCGGGCTTTTGAATCTGCGCCTGGGAAAGCTGCCCAAACGACGGCGCGGCCAGCGCCAGTAGCGCAAACGGAAGAATCAGAATAGGGAACTTCATTTCAGTGTCACCAGGTATGCGGTCAGATCGTGAATGTCTTTGTCGGTAATCACCCGGAGCAGGTTGAGGTGCGCCTGCAGCGGATCGGTGATGACCACCTTCGGTTCGTCACCGTCACGCGTGAACGTGCGCCGGTCCCCGCTCGCGTCGCGCAGAGTGACGGCGAAATCGGAGACGGACATCAGCGTGCCGGAAACAGCGGGTCCGGTCTTCGGGGTGACCGTCACCTTCTTCGCCATGGCCGCGCCGTTACCACCGCCGCGACCGCCCCGCGGAGACAGGAACTTATCCTGCAGCGCGATGGGTTCCATCTTGCCGCCAATGCCCTGCAGGTCGGCGGTCACCGAGTGGCAGGTATTGCATTTGCCCGCGCCGTTAAAGTACTTCTGTCCATCGGCCGCGTTGCCGACAACGATATTGGGGGGCGTTGTGCCCTCTCGGTTGCGGGCCGCTTCCACCCGTTCGTGCAGGAAAACAGCCATGTCTTTCACCTGCGCCGGCGTCATGTTCGGAAACGCGGGCATGCCGTTATTGGGGCGACCGGCCTTGAGCAATTCGCCCAGTTGCTGGCCATTCTCATCGCCCAGAACAAAGAGCGACCTTGCCAGATCCGGGCCACCGTCACCGCCGCGGGCATCGAGGCCATGACAAAAGCCGCAGCTCGGTCCGAAGGACTCTTTGCCCCGGGCCACAACATCGGCTGGAAATTTGGGATTCGCGCGCGGCGCGGCGGCGGGTGCGGCCCCGCGGCCCCCGCCCCGTCCCCCGGCGGGTGGAGTTTGCGCACTCAAAGTTACCGATAACGTCAGGGCGCACAGGGCTGACGCCAGGATTTTGATTGGAACCATTGCTTCAGAGGAGTATATCGCGTCAGCTGGCCGGAAAACCTGGACTATGGCGGATCTCCCGGATTTGCAGAATATGGCGCTGCGAATGGGCCGAGATCATCAGCAGCCACTGGTAGCAGTCACGGTCCCATTCGGGGACCAAGTGGCGTCGCCAGTCACCTTGCGTGGTCCGGGCTTCCCGCAGGATTTTCGCCCGCAGAGCCCGGAATTCCGCCAGCGCCGGTTCCATCTCCTGGAAGCGCGCCCTGGGGACTTCGGCGTCGATCGTTTGGGCGCGCCGGGTCCGGTCAATGCCATACCAGAGGCGGTCCAGGTCGTCCGAAGGGGAGCCTTTCTTTGCCGCGGGTGCGGCCATGGATTTCTGGTACGTCCGCCAGTACTCCGGCTCGGCCAGCGTCAGGTGTTCCACACAATCGAGAATGCTCCAGGACGTGGGGGAAGGTCTGAAGTGAAGCTGCACCGGGCTCAGATGAGCCACTTCGTCCACCAGCCAGCTTTCCGTCATCTCCAGATGTGCGATCAGCCGTTCGCGATCCAGCGTGGAGGGTGGCGCGGCCCGGACCGGCAGCGCCACCAGAAACAGGGAAAGACAGACACGGAACGTCATCAGCCCCTGTGACGTTCCGCAACGGGTTCCGTTAGAACAACAGCGGCGCAAACTCGTTCAGATAGTTGCGCCAGTTGATCCAGGTGTGCGCGCCGGGGCTCTCTTTGAAGCCCGCATCGAAGCCGTGCTTCTTCAGCAGTTCCACCGTTGCCTTGCTGTTCGTGATCAGACCGTCATCCACGCCGGTGCTGAACCAGATCGGCTTCAGCCCCTTCTTCAGGGCAGCATTGTCAAGATTGGCGAGGTGCGCTTTCTCCCACGCATCAGTCCCCCCTCCGCCCAGAATGCCGGAGCTGAAAACCGCGACGCTCGAAAATTTCTCCAGATGCAGGAAGGCGATGTTCATCGTCTGGCTGCCGCCCATCGAAAGCCCCGCAATGGCGCGGTGCGCGCGATCATTGATAGTCCGGTAGTTCTTTTCGACATACGGCATGATGTCGCCGACGAAGTCCTCCGTGAACTCATCACGCGGCGGAGGTCCGCCCGCGGCCGCGCCCCGTCCGCCGCCTCCCATCTGCGCGCTGGTGTGGCCGGCCGGCATGACGACAATCATGGGCTTCGCCTTCTTCGCGGCAATCAGATTGTCGAGAATCAGATGCGCGCGGCCGACGGAAGTCCAGGAATCGTCGCAATCGCCCGCGCCGTGCAGCAGGTAGAACACGGGATACTTCTGGTTCCCGCCCGCCTCATATCCCGGCGGCGTATAAATGTGCATGCGGCGGAACCGGCCCAGCGCGTTGGAATAGTAGTTCACCGCGGCCACCGCGCCATGCGGCACGTTCTTCAGATCCATGAAATCCGCGCCAGGCACCACAACAACGCTCCAGCTGTTGGTATTCGATTCACTCGTCGCCGGATTGCGCGGGTCCATCACCGACACGCCATTCACACTAAATGTGTATCGGTAGGTACCCGGATCCACCGGCCCGATGGTCGTTTCCCACACTCCGTTCTCGCCTTTGGTGAACTCCGGAGCCGGCGCGGGGCCGCCTCGGCCGCCAGCCAGCTGCGGGATGTCACTGCCGCGAAGTCCCACTTTATCCGCGGTCGGGGCGAGAATCCGGAAAGTGATCCGGTGATCGGGAAGCACCTCCGGAGATGTGACCTGTGGGCCCTGCGGACCCCTTCCGCGACCACCTCCCGGGGCGGCCGGTGCGGGCGGCTGGGCAAAAACCGAACCTGCGCAAAGTACGATTGTCAGCAGCGCGGCTGAAAATAAAGAACGATTCATGGCTGCAAGCTATCATATTTCGCTTGCTTCCGCCGAAACGGTGTTACTCTTGAATAGCATTTGACTGTCCCTTCAGTTCCGGAACGACGTGTTTTACTGCCCGCCCGAATTGGTCCGCTCTCAAATCAGAAGGAAAATCCAATGAAGAATATTTTTGTAGGAAATCTGAGCTTCGGCTCCACCGAGCAGGATATCCGCAGTCTCTTTGAGACCTACGGCCGTGTTGATCGGGTCAGCATCGTAACGGATCGTGAATCGGGTCAGCCCCGTGGTTTCGGCTTTGTCGAGATGAGCGACGACGGCGAAGGCGAACGCGCCATTGCGGCAATGAACGGCTATGAACTGGGCGGTCGCGCACTCAACGTCAACGAAGCAAAACCGAAAACCGCCGGCGGCGGTGGTGGTGGCTATCGTGGCGGTGGTGGTGGCGGCGGCAACCGTGGTGGTGGCGGCGGCTACGGCGGCGACCGGAAGCGCTGGTAGTCAGAAAGATCGGGACAGGCGGGCGTCACATGTACGCCGCCTGTCCCAGGTTTCTTCAATTCAGTTTCCCGATTTCGTTCTTACTTTGATCGTTTCGCCGTCAGTTCTTCGGTGGCAAAATCCGCAACCTTGCGGGTGAATTTGATCTCGTCCCCTGCAATCTTCCCCGTATACTCGATCCGCAGCGTCATCCCCTGAAACACCAGATTTTCGACGAACGTAATCGTGTCGCCGGAGATTTTTCCTTCGAGCAACTCCGATTCACCGTTTTGCGACGTGGCCTTGCCCGTCACTTTCTCTCCATCCACCTTCAGATCGTAAGTGTAGTTCTGCGTCCCGATCTGCGTCTCGAAACTCGAGGTCCATTTGCCCGTGGCGTCGGCCGCGAAGGCCGACGCCACCAACAGAGCGAACAGGGCTGCTGCTTTGAATTTCATACCAGGTCTCCTTAAAAACCTCAGGCTATAACGAATCAGGCCAGATCCGCCGGGCGAATCGGCAGACTGCGCAGGCGCTTGCCGGTAGCGGCGAAGATCGCGTTCGCGATGGCCGGCGCCAGCGGCGGAACCGAAGCCTCCCCGATGCCTCCGGGGTTGTTGTCGGTTTCGACGATATGCACGTCCACCCGCGGCATCTCATCGATGCGAAGCACGTCGTAGCTGTTGAAATTGCCCTGCTGGACGCGCCCCCTGTCGATCGTAATCGCGCCCTTCAGGCTGGCCGAAAGCCCATAAACAATGCCGCTCTCAATCTGCTGACGAATGATCCCCGGGTTCACGATGTGCCCGCAATCCACCGCGCAGACCACACGATGCACCTTCAGCTTCCCGGCCGTCACCGAGACTTCCGCAACCATCGCCGTAAAGCTGCCGACGTTGTTAACAACCGCGACTCCCTGATGCCGCCCCGCAGCCGGCTTACCCCAGTTCGAGGCCTCCGCCGCCTTGTCGAGCACAGCACGCAGGCGCGGCGAATTCCGCAGCAGTTTCCGGCGCAGTTCCACCGGATCCTTCCCGCCCGCATGCGCGAGTTCATCCACAAAAGCCTCGGCGAAAAAGGTGTTCTGCGTGTAGCCCACGGCCCGCCAGAAGGTAGTGGGAATACCAGGGTCGGCGCGACGCCAGTCCACGTAGATATTCGGGATGGAGTATTCCAGAGTGTGGATGCCCTCCACTGCCGTGGAATCCACCGTACCGGGACGGCCGCCGAAGAATGACGGGCAGGCCACCTTCGCGGTGAGCGCCACCGGCCAGCCCTCCGCATCCACACCGCCCGCGAACTTCACGTAGGAAGCCGGGCGATAGAGGTCATGCTGCATGTCGTCTTCTCTGGACCAAGTCAGCTTCACCGGCGTGCCGGGCATCGCCTTCGCCACTTCGACGGCTTCGGAGAGAAAGTCCGTCCCGCTGCGCCGTCCGAAGCCGCCACCCAGATAGAGCGTGTTCAGTTTCACCTGGTCTGGCTTCAGACCCGTGATCTGCGCGGCCGTGGAGCGTCCGCCGGACTGCATCTGAGTGGAAGCCCAGATTTCGCAGCGATCAGGGTAAACAACCGCCGTGCAGTTCATCGGTTCCATCGGCGAGTGGGATTGGTAGGGCGCTTCGTAGACCGCTTCCAGCTTCTTCGCCGCGGTCGCCAGTGCGGCTTCAGCGTCGCCCGTCTTCTTCGCCACCGCGCCGGGCTGCGTGGCGTATTCGGCGAACATCTTCCGGATACCCTCGCTGTTGACGCTCGCCACCGGACCTTCATCGAACCGAACTTCGAGAGCCTTCCGGCCCTGCATGGCGGCCCACGTATTCTCGCCGATCACCGCGACGCCCTGCGGTATCTGCACAACATTCTTCACCCCGGGTACGGCTTTCGCCTTCGTGGCGTCAAAGCCCGCCACCGTCCCACCGAAGACAGGGCAGCGCGCCACCACCGCGTACACCATGCCGGGGAGCCGCGCATCGAGCCCGAACTGCGCCTTGCCGTTGACCTTGTCGCGCGTATCCAGGCGCTTGACGGACTTACCGATAATCCGGAACTGCTTCGGATCTTTCAGCGGAACGCCCGTGGGAATGGGGAACTTCGCGGCGCCCTCCGCAAGGCTGCCGTAGCTGAGGCGCGCGTTCGAGGCCGGGTTAACCACGAAGCCATTCTCGGTCCGAAGGCCCGCCTTCTCAACTCCCCACTTCTGTGCCGCGGCGTCCAGCAGCATGGCGCGCGCCGCGGCCCCGGCCTGCCGGAGCGGAGCCCAGGTGGTGCGGATGCTGGCGCTGCCATACACACCCTGATTGCCGTAAAGCGCCGGGTTGACGGGCGCGAACTCCGTCTTCACTTTGGTCCAGTCGCAGTCCAGTTCCTCGGCCAGCAGTTGGGAGAGCGAGGTCACCGTCCCCTGCCCCATCTCAGCCTTCGTGATCAGGAACGTGACCGAGTCATCCGCGCCAATGTGGATATAGGCGTTCGGATTCACGGCCCCATTGCCGCCCCGGCCCTGCGCCGCGAGCCGCGAACTTTCGGGAATGAACAGCCCCACCAGCAGGCCGGAACCCACGCGCAGAAAGTCCCGGCGATTCGCCATCATTTCACTCATGCTTTTGCTCCCGCTTTGATCGCCGCCGCCCGGTGGATGGCGCTGCGGATCTGCGTATACGTCCCGCAGCGGCAAATGTTGCCGCGCATCGCTTCGTCGATATCGGCGTCAGTCGGTCTGGAAGTCTTCGCCAGCAGGGAGGCCGCGGCCATCAGTTGTCCGGACTGGCAGTACCCGCACTGCGGCACGTCCTCTTCCATCCACGCCTGCTGCACCGGATGCGTGGTATCGGCGGACAGGCCCTCAATCGAGGTCACCGTCTTTCCCGCCACGCTGGAGATGGGCGTAATGCAGGCCCGAACGGCACTGCCGTTCAGATGCACCGTGCAGGCGCCGCACAGCGCCATGCCACAGCCGAACTTCGTGCCGGTGAGCCCGAGCGTATCCCGCAGCACCCAGAGAAGCGGTGTCTGCGGATTGACGTCAACGGTCTGTCTGCCCCCGTTGAGGGTGAACGTGATGGCCATAGGTATTCCTGTCTGCTAAACGCTGTTCCTGCCTACTTCACGGTGACCGCAACGGACGCGACGTGCGCTTCCCACGCGAGTTCCAGCTTCGCTTTGTTGCCCCCGAGGTCGGTGATGGTGTACTTCATGACTTCCACGGTGGACGCCGGCTTCGTCATGGTCATTTTGACGCGGCCCAGGTCCTGCGCCTTGTCATAGGTGAGGCCCCACTGCCCGGTCTGCTTATTGATGATCAGTTCCCAGGCATCGGGCTTTTCCACATTGACGTAAACGGTGTAGTCGCCCTTCGGAACCGCGAGGCCCGCCACATCCAGATCCGCATCCGTGTGGAGCGCGGTCGCATTGTTCGCGCCGGCGCGCCAGACCGGGTAGTTCGGATCCTTCGAAATCAGGCCGCCCGGGCCAAAAATCTGGCGGGAACGCACGGAGGGCGCGGCGTATTTGATGGTAATCGACTTGCCGCCGATGGTGGCGGATTCCGTGGCCTTCGGGCTCTGAGCCGAAACAAGGCCGACGGAGAGCAGAGCGGTGGCCGCGAATAAGAACAGGGATTTCATAGCTACGAAAATAGCACTGTTTCCGGCAGCTAAATGTTCTCCCAGTCCAGAATGATCTTGCCCGAGTTGCCGGACTTCATCAGTTCGAAGGCCTCGGCATGGTCCTTATACGAAAAACGGTGGGTAATCACCGGACTGATGTCGAGCCCGGATTCCAGCATCACCGTCATCTTGTACCAGGTCTCATACATCTCGCGGCCATAGATGCCGTGGATGGTGAGCATGTTGAAGATCACCACGTTCCAGTCAATCGAAATCTCATTCGGCGGAATGCCCAGCATGGCGATACGCCCCCCATGTGACATGCTCGCCAGCATGTCCCGGAAGGCGGAGGCGTTGCCCGACATTTCGAGGCCCACGTCAAAACCCTCCGTCATCCCGATCTCTTCCTGCACCTGCCGCAAGGTCTTCTCGCGCGGGTCCACCGCGAGCGTCACACCCACTTTGCGAGCCAGATCAAGCCGGTAAGGGTTCAGATCCGTGATCACCACATGGCGCGCACCCGCGTGTTTCGCCACAGCCGCCGCCATGATGCCGATGGGCCCCGCGCCGGTCACAAGAACGTCTTCGCCCAGCACCGGGAACGCCAGCGCGGTGTGCACCGCATTGCCGAAGGGATCGAAAATGCCCGCGATCTCCGGATCCACCGCGTTCTTATGGACCCACACATTCGTCATCGGCAGGGCAATGTACTCCGCGAACGCGCCCGGGCGGTTCACGCCCACGCCGCTCGTGTGCGCGCAGAGGTGGCGTCGCCCGGCAAGGCAGTTGCGACATCGCCCGCACACCACGTGGCCTTCGCCGCTGACCATCTGGCCCGGAAAGAAGTCCACCACATTCGAGCCCACAGCCACAATCTCACCCATGAACTCATGCCCGATCGTCATCGGCGCGGGAATCGTGCGGGCAGCCCAGGCATCCCAGTTCAGGATGTGGATATCCGTCCCGCAGATGGACGCCTTCTTCACGCGCACCAGAACATCATTGATACCGATTTCCGGAACGGGTACATCTTCAAGCCACAATCCGGGTTCGGGGCGGCTCTTTACCAATGCCTTCATGAGCATGCTTCCATATTAGGTAATGACCAAACAGGAAATACTTCTCGCCCAAAAAGAATTCCTCTTCCCGGCCGTCTTCCACTACTACCGGGAAGCGCTGGTCGTGACGCACGCAAAGGATCAGTTCGTCTGGGATGCGGATGGCAACCAGTACCTGGACTTTTTTGGCGGCATTGTGACGGTCAGCGTGGGGCACTGCAATGAGCAGGTGAACAAAAAGGTCCATGAGCAGATCGACCGGCTGGAGCATGTCTCCACCGTGTTCGCGAATGAGCCGCAGGTGGCTCTGGCGCGGAAACTGGCGCAGATCACGCCAGGCAACGGCGCACTGCGGAAGAGCTTCTTCACCAACAGCGGCTCGGAAGCGAATGAGACCGCTATCCTGGCGGCCCGCTGCTACACCGGCTCCAGCGAGATCGTAGCCCTGCGGCATTCCTATCACGGCCGCACCTCCGCCACCATGGGACTCACCGGTCAGGCGACCTGGAAACTCGGGCCGCCCCAGGCCGGCGTGGTGCATGCGGTAAACGCCTATTGCTACCGGTGCCCCTTTGGTCTCGAATATCCCAGCTGCGAAGTGAAGTGCGCACAGGATGTGGAACAGGTGATCCGGACCACTACCTCCGGCAGGATCGCGGCCTTTATCGCAGAGCCGATTCAGGGCGTTGGCGGCTTCATCACGCCGCCCAAAGAGTACTTCAAAATCGTCACCGACATCGTGAAGAACTACGGCGGCATCTTCATTGCCGACGAAGTGCAAACCGCGTGGGGACGCACCGGTACCAACTGGTTCGGCATTGAGCACTGGGGCGTTGTGCCGGACATCATCACAAGCGCCAAGGGTCTGGGCAACGGCCTGCCCATCGGCCTCACTATTGCAAAGCCGGAAGTGGCGGATGGCATGAAGGGCGTCACGATTTCCACCTTCGGCGGCAACCCCGTGGTGACCACCGCGGCCAGTGCCGTGCTTGACTTCATCGAGGAGCAGAACCTGCGCCGCAACACCGAAGAGACCGGTGCTTATCTCCGTGAGAAGCTGACCGAACTCCAGGAAAAGCACGCTCTGATTGGCGACATTCGGGGCATGGGCTTATTGCTGGCGCTCGAACTGGTGGAAGACCGCGTGAGCAAAACGCCTGCCACCGCGGCGACACTGCGTGTGCTCGAAGCGGCCAGGGACAACCGGATTCTGGTGGGCCGCGGCGGCCTGTACGGGAACGTAATCCGTATTTCGCCGCCCATGAATATCGGCCGCACCGATGTGGATGAGTTTGCCGCGCGTCTCGACCGCAGCCTTACTCAAGCCGCCAGACCGTAAACAACAGGCCACCGGAAATCAGCAGGAACGCCAGTGCGCAGGCAAACAACTGCGCAGGGGTGATGAGCATGGCCGGCAGCGCGACAATCGCGGTGTCAGTCAGTAAGAACGCCAGCAGGAGCGTGACGCCCAGAAGCCAGGAAGACAGACGGTGCATAGTGTTTCTCCGTTCTGTCTTCTTCAGACTGGGGCACGGGCCGCGCCGTGCGTAAACATGTTGTAAACGTTTATTGCGCCAGTTTGAAGTTGATGTCGATGCCGGTCAGCACCTCAACCGGTTCGCCGTTCAGAAGAGTGGGGCGGTAACGCCACTGGCTGACCGCGGCGAGCGCGGCGGCGTCCAGTTGCGCATTTCCGGCGCTGTTCGACACCTGAAGCGAGAGCGGAGTACCGTCCTTTGAGATCACGGCCCGCAGACTGGTGACACCTTCAACTCCCTGCGCCTGCAGTTCTGCCGGATAGACCGGTTTCACCTGCTTCAGCAAGGCGCCGGGCTGTACATTGCCGCCCACGCGAATGCGCCGTGGCGGCATTGCGGGCGCACCCCGCGTTCCCAGAATCGTGACGCTTTCCTGGAGGCTGCCGATCTCCAGACGGACATCCGCCCGGACGCTGCCGCCACTCACCAGCGCGAGATTCTCCACATGGAAACGGCGGAAGCCGGGAACCAGAGCATCCACCGCAAAGTGCCCGGCGGCCAGCCCTGCGAACCGGTACTCGCCGGCCGCGTCAGACAGCGTGGCGGTTTGGGCCCCGGTTTCGGTATTCTTCGCGAGCAGTTTGGCGTTGGGCACCACGGCGCCTGTGGGGTCAAGAACGGTTCCGGCAATGGTTGTCTGCTGAGCAGTGACCAGTGCGGCGGACAGCAGCAGCAGCGCGATGGTTCGCATAGGCATATGATAATGCGCATGAAGATTTCCCTCCTGATTGCAGGCAGCGCCGCCATGATCGCGGCCGTAGCGCTCTGGGCCCAGCCGCCGCAGGCTTTGCTGGCGTGGGGACCCAAACCCGTGGAACCCAGCAAATGGGTAGGCCCCAACAAGCCGCATCAGGTATATGCCGAGATGATCTCGGGCCACAAGGGCCAGGCCAACTGGAGCGTGCCCGTGATGGACGATGAACACCTTTACAGCGAGTTCATCTCGGCTGCGCCGGGAACCAAAACCCCGCGCCGCTTCCACCCGGACACCCGCGAATGGTGGGTAATTACCGACGGTCAGATTCGCTTCAACATCGATGGCCAGGAGCCTTTCGTCGCCTCGAAGGGCTGGATGGTGCAGGTCCCGTATCGCACCGTTTACAGCATGGAAGTGGTGGGTGATAAGCCGGCGATCCGCCTCGAAACCAATATCGCGAAGGCCGTCACGCTCTACCCCATGGACGGAACCCCGCCCAAAATCCCCGGCGTCGAATATGTGCCCGTGCGGATTGCCGGACCGTCCACGCCCGATTACAAAACGAACCGCATTCACGCAACCTATGAGGAAATGGCGGCGGAAGCAGAGGCGACTCCCCGCAAATCAGCCACCCTCCGCTTCGCGCACGATGATCGCGGCACCGTGAACTTCATCTACGGCTACGGGCTTCCCCTGCCCAAAGCCAACGAGCGCGGACACTATCACCCCCAGGGCGCCGAATTCTGGATCGTGATGGGCGGCCACATTTCGTACAAGATCGAAGGCATCGAGCCCTTCATCGCCGGCCAGTACGACTGCGTGTATGTGCCGAAGAACAAGTTCCACCTCGCGCAGTGGTACGGCGATGGCCCATCCACGCGCCTCGCGATGAACGGCTTCTTCGACATCGCCCACCTGTTCGATGCTCCGCCCGCGAAGTAGCGGGCGCGAAATCGTGCACGGGGCCGTCTCGCTCTACGCGGGGTCGTAGTTCAGATTCGGCCCCAGCCAGCGCTCCGCTTCGGCCATCGTGATGCCCTTGCGGACGTGATAATCCGCAACCTGATCCCGATCAATCCGGCCCAGGCTGAAATACCGCGATTCGGGATGGGCGAAATACAGGCCGCTCACGCTCGATCCCGGCCACATCGCGTAGGATTCCGTGATCTTCATGCCCGTGTTCTTTTCCACGTCGAGCAGCCGCCACAGCGTGCCCTTTTCCGTATGGTCCGGGCAGGCCGGATAGCCGGGGGCGGGGCGGATGCCGCGGTATTTTTCGTGGATCAGATCCTCATTGCTCAGACCTTCGGCCGCTCCATACCCCCAATCCTCGCGGGCGCGCTTGTGAAGGCATTCGGCGAAGGCTTCCGCCAGCCTGTCCGCGATGGCCTCCGCCATAATGGCGTTGTAGTCGTCGTTCCTCGCGCGGTAGCCATCACACAGTTCTTTGAGGCCGATGCCGCTGGTCACCGCGAACGCCCCCACGTGATCCGGCAGACCGGTCTCTCTCGGCGCGATGAAGTCGGCCAGTGACCGGCAGGGCTCACTGCCTTCGCGATTGGCCTGCTGCCGCAGAAAATGCAGCCGCTCCAGCACGTGCGTCCGCGTTTCGTCCGTATAAAGCTCCACATCATCGCCCACCGCGCTCGCCGGGAAGAAGCCATAAACACCCCGGGCGCTGATCAGCTTCTTTGCGATGATTTCGTCCAGCAGCGCGTTGGCGTCTTTGAAAATCTGGCGCGCCTGCTCGCCCTGGGTTTCATGATCCAGAATGCGTGGGTAGACGCCCTTGAGCCCCCAGGTGTGGAACAGCGGGGACCAGTCGATAAACTCGCGGAGCTCCGCAAGCGGGAAATCATTGAGGACGCTACCCCCCGTAAACGCCGGTGTCGGGATATCTTCCGCACGCCATTCGATGGGAGTGCGGCGGGCACGAGCGGTTTCAATCGGCACTCCCGCCAGCCGGGGCGAGGAGTGCGCCTTGCGGATCGCCTCATACTCGGCGCGGTGCTGTTCGATGAAAGCCTCCCGGCCGTCGTCGCTCAGCAGACTCGTAGTCACGGGTACGGCGCGGCTCGCGTCCAGCACATGCACCACGGGCTGACTGTAATGGGGCGCGATCTTAATCGCCGTATGCGCCCGGCTCGTCGTCGCGCCACCCACCAGCAGCGGCAGCCGGAAGCCCAGCCGCTCCATCTCTTTGGCGACATGCACCATCTCATCCAGGGAAGGCGTAATCAGGCCGCTCAGGCCGATCAGATCCGCCTTTTCCGCTTTGGCGCGTTCCAGAATCTTTTCGCACGGCACCATGACGCCCATGTCGATGACCTCATAGTTGTTGCACGCCAGCACCACACCCACAATGTTCTTGCCGATGTCGTGGACGTCGCCCTTCACAGTGGCCAGCACGATCTTTCCCTGCGCCTTCACCTCGTGCCCCGCCGCCAGCCGTGCCGCCTTCTCCGCCTCCATGAATGGCGTCAGATGCGCCACGGCCTTCTTCATGACGCGGGCCGATTTCACAACCTGCGGCAGGAACATCTTGCCCGCCCCGAACAGATCGCCCACCACCCCCATGCCGTCCATCAGCGGCCCTTCAATCACCAGCAGCGGCCTTCCGAGCTTGACCCGGGCCTCCTCCGCATCAATCTCAATGTAGGCGTCGATCCCTTTGACGAGCGCATGCGAAAGCCGCTCTTCCACCGTGCCGTTGCGCCACTCTTCCGCTTTTTTCTCCGATACAACCGTCGTGCCGGCGGCCTTGAGCGCTTCCCCAAAGTCGACCAGCCGCTCGGTGGCGTCCGGACGGCGGTTGAGCAACACGTCTTCCACAAGGACTTTCAGCTCCGGCTCAATTTCCTCATAGACTTCCAGCATTCCCGCATTGACAATGCCCATGTCCATGCCCGCCGCGATGGCGTGATACAGGAACGCCGAGTGCATCGCCTCACGGACTTTGTTATTGCCCCGGAAGCTGAACGAAATATTCGAAACACCGCCCGAAACCTTCGCGTGCGGCAGGTTGGCCTTAATCCAGCGGGTGGCCTGAATGAAGTCGAGCGCGTAGTTGTTGTGCTCCTCCATGCCGGTGGCGACCGTCAGAATATTGGGGTCGAAGATGATGTCTTCCGGTGGGAACCCGACTTCATCGACAAGAATCCGGTAAGCCCGCTCACAGATGCGGATCTTGTCCTCGTAAGTGGCGGCCTGGCCCTGCTCGTCAAACGCCATCACCACGGCCGCCGCGCCATAGCGCAGGACCGTCGCCGCGTTCTGGCGGAACCTCTCCTCGCCTTCCTTCAGGGAGATCGAGTTCACAATGCCCTTGCCCTGCAGGCACTTCAGCCCCGCCTCCACCACTTCCCACTTGGAGGAATCCACCATGAAAGGAACTTTGGCGACTTCCGGCTCGCTGCCCAGAAGCTGCAGGAAGCGAGTCATGGCGGAGACCCCGTCAATCATCCCCTCATCCATGCAGATATCGATCACGTTCGCGCCGTTTTCCACCTGCTGGCGCGCGATGGCGACCGCTTCCTCGTACTTGCCTTCCTTGATGAGCTTCGCGAACTTCGGACTGCCGGCCACGTTCGTGCGTTCGCCGATCATGATGTAAACCCCGGGCTGCTGCACGAACGGCTGCGAGCCCGAAAGGCGCAGGGGTTTCACCGCCTGTTTCAAATCCGCCGGTTCCAGATCCGCCGGGACCGTCACGCTGACGCCGCCCGATTTCGCCGCATGCAGTTCCCGCGGGTGCCGGCCCTCCAGCGCCTGCGCGATGGCGGCGATGTGCTCCGGAGTATTGCCGCAGCAGCCGCCGGCGATGTTGATGAGTCCGCCCGCGGCGAACTCGCCCAGATACCGCGCCATGTCCGGCGGGCCGAAATCAAAGCCGGTTGGCGAAAGGGGATTCGGCAGCCCCGCGTTCGGATAGCAGGAGATCGCCGCGCTCGATTTCTGCGCCAGTTCCGCCAGAAACGGATACATCATGTCCGGACCCAGTGAGCAGTTCAGGCCCACAGAGAGCGGTTTCACATGCTCCACCGCGGTCCAGAACGCCTCCACCGTCTGCGCCGAAATCATGGTTTCACCGCCACGTCCCACCGCCGCGGAGATCATCACAGGCAGTTCTTTTCCGCCCTCCGCGAACACCTCGCCGATGGCCACCAGCGCGGCCTTCGCGTTCAGCGAATCGAAGATGGTTTCCACCAGTAACAGGTCAGAGCCGCCCGCAATCAGCGCATGGATCTGTTGCTTGTAAGCCGCCTTCACCTGGTCGAAGGTGACCACGCGGAACCCCGGATCATCGGCATCCGGAGAGTTCGAGAGCGAAACCGTGAGAGGCCCGATGGCCCCCGCGACAAAACGCTGGCGACCTGTGGCGTTGGCGACCCGGTCTGCCCATTCCCGGCACTGGCGGGCGGAGGTCTCGTTGATTTCCCAGGCCAGATCGTTCAGGAACTTGTCTTCAATAATCTTCTGGTAGAACGCCGGATCTTTGCGGCCGCCCTTTTCGCGCGGGTCTTCCACAAAAAACTCGCTCTGCGAAATCGAGGTCGCGCCGAAGGTATTCGTTTCGATGATGTCCGCGCCCGCCTCCAGAAAGCGCCGGTGAATGTCGCAAATCATCCCGGGCTGCGTAAGCGAAAACAGATCCCCGTTATTGAGCAGATCCTTGCCCGAGTCCCTGAACCGCTCGCCGCGAATGTGGGCTTCCGTCATCCCGTACGTGCGGATGGTGGTGCCCATCGCGCCATCAATGATGGCAATGCGGTTCTCGAGAATTTGCTCCAGCGGGTGTTTTTGGCTCATGAATTCCTGGTGTGGTGCGGCTGCGGCAGGCGAAATTGCCCTGAATCTCTATGATAGTCGGGGAGGTCGCCTCGATTCAGGCTGTTGACTCCGGCGCGCCTTCGCCCGCGGCATCCCGAAGGACCCGCGAATTTCCGTTTTAGATAAAGAACTGGCCGTCCTTTGGCTCGACACCGGCGTGGATGCACACTAGCCTTGTACCAGTACAATCCGCATGATCAACCGACGAAGATTTCTTGCCACCTGCGCAGCCGCACCCCTCGTGGCCTCCGCCCAGCCCAAAACCGCGAAGCCGAACCTTTTGTTTATCGCGGTCGACGACCTGCGACCGGAACTGAATTGCTTCGGACGGACCTATATCCATAGCCCGAACATTGACCGTATCGCCAACAGGGGCATGGCGTTTGATCGGGCGTACGTCCAGCAGGCCGTCTGCTCCCCCTCCCGGTCGAGCCTGATGACCGGAACCCGCCCCGATTCCACCAAAGTCTGGGATCTGGTGACACACTTCCGCGTGGCGGAACCCAACATCGTCACGCTGCCCCAGCACTTTAAAAACAATGGCTATTTCGTCCAGGGCATGGGCAAAATCTACCACCCCGGCTTTGACGACCCGCAGAGCTGGTCCATTCCCTGGCAAACACCGAAAGCGCCGAACTACGCCAAAGTGACATCTGCCAACACCGAGGACGAGGACAAGCCGAAAGCCAAAGGCGGCCCCGCGTTCGAATCCGCCGATGTACCCGATAACTTCTACAAAGACGGCATGGTTGCCGATCTTGCTGTCGAGACCCTCAAAACCATCGGTAAGAAGTCCGAGCCTTTCTTCCTCGCAGTGGGCTTCGCGAAACCACACCTGCCCTTCGTTGCTCCGAAGAAATACTGGGATCTGTATGACCCCGCAAAGATCGAACTCGCGCCCAATCCCTATCACGCCGAGGACTCTCCCGAATACGCCCTCACCAACAGCAACGAACTGCGCAACTACACCGGCATTCCGGCAAAGGGAAAAATCGGTGACGATCTCGCGCGCCAGCTGAAGCACGGCTACTACGCGGCAGTGAGCTACACCGATGCCCAGATCGGCAAGGTTCTTGACGAACTGGAGCACCAGGGCCTCGCGAAAAACACCATCATCGTCTTGTGGGGCGACCATGGCTGGAAACTGGGCGAACACGGCGAATGGGCCAAGCACAGCAACGTGGAGAACGATACCAACGCGCCGCTCCTGCTGGCCGCACCGGGCATGAAGGCGTCGGGGAAACACACCCGGGCGCTGGTGGAGTTCGTCGATATCTTCCCCACGCTTGCGGACCTGGCCGGGCTTTCCCTGCCCTCGCACCTCGAAGGCGTGAGCTTCCGTCCCCTGCTTGATCGCCCCGATCTGCCGTGGAAACAGGCCGCATTCAGTCAGTATCCGCGCGGCAAACGCATGGGCTATTCCATGCGTACTGACCGCTATCGCCTCACCATCTGGCTGCAGCGCGACGACCATAATCAGGTGGATTTCGTGGAGCTATACGACCACCAGACAGACCCGGGGGAGAACACCAACATCGCCCATCGCCCCGCCAACGCGGAACTGGTCAAACAACTGACCGCTCAATGGAAAGCCGGCTGGCAGGGCACAAAAGCGGCGTTGCTGAATCGGGGGAAGGCATGAACCGCAGAGATTTTGTCAGAACCGCGGGTTGTCTGACCGCGGCGCAGTCCATGGCCACCGGGTTGATACAGGCGGCGGCCGCGGGGGGAACCAGGAAGCCCAACATCCTGTTCATCCTCGCCGATGATCTCGGCATAGACGGCCTCAGCTGCTATGGCGCCGACCAGTACAAAACTCCGAATATCGACAGGCTGGCGGCTCGCGGCACGCGCTTCACACATGCCTACACCGCGCCCCTCTGCGGGCCTTCCCGGGCGCTGATTCTGACCGGCCGTTACGCGTTTCGCACCGGCGCGACGAATCAGGATGCCACCGGCCTCATGAAGCCCTCCGTCGAAACCATGATGCCCAA
>CAIUOG010000009.1 GCA_903900705.1 uncultured Acidobacteriia bacterium
ACGATTGCACTTTCCCCGATTTGGTCTAAAGTGGTAGAAACTCCGCCAGGAGGAAATTCTGTTTGGGAGATCGTTCGATATGCCAGCCCAGAAGTCAGCTGTGAAGAAAGCTGCTCCGAAGAAGGCCGTAAAGAAAGAGAAGGCCGTAAAGAAAGCCGCTCCAAAGAAAGCAGCAGCAAAGAAAGCAGCAGCAAAGAAGGTCGCAGCAAAGAAAGCAGCGGCAAAGAAAGCCCCGCCGTCTGCCCCCAAAAAGGCCGCCCCCAAAAAGGCTGCGGTAAAGAAGGCCGTCAAAAAAGCCCCGGCCAAAAAAGCTCCAATCAGGAAGGCGCCCCCGGTAAAGAAAGCCCCCGCCCCGGTGCCCCCGCCGCCCGCGGAAACCACCCCGCCCGCCGAACCCACGCCCCCGGCCGCTTCCTGAGGCCCCAAAAAAGCGGAGCGGCCCTCCATCACCAGCCGCTCCGCCTTCAGCCCGGAACGCCCGCCCGCGCAAACACGTTCCACCGGACCCTCCAAAACAAGTGCAAACGCCCCTCACCCGCCGCCAGTTGCTGCAGACCGCCGCCGCTGCCGTCTCCGCCCCGGATCGCCTCCGCGTCGTCGTCACCGGCGGCCACCCCGGTGACCCCGAATGCGGTTGCGCGGGCGTCATGGCCCGCTATGCCGATGCTGGACACAGCGTCGCCGTGCTTTACCTCAATCGCGGCGAAGGCTACTGCGGCAAAGCCGACCTCGCCGCTTGCGCCTCCATCCGCACCGCCGAAGCCGAAAAGGCCTGCGCCATCCTCCGGGCCCGCCCGCTCTTCGCCGGCCAGCTCGATGGCAACGCCGTCGTGGACGCCCCGCACTACCAGGCGTTCTCGAAGCAGTTACTGGCCGAAAAGCCCGATGTCGTCTTCACCCAGTGGCCCGTGGATCGCCACCCCGACCATCGCGCCATCGCCGCCCTCGTGCTCAACGCATGGCTCGCCGCCGCACAGAGCTTCGCTCTCTACTACTACGAAGTCGCGGAGGACACCATGCTGTTCGCCCCCGCCGAATACGTCGACATCTCGGGCGTCGAAGCCCGCCGCCGCGCCGCCTGTTTCGCGCACGCCTCACAGCAGCCGGAAAAGTGGTACCCCGGACAGGTAGCCATCACAAGGGCCCGCGGTCGCGCCGCCGGTTTCGCGCAGGCCGAAGCGTTTCTCCGTCACCCGGAGAGCCGCCCCGGCCTGTTGCCCTGATCCCGGCCTACTTTTTCACGGGCTTGTAGCCCTGCCAGACGTACTCCAGCGCCTCGGGCAGCGTCTGCTGCTTCACCGCCCGGTCCGTATGCCCCGCGTTCACCGCGAACACGAACTGGTAGTGATACTTCTTCGCCGCCAGGACCTTCGCCATGTTCTCGTTGGCCAGCACCCAGTCGTGCATGTTGTCTTTCATGATGTTCGGGTTATAGTTGTCCCGGTCGCCTACCTCCATCCAGATCCGGAGCGGCTTCCGCGGGCTGTTCGGAATCAGCTTCTCGTGGAACTCCCACGCCCCGTGCGGAATCTTCGGGTCCCACGGCCACTGCTGATTCACATACGTGCCCGAATACGTCAGCACCCGGTGATAAAGCTCCGGATGATACCAGGCCATAATCATCGCGGCGGACCCGCCCGAACTGCCGCCCATCGTCGCGCGGCCCTCCGGATCCTTCGTCAGGCGGACATGTGCTTTCTCCTCCACCAGAGGCAGCACTTCCTTCTCGACGAATTCGGCGTAAAGGCCCGACATGGTGTCGTATTCCAGCCCCCGTTGGCTGCCCTGTGCATCGCCCGAACCGTTGCCGATTGAGATCGCGATCATCACCGGCACCTTCTTCTCGGCGATCAGATTATCCAGCGCCTTAAACAGCGCCGTATCGATCCCGTCCGCGCCCACAATAAACGGCGCGGGCTTGCCCGCGACATACTGTTTCGGGACGTAAACCGCCACCTTGCGCGTGTACGGCGCCGCGTGGCTCGTCGTCACAATCAGCTTCGAGGGCTCGTTCGGGTCCGGAGTGCCGAACGTCCCCGGCTCCCGCATAATGCCGGGATAGATCTTACTGTCCTTTGACTCCATGGTGAAGTTGAAGATCTCACCCTGCGGCACGCCTTCCTTCGGCGTCATTTCCGGCGCGGCGGGGTGCGTGGGTCCCAGAATGAAATTCCCGTCCGCGTTGGCCGGGGCATTGGTGCCATCCGGCAGTTCTTTCGCCGTCACATACCCCGGCGTATGAGCGTCGCGCGTGGGCGGTGTCGGCCGCGTTGGCCGGGGTGTCGTGGCCGCCGGCGTCTGTGCCAATGCGAACCCGGCCATCACAACGGCCGGTACTGCAAAACGAAGAAAACGAAACATCAAAACTCCTTACTGAATTTGAGGCTAAACGATATCATGCTACTTCCTGACCGAACCCGGCCCGCCAACCGGGCGCCGGAACAGCACAGAACGCGGCTCTGTTATAGGGTGATTACATGCTGACCCGCCGCGACCTCCTGCTCACGCCCCTCGCCGTTCCCGCGCTCGCCGCGCCCCCCTCGCGCTTCCTCGGCGTCACGGTGATGCCGGAAGACTATCAGGTCGAGGGGATCGATCAGGTTCTGCGGAATCTCAAAGAGCGCGCGGGCGTCACCGCCGTCGCCACCTCGCCCTATGTGATGACGCCGTCGGACCCCGAACACGGCCAGCGTCAGCCGCCCATCGATGCGGGCGCGGGCGGAGTCCGCCTGCTCGATCGTCCCCTGTGGGGCCGCCGGGAGCTCTACACCACCTCCTCGCCGAGCTTTGTTCCGAACCTCGCGCTCTACAAAGGCCTGCCCTATCAGCCTTCGGCCCCGGACGATCTCACCCGCCGCGAAGGTGGCATCGTCCGCGAGTTCCTCACCAAAGCGAAGGCCGCCGGACTGAAAACCTATTTTCAGATCCAGTCCGTCATCCCGCCGGACTACATCGTCACTTCGGGCGGCCCCGTCGACGAAGACAAACCGCGCCTGCCGGATGGCGCGGTGCCAAAGCGTCGCGTCGGCAACACCGGCAGCCTCGCTTCCAACGGAATCCGGCGCTACACCGAAGCGCTCATCACGGACCTTGTTCGTCAGTACCCCGAACTCGATGGCATCCGCGTCGACTGGCCCGAGTACCCGCAGTACACGCTCGACGACGCCTTTCTCGACTTCGGCGCGCCCGCCCAGGCCGCCGCCACCCGGCTCGGTTTCGATTTCGACCGGATGCGCCGCGATGCCCTGGAACTCTACCGCCATCTGCACGGCGGCCTCACCAACCGGGACCTCGAATCGAAGTCCTTCGCGCTCCTGCCGTTCCAGAGCCGGGCGCCCGGCCTGCAGGCCCTAGGGCGTTTCAAAGCCGGGCTCGTCGGCGAACTGCTCGCCGGTTTTCGCGCGGCGCTCACCGCCGCCGGTGGCGCGGGCAGGGAACTGGTGCCCAACGCCTTCCCGCCGCCGTTCTCCTTCGCTTCCGGCATGGATTACCGCCTCGCCGCGAAGCACGCGGATGGCATCAGCGTGAAGCTCTACACCATGCACTGGCCCATGATTCTCCGCTTCTGTGGCGATTCGCTTCTGGCCGCTAACCCGGGCCTGAACGAAGCCCTGCTGGCAACCAGCCTGAACCGCGCGCTCCGCCTGATGGACGGCCCGGGCTTCGCCCATCTGGCCGACTACACCTACCCCGGCCCGGAGACGCCGCATCACGCCGGCCCGGTTGTCCAGCGGGAAAAGATCCGCTACGCGCGGCAGGCCGCCGGCACAACTCCCGTCTATGCGCTCGCGCACGGCTACGGCCCGCGGACCGACTTCGAAGCGCCTGGCAGGCCTCCCGGAACAAGGTCTGGATCAACCGCTACGGCTACCTGACGGACGCCAAGCTTACCGCCGTCGGCAGGATCTGCCGTTAAATCGAACCAGGCGATAAGCGATAATCGGAATCACAGATGTACCGAATCATCTTTCGCGCATTAGTGGCAGTCACGCTGCTTGTGATGTTCATCGCCCGGCGAACCGGCGGGAAGCTGAGCCCGTTCGTCTTTCTGCCGTTCTACTACTGGTTTCTCGCGTCTGTCGTGGTCTTCGGAATCGTCGGCATCTACGCCGCCGTCCACGCGTATCGCGACCCGCGGAACCGCCGCGCGTACCTGTTCGACGTGCTGCTTTCCGCCAGTTGGGTGCCCTACTGGTTCGCGAATCTGAAGTAGGCCCGCTCGGCCGCATCCCGGCACCGCCGGATGGTCTCGATGTTCCCGTCCATGTGCGGTTCGAGTGAGATCGGCCCGGTATAGCCGGCGTCCCGCAGCAGCGCGAAATGCGCGCCGAAGTCGATCAGCCCCTCGCCCGCCGGCACAAACTCCGGCCGTATTCCCGGCGCGCAGGGCAACAGATCTTTGACATGAACATTGGCAATCCACGGCGCGGCCGCCGCGAATTCCTCAATCGGGTCGCGCTGTTCGAACCACCCGACGTTCCCGGGGTCGTAATTGATCCGCAAACCCGGCACTCCGGCCCGCCGGATCAGGTCCGCCGTCCCGCGCGCCGTGTCCGCCCAACAGATCGGCTCCGGCTCAATCATGAACACCAGACCATCGCCGGCGGCCCGCTCCCCGGCCTCGGCCAGCCACTCGACCACCTGTCCCGGAACCTCCTGTTTCGGCATCGCCGACGCGCCTTCCTCCGTCGCCCCCGGCTTATAGAAGCCGAATACGATCAGCCCCGGCAGGTTCCACCGATGCGCCCACTCCGCCGCCACTGGATAGACTTCCGCCATCTGCTGCGCAAACCCCGCCTGGTCGGAAGTCATCTTGAACAGACCCGGCGACAGCGCCGTGATCTCCACGCCTTCTCCGGCGGCGATGCGCCCGGCCTCGTGCATCTCCTCCGGCCGGCACATCGGCGCTCGGCCCGACGTCAGGCCTCGAATCTCATAGCGCCGGATACCCAGTTCCGTCCCGATCCGGACCGCCTTCGCGAAGTCCCGATCGATCTCATCGGCCACAATCCCGAGCTTCAGCACAGTTCCACCACCTTGCCGGTCCGCGCCGCTTCATATACCGCTGCCACCACCCGCATGTCCCACACGCCGGACGCAATCGACACCGGCGCAGGCAGGCCCGCGCGTGCCGCTTCGAGGAATGCCACATGCTGGTTCAGAGGGTTCCCGATGTCCCCGAATCCGGGCGGCGTCACCTCGATCACCTGTTCCTCGCCGAGCGGTCCGCCGAACGCCTCCGTCACCCCGCCGGAATACCGCAGCGCCCGGCCCTCATATTCGCCTGACGCCGACGACAGCGCCAGCCACCGGTTCCCGCGATAGACCGCGCGCCCGCCCGTGCCGTGGATGGCCAGTTCCTCGCCGTCCGCGCACCACGCCGTGTCGAGCGTAATCATCGCTCCCGAATCCATCTGGAGCAGCGCGCAGGCGATGTCTTCGCCTTCCAGACCCGGGCAGTGCAGCTTGTTGGTCATGCCGGTGGCCCGCACCACCTTTGCGCCAGTCACGGCCTCGAAGATATGGATGTAGTGCACCGCCAGCTGGATGAAGCACCCGCCACCGGTCTCCGCCACCGAACCGCGCCACGTGGGCTTGCCGGCCAGTACTTCCTTCGACCACATCATGCCCCCGCGATGCATCAGCCGCGCATAGCAATGCACAATGTCGCCGAAGCGCCGCCCGCTCACCATATCGCGCAGGTCGTGAATCAGAGGCTGGTCGAAATAGCTCATGTAGAGCCCCACGGTCTTATCGGAGGCGTCGGCAGCGGCGGCGATTGCTTCCGCATCCGCCAGACTCGCCGCCACCGGCTTCTGCAGCAGCACGTGCTTGCCCGCTTTCATCGCCGCGATTGCCTGTTCGGCGTGGCAGAAATTCGGCGTGCTGATGATCACGGCATCCACCTCATCCGCCAGCGCTGCCGCGTAGTCGGCAGTGGCGAAAGGCTTCTCGCCCCCAAACGAGTCGGCGGCCCGTTGCGCACTGGCGAGGTCAGCATCCACACACGAAAGAACCTCAACCCACGGCAGGTCGCGATACACCCCGAGGTAGTGCGCCGCCATGCCGCCGCAACCTACAAACGAAACCTTCATGCGGTCTGATTCCTTGTCAGATAGAGTGCGAGCATCATGCCGGCCAGTGTCAGGCCGGCGATTCCAGCGGCTTCCAATACGGAGACCGGCAGGTACAGAATCAGCACGCCGCAGAACATCACGGACGCCGCGATCACCTTATCCGTAATGCCGCGTTCCTTGAAGAAGAGCCAGCCGGAGAAGACCGAAAGGATGATTCCCGCGCGCTTGATGCTCACCGTAATCACAACCGCGATGTACGAATACGACGCCAACTGGAAGAGCAGCGAAACGGCATCCATCAGGCCCGCAATCGCGATCCATTTCCAGTTGCCTTTCGATGCCGCGCCGAAGTCCGCGCCCTGCCAGCGCCCGATGAGAAAGAACGCAATGGCGAGTCCCAGACCGTAGGCGCAGGCTTCGGTGAAGACGTCGCTCATGGTGACGAGCTTCTTATCGAGCGGATTGGTGATGGAGAAGATGAACGACACCAGCAGCATGTAGCGGCTGCCTTTTTCGCGCAGCACCGCTTTGATCGGCGCCATCCAGCCTTCGGCGAACAGTTTCCGGTGCATCACCATGGAACCCACCACGATGAGCGCCACGCCCACCGCCTTCAGTGGGGACGGGATCTCCCCCAGAATCACGTAACCGGTCGGGATGAGAAAGACCGGCGTGAACGCGAGAAACGGCACGCACATGGAAAGCGGCGAGATCTGCAGCGCCTTGAAGTACAGGCAGGTGACGCCGGAAATCAACAGCACGTCCAGCAGCAGATAGATCAGAAAAGTGGGCAGCGGCGCCATCTGCAGCGCGGGCATGCCAAAGAGCGGCCCCTGATCGTGCAGTTCAATCGCGACTCCGCTGAGCACACGGGCCAGCAGCACCAGCCCGATGAAAAGCGTGACCGCCGTGCGGATCCAGAACGTGGTGGGGATGAGATCGCGCCCGGTGAGCGCATGTTTGCGGCCTACATCGGTCAGCACGTTCGTGACGGACATGGTGGCGGCCATGGCGAGGCCGATGGGGTTGAGACCTGCGGCGGCCATTAGTTCATCACCTGTTCCGTAACCCAGTCTGTAAGAATTGCCGCATCCGCCGTACAGGCCACGGGCGCGCCATCCAGCACCGCCGCGGCGAAGTTTTCGATCAGCGGATAGTGCACGTTCGGATGCGACGGAAGGCTTTCGAGAACGTCGCCATAGCGCAGCGGCGCTTCCTGGAGATGGGTCAGATTCATTTCGCCATCGGCGCCGAAGATGCGGAACTCATCTCGACGGATATGGGAATTCCAGCGCACGTCCACCATGCCGCGCACCCCGCAGGCATAGTCGATCACTACGGTGGCGTTGTCTTCGACGCCCATCTGATGGACGGTATTCGAGCGCAATCCGGTGGCGCGCACGGGTTCTCCGAACAGGAAGTTCATGGCATCAATCCGGTGGGATGCGATGTCGTAGAGCGGGCCGCCACCGGCGAGCGCCGGGTCGCGCAGCCAGCCGCGTTCCTCGCTTTCAAGCCACCCGTGGCAATTGGCCTGCGCCAGTACGGGCTGCCCGATCACCCCTTCCGCCAGCAGCTGTCTGGCACGGATCAGCTTGGGAAACAGCCGCCGGAAGTAGGCGATACCCAGGACCCTGCCGCTGCGCGAACCCGCTTCCGCCATGGACCGCGCTTCCGCATAGTTCATCGCCACCGGCTTCTCGCAAAGAACATGCTTCCCGGCACGCAGGCCGGCAATCGTCTGCTCCCCATGAAAACGAACGGGCGAAGCCACATACACCGCGTCAATGGCGGAGTCTTTGAGCGCCTCATCCAGCGAAGTCCAGACCCGCACGCCCGGGTATGCCGTCGCCTTCTCCGGATTCCGCGTGAGCACTCCGTAAAGCGCACTGCGAGGTTCCGCGAGGATGGCGGGAATCACCCGCTTCGTCGTGATATCCCCGATTCCGATCACCAGCCATTTCAGCATGTGTAAGGAATGAGGATATCGCGGCGGGTTCGGCTTCGTTCTAGAATCGATCATGCGCCGACCATTTCTCTACTCCACCCTTCTGGTCATAACCCCGTTCGTTCTGGCCGGCGAGACGCTTTACCAAAAGCCCCCGAAAGAAGTTCTTGATGTCCTCAATGCCCCGCTGACCCCGGTTATCTCTGTCAGCCCGCAGCACGACTACGCCATTCTGATGCAGCCCGTGCGCTATCCCCTGATCTCGGAAGTCGCACAGCCGATGCTGCGACTGGCCGGAATCCGCATCGATTCCAATACAAACGGGATGCATCTCGCACCCAACTACAGTTCCTTTGTGATCAAACGGCTCTCCGATGGCGCCGACATCAAAGTATCCGTTCCGGCCAATCCGAAGCTCAGCGCGCCTGTCTGGAGTTCCGACGGCAGGCAGTTTGCCTTCACCAACACCGTAGCGCGCGGCATTGAACTCTGGCTGGGTAACGCGGCTACCGGCGCAACGCACCGCGTGGACGGCGTGGCGATCAACGGCGTCCGCGTAGGCGGCGGTGGCCGCGGCGGCGCTTCGAACGGTGCCGTGGAATGGCTCGGCGATAGCAAGACTCTGCTGGTGCATCTCATCCCTGCGAACCGTGGTCCGGCGCCCGCCGAGTCCTCAATTCCAAAGGGGCCACACACACAGGAGAGTCTGGGTCACGCCGGTCCCGCGCCGACGTTCGAAGACCTGCTGTCGAACCCGCACGACGAAGATCTTTTCGATTACTATGCCACCGCGCAACTGGCTTATCTGGATGCCGCCACGGGCAAGACCACTCTGCTGGGCAAGCCCGGTATTTACACCATCGTCCGGCCCTCGCCGGACGAGAAGCATCTGATGATCAGCCGGATTCACCGGCCTTACTCCTACCAGTTGCCCGCCGGTTCCTTCCCGCAGGATGTGGAAGTCTGGGACCGCGCGGCAAAGCCGGAGTATAAGATTGCGGCTCTGCAACTGGCGGAACGGACGCCGATTGGCGGGGTGCGCGTTGGCCCGCGATCCTACGACTGGATTCCGGAGAAGTCCGCCACGCTCATCTGGGTGGAAGCGCAGGATGGCGGAAATCCAAAGGAAAAGGTTCCGTTCCGCGACAAGATACTGTCCCATGCGGCTCCGTTCCAGGGCGAGCCGAAGGAGGTGTTCAAGACTGAACAGCGTTTCCGCGGTATTCAGCCGCTCGTGAATGGGAAGGCTCTGGTGGAAGACTATGAGCGCACCAAACGCGTGGTCCGCACCATGGAAATTGATCTCGACAAGCCGGGCACGGAAGCCAAGCTGATTTCGAGTCGCAATGAGCGCGATGCCTATCACGACCCTGGCACGCCCCTGACCAAGGTCACGCCGAACGGACGCCGCGCCGTAATTCAGGTGGGCGAAGAGATCCTGATGTCGGGCCTCGGCGCCTCTCCCACGGGCGATCATCCGTTTGTGGACCGTCTCGATCTTGCCACCGGCAAGACGCAGCGCGTGTTCCAGTCTGAACAGACGGCTTATGAAACGGTTGTTTCCGTGCTGGACGACACCGGCTCACGCCTGTTGACTCGCCGCGAGAGCCCGACCGAGCCGCCGAATTACTTCATCCGCACCGGCAGCGCGCTGAAGCCACTCACGCACTTCACCAACCCCGCGCCGCAGACGGCGGGCATCACAAAGCAACTGGTGAACTACAAGCGGGCCGATGGTGTGCCGCTCTCGTTCACGCTCTATCTGCCGGCCGATTACAAGCCCGGCACGAAGCTGCCCGCGGTGCTTTGGGCGTATCCGTATGAATTCAGCGACGCGGATACGGCGGGGCAGGTGACCGGCCACTCCACGCAGTCTTTCACGGAACTGAACTATCATCAGTTGCCCGTGCTGCATGGCTACGCGCTGCTGGACAACGCGGCCATGCCGATCATCGGCGATCCGGACACCGTCAATAACACCTATGTGGAACAGCTGACGATGGATGCGAAAGCAGCCATCGACAAGGCGGTGGAGATGGGCGTGGTGGATCGTGACCGCATCGGCGTGTTCGGCCATAGCTACGGCGCGTTCATGACCGCTAATCTGCTGGCCCACACGAACCTGTTCAAAGCGGGCGTAGCTGAAAGCGGGGCCTACAACCGTACGCTGACGCCGTTCGGTTTTCAGGCCGAGCAGCGTACGTTCTGGGAAGCGCCGGACGTCTATACGAAGATGTCGCCTTTCTGGTATGCGAACGCCATCAAATCGCCGATCCTGCTGATTCACGGGGAAGCCGACGATAATACGGGCACGTTCCCGATCCAGTCGGAACGGCTGTATGCGGCGATTCGGGGTAATGGCGGGACGGTGCGGCTGGTGATGTTACCGGCGGAAGCCCACGGTTACAGGGGGAAGGAAACCATGGAGCACGTGCTCTATGAGGAACTTGCCTGGTTTGATAAGTACCTGAAGTACTGACAATCCGGAAGCGAAGGGACCGCTCTCTCAGGGCCTCTTCGCTTCCGACTGCCACATGTACGCCATCAGCGCGATCAGCAGAAGCATTACGATGACGCTTGAAAGATCGGCGCTGCGTGGTGCGTAGTCCATCTGGTCCTCCGAATACTGCCTCACCCACATGAACGCAATTCGGTCCGCGGATCGCTCATGTCAATTCCGTGGCGTGTTTCGGCGGCGGCCTTCCGCCCCGATACATCCGGCCATGGCATGATGGAAAATTCCCCCATGCAAGCGGAAACACAACACGCGAAAGGCGTTCTCCCCTCCCAGGCGCTGGAGAACCTGATTGGCGCCGGCGTCATCCGTGCCCGTTCGCCCATCCTGCCGGAACAGGTGCAGCCGTCTTCCATTGACCTTCGTCTGGGTGCGGAAGCCTATCGCGTGCGCGCCAGTTTTCTGGGCAGCGGCTCCGCCAGCATCACGGCCAAGCTGGAGAAGTACCGCCTGCACACGCTGGACCTGACCCGTCCGGCGGTGCTTGAAAAGGGCTGCGTTTACATTGTTCCGCTGCAGGAAGAGCTCGCTTTGCCGCCCGATATTTCCGGCAAGGCGAACCCGAAGAGTTCCACCGGACGCCTCGACATCTTCACCCGTCTGATTACGGACGAAGGCCGCCAGTTTGAGATCGTGCCCGCCGGGTACAAGGGCCGTCTGTATGCCGAAATCGTGCCGCGTACTTTCAGCGTGGTGGTCCGGCAGGGCGAGCGGCTTTCGCAACTCCGCCTGTTCAAGGGCGAGTACCTGCCGTCCGACGTACTACTGCGCCAACTGGAATCGGAAGAGGCGCTGGTTTTTCTGCCGGACGAGTCGCGGGGCGAGGCCAATATCCAGAACGGTCTTCGGCTTTCGGTGGATCTCGAAGGTATCGATGGCTCGGACGTCATCGGTTTCCGGGCAAGAAAGCATGCGCCACTGGTCGATCTGGCGAAGATTCAGCATTACAATTCGGAGGACTTCTGGGATCCGATCCGGCGCAATGACAGCCGGACGCTGATCCTTGATCCGGAAGACTTCTACATTCTGGCTTCGCGCGAAAAGGTTCGCATCCCGGCGCAGTTCGCCGCGGAGATGGTACCGTTTGACCCGACGATCGGGGAGTTCCGCATCCATTACGCGGGCTTCTTTGATCCCGGTTTCGGCTATGGCACGGGCGAAATCAATGGTACCCGGGCGGTGCTGGAAGTCCGGTCGCACGAAGTTCCCTTCATCCTCGAAGATGGCCAGGTGGTGGCGAGTCTGGTCTTTGAGAGGCTGCTGGAGCGCCCGCGCATGCTGTACGGCGAGGGGATCGGGTCTTCTTATCAGCGTCAGGGACTGAAACTCAGTAAACACTTCAAGGCTTCTTAATCAAAACAATGTCTGAATTCGACGTCGTCGGAGTTGGCCTCAATGCCACCGACACCCTCTTACGAGTCCCCCATTTTCCCGCTTATGGCGGTAAGGTTCCGTTCCATGGCGAGCAATATTCGGTCGGCGGTCAGGTGGCCAGCGCGATTGTGACCTGCGCCAAGCTGGGCCTGCGGTCGAAGTACATCGGCACGGTGGGCGACGATATCCGGGGCGAACTGCAACTCGACAGTTTGCGTAATTCAGGTGTGAACATCGATCACGTTCAACAGCGGAAGGGCTGCGGGAACCAGTCGGCCTATATCGTAATTGATGAGGCGACCGGGGAACGCACCGTTTTCTGGAGCCGTCCGGACTGCCTTGCGCTTTCTCCCGAAGAGATTACGCCGGAACAGATCACCTGCGCGAAGTTGCTGCACATTGACGGTCATGACACGGCTGCCGTGGGGCGGGCCGCGCAGATCGCGCGGGAGAACGGGATCCCCGTCACCGTGGATATCGATACGCTTTACGCGGGTTTCGATCAGATTCTGCCCTATGTCGACTATCTGATTGCGAGTTCGGAATTCCCGGCCCGCTGGACGGGCATTGAAGATCCGTTTCAGGCTCTGGAAGCCATCCAGAAAAAGCATGGCGTCCGGGTGGCTGCGATGACGCTGGGCGCTCACGGCGCACTGGCGCTGGAGAATGGCCGCTTTGTCTATTCACCGGCTTTCGTGGTGAATTGTGTGGATACCACCGGCGCGGGAGACGTCTTCCACGGGGCATTTTGTTATTCTGTTTTGCAGCAGATGCCGATGGCGGAAGCGCTCGGATTTGCCAATGCAATGGCAGCACTGAACTGTACGGCCGTGGGCGCGCGTGGCGCGATCGGCACAGACGGCATTGCAACGCTGGAAGAAGCGAAAAAACTGCTGGCTCGCGGTGAACGGCGCATTCAGGCTGATGTTGCCAGACGAGCCAACACCAACTAACCGAGCCATTTCATGTTTCCTCTGCGCGACGACCGGCCCACATCCACCACCCCCATCGTCACGATTCTGCTCATCACGGCCTGCGTGCTGGTGTTCGGCTTTGAACTGCTGCTGGATGACTTCTCTCGCAACGCCTTCATGCTTCACTACGGGGTGGTTCCGGCGCACGTGCGTTTGCAGTCCCTGCTTACCTCCATGTTCCTGCATGGTGGCTGGAGCCACATTATCGGCAACATGCTCTTCCTGTGGGCGTTCGGCAAAAGCCTGGAAGACGCCATGGGGCATTCGAAGTTTCTGGCGTTTTATCTCAGCTGTGGCGTGATTTCCGCGCTCGTTCACATCTTTTTCAATTATTATTCGCGCATGCCCACGGTGGGCGCGTCCGGCGCGATTGCGGGAGTGATGGGCGCCTATCTGCTGAAGTTTCCACGCTCGAATATCCGGACGCTGGTGTTTATCTTTGTTTTTGTCACCACGGTGGATATTCCGGCGGTGTTTATCCTGTTGTACTGGTTTGTGACGCAGATCTTCAGCGGTTACGGGTCCATCGCCCACACGCACGTGTCCGATTCCGGGGTCGCCTGGTTTGCCCATATCGGCGGTTTCATCGCCGGCATGATCCTGGTGCAGATTATGGGAACCCGCCCGCGCTATTATGCGCGCCGCGACATCTATTGGTAGAAAGAAATGCTCGATATCCTCGCCATTGCCGCACATCCGGATGATGTGGAACAGACTTGTGGCGGTACGCTGCTTCGCATGGCCGAACAGGGTTACCGCACGGGCATCATCGATCTGACCGCCGGAGACATGGGGACCCGGGGCACTCCGGAGATTCGCGTTGCTGAATCGGAAGCCGCCGCCCGCGTGCTGCGGGTGACGCACCGCGAGAATCTGCACTATCCGGATGCCCGCCTGGAGAATACAATGGCCGGGCGGATGACGCTCGCTAACCGGATTCGCGAACTGCGTCCGCGCACGGTCATCCTGCCGTACTGGGAAGGGCGGCATCCGGACCATTACCGCGCTTCGGAAATCGGGTATGAAGCCTGCTTTCTTGCGGGACTCCGGAAAATCGATCAGTATACGGAACCACACCGTCCTTATAAAATCATTTATTCGTCGATCTATGCCAATGTGACGCCCACATTTGTGGTGGATATTACGAACTATTTCGACCGGCGAATGGAATCTCTGCTGACCTATCGTTCGCAGTACGGACCTGTGGAGGCGGGCGCGACGCTCTTCCCGGATGAGCAGGAGATTCGCGACCGACTGGCGGCCATGGCGCGCTTCTATGGCAATCTGATCGGGGTGAAATACGGCGAGCCTTATGTGGTGAAAGAGACGATGCGGGTGGATGATATTGTTTCTCTTCCCGTAAGAAGCCTGTAACCCGAATTCTTACTGCTCCGTGCGATACTGCGGTTGAAGTGTCTCCGGATCAGAAAAATACGGATGAAGTTTCCGGGCAAAGCCTTGTACCACCGGGATCAGCTGGGCCTTTCATTCTATGCGGAATTCTTACTCTGGGGGATGCGGGTGCTCCGGTGGCGCTGGTTGTTGCTGCCGGATTCCTGCTGGACAGGGCCCTTCGCGGTGAAGTGCAGCAGACCCTCTTCCCCACTGTACTGAAGCTCGCGGCGGTGCTGGCGAGCTGCATGGTGGGCGGTCTGGTCCGGGACCGCATCTGGGCGGGACTGCAGGGGCGGGTTCTGGCACATTTGCGGCAGGTAATTTACGGAAGACTGCAAGCGGTTTCCGTAACGTTTCTGGAGCGCAGGCAACCCTCTTCGCTCCCGGAAGTGCTTCTCACACACCTGGGCACAATTGAAACAGCCTTCCAATCCGGCATGCGTGAGGGGCTCACTCCCGCCCTGCAGTGTGTTGTTTTTACCGCGGTTATTGCGTGGGCGGACTGGCACTCCGCGGTGATCGCGCTTCTGTTTTGGCCGTGGGGAATCTTCGCGCCCAGTCTGATCGCCCGCAAGGTGGCGGCGGCGGTCAAGGTGCTTCGGCAGGAGGAAGCCAGGCTTCCCGCGCTGTTCCAGGAGTCCATCGATGCCCGGTACGTAGTGCGGGCGTTTTCCCTGCAGCAGACGCTCGGCGCGTCTTTCCGGAAACGGAGCGCGCCTCTCATCCGGTTGGCGGCCAATGCAGCCGCTGCTGACGCCTTTGCGCAGCGACTGCCAGTGGCGGGAATGCTGGTGTTGCAATTGGTTTTCCTTTGGCTGGGGATGATTCTGCTGGCGGACCATCAGCTTTGGGCGGGCCAGGTGCTGGTGCTGCAACTGCTATCGCTGCTGTTGAGCCAGGCGCTGTTCCGGCTCTCGGCATGGCTGCCGGCGCGGCAGGCCGGGATGCGGGCTCTCGCCAACTGCGAAGAACTTCTGGATGACCCGGCGGAAGGTTTCGATGAACCGGGTGCGGCGACGCTTCCGCCGCTCGAAGCGGGCCTTGCGGTAGCGGCTGAGGGATTCGAGCTTCAGATACCGCATGGGGGCTACATCGCGCTGGCCGGCGTCAGCGGGGCGGGGAAGACGCGTCTCCTGAGTCTCCTGATGCGTCTGGATATCCGGCGTACCGCATTGCGCACCCGGTTTGCATTGGTCCCGCAGCACGATTTCTTCTTCCAGGCGAGCGTCATGGAAAACATCCGCAGCGGGCGCACGGATGCTTCAGCGGAGGTGGTGGCAGACGTCGCGAAGGCCATCGGACTGCATCCTCTGGTGACGGCTCTGCCGAGGGGTGAAGTGGACCCCATCGGTTGGACAAAAAAACGGCCGTCCTTAGATGGTGTGGCGGCGGGTTAACTGGAGGCGGTCGTGAGACCGCCATCCATTCCGGACTTGATTCGGCGCTCGGGGCGCATCCCTGCGTTGCCCTATC
>CAIUOG010000010.1 GCA_903900705.1 uncultured Acidobacteriia bacterium
AGGCCCCATGCCGGATGCCCCTGCATCGCCGTCAGGGCCCCCCCGAACTCCCAGCCATTCAGCACGCATTCGATCATGCCACCCAGAAACGTTGCCGCCGCATGTTGCCGCAGCGGCATTGCAAAGTAATAGCGCGCCGGGATCCCGAAGCGCTCAAACGTCCACTGCAGCAGCGGCAGGTAGTTCCCCGCCTCCCGCAGCGCCACGCCCATCTCCCGGAACCGCACTCCCTTTTCATGGAGCGCCAGCACGCGGCGCGCAATCTCATCCGCTTCACGTTCCAGCGAGGTCGCACGGACTACCGTGGTTTGCGGTTTTCGAGAGAGGCCGGGCAACAGAGTTTCCCGTGCGCCCTGCGCCAGTGCGAAGCGGCGGATCTCATCGGCCGCCGGCGCATCTGTCAGTGTAAGAGTGAGATCGCAAGACTTCGCGACGGCTGCCACCAGTTCGCGTTCCGCAATACTCAGGTGGAGGAAGCCATCCATCCAGACCTTTGCCGGAGTTTCATTCTCAGACGTTTCGTACGACGCGGCGGCGCGCAGAATCTGTGCGCGCGTCTGGTATCCCGCGGCCGTTACCGCCTGGTCCACTGCCCGCCAGATCTTCCCGAACGCCTTCGCGTGCGGCTTCAGGCCACGGACGGCCGCCAGTTTGTCGACGGATGCCCCCGCATTTTCGAACAGGTTGATGGTGTCGAGGATCGTGGCCGCCATCCCCTCGGTACCCGCAACTTCCGCGAATTCGGAGGGCTTCAGCCGCCGCAAGGCATCCCGCACAATGGCCCGCAGCAGTCCGTCCGGAACCAGATTGGACTGTGGAGCGCGTTCGAAGGCAAACCGGCTCAGAGACAGAATGGAGCCGGGTGGAAACACCGCGCCATCGCGTGCCAGTTCATGCTGAAAATGCCGCACCAGCGTCGCCGTCGGAACCACAATCCGCATGTCACGCCGCCCCTGGCGCAGGATTTCTTTGAATTCCCGAAAAACCAGACCCGTTTTGCCGGCGCCGGGAGCGCCCCGAATCAGCCGCATGTCTTATCTCTTCCCCCGCTTCTCCCCGACCCATTCGAGATACGACTGCCAGGCACTTGCGCCCGGCATCCGCAACTGGAATGTTCCGCTCATCACCGTTCCCTTCAGTTCATAGGTGAGGCGGAACCGCGGCCCCGACGCCGCGGCTTCCGACAGGAACACCGCTTGACCCGGCGCCGGAGTCGAAACGCCGTAGTGAATGGTGTGGCCTTCATTATCGAAATAAATCGCTTTCAATCCCGCCCCGGGTTCGGAGTACAGGTACAAAAGGTCTCCGTGGGCGCAGTTGAATTCCGCCGGACCCTTGCAGTCCGGGTCGCTGCTGGAATGCCTCGCCATAATGTGGCCGTTCAATTCCAATTGAAAAGTATAGAGGCCTGAGGCTTTTACTCCCGGCGTCCCGGAGGTCCTGGCTTCCCAGGTGCCTTCCAGAAAATGCAGTCCCGCCCACGGGTCCGGTTGCGCGAAACACCGGAAGGCGAACAAAAGGAGAATAATCGGCCGCATGACTCTACACTAGCAGGATGCGGACTACCAGACGCCAACTTCTCACCGCCGCTGCCGCCGCGCACACCCTCGCCAGCATTGTGGGCGCCGCTCCCGCAAAATCGAGGCCGCCGAATATTGTCTTCATCATGGCGGACGATCTCGGCTACGCCGACCTTTCCTGTTACGGTCGCCGCGACTACGCAACGCCGCACATCGACCGCCTGGCGCATGAAGGCATGCGATTCACCCAGGCGTACGCGAACTCCTCCGTCTGTTCCGCCAGCCGCACCGCGCTCATCACGGGGCGCTACCAGTACCGCCTCCGCGTTGGCCTCGAAGAACCCATCGCGCTCAACGGCGCGAACGTCGGCATTCCACCCGATCACCCCACGCTGCCTTCACTTCTGCGAAAGGCCGGTTATGAGACCACGCTCATTGGCAAGTTCCACCTGGGCCGGTTGCCGGAATACAGCCCGCTGAAAATCGGTTACGACCATTTCTGGGGCTATCACAGCGGCGGCATTGATTACTTCACTCACAAACTCGCGGCGGGCCCGAAGGCTGCTGACGATCTCTGGGAAGGGGACACGCCGGTTCACGAGGCGGGGTACATGACGGACCTCATCGGGAACCACGCTGTCGCCAGCATCAAAAACGCGCGCCGCCCGTACTTTCTGAGCGTGCATTTCAGCGCCCCGCATTGGCCCTGGGAGGGTCCGGAGGACGAAGCGGAGTCTCGCCGGATTCAGACGCTGGCGGATCACGATGGCGGGTCCGCCGCCACCTACGCGAAGATGGTGCGGCGTCTCGATATGCAGGTGGGGCGGATTCTGGATGCCGTGAATTCCTCAAAGGAAGCGGGGAATACGATCGTGATCTTCACCAGCGACAACGGCGGCGAGCGCTTTTCCGATGTCTGGCCGTTCAGTGGCCGGAAGTCCGAACTGCTGGAAGGTGGCCTCCGCATTCCGGCGATCGTGCGCTGGCCCGGTCGGGTGCCGAAAGGCGTGAGCAGCAGTCAGGTAATGATCAGCATGGACTGGCTTCCCACCCTGCTCGATGCCGCCGGGACAAAGCCGGATGCCGCCTTTCCCTCGGATGGCATGAGTCTGATGCCGGTGCTGACCGCCAATGCCGCGCCGGTTCCGCGAAAGCTCTTCTGGCGCTATCGATATAATGCGCAGCGCGCCCTTCGCGACGGGGACCTGAAATATCTGGAAATTGCGGGGAATGCCTATCTGTTTAATGTGGTGGAAGACCCGCTGGAGAAGGCGAACCGGAAAGCGCGGGAGCCGGAGGTCTTCCGGCGTCTGGCCGCGGAGTACGAAGCATGGAACCAGACCATGTTGCCGGAAGATCCGAAGGCGTATACGTACTTCTTCAGCGCGGCGGAGATGGCGGACCGTCCGGGAAATAAGCCGTAGTGACATTGTCGACCGGTCACACTCCCGGTCGTTCGGGATTGGCAAACATTCAGCCGGCAAAATGTTTCGAAGCTGATAAACTGTGAACACGTAAGATGTAAAAGTCGGGGGACACGTGCGGTCGCCCGATGATTTAAGCTGTGAGAACCGAATGAAGCCGACGCTAAAGAAATCCGAAAAACCGCCGATAGCTGAGGTAGCGGTGGGTGTTCACGTTGATCCCCCTGCAATGAAGCCGATGAACACACTGTTTTACGGCGAGGCTCGTGGGACACAGCAGGGGAAAAAGCCTCGTCTTCTGGATCTGTTCTGCTGCGCAGGGGGGGCCGGGCTCGGCTACTCCCGGGCCGGTTTCGATGTGGTCGGCGTCGATATCAACCCGCAGCCCAACTATCCCCTGCCTTTCATCCAGGCGGACGCTCTTGCGCTCGATCCGGGGTTCATCGCGAGCTTCGACGCGGTTCATGCTTCTCCTCCGTGCCAGTCTTATTCGGATCTGGCGAAGCGAAATGGCAATGCGCACGAGTGGCCCCGGCTTGTGGAACCTGTTCGGGAGATGCTGATTCGCTCTGGTCTCCCGTACGTGATCGAGAATGTGGATGGTGCGCCGTTGCTGAATCCGGTGGTACTTTGCGGGACCATGTTTCCGCCTCTGCGCGTACTCCGTCACAGGCTTTTCGAAGCGAATTTTCAGATCGTGCCGCCTCCGCACCAGAAGCATCCGAAAGTGCACACGTTCGACCGGCGTAAGTCTCACTACGGCAAAACGGACGAGTGGAAAGACTTCGTTCAGGTAACAGGCGGGGGAAACTGCACGGTTGCCGCTGCGCGGAATGCGATGGGGATTGATTGGATGACGAAGAACGAGATTAACGAGGCGATTCCACCCGCTTATACAGAGTTCATCGGGCAGGAGTTGATGCGGTTTCTGGCGTTCCTTCATGAAGATTCACCGACGGCGCGGAAGAGCGCGTAGGATATGCGCAAAGTCGGCTCCAAAGAACGAATCCGCGGGTTTTTGCGCAGTCATGTGGGCGAGGTTGTCTCGTCGATTCAGATTCGCGATGCAATTGGAACGGAAGTCAGCGAGTGGGCGAGGCGAGTTCGGGAGCTGCGTGATGAGGAGGGGTGGAAAATCATTACCCACAATGACAGTGCAGAACTCAAACCGGGCCAATACCTGTTGACTGAATTACCCGCCGAAAAAGTGAAATTCGCACGAGGCATATCAGCTCGGTTGCGTGCGGAGGTCCTGGATCGGAACGGCTTTACCTGCCAGATGTGCGGGCTTACGCCCGGAGAGGTTGATCCGGCTACGGGACGCAAAGTCCGGCTGCACCTGGGGCACATAAAGGACAAAAGTCTCGGCGGTAAGGACGAACTGTCCAACCTCCGGGCGCTTTGTTCAACCTGCAATCAGGGTGCCAAAAACGTAACGGGCGAAAAGCCTACGGCGATCTGGTTACTGTCGCAGATACGTCGCGCCGGATTAGATGAACAGCGAGCCGCGTTTGAATGGCTTCGGAAAAAGTTCGGGGGCGATTAAAGTGCCGACGGGCAGCCGAATGGACTGGCTCCCGCTGGGGCAGTTCGGTCTCGCGAGGCGTGCGGTGGCATTAGCGGTTGCTCTCCCCCGTTTCCAGGCTACCTCTCATTGCCTTTCGCGAAGGGTCCGCTACCCGGCGTGCCAGTCTGATCAACGCCCACCCGCACGCCTGCAAAACGAGCTCCGCCACAGCATCCATCAGGAACCCAATAAACTGGCCCATTCCGCCTATTTCATGAACCCGCTTGCTCCGGATCCTGTCGCGCTCAGTTCATCATTCCGCACATCATCCAGCGCCAGAATCTTCCGGCCCAGCGGACTCATCCCCGCCTGCACTTCCGCGCTCAGCAGCCTTTTCTGATACTGCTGCTGCGGCTTGTCGCCGCGCGTGTAGTAGACGTGCATGGCGCGCCGCTGGTGGTCAGTGAAATTCTCGCTGCCCCCGTGCCACATGTGAGCGTTCATCACCACAACGGTTCCCGCCTTGCCAGTCACCAGCATCTCGCCGGCGGGCTTCTCGCCTGGCTCCGGCTTGCGACCCCACCGGTGCGAGCCGGGCACCACGCGCAGCGCTCCGTTGAATTCCGTGAAATCGTCCAGCATCCAGACGGAATTGCAGACGGAATTTCCGTGGATATCGGGCAATTCTCCGCTGTCCACATGCAGCGGCTGCGCGGTTCCGTTATGCGGATTGGCCGACCGCACGTTCAGGCTGCTCAGCTTGAAATCCGGCCCCAGCACAGCTTCAACGCACTCCAGCACCTTCGGCATCTGAATCACCTGCACGAAGATTTCGCCCTTGTTCACCACATTGGCCAGTCGGCTGGCGCCCGGTTCATTCTTAAACTCTCCGCCCGATTGATCGCCTTCCTCCGCGAACAACTCCTCAATCCGCGCATTGAACCGCGCCACCTGTTCCGGCGTCAAAAAGCCAGGCATTGCCAGAAAGCCCCGCTCTTCCAGTTGCTGTTTTTCCGAAGCGCTCAGCATAATGTTCTTCCAGTTCCAGTAATTGTTGTTTGCGGTTGGCGCCACCGCCGTAGCCGCCGAGCGAACCATCGGCATTGATCACCCGGTGGCAGGGCACGATGATGGCGACCGGATTCCGTGTGTTGGCCTGACCGATGGCTTGATAACCCCTGGGGCGTTCGACAGCCTGGGCGATCTCGCGATAGCTCGCGGTGCCTGCATAAGGAATCTGCAGGAGTGTCCGCCAGACCGCCACCTGAAAGCGTGTCCCGATCAGATCGAGGGGAAGCTCGAAGTCGCACCGTTGCCCTGCGAAATACTCCCGCAATTGCCGCGCCGCGGCCAGCACCACAGGCCCCGGTGCGTCCGGTTCTGGCCGTTCGCCGAACCGCACCGCGCGAAGCCCGTCCGGACTCGCTTCCAGCAACAGTCCGCCCAGCAGTTCCGGGACGTAAAGCGACTCGCTCACGCCCCCCATCTTATATCCGGCCTTCCCGTAATACCGCCGCCCCGTCGGCCCGGCCCTCCGCCGCCCGCACGATCTCCTCGCGCAGCCGCGGGTCATTTCTGTAGACGGACAGCGCGGAGACCGCCATCACAGCCGTCGCGCGGCTGCCTTCCCGAATCAGGTTCAGCACAAACTCCATCGCCGCTTCCGTTCGGGAACTGGCCAGCGCCAGCACGATGCACTTCTTCGTCTCCCCATCGGCCACGTCTTCATAACGGGTTTTGAGCCATTCGATGGCGTCGTTCCGGCGGCTCGCGCCCAGCGCCAGCAGCGCCGCCTCGCGCGCTTCCGGGGCCTTCGATTCCGCGATCTTCCCCACCAGCGGCAGCGCCTCGCCACCCTCCAGCGCGAGCAGTCCGGACAGACATTCTGAGAGCACATCCGGTTCCGGATCTCCCAGCAGAGCCTTGTACCGCAGCAGCATGGATGCCGCGTCCGACCCGACTACACAGATAGCCCGGACCGCCCCCACCCGCGCCGGCCATTCCGGATCGGCCAGCAGTTCCACCATGGCCTGGAGTTTCTTCGGATCCCGGCTGTTCGCCAGGCCCATCGCGCAGGTGGCGCGAAACTCCGCAGCCACGTCCACGCTGCCACCCCACGTGCCTTCCATCTGGATGTGCTTCATGCCACGCCGAAACAGGGCCGCATCATCGTGGTCCGTCTGCACCAGCGCCCGCGCGATGGCCGTGAGTGCGACGCATCCCTTGTCGCCCTCCGCACCCCGCGCCACAAGGCGCGCAAATGCCGAGGCGAGCGGCCCCGCCAGATCCGTCAGCAGGGCATCGCCGGCGATACGTGCGGCCTTCCCGGCAACCAGCGCGTACCGGCCTTCCAGCGCCTTCTTCAACTGCTGCTTCCCCTCGGCGGAATGCGGGTCCACCCCGTCGAGGCACGCGAGGGCGCTCTCAATCGGATCGTTCTTCATACTTCGGATTTCATGCCTCGGAAAGAACCCGCGCTCGCACACCCTGTTCGGTCACCGCCACCGGCATCACTCGCACCAGCCGGTTCGGCGTGTAAGGGAAGTCCAACTGCGCCTTGACGTAGTTATCGGTCAGGGCGAGGCCCAGCGGCTCAATTGTGACCGCTGTTACTTCGCGCCCCGGCATCTGTTCGCGGAACGCGAGGTTCTTTTGCGCGGCAAGATCCCGCAGCACCTTGTTCCGCGCCTTGCGGATGCTCACCGGAACCGAACCCTCCATCAACGCGGCCGGCGTCCCGGGTCGCTCCGAATAGGTGAAGACGTGCAGATAGGTATAGGGCATGGCCTCAATGAATGCCCGGGATTCCTCGAACAACTCATCGGTCTCGCCGGGAAACCCGGTCATCACATCCGCGCCGATTGCTGCGTCGGGCATCAGCTTCCGCGCCTTTTCGAGGCGGTCGGCATAGTGGCGCGGCCTGTACTTCCGGTGCATCCTGCGCAGGATGGTGTCCGACCCCGATTGAAGCGGCGCATGCACGTGCTTTGCGATTCGCGAGGATTCCGCCATCAGCCCCAGCAGGTCGTCGGTGAAGTCCATCGGCTCCACGGAACTGAGCCGAATGCGCTGCATGTCCGTCTCCGCCAGCAGCCTGCGCAGCAGATCCGCCAGTCGCATGGTGGACCCCGCTTCCCGCCCCCAACGACCCAGATTGATCCCGGAAAGCACCACTTCCCGGTACTTTGTTGCCAACTGCCGGACTTGCTCCACCACCTGGTCAGCATCCACAAACCGGCTCCTGCCGCGCACAAAGGGAATCACGCAGAAAGAGCACCGGTTGTGGCAGCCATCCTGGATCTTCAGATTCGGACGCGTGCGGTCACCCGTCGAATCCAGAATCGGAGCCGTCAGAATGTCGCGGGTCTCAAAAATATCGCCATTGACGATCTGTCCGTGATAGAGAGTGCTGCCCGGCAGACCTTCTCCCGCCACCAGTTCAGCAATCGACGTCTTATGCGAGTTCCCCACCACCCACTCAACGCCTGGCATCTTCGAAAGCTCTCCCGGCGCGCGCTGCGCGTAGCAGCCCGTCACCAGAATGCGCGCATTCGGATTCTCCCGATGCACCCGCCGTATGGTGGACCTCGCATCGTTATCGGCCTCCGCCGTCACGGTGCAGGTGTTCAGAATAACCAGATCGGCTTCCGCACGTTCCCCGGCGCCTTCCAGACCACGACCGGCAAGCTGCGCTTCAAGCGCCGCGCCATCGGCCTGGGTGGCTCTGCAGCCGAAGTTCTGTACAAAGAATCGCGTCATGGGAGGGAAGCCGCTTCTATTGTCCCACCTTCGCGGTTTCCGTCATTTCCAAATAGAAAGCCCCGGAGGACCAGGGTCCGCCGGGGCTCAAAGCAGTTTGAATCGTGCCGGATCAGCTGCGCAAGCGGCGCGATATGCCCAGGCCCACCAACACGGATCCGAAAAGCACGAAGGAAGCCGGTTCGGGCGCACTGGAGTCCACCACTTCGCTCAGCTGCAGATGTCCGGCAGTCTGGGATTCTTCGAATCCATCCTGAGTATCCTGGCCGTTCGGGTCGCCGCCCTGAATCACGTAGTTATCGAGGTTGACGCCAAAAGGATTCGTTCGGAAAACTCCGGAGTGAACATCTTTGTCAAATACGGACAGCGCGATCCCGGTCTCCGTGTCCGAACCGTTCGTGAACGAACCCGTGATCAAGAGTTCCGCGCCATTGTCCGGAAAGCCTGAAACCTTGTTGTACCCGCCGTCGTTGCTGCTCTCGTCACCGACTGCAATTGCGTCGGACGCGCCAGCCAGCAGTGTCAGATTCGAACTGGTGAAGCTGCGGTCGCCCGCCGGGGAGATCGCGATGGTGCTGAGAATGCCCGAAAAGTCTGTGGTGCCGCTGTTGGTGATCACGAAGTACCCGGTGTCCGGACCCGGGCTTCCACCGCCCAGCACCGTAGCCCCGGAGGGGGTCGATGACAGGTATTCCGTATAGATGTCCAGCTGATAGCCAACCGTGCCGGCAAAGAGCGACGATGCCATAACCAGTGGTGTCAGTGCTAAAAGTGATGTGCGTACCAAAAGTTCCTCCGAATGCCGTTAGGCCATTTCCTGCACGATCTTCTCACGGATGTTGACTAAAGTAAATACTCTGGACGGAGTGCCAGTCGGCCTCGGTTCTGTATCACCCACGGCTTGGGCGGGGGTATAGGCAACGCTGGAAGAATCGGCTACTCTGGAACTGCGTGTCGACCACCCTCGACCTGCGAAACGTCGTGGAACGTTTCGTAGCCGCGGCTGCCCAGCCCGCGCTGCTCGATCCTGGTGAAGAACCTCTGCGCCTTGTGGCCGAGCAATGGAGTCTCTCCGAGTGGAATGGGCGCCTCCTGCTCCAGGCCTGGGACAGCCACCGCAATCTGGTTCGTCGAATTGTCGGTCTGAAAGACCAGAAGCGCGACCGGCTCTGCTTCGTGACCGAGCGGTTTCCCAAGACGCCGGGCGAGCTTCAGATTGCCGATCTTGCCGCGCCTCTCGGTCTGGAACTGGAGCGCAGGACCTCCCGTGTCGCCTTCCGTGACCGCTTCAGTCTGCTGCTGGCCCGCGAGTACTCCGGCTGGACCGTCCACGAAATCAGTACCGAAACCAATCTGGAACAGAGTCTCTCGCCCGCCTTCGTCCGCGGGATGCTGCGCCTCGGATCGACCGGCATGGCCGTCATGGCCGCACCGCCCGGCGTTCTTACGGATGTCGGCGGTCTGGTCACGTTCGGCCTGATCTGGCTCGACTATCTGCGGCGTCGCGAAAAACGGCTTACGGTGAACCGGCTGCTGCTCTTTGCGCCGCTGGGCCGGGAGCCCGAAGCGGCCCACCGCGCGGCACTGATCAGCCCCGCCACGGTTCAGTGCCAGTTGTACGTTTACGACGAAAAAGATCGCACCGCGCCGGTTGATTTCGAAGATGCGGGGAACCTCGATTCCTCGCTCCCACCCTGCCACCGTCCCGCGTCTCCCAACGCGGAACCGCCGGTGTTTCCGGAACTCCCGGAAGTCGACCGCGTCCACCAGTCCGATGGTTCCCTCAGCCTGCGGGTGAAGGGCCTCGAATTCGCGCGCTGGTCTGCCGGCAGACTTTCCTGCGGCATTGGCCGGCGGCGGCGCTGCACCATGGAAGCTGTGGTTTCGATGGCCCGCGAACTGACCCGCGTCCGCACTGGCATCGCCGCGGATATCCACCATCCGCTCTACACGCAATGCCCGGAAGGCTGGCTGGAAGCACAGGTCCGCACGCATCCGCAAACCATTGATGCCTCGCTGCTGCCCGGGCCCATATACGGGCAGGTGCCGATCTTCGGTTCGCCCGATCGCGGCATCATCGACCTGCTCGGCGTGGACCACACCGGTCGTCTGGTCGTGGTGGAACTCAAAGCCACGGCCGATCTGCAACTCCCGTTTCAGGCGCTCGACTACTGGCTCCGCGTCCGGAAACACTTGATGGCCGGCGATTTCGAGCGGCTGGGCTACTTCGCCGGCATTCCGCTCCGCCGCGTTTCGCCTCGCATCCTGCTGGTGGCCCCGGCCCTCGAATTCCACTCCACCAGCGAGGCCATTCTGGGCTATCTGAGTCCGGAAATCGAAATCACGCGAATCGGTCTGGCCGCGAGCTGGCGCAGGGAGTTACAGGTGATGTTCCGGCTGCGCGGCGCGGAATATCCGCAGTCCGGGTACTAGGCGCACTGCGATAAACTACGGCGTTATGCCTGCCGCCTCGTCTTCCACCAGCCGCCGCAATTTCCTCCGGACCACCGCCGCAACCGCGCTGGCAGCAAACCTACTCCCCGCCGCGCCGGTTCCGATGCGTCTGGGCGTGGTGACCCGCGTCCGGAAAGGCGAGGACCCCAACGTGGCGGTCGCTCACGTGAAGCAACTCGGCTTCCCCACCTGCCAGATCGGCGTTACCGGCATGACGCGGGCATCCGCCGCCCCACTCAAAGCCGCGCTCGCGCGCCACAACATCGAAGCCACCGCCATCATGGAACTGGGTCCCGGACGCATGGTCTGGAATTTCGCCGAAGGCCCTTCGACGATCGGGCTGGTTCCGCCAGCTACGCGCCGCGCCCGCATCGACGCACTCAAACTCGCTCTCGACGTCGCTGCTGACGCCGGCATTCCCGCCCTCCAGACCCATCTCGGTTTCATTCCCGAATTTCCGGGGGAGCCGCTGTACGCCGAAGCGGTCACGGCGGTCCGCGAAGTTGCCGAACACGCGAAGAAATCCGGCCTCTGGGTCCACTGCGAGACCGGTCAGGAGAGCCCGGTGACTCTTCTCCGGCTCATTCTGGACGTTGGCGCCGGCAATCTCGGGGTGAATCTCGATACCGCGAACCTGATCCTGTATGGCAAGGGCAATCCGGTGGACGCGCTCGATGTCATCGGCAAATACGTGCGTGGCATGCACGCCAAAGACGGACTTTTCCCAACGGACCCGAAATACCTTGGTAAGGAAGTCGCCATCGGCAAGGGGAAGGTGGATTTTCCGGCGATCTTCCGGCGTCTGAAACAGCTCAACTATACGGGAGCAGTCACCATCGAACGGGAAATTGATGGCGCGCGCCAGACCCAGGACATTCTGGAATCGAAATCCTACCTCGAAAAAGTCATCGCACAGGCATGAGTAGGCGCACCGCTACTGCGCGATAGCGCGCAGTTCCTCTGCGTGTTCCTTTTGTTTTCAAAGCGACTTCATGGCAAGCTGCGTGCTCATGATTCCTAAACGCCAAAGTCCCGGCGGAGTTGCAGCGTGCGGGCGTCGCGAATATGCCGATGGCAAGAAGGACGGTCCTGCTGATCGCAGCTGGTGAGGCGCGGTTCCACGCCCTTTCCGCGTTCCATGTTCTGCGTGACACATTCACGGTCGTCTTTCCGGATCTGAAAACCGCCAGAAACGGTCTGCCGGGTGTGGCGCCGGATCTCGTGATTGTCTCCGAGCCTGGCCCGGACGGTTCAACCCTGCTCACGCTCTCGGCCTCGCTCACCGACGCCGGGTCCGGTCATGTCCGCTTCGGCCTTCCGGGCGACGAAGAGTCCTTTAAATCGGCGCTGAAGACACTGCTTTCGCCGCCAGGCTCGGAAAGGAACGATCTCTACGGCGATCTTTTCGACCGCAGCCACATCGGCATGGCGATGGTTGGCGGCGATCTTCACTTTATGCGGGTGAACGACGCCTATGCCCACATGACCGGGTATTCCAAAGAAGAACTCACACGGATGACCTTCTCCGATATCACGCACCCGGAAGATCGTGAAAAAGACGTCCAGGCGGGCCGCCGTCTGTACTCCGGCGAGTCGTCCTATTACAGAACGGAGAAGCGCTATGTCCGGAAGGACGGCGAGGTGATCTGGATACATCTGAATTCCTGGATCGTACCCGGTACTCCGCTCCACAGCATTGCCATCATTGAAGACATCACTGCCAGGGTGGAACTCGAACGCCGGCAGTTGCGCCTCCGGACCGCGGTGGAGCAGGCCGGCGAAGGCATTATCATCACGGACGCTTCCGGCGCCATCACGTTTTGCAACCCCGCGTTTGAACGAATCACCGGCTATCCCAAAGAGGAAGTTCTGGGCCGGAATCCGCGCTTTCTGCAGTCAGGTAAACACGATGAGGCGTTTTATCGGAGGATGTGGGACACCCTCCTGAGCGGCAGCGTCTGGGAAGGCCGAATCTCCAACCGGCGCAAAGACGGCACTCTGTTTGAGGAGGAAAGCACCATTTCGCCCCTGGTGGAGGCCGGGAAAATCGCGGGCTTCGTAGCGGTGATTCGCGATGTGACCGAACGCATCGGCCTCGAAAACCGGCTGCGCCAGGCCAACCGGCTCGACAGCATTGGCCGCCTCGCCGGCGGTGTTGCCCATGATTTCAACAACCTGCTCACCGTGATCAACGGATATGCCGAATACGCGCTCCGCAGTCTGCCCGGTGAGCACCCTCTCCACCATGCGCTGACGCAGATCCGGAAGGCTGGTGGCCGCGCCGCTGAACTGACCAGCCAGCTTCTGGCCTTCAGCCGGAAGCAGGTTGTCGCCCCCAAACCCGTCCAGCTAAACGACGTGGTTACTGACTCACTCGCCATGTTTCGCCGTCTTGTCGGGGAAGACATCGAGATCCTGCCCCGGCTCTCTCCCGAAGCAACTTTGGTTTCGGTGGATCCCGGGAATATCCACCAGGTGCTGATGAACCTGGTGGTCAATGCGCGCGATGCCATGCCGGATGGCGGTTCCATCACAATCGAAACGGAACGAATTGCGATGCCGGCCGGGAGGCCTGACATCCCGGCGGGAGACTACATGACGCTCTGCGTTGCCGATACCGGAGTCGGCATGACGGACGATGTCCGGCAGCGTGTGTTTGACCCGTTTTACACCACCCGTGAGGCAGGGAAGGGCACCGGACTCGGTCTCTCCACGGTCTACGGCATCATTCAGCAGGCCGGCGGCTGGGTGCAGGTGGAAAGCCAGCCGGGCATGGGGGCGACGTTCCGGGTCGGGTTGCCGGTTCTGCTGTCTGCCGCGATCTCCATGCCGCTGCCCGCGGAGCACACCGCCAGACCTGCCGACGGTACAGAGACGATCCTCGTGGTGGAGGATCAGCCGGAGGTTCGCGCCCTGGTAGTGTCCATGCTTCGGGATTGCCGCTACCACATTCTGGAAGCCGGTTCCGGTCTGGAAGCGCTGCGTGTTGCCTCGCAATTCCATGGTCCGATTCAGCTGGTCCTGACGGACGTCATCATGCCTTACATGACCGGCAAACAGCTGGTGGAGCAGTTGCTGCCGCGCCACCCGGCGATGAGAAGCCTCTATATGTCCGGCTACACCTCTGATGTGATTGCACAGCGCGGCGTGCTGGATTCGGGAATCGACTTCATTGCCAAACCCTTCACCCAGGAGGCCCTCGCGCGCAAGGTGCGTTCTGTTCTGGGCGCGGAGTCCCGCTGATTTACGGGTTTGCCGGGGCTTTTGCACCCGGGGAAACAGAGCCAATTCCGTGTTCGGCAGCGCCCGGGACTTTGGCAACGTCGACCAGTCCCTGCAGTGCTGATTCCCGCGCAGGGATGATCCCAATCGCCATCCAGCGGAGAACCAGCATTCCCGCCCGCCTCAGAACGCGAACCATGCCCTGCGCGTAACAGGAATATCGGCAAAAAAGACGCCTGCCGTGCCCCCGGCGCTATCATAAAGAACAGAATCACCCTCCTCGTATGGCATCTCAACAATCCGGCATCAATTCCTGGCTCGAAGATGAGCTCTTCCAGGAATATCGTCACGACCGAACCTCGGTCGATCCGCTCTGGAAAACGCTCTTCGACCAAAACGGCAGCCCGGTTCACACGAACGGCGCAACGCACGCCACCACTCCATCCTTCAGCCCGGCACTGAATCCAACCACCCAGGCCGCCCCGCCGCCGCCCTCCGCCACCGACGAGATCACCATTCTTCGTGGCGCGCCCGCCAAAATTGCCGAGAACATGGCTGCCTCCGTCAGCGTGCCTCTCGCCACCTCGCAGCGCATCATCCCCGTCAAAGTCATTGATGAGAACCGCCGCCTGATCAACCACCATCGCGGACTCATCGGTCGCTCCAAAGTTTCTTACACGCACCTGATCGGCTGGGCAATTATCCGTTCGGTGGCGGCGAACCCGGCTCTGAACAATTCCTTCGCCTGGAGCCCGGAAGGCCTGCCGGTCCGCGTCACCAAACCGCAAATCAACTTCGGACTCGCGGTCGACGTCGCCGGTAAAAACGGCGCGCGCAGCCTGGTGGTACCGAATATCAAGAATGCCGGGGCCATGAGCTTCCTGCAGTATATGGCCGCCTTTGATGACCTGGTCGCCCGGGCCCGCACCAATAAACTCGGTCCCGCGGACTTTGCCGGCACCACCATTTCGCTCACCAATCCCGGCACCGTGGGCACCATGGCCTCCAGCCCGCGCCTGATGCTGGGCCAGGGCGCCATCGTCGCCGTCGGCGCGATGGACTACCCGGCGGAATACCGCGGCGTGTCGTCGGACGTGATTGCATCGGTTGGCATCAGCAAGGTGATGTCGGTCACCTGCACTTACGATCACCGCATCATCCAGGGCGCGGAATCCGGTCTGTTTCTCGGCAGCCTGCAGTCGATGCTCGACGGTGAAAAGGGCTTCTACGACGAGATTTTTGAGGCCCTCAAAGTCCCGTACGCTCCCGTTAAGTGGGAAGGCGACAAGGTTCCCGCCGCGGCTGTGGCGGAACCGTCGCAGGATGTGGTCAAGGAAGCCGCCGTCATCCAGCTCATGAACGCCTATCGCGTTCGCGGGCATTTGATGGCCGAACTCGATCCCCTGGGCGCGGAACCCGAATACAACGCGGAACTCGACCCCCTCACCTACGGGCTCACCATCTGGGATCTCGACCGGCACTTCTTCGTGGGCACTCTGCAGCACGCTTTCGGAGCGCGCCGCCAGGTGGCGCTGCGCGAGATGATTGAGCTCCTGCGCACCACGTATTGCGGCAAAATCGGCGCGGAGTACATGTACATCCAGAGGCCCGAGGAGAAAATCTGGCTGCAGCACCAGATGGAAACCGAAACCGGCATCTGGCCCCGCTCGAAAGAACAGAAGCTCCACATTCTGCATGAACTGCTGCGCGGGGAAGAGTTCGAACGCTTCCTGGACCGCCGCTTCATCGGTCAGAAACGCTTCTCGCTTGAGGGCGCGGAAACCGCCATCGCCATCCTCTCCGATCTGTCGAGCCGCGCGGCCGATAGCGGCGTGGAAGAAATCGTCATCGGCATGGCCCACCGGGGGCGACTCAACGTGCTGGCCAACATTATCGGCAAGCCCCTCGGCCAGATCTTTTCAGAGTTTGAAGGCAACATCGACCCCTCTTCCGCGCAGGGTTCCGGTGACGTGAAGTATCACCTCGGCGCAACCGGCATGCACGTTTCGCCTGCCGGCCACACGATTTCCGTCTCGCTCGCCTCGAACCCCAGCCACCTCGAAGCCGTGAATCCCGTGGTGGAAGGTATGGTGCGCGCCCGCCAGGAAATGCTGGGCGATGAGGCCCGTGAACGCGTCATCCCGGTTCTGATTCATGGTGACGCGGCCTTCGCGGGCCAGGGCGTGGTGGCGGAAACCCTCAACCTCTCCCAACTGGAAGGCTACGCCACCGGCGGCACCATCCACCTTGTGATCAACAACCAGATCGGCTTCACCACCCTGCCGGGCGATTCGCGTTCCACCCTCTACGCGACCGATATCGCCCGCATGGTGCAGGCCCCTATCTTCCACGTCAACGGCGACGACCCGGAAGCTTCCGTCCGCGTCCTCCGTCTCGCCTTCGACTACCGCCAGGAATTCAAGCGGGATGTTGTGGTTGACATGATCTGCTACCGCCGTCACGGTCACAATGAGACGGACGACCCGGCCTACACGCAGCCGATCATGTACCGCAAGATCGAGAAGCTGCCCTCCGTCGCCGCGCAGTATAGTGACCGTCTGGTCACCGAAAAACTGCTCTCGCCGTCGGAAGCGCAGGCTCTCCGCCAGAAGGTTTCCGACCATCTGAACGCCGCGTTCGATGCCAACAAGGCCGCCGGCAAGTGGGTCCTGCAACCGGTCAAGAAGCACCAGCGCCCGAATTCCACCTCGGCCATCTCGCCCGAGTTGCTGGAGCAGGCCGTCGCCGGAATCACCCATATTCCGGAGACCTTCAATCTTCATCCGAAGCTCGAAGGTTTTATTCGTAAGCGTAAGGAAAGTCTGGCTAATAATGGTCAGATCGACTGGGCGTTTGCCGAGGCGATCGCCTATGGCTCCCTGGTGCTGGAGGGCATTCCGATCCGCCTGAGCGGACAGGATTCCGGGCGAGGCACCTTCAGCCAGCGCCACCTTCGGTTCTACGATTACCAGACCGGCGCCCGCTACGTCCCGCTGGAGCACATGACGCCGGACCAACCGCGATTCAAGGTCTTCGACAGTTCGCTCAGCGAGTTCGGCGTGCTCGGATTCGAATATGGCTTCTCCGTTGCGGACCCCAACACCCTGACCCTCTGGGAAGCCCAGTTCGGCGACTTCTCCAACGGCGCGCAAATCATCATAGACCAGTTCATCACCACCGCAGAGCAGAAATGGCAGCAGACCAGCGGACTGGTCATGCTGCTGCCCCATGGTTACGAGGGGCAGGGGCCGGAACACTCCAGCGCCCGCATCGAGCGCTTCCTCACCCTTTGCGCCGAAGACAACATGCGGGTGGCCAACTGCACCACGCCCGCGCAATATTTCCATATCCTGCGCCGCCAGGCCGTGCTGCCGCTGAAGCCTCTGGTCATCTTCACTCCGAAGTCTTTGCTCCGTTCGCCGAAGGCGGTCTCTTCCTTCGGGGAACTCACCACCGAATCGTTCAAAGAAGTGATTCCCGACGATCTCGATCCCTCAAAGGTTCGCAAACTCGTGTTCTGCAGCGGCAAGATTTACTACGACGTGATTGCCGCCCGTGAGGCGAAGAAGATCGACGATGTCGCCGTGATCCGTGTGGAAATGCTCTATCCGTTCCCGCACGAGCAGGTGGCGGCTCAGTTGGCGCGATACCGCGAGGATACGCCCATCATGTGGTGTCAGGAAGAGCCCCGCAACATGGGTGCGTGGCGCTGGATCTACGGCCGGTTCCTGGATCTCAATCGCCGTCTGAAGTACGCCGGACGCCTCCGTAACGCCAGCCCGGCGGCCGGGTCGCCAAAGCGCCATGCCGAGGAACATACCCGGCTGATCAACGAAGCTCTGGCCTAGCGGCCGCTTTGTTCCGCCTCGAACCAAGCCCGCAGTCTGCGGGTCTCTTCGGGGTCCACCGTAATGTTCTGCTTCTCCGGCGTCAGCCCGGGGATGTGAATCATTGCCCGCCCGGAATCGAGAAAGTCCACATATCCGATGGCATCCAGCCGTACGAATTTGTTGTTGACCCGGATGAACTGCGGCGAAGTCGTCATTTGATAAGACCGAGAATCTGTTGCAGATAGCCGAACTGGTCCTGGAACAGGTTGATCATTGGCGTGGAGAGTTCCTGCACGGCAAACCAGACTCCACTGCTTACCATTAAAAGATTGACGGGTTTGCTATCGCTGACAAAGGCCTTGACGAGGAGCGTTCCGGTGAGCGGCCCCGCCGCCTTGACCAGGTGGTACTGATCGACGTACTTCATCACCACCTGTTGCAGGTCATAGAGGTTGACAGTGTGATCCACGAAATCGAGTTTAGGTCGAACGTGAGATTCTTACAAGCTGTCTGAGGTTAACATCGTACTGCCGGAAAAATACGCAATCCAGCGTCTAGCGCCCGGCGCCCAGCAACTGCATGTCATGCATGGTGTGGATGATGGCGGGCACCAGCGTAATGACGAACAGCACAGGCAGAATGAACAGCACAATCGGGAACAACATCTTGATGCCGGCCTTCCCGACCGCTTCTTCCGCGCGCAGCCGCCGCCGGGTGCGCAGATCTTCCGCGTAGGCGTTCAGCGCTGAAGAGAGGCTGGTACCGAAGCGCTCGCTCTGGATGATCATAGCCGAAAGCGACTTGATGTCTTCGAGGCCGGTCCGCCTCACCATGCCCTGAAATGCCTTGGCGCGTTCCTGTCCCGCGCGTACCTGCATCACGACCGTGTAGAACTCGTTCGCCAGTTCCGGATAAATGTGCTGCATTTCGTCACTCACGCGGGTCATGGCCTGGTCGAGCGCCAGACCGGTCCCCAGCACAATGCCCAGCAGATCGATGGTGTCCGGCAGGCCTTCCTGCATGCGTTTACGGTACCCCGTCGCCATCTTGCCCAGCGCAAACTGCGGCAGCATGAAGCCCAGAATGCCCGCCGCCACCAGCGCGCCGAACGCGTTGGAGAGATCTTTGCCGGCCTGCGCCAGAACCATGCCCCCGAAGCAGAAGATAAACCAGCCGAGCGCAATCACCATGTAGTTCTGCAGCGCCGTCTCGCCGCGGTAGCCCGCCATGCGAAGCCGCTTTTCACTGCCTTTGATCCAGTCTTCTCCACCCGGCATGGAGGTAATCGCACTCACCACGCGGCCCGCGAATCCGCGCGTGGACCGCCGTTCTCCGCGCGAGTTGCCGCCCACGATTCCCGCGCTGCGGAGTTCGGTCAGCCGGTCGCCCAGCGGATCTTCGTCGGCAGTCATCAGCTGACCGCCGGCCCAGATCAGAGCCACAATGGTGGCCATCACGAGAATGAAAAAGAGAATTGCGCTGAGCATGATTCAGACCTTGATCTTTGAAATCTGGCGGATCACGATAATCCCGATGGTTTCCGAAATAATGGCGTAGGTGAAGAACTTGACGCCCAGCGGATCATCCCACAGCAGCCGCACATAGTCAGGCTTCACGAACCAGAAGCCGATACCGACCACAAACGGCAGCAGGCACAGCAGACCGGCGGAGAAACGCTGCGAAGCCGTGTGCGCCTTCAGCTTACCCGCCATGTTCAGGCGTTCGCGGATCAGCGTCGCCAGATTCTCCAGCACCGCCACCATATTTGCACCAGTCTGGCGTTGCAGAATCAGACCGGTGATGAAAAACTTGAGGTCGATAATCGGCACCCGCTCGCCGAGTTTGTGCAGCGCCGGCTCGATGGCGGAGCCGAGCGCCAGTTCCTCGGTCACCTTGCGGAACTCCATGCGGATCGGGTCCGAAGTTTCCTCCGCGATGGTTTCAAGGCCGGAGTGGATGTTGTGCCCGGCGCGCATGGTGCGGGTGAACAGGTCAATCGCATCCGGCAACTGGTCTTCGAATTTCTTCATCCGGGCGTTGCGTTGCCGCACAATCCAGGCAACCGGCAGGGAACCGAACAGAAGCGCGAAAGCAATGCGCAGAGCCGGAATGGGAACCAGCAGCAGCATGATCAGGAACGTGACCAGCGCAATACCAATACATAGGCCCATCACGTCGGAAGCCCGGTATTTCAGGTTCGCCTGACTGATCAGCATCTGCAGCCGCCTCAGAATCGCCAGCTTTCCGAACATGTCGCCCAGGAATCCGAAGGAGCCGCGCGTTTCCCGCTGCACCAGGTCGGCTGCTCCCCGTTCTTTGCCCGGCCGCGAACTGGTTCGCACGCCGCGCAGCCGGTTATCCAGATCGCGCGCCGCCGCCTGTTGCGGCACCACCCAAACGTAGTGCGCCACTCCGTAGAGCGCGCCGGCAAAAAGAATGAAAGAGAGCAGCGTGAAAATCATCTACTTATCCCCAATCTCCACCACCTCATCGAAGATGCCCTTCGAGAGGTGAATCCCATACCCGCGCAGCTTGTCCATGCACTGCGGAACCTTGCCAAAGCCGCGGAAACGCCCCACCACTTTGCCCCGCGGGCTGATGCCGGACCGCTCAAACTCGAACAGGTCCTGCATCTCCACCTGATCACCCTTGACGCCGATCACTTCCGCAATCGCCGTCACCTTGCGCGTACCGTCGCTCAGGCGGGAACACTGCACCACCAGATGGATGGCCGAAGTCAGCTGCTGCCGGATCACCTTATCCGGCACGTTCTGGCTGGCCATCATCACCAGCGTTTCGAGGCGCGAGAACGCATCCCGCGGCGTATTGGCGTGGATCGTGGTCATGGAACCGTCGTGACCCGTGTTCATCGCCTGCAGCATATCCAGCGCTTCCGGGCCGCGCGATTCGCCCACAATGATCCGGTCCGGACGCATACGAAGCGTATTGATCACCAGATCACGCGCCGTCACCGCGCCGGCGCCTTCAATGTTCGGCGGACGCGTTTCGAGGCGGACCACGTGCGGCTGCTGCATCTGCAGTTCCGCCGTGTCTTCAATCGTCACCACGCGTTCTTCCTCCGGAATAAACCGGGACATGGTGTTCAGCATGGTGGTCTTGCCGGAGCCGGAACCACCCGCGATCACGATGTTGAGCCGCGCTTCCACGCAGCCGCTCAGAAAGTCGATAATCCCGTGCGTGAAGGTCTGATTCTTGAGCAGTTCTTCCGTGGTCAGCAGCTTCTTTCCGTAACGCCGGATCGACATGCAGGGGCCGATCAGAGACAGCGGCGGAATCACCGCGCAGACGCGGGAGCCGTCATCGAGACGGGCATCCACAATCGGCGACGAATCGTCAATACGGCGGCCCACGTTGGACACAATGCGGTCGATGATCATGCGCAGATGCGCCTGATCCTTGAATCGGACATTGGTCTCCACCAGGCGGCCGGCGCGTTCCACATACACGTTGTCGTAGCCGTTCACCATGATGTCGGAAATGGTGTTGTCCTTGAGCAACTGCTCCAGCGGACCCAGACCAAAGACTTCGTCCTGAATCTCTTCGATGACCTTGTCGCGCTCCGGCATCGTCATCGGGATGCCTTCATCCAGAACCAGCCGCTCAACCAGCATGCCGATCTGGGCGCGCACGCCTTCCTTGTTCAGCGCCTTCAACTGCTCCGGCGAAAGCGTGTTGAGCAGCTTCAGGTGAACCTGGCTCTTGATTTCAAACCAGCGGTCGGCGCCCGCCGACGGGCGCACGGTGGGTCTTGTGCTCATGCTTTAGGAACCTGCTCCGGCTGCCGACGTCTGCGGCTTGGTAGCCTTGTCCACGAACGACCGAATCGTCTTGTCGATCTCCGGCGCAAACTGCCGGTCCGCCACCAGCGGCCGCGCCTTGTTGGTAGCGGCGAGGAATGACGACGACTCCGGAATGCCGTAAAACACCGGCTGATTCAGCGTCTGTTTGATCTGTTCAAGGCTGGCCAGATTCGGGTTGGGCTTCTTCGAATACTTGCTGACAATCACCTTGATCTGATCCTGCGTAAAGCCGGTCCGCACCAGCATCGCGAGGTAGCGCTGCGCGTTACGGATGGAGGCGAACTCCTGGTTCACAACGAGGAATATCGTCGTCGAAACCTGGCAGGCGCTGGCCACCACTTCGTCGTTGATGTTTTTGCCGCCGTCGATCACGGTCGAATCGTACTTTTCGATCAGGAACGTCGCGAATTCACGGAACATGGGCTCGGTGAAATACTGCCTCTGCTCCAGCGTGTCGCTCGGTCCAATCAGGTAGAAGCCCAGCGGGTCGCGCATGACGAAGCTTTCAAAGAGGGCCTGATCCATGCGGCTCAGATTCTCCGCTACTTCGGAAAGCGTGTACTGCGGCGCCGCGCCCACCTGCATCGCCACGTCATTTGAGGTCCAGTCCAGATCCACCGTGACCACGGATTGTTTCCGCTGCGCCAGCACGGAGGCGAAGTTCACCGCGAGCGTGGTCGTACCCACGCCGCCCTTGGTGCCGAGGAATGTATACACCTTGCCCAGCTTGCTTTCCGTGCTGCTCACGCGCTTGGGCGCGCGTTCAAAACGCGCCATAGCCTCACGGAAGTCGGTCCGTTTGATGGGCTGCGTGAGAAAGTCGTTCGCGCCCATGCGCATCGCCTGGATCACGGTTTCGCCGTCGGCATGGTAGTGCGACACGATGACGTAGAGATCCGGCACCGCCTGCTTCAGGCGTTCGAGCGACTTGAGGCCGGCTTCCGTGTCTTCCGATAGGTCGACGATCACCGCGGAGTTCGGATGCCGTTCAATGTCCTGCAGCACGCGGACATAGAGGTTCGACGATACCTCCTGGTATTCCGAGCCGACCTTGGAATTCGGAATGTTGAGAAGGTTATCGCGGACCATCTCGCGGAAGTGTTCGTCGCTCGAAGCGACCATCAGGACAAAGGGAACCGACATAGAGTTAAGAAACCTTTCCGACCCGCATGTTTTTCAGCTGTTTCACGGCACGCATGAATTCTGCTCCGGGTCACAACCATTACTTTGAATCGCCACCGACGTGTCGAACGAGGGCATCGCTACAGGCGGCAGGTGTAGAAAACTGACAAAGCGCCGGAACTCGTAGTTTGTCACGTTGACCGTCACGGTATCCGGAACGCAGTTGGTGCTGCAGTCGCCATCGCAGGAAAATACATTCAGCGTGCCGGAAACCGGATCCTGCGAGTAATACGTCACATTGATCTGCGCGATGCCGCCGGACTGAAACTGTGCCTGATCGATATTGACCGGGATGTGGCTCTGCATGTATGAAATCACGTTCTGCGAGTCCGCCTGCCAGCAGTGCGTGGCGGCGTAGCGCGCGCCGTCGCGCGTCAGTTCGTTGATGCTGTGCCAGACCCAGTACATCTCGGATACATAGACCAGGCCGAATGTCATCGGCAGAATCACCGCCGCATAGAGCAGCGTGAACTCAATCGCGGCCTGGCCGGAGCGCGGGTTCCGCATGCGGGGATTCGTTCTACGTCCCGCCATAAGGCACCTTCACCCGCGGCATCAGCGGAATCGGCATCTGCGCCAGTTTGGGAATGCGCGGCGTCAGCGTGTAGCCGTTGATGGAAACAACGATATAGTCGGGCGGCAGTTGTCCCTGCGAGATATCGCAGTCGCTCGAACAATCGCACGGGGCAAGGCTGGTGGCCCCGCCCGCCGTGGGCGTCGCGCGCTGTGCCACCACGGAGATCATAGTGGGGTCGAGGCCGGTAATCAGCACGGGCACGGAATTGTCGGAAGTTCCGGTCAGGCCGAAACTGATGGCGGCGGCGATATTGGGGTCACCCGCGTTGCAGAAGTTCACCCCCTGCTGCGCGCTCAGATAGCTGGCGACGGAATACACGGTTTTTCGCAGCGAGAAGTAGGTGTAGGTGAACTTCGCGATCTGCGTCATGCCGACCAGCAGCAGCACCATCAGCGGCAGGAACAGTACCACTTCGAGAAATGCATTGCCGCGCCGGTTGTTCGTAATCCTCACTGGTGCAGCACTACCTTTCCGGGGCCGGTGGTGATGCCGCAGCTGCCGTCAAAGCGCCCCTGTTTCAGGGGCAGCACCGCCCCGCTGGTCAGGCCGCTCTGCACGGCCGGGTTGGGATACATCGCGAGGAAGCGCCCGTCGCCATCGGCAAAAGTGGGGATGGAGCTATCCGCATTGGGTTCCAGCAGGAACTGACGGAAGCCCACCACCGTCATCGGCGCGGTGGCAGAGAGCGTTTCCACCACCGGCACCGTGATAATGCGGCGGTTGTTGCCGGCGTAATCGACGTAATCCTGCGCCACGTAATAGTTCACGTCCGAATCCATGGGAAAGGAGCCGGAGATGGTGGAGACGTTGGTGACGTTGTTGCACGCGGTGGGCGTGGCGTTGGTGAGGCGCGTACTCAGCCCGCACAGCAGGGGCTGAATGGCCGGGCGCGGCGTACCCGCCGCGCAGGCCTGGGGCGCGGCGCTCAGCGTGCCGGTCCAGAGATTTTCGGTGCCGTTGATAGTGGAACAGGCCCAGCCGGGCGTACTCGTGGACGTCTGGAGTCCGTTGGCGCCCAGGTTGAAGAGGTAGTCGTCTTCGGTGACCGCTGAACCGGTGTCATACCGGTCAATCACCAGATAGTTGATCCGCCCGGTGGAGCCCGTGAGCTGCGTGGCGGTCCCGGTGCAGGAGTGTCCGAAGGTATAAATGTTGCCGGGTACGAGGCCGAAATCCACCGGGTCCGTGTCGCCCGTATCGAGCCGCTGAATGGCAAAGGGTGCGATGTTGCAGCCGGTGCACAGCGGGGCGCTGATGCCCGCCAGCGCGGCCCCGGCGATGTTGGTTTTGCGGGACTGACCCAGCGACAGCAGCCCCCAGAAGAGCAGTGGCGCGTCGGCGTTCAGATTGATCACCACATGCCGCGCGGATGTCCCGTCGGCGCCGGACCCCGCGCCCGCCTGGCCAAAGGCAGCCTGCGCATCCGCCAGCGCGGCGAAGTAAGCGGGATCGGAAGTGGCGCTGCTCAACAGAATGTTTCCCTGGCCCACAGTCAGCGAGCCGAAGTTATAGGCGTTGGAGTCGGTGCCGCCAGGGTCGATGGTCGCATTCGCCGCCGCCGATGCCGCTGACGTTGCCGCAACGGTTCCGTTCAGCTGCTGCGCAGCCGCCACCGCCATCGCGCCCGCCGCTTGGTTCAACTCCGCCCTGATCAGATAGATCCGGCCCAGATCCAGCGCGAAACCCATCATCCCGAGGACAACCGGCACCAGGATGACCAGGAATGGTAACGACAAGCCACCTCGCCGGGAGGTGGACTTATTTCTTTGGTTCCTGCTCACCACGAGGCCCCACAAACTCCGCCGCTTTCTTGCCGTCTTTCTTCGCCTTTGCTTCCTCAGTGGTCTGCAGGAAGCTGAGGGGGAACTCCGGCAGCTTGGCCTTTTCTTCGGGCGTCAGCGGCTTCACGAAATGCGGCGTGATCACCACCAGCAGTTCGCTGTCGGTCTTCTTCGTCAGGCGGCTGCTGAACAGCGCTCCGATGATCGGGATATTGCCAATACCCGGCAGCCGGTCGATTTCCTGCGTCACCCGCTTATCCAGAAGTCCGGCGATCACAAACGATTCACCGTCTTTCAGAATCACTTCAGTATCCGCCTTGCGCTGCGAAAGCGCCGGGATGATGAAGCCCTGCAGGGTGACGGCATTCGAGAAGTCGAGCGAACTCACTTCCGGCGAGACCTGGAGGTTGATCAATCCGGTCGGGGTAATGGTCGGAGTAAAGTCCAGCTTTACGCCAAAGGGCTTGAATTGCACGGTGATCACAGGCGACACCGAGCCACCGGTGGAGGTGGTGGTGAGCACCGGGAAAGGGAACGAGCCGCCCGCGAGGAAGCTCGCGGTCTTGCCCTCCACCGTCATCAGGTTTGGTTCGGCCAACACCTGCAGCACGTCCCGCTGCTGCAACGCCGCCACCGTCGCGCCGATGTTCAGATCCGGGCGGTAGATGAACAGGTTCAGCAGATCGGCGAAATTGACGGTCTGAGAACCTGTGGGCTGCAACTGGCTGAGTCGCGGCGCCTGGAACTGTTCCGTGCTCAGGGTGCCCACGGTCTTCGGGTTCGTGCTGAAAAGGTTGATGCCCAGCTGGTTCAGCGCCGTGCGGTCAATGCTGGCGAACTTTACGGACAGCATGATCTGCCGGGGTTCCGGATCGGGCGGCGCGGTGATCATGTTGATCACCTTCTTCGCTCTCGATTCGGCCAGCGCGGTGGCCTGCTTCACCTGCGCGGAGCTCTTCGCCGTGCCGGTCAGGACGATCGTTTCGCCTTTGCCGGTGACCTCAATGTTGTTGCCGGGCAACTGGTCCGAAAGAGACTTTTTGAAGTTGTCGAAGTCGGTCGAGTCCGCCACCACATCCACGTCGTAGCGAATCGGAGTGGTGCCTTCCCAGATCACCACCGTGGTCTTGCCGGCTTCTTTGGCGTTTACCATCACTTCGCGGGGGGAGATGACGATCACGTCGGCAATTTTGGGCTCTGAAGCCGCCACCTGTTTCACGTCGCTCGTAAACTGCAGCAACTCACCTCTGCCGGAGGTCAGCATCAGCGTGCGGCGAACGGGTGCGGTCTGCGCTGCCGCGAGCGCGACGATCGCAAAAGCCACAACGCTCTGTTTGAGTGCGGCTTTAATCATGGAACACTTCCTGAGAATGTTTTTCCCCGCGGAACACTTCCACCACCGCGCGTGGCGGCGGGGGCGGCGCGGGCTTTTCCTTTACTACGGGCGGGGGCGGCGGGGGCGTCTTCTTCTCGCCGGTCAGTTCCGCCCACGCTTTGGGGTCGTTCAGATCCGGGGAGTTGCGCAACCGGTTCGACATCGCGACTTTGGCGCGCATCGCCGGATCCAGCACATCGGTGTTCACCGGCTTGCCATCGAGCGATGCCGAAAGATCCAGCGGATTCCGCAGCGAAAGACTCACGCGGCCTTCATTCTTGGCCAGTTCCACGCGCTGCGCCTGCTCCGGCGTTACCACTAAAGTCGCGACCGGAATCTTCGGGGCTTTGGGGTCCACCACCTGATTCGCCTGCACGCTTTTCCCAATGGCGAGCACGCGCACGTTCTGCAGAATGGTGGAAGTAATCGCCTCGGCCATGGTGCCGGGCCGCGTGAACAGCACATCCACGTGAGCGCCGGGCTGAATCAGGCCGCCCAGGCCTGTGATATCGGTAATGGCGACGGCAACCGCGCGATAACCCGGCTCAATGGTGGCCGGAATTCCGTCGGCGCCCGCGAGAGTCGAAATACTGCCGGTGACGATGGGCTCATTGGCGCTGATGGGGAAGAGCACCGCGTGATCCACCGCTTCCTTCTCCATGGTGACGGCGCCTTTCGGCATGTCCTTCTGCAGCACGGCAATCTTCTTCAGATCGCCCTTGCGGACAAGCTGACCGATGGGCAGATCATGCACGGCCGCCAGAACATTGACGCGCTGTTCCTTCTTCGGGGCGATTGTGTTTGCGTATAGAAACCAGCTCAGCAGAGCCGCCATCACGGCGGCCGCGCCGAACAGGATGATGATGCGTTGACGATCCATCAGGCTCTCGGTTCTCCAAGGAGTACGGTTGTTCGATCGCGGTAAAGCTCAGTCCAGCCTTTGGCTTCGAGCGCGGGGACCAGCGAATAGTCCACCGGAAGCAGGGCGTGGGTGAAATGCCATTTTGAAAACTCTTCGTTCCAGCCGGGCCGGACCTGCACCATGCGGGAATAGCGGCGCAGAAAATCAGCGCCGTAGAAGTCGCTGCGACCGTCGAAAAAGACTTTGCGTTCGCCGCTGAACCGATAAATCAGGTAGCCGCCAAACTTGTCGGGTGCGAAAATCCGGGCGTCCCGCGGCAAGCGGGCCACGGTGGACGATGCGGCGACGGGAAACTGATCGGCCGGAAAGCCGGGATGCGAGACGCGCAGCACGGCGAACAGCAGCAATGCCATCACCGGAACCAGCGCGATGCCGTTCAGTCCGCTGTCCAGCACACGAAGCCGGGACCCGTAGGCGAGAAACTCATCGAGCGAGTTCCGCAATCGCGGGGCCAATTTTGCCGCGGCGAGGAGTTCTGTCAGCGATCCGTTGGCCAGAGGCAGCAGCAGCAGCGCCGCCACCGGGAGCATTCTGGCGGAACGCAGCGCGCCCGCGGTCAGCAGCATCGCCAGCAGAAACCGTTCCGGGCGGCGGGTCGCGAGCGCCGCGAAGCCACCACCGACGCCCAGCAGCAGAGCGAGGATGATCTGCAGTGACCCGTCCGCATGGAAATTGAAGCTCTGGAACTCACCGATGCGGTCCAGCAGCGCGGAATCCGTCATATACGAGACGACGTGCGCGTGCAGTTGCCAGCCATTGGGATTGACCAGGGAACCGGCCAGCACGGCCGCGGCGGCCACGAGAAAGGGCTTCGCGCCTTGGTCGTGTTCGTCCCACAGAATCTGCCGCAGCATGGTTCCGGCGGCGTAGGTCAGGCCAATCACGGGAGCGAGAAAGAAACTGCCGTGCAGATTCGCCCAGCACGCCCCCGCGAGCGCAAGTCCTGCCATCTGCCCAACCGTAAGGCGGGCAGGCATCTTCTCACAGGCCCAGACCGCGCCCAGCAAAAACAGCCAGCTCAGAACATGCGGTCTCGCCAGCCAGTGCAGATTGGTAGTGGAAAGCAGCGGCGAGGCGAACAGGCAGGCAAAGAGGAAGTTCCCGCCAGCCACCCAGTTCAGCCGGAACCACATCCAGACGGAGGCTCCGATCGCCAGGGAATACAACAGCGCGACGCCCGCGAGGCCCGCCGCGTTAAAGCTTGCTCCCACCACCACATCAGCCAGCCATTCCCAGGCAATCCATGCGTCGCCCGTTTTTGAAAACGAGAAAGGATCGGTGCGAGGAAGGGCAGTGGAGGCGATCATCTGCTGACCGGCCCGAATGTGCCAGCCAGCGTCGGAATCGCGAAACAGCGCGGTGGGTCCGCCAAAAAACGCCAGGAGATAAATCACAGACACCACCCCGGCCGTCAGCGCTATATCGGGAGCGAACAGTCCCGACCACGCACGGGTTCCCGCGGACATCGCAGCGCTCGTGTGCGGCGCGGAATGTCCCCGGAGCGCGAGGCCGGGCGCGGAGCCCGGCCCTCCCGCGGGAATGGGGTCGAAAGAATGCAACGGCTGGCTCAGTTATTGCTGGGTGGCGCCGATGCTGGACAGGTCCGCCGTGATGCTGGAGTACAGGCTGGCAATACCCTGCGACAGCGTGTTCACGGTGGTGATCAGTGCGAGCCCGACGGCCGCGACGATCAGCGCGTATTCGACGAGATCCTGACCCTGCTCATCACGTACAAAGGCGGCGGCTAAACCCAGAAAAGTGTGTTTCATAAAGTGTTTTCTCCGTTCATCGGGACGCAACTGTGGCGTTCGAATCGTTCGTTGTGCGGCCATCCGGTGCGCTGCTGCCCCAAAAGTGATGCCACGCGGAAATCAGACGTGCCCACTTTCCCGGACGGTCAGCCGTGCGATCAGCCGAATTTCCCGCCGGGCCCTCGGCATGCGCCGGGGCCTGGATTTCTGCCGGGCGCCCTTCCAGTTCGGAAAGCAGCCGTAGATTGTTCAGAGCCGCGGAGTGTGTTCGATTATACCTCAACGCGATCTCGATTTCTTTGTGCGCGTCGGCGTAGCGGCCAGCCTCAATGTAGGCCACCGCAAGGTTGTTGTGGGCTGATGCGGGGTCGGTTACCGACTGCAAATGGGCCACAGCCTCTGTGTCCCTGCTATCTGCCTTGCCGCTCACCGCCAGCGCCAGCGCGAGGTTATTTTCCGCTATGACCGAATGCGGATGCAGCCGCAGCGCCGCCCGGAATTCCACCGCGGCTTCCTCGCGGCGACCCTGCCGCAGCAGGCAATAACCCAGATTGTTGTGCAGGTCGTCACGGCCCGGTGCCAGCGCCAAGGCCTGCCGATGAGCGGTTTCGCCGGCTTTCCAGTCCTCAGCGTCATCCCGCAGCAGCCCCAGCCAGGCCCAGGCGGAAGCGCCTGCCGCGACGTGAGAACTCGTGTACGCGGCGAGCATCTCTGCGCCTTCCGATGCGCGCCCGTTGTCGCGCAGCAGTTTGGCCAGCCCGGTGTGGGCA
>CAIUOG010000011.1 GCA_903900705.1 uncultured Acidobacteriia bacterium
CCTGATTCCGCGCTTCATGGCGCTTTCCTTTTATCAGCCGGGCCCCGCCGTCGATTGGGAGCTTCGCACCGATCATCTTTTCTTCGTCGCCTACTCGTTCGTGGTGCTCGGCTTCACGACGGTTTTCGAATGGGACATGCTCTTCCCGGACCGCCGCGACTTTTTGATCCTGACGCCGTTCCCTATCCGGATGCGCGATCTTTTCGGCGCGAAACTCGCCGCGCTGGGGCTGTTTCTGCTCGCCGCCTGCATGGCGGTGAACGCCGTCCCGATCATCCTGCTGCCGGTCTTTTCCGCTTATGTGAAGCAGGCGCGGGCCGCCGGGGTGTTCCGGCTGATGCTGACGCAACTGGTCGCCACCGGGGCCGCATCGCTGTTCGGATTCTTCGCGGTGGCCACGTTCCAGGGAATCCTGATCAACCTCACGACGCCGCGTTTCTTCCGCCGTATTTCCCCGTGGATCCAGATGTTCGGCATGAGCCTGATGGTCCTGATGCTGCTGCTGTATCCCATCTATTCGATGGGTATGCGGCCCATCGCGGAAAGTCACCCGGCCTGGCTCTGGTACTTCCCGCCGTACTGGTTCGTCGGCATCTATGACTTGATGCTGCCCCGCCCGGACCCGATGTTCACCGCGCTGGAGATCTTCGCCTGGAAGGCGCTGGCGGTCACGATCGGGGTGTTTTGCCTCACCTGGGGGATCGGCTTCCGCCGCCATTACCGGCGCACCCTTGAAGCGGAGGAATCGCGACCCGCCGGCGCCAGGCAGCGGCTCACCAACCACTTCTGGTCGCGACTGCTGCACTCTCCGGCGGAACGGGCGATCTTCCATTTCAGCGGGGTGACGCTGGCCCGCAGCCTGAAGCACCGGCTGTTCCTCGCGACGTACCTCAGCGTGGGGCTGGCGTTCGGCATCCTGGTCACGGTGGTGCTGAAGGCGGGCAAGCTCAGCCTTTCCGCAGAGGGGCTCCGCTGTATGCCCCTGCTGTTCACGTTTTTCGTGATTTCCGGCTTCCGCGCCGCCTTCCAGTTTCCGGCCGACCTGCCCGCCAACTGGGTCTTTCAGCTTGCCGAAGCGGGCTGGGGTGAAACTTCCCGCCGGGCCACCCGGAAGCGAGTCCTCGCCAGCGGGCTGCTCCCGACGCTGCTGGTGTTTCTGCCCCTCGAAATCGCCGTGTGGGGGCTCGGGAAGGGCCTGTTTCACCTGGCCTTTCAGTTCGCGGCCGGCGCGCTGCTGACCGAGGTGCTCTTCTGGACCTTCGATAAGGTGCCGTTCACCTGCTCCTATTTCCCGGGCGCCACGAATTTTGCTTTCCTTGCGGGCTTTTACCTCTACGGCTTCACGAACTACAGTTTCATGATGGCCGACCTGGAGGCGTCCCTCGAAAAGAACACCGTTCAGGCGCTGCAGTATTTTGTCGGTTCCGCGATTCTGATTACGCTGGCGTGGCTGCGCCAGACGAAAAGCGCCCCGATTCGCTTTGACGCGGGCGAACCCGAAATTCAGTCTCTGGAGCTGAGTTAGGTGTCGGGTGTGTAAAAAGCGTGTATTTTGGGCCTGTTTTTGTGTAGACATTGCCTCAAAACGGGTGCGGATGATGCGGGCTTGAAGCACGTTTTGGCCGGTCGGCCCTTTGTTTTCAGTCATCTGGCAGGTTCGTTCCGCAAATTTTCGAGTTTTCTGCGCAAGAAAAGAGGCGCGGTGGCGCGGGGCGCGTGAGAAAACGTTGCGGGAGCGGGGGCCGGGCGCGTTGTGGGTGGGAGATGACATGGTTCTTCTGCTCGGCACCAGTGTGCAGCATGGCCGGGGAGGCGGCGCGGTTGGATTCCGGGGAAGTTGTTGATTCCGGGAGGTTGATTTTGTTTGGGAAGGTGTCACCCGTGCGGGCAACCCGGGTTCGTCACGGGAGTCCCTTATAGGGCGGATCAATATAGGGGGGCATCTGCCCTACATGGTCGATGATCCGTACGGACATGCGGCGTTTTTGCGGTTCAATTCCTGGAATGACCGTAAGCGGCAGTTCACGCCACGCCAAAGCCTGTTTGCTCGCGATGTGCTCGCCAGGAAGGGAGGTGTCGGCGATTCTGTGTAAACGGTTCGCCGTCTAACTTGCTTTCGGGTTTCTCTCGAAGAGAGTCACTGTTTAGCTCATCCCGCCGGAGCCGCCCGTCGCGATATTTATCCTGCCAGAACGGCGCGGAACGCGCAAGGGCGCGCCGCGCCGCCGCATGACCTCTATCTGGAATGCCGCGTGTGCCGGGTAAAGCTGGGTTCCCGGGCCCGAATCGCGCTCACGGCGTGCCCGTAACGCCAATAAGTCCGCACTCAGCCTTGCAGTGTATTAAGCGTTTCGATGCAAATCGAACCCCGGCATCATTCTCGCTACTCGAATCAAACAGCCTGCCCGCAAACAGGGAGCGGCTTTCGCCGCTCCCTGTCAGCCCCCGTGCTGAACCGCCGGATTACTCTCCCAGCGCAAAGGCAATCAGCGTATCGGCATGGCTCCGGTCTCCCAGAAACCCCCCGCCGGTCGCGGTCACCACCACATACTGCTTGCCATCCTTGCCCCGAAACGTAATCGGCGCGGAATGCGCACCGGCATCGATCTTCGTTACCCACAGCTCCTTGCCGCTCTTTGAGTCGAACGCGCGAAAACGGCTGTCATCTGTGGCACCAATGAAAACCAGTCCGCCCGCCGTCGCCAGTGAGCCCCCAATGTTCGGCCGGCCCGTCTTCTGCTTCTCGACGGGCAGGCTTTCGGTGATTCCCAGCGTCGCCTGCCAGGCGATATCGCCCGTATTCACATTGATCGCGAACAGCCGGCCCCACGGTGGCTGATTGCACGGCATGTTCGTGTCGGCATTCCAGAACCGGCTGAGTCCGTTGTAACCCGTGCGGCTGTAGCGGGTGCCATCGGCGCTCTTCACCATCGTGTTCAGGCTGCCGAAATCCATCGTATTCACGAAGAGATAACCCAGCGTCGGGTCGAAAGACGGCGGATTCCAGTTGCCCCCGCCAATCGAACTCGGAAAGATCACGCTCGGCGTCGTCGAGTAGTGCGTGAACGGTCCGCCGGCATGCAGCCCGCCGGGAATACTGTCGAACAGATCCTGGCAATACTTCTGCAGTTCCGGCGTAATCGTAGCGATCTCGTCCCGCTGGAAGCTGTTGCGGGCAAGTGATGGCGGCTTCACCGGGATAGGTTGCGTCGGCCACGCCACATCACCCGGCAGCGCGTCGTCAACCGGCACCTTCTTCTCCTCCATACCGAAGATCGGCTCCCCGGTAACGCGGTTCAGGATGTAGAGGTAGCCGGTCTTGGCGAGTTCCGCCACAGCCGGAATCTTCTTCCCTTTCTGCACCACGTCGAACAGCACAGGCGGCGCGGCCAGGTCATAGTCCCAGGTATCGTGATGTACGGCCTGAAAGTACCACTTCATCTTGCCGGTCAGCGCGTCCACGGCCACCAGTGACGTGCCAAAAAGATTGGCGCCCTTCCGGTCGCCGCCCCAGTAGTCCGTGGTGGGCTCGCCGAACGGCATGTAGAGTATGCCGCGCTCGGTATCGATCGTGAACATGCCCCAGACATTCGTGCCGGAGCGGTTCTTCCAATCGTCCCCCTGCCACGTCTCACTGCCCTTCTCACCCGGCCGCGGGACGGAGTGGAACCGCCAGACCAGCTTGCCCGTGTGGATGTCCCACGCACGGGTGTCCCCGGCGGCGCCGATACTCGGTCCCTCCTGCACATGGGCGCCCGTAATCACCACGTTCCTGTAAACAATGGGCGGGGAAGACAGCCCGAAGGAGGAATCGGCAAGGCCGTTCAGTGCGCCGGGCTTCATATCCACAACACCCTCGTTGCCGAAGCCCGGTACCGGCTTCCCGGTCCTGGCATTGAGCGCGAAAAGCTTACCGCTGGACGTGCCGAACAACAGTGTGGGGGGCGCTTGTTGATCGCCGCTCCAGAACTCCAGCCCGCGTGTCGCCGGGGAGCCGTCTTTTACGGTAAACGCCCACAGCTCTTTGCCCGTCTCGGGCTCCAGGGCCACCACCTTGCCGGAGCCGGTCGTCAGATACATCACGCCGTTGATTACCAGCGGCGATACTTCAGAATTCCGCGCCCCGCCGAATCCGCCGCGGCCGCGGCCTCCGCGCGCAGAGGGCGTGGGTGTCTCCCCGGGGTGAAGCTCCGGCGCTGGCGGCGGCGCCGCCGGAGCGCCGGTCGCAACATCCATGTGGTAAGTCCAGGCGCGCGTCAGTTTGGTGACGTTACCCGTATTCACTTCTTTCAGGGGCGAATAACGAGTGCCTGCCATATCGCGCCCGAAGGTTGGCCAGTCGTTGGCGCTTTGCCCTCTCAAACACAGAGGTAGCGCGATGACGAAGAGGATGGTGATTCGCATGAAGAGTCCTTTAACGGGCGGGTGCCGCAGCGGGGACGTACGCTCTCGGTGTGGCGTCGCCGTCCGTCATTCCGAGAGCCCACTTGATGGCCTCGAAATACATGTGATAAACATCGGGGTCGTCCCAGGTCCTGGACGCATGGGCGAAGGAACCAAAGAAGACCCTGCCCTTGCCATAGGTCTTGGCCCAGGCAAGCGGGAAGTCCCCGTTGGTGGAGTGAAGATTCGGGTTCGGCGGCAGCCTGGATACGTCCAGGCGCAGCAGCACCCGGCTCTTCTCCCGGGAAAGATTCTTTGCCTGGTAGAACTCATCCGTCATGTTGAAGGTCGGCGGAAAGTGCTTCGTGGCGGGAAAAGCCGGATCCTCGTTGATCACGGTTCCAGCCACTGTGCCCCACGGGTGATCGTCATACTGCGCGCCCAGCATCTCCCCGAATTCCGGCCAGGAATTCATTGATGTCAGCGCGACATGCGCGGCCACGAAGCCTTTGCCATCGTCGTGCACGAACTTCAGCAGGTCTGCCTTCTGCTGGTCGTCCAGCTGAATCTCACGGTGGCCCATAAAAAAGATGGCGTCCACATTCGCCAGGCTCGGCCCGCCGCTCGCCGCCTGCCCTGTGGTCATCAGGGGATGGTAGGAAATGATGTTGGAATCCGTGCGAATGAACGTATCGTAGGCGCCGGACTCATAGCCCAGCCGCTCGATCACAGACATCGCGTGGGTTACCGAATCATGCTGGGCGATGCCGTTTCTGGTGTCCGCCCAAATCAGGACGGTCTTTCTGAGTCGGGGACCGCCGCGTCCGCCACCCCTGCCTCCGGGCCCGCGTCCGCCCCCTCTGCCCTGACCGTCAGGGGAGCCCTGGGCCGCAGCGGGAGGGTTTTGGGCGGCTAGCCAGCCGCCGGCGATAGTGAGCAGCAACATGCTGGCGAACAAACGGGTCTTGATCAACAAAGATCTCCTTACGGTATTCCGCACGTTTAACCTATCACCCTCCGCTTTCGGAAAACCGGAGATTACGGTAGCGAAACCGTTACAACGCGCTGGTTTCGCCCCCTCTCCCGGTAACGTATCGACACTGTTACTTTCTTGTCACCCTGGAAGACCGCGTGATACGGTCACCGTACAAGGCTCAGGTGAGTGTTGGTGAGTGCCGCATCCGTCAGCCGCGGCCCCGCAAGGAATTCAATAAATGAGATTCTTCGTTCGAATCGTTCTTTCAGCACTGTTCGCGACGTGCGCCGTCATGGCGCAGTCGTCTTCCACGTCCCAGATTTCCGGGATCGTCCACGACAATACAGGGGCTACGGTTCCTTCCGCTCTGGTGAAAATACTCCAGAGTGATACCGGCTACGCCCGCAGCGCAACCACGGGGCCCGATGGCGCCTACGTTCTGCCGAACCTTCCCATCGGCACCTTCCGCCTGGAAGTAACAAAAGAGGGCTTCGCGACCTTTGTCGAAGCGGGCATTGTTCTCGAAGTGAACAGCAATCCGGCGATCAATCCCACTCTAAAAGTAGGCTCGGTGAGTGAAACCATTACCATCGAGGCCGAAACTCTCAGCGTGGAGACGCACAGTTCCGGTGTCGGCCAGGTCATCAATCACGACGAAGTCATCAACCTCCCGCTCAACGCCCGCGAGCCAACCCAGTTGATTCTTCTCGTAGGCGGCGCCACGAATCAGGGGGCCAACGCCTCAGATCTGAATACCAACAAGAACTATCCGACTATCACCATCTCGGTGGCCGGGGCCAACGCCAACCAGATCTCGTTCTCGCTCGATGGCGCCACCGCCAACGAACCCTTCAACGGACTCAACCAGCCTCTGCCCTTTCCGGATGCCCTGCAGGAATTCAAGGTGGAGACCAGTTCAGTGGGCGCGCAGACCGGCCAGCACGCAGCGGCCTCGGTAACGGTCGCCACGCGGTCCGGCACGAACTCTCTGCACGGCAACGCTTTTGAGTACTTCCGAAACTATCTCTTCAACGGCCGCACGGCTACGGCTCTGACCCGCGATAGTCTCAAACAGAACCAGTTCGGTGGCACCATCGGCGGAGCCATTATCAAAAACAAGCTGTTCTTCTTCGTGGGTGAGCAATCCACCATCAAGCGCTCCAACCCTGGCGGAACAACGGGCTTCTCCATGACACCGGCCATGCTGAGCGGCGACTTCACCGTCATCGCTTCCACCCAGTGCCAGCCCAAAGCCCTGACGCTCAACGGAGCCTTCGTGGGCAACAAAATCGCTCCGTCACTCATGGATCCCATTGCCATGAAGATTGCCGCACTGCTGCCGCCTGCCAGCCAGCAACTCAATGCCTGCGGTCTGATCAATTACGCGACTGGTGCGAATCAGCGGCAGTACCAGGTCCCGGCCAAGGTCGATTACACCGTGAGTCCGAAGCAGAATATCTTCGTCCGGTATATCCTTTCCAATAACTTTACGCCGCTGTTCTATGACCCGTCGAACCCTCTCTTCACGGGCAGCACAACCGGCCAGTCCAACAACATCCAGTCGACCGCGATCGGCCACAACTACACCATCACCCCGAACTTCCTCAGCAGCGCTCACATCAGCGCCAACCGCAGTCTGAATCCGCGCTTCATTCCCACTTTTAAGACCCCGGGCGATTTCGGCATTCCCATCACCGCTGTCATCCCGGCCCAGATGAACCTGGCCATCACCGGCGGACCTTCGCTGGGTGGTGGCACCAGTAACCCTGGTTACTTCAACACGCTGACTTACTCCGGCGCCGAAGACATGACCCTTCTGGTCGGCAAGCACCAGCTACAGTTTGGCGCTGAATACATCCGGGCTTACCTGCATGCTCAGAATACGCGCGGCGTGAACGGCAACCTCACCTTTACCGGACAGTACTCCACAGTCGGCGGCGTCGCTGGCCTGGGCTTTGCGGATTTTGTGACCGGCCAGCTGAACGCCTTCGGTCAGGGTCGTCCTTTCTATGACAACGACAAGTCCGACTACTACGGCCTCTACGTGCAGGACGCCTGGCGCGTCAGTGCTCACCTGAGCCTGAATCTGGGTATCCGTTTTGAACCCTACCTTCCCCAGCGCAACACGGACGGCTATGTCGAAACCTTCAGCATGAGCAACTTCCTCGCCAGTAAGGTCGGCACGGCGCCCACCGCGACTCCGGCGCTTGCCCCGCCCCCCGGTCTGGTGTTCCCCGGCGACGCAGGCTATCCCCCGAACCGGCAGTACAACAACCGGGCGGAGCACTTTCTTCCCCGCCTCGGCATCGTTTGGGATCCTTTCGGTGACGGCAAGACTTCCGTGAGAGCATCCTACGGCCTCCTCTACGATACGCCGCACATGTTCTTCTATACCCGCGTTTCGAACAACCCCCCGTGGGGCGCTACTCTTACCCGCGCCGGCGGCCCATTCCCTCTTTCGAATCCCTGGCAGGGCTATGCAGGTGGCGACCCGTTCGTGCAGCAGACCGGGACAGCCAAGTCGCTCGGCTTCTTCCCCAGCAGCGGTGTCTATGCCGTGTCTGACCCGAATCTGAAGAACCCGCAGGTCAACACCTGGAACCTGGCGATCCAGCGGCAGGTGGGCAAGTGGCTGATCTCGGCCTCCTACATCGGGAACCACACGGCTCACCTTTGGTCCAGCCGCGAACTCAATCTCGATCGGTACATACCAGGCAACTGCACCGCGGGCCAGTACGGTCTGACCGCACCCGGGCCGTGCTCCAGCACCAGCGCGGCCAACACCGCAGCCCGCCGACTCTTCACCCTTCTGAATCCCACCTGGGGCCCCGCTTACAGCACGGTTGCATGGCTTGACGCCGGCGCTACCTCGGGCTACAACGGAGCGATTGTCTCGGCGCAGCACCGCGTCAGCGACAACTTCAGCGTGCTGGCCAACTGGACCTACTCACACTGCATCGCCGACCCCTCCACGACCGAACTCACCGGGCCTTCTTATGTGGACCCGAATAACCGCGCGGCGGACCGTTCCAATTGCAGTTCAGATCACCGCCAGCAAATCAATGTGTCGGGCACCCTGTCCTCCCCCAGAGTCAAGGGCCGCGTGCTGGGTATGTTGGCAAACGGCTGGCAGGCAGCACCCATCTTCCACTGGAGTACGGGAAACCTGACCTCCGCCACCTACGGCACGGATGTCGCTCTCACCGGCGCCACCAATCAGAGGGCGCAACAGATCCTCCCCAGCGTCTATGGGGACGGAAGCGTCACGCAGTATCTGAATATCAACGCTTTTCAGGCGCCGGCCACAGCTCCCCAGGGTGTCTATGCCAGCACGCGTCCCTACACCATCATCGGTCCGAACGTCATGAATATCGACCTCTCGCTTTCGCGGGAATTCAAGATTCGTGAACGGAGCACAGCGACGTTCCGGGCGGAGGGCTTCAACCTCCCGAACAGCGTTATGTTTGGCCCGCCCACTGCCGCGCTCAACAGTGCGAGCTTTGGTCGGATCGCACCTTTGGCTCAGAGTTCAGCGCCCGGCAACAACACCACGGCCCGTGTGATGCAATTCTCAATTAAGTATGCCTTCTAAACCCATGGCCAGCTGGCGAACCGCTCTGGTAACTTCAGACGAGACTTCAATTCGCATTCGGGGCTATGACATCACGGAATTGATGGAACGGGCCACGTTTGCCGATACCGTCTTTCTGCTGCACCAGGGACGGCTTCCCAACAGGCACGAGCGCCGCCTTCTGAACGCGATTCTCGTGTCGGTGGCGGACCATGGTTCGGGTGCGCCATCCTGCGCCACCGCAAGACTGGCGGCCTCCGGCAACAGGCAGTCGCTTTCGGCTGCCGTCGCCGCCGGCCTGCTGGCCATTGGCGATGAACACGGTGGCGCAGGCTCGCTGTGCATGGAGATGATCGGGGAAGGTCTGGCGACCGCTTCACAGCGGGGGCTCTCCATACCGGAGGCCGCCGCTCTGATGCTCGATGAAGCGCGGGCGAACGGCAGAAGGCTGCCGGGGCTCGGACACCGGGTCCACTCCACCGATCCCCGTGTTGCGGTCTTGTTTCGAATGGCCGCTGAAACCGGCATGAAGTGCGACGGAATCGAGTTCATCAGGGCTCTCGAAGCCGCCGCTGCCGCGAAGATCAAGCCGCTTCCGATTAACGTCGATGGCGCTCTTGCGGCCGTGCTTTTTGACTTGGGCTTTCCGCCCGCGGCCGGCAAACTGATCTTCATCGTCGGCCGCGTGGCTGGTCTGACTGCGGAAGTGGCCGAAGAGTATGAGCGCGAAAAGCCGATGCGGATCCGCATTCCCGTGGAATACGACGGCGAACCGGCGCGGCCTTTTGTAGCGCAGGATTAAGGACTATGGCGAGAGAAATTACACCGGAAGAGAAACAGACCGCGGGCGACATGCTGGCGAGGGCGCGCGCCGCGATGGATACGGTTGCCGACTATGATCAGGATCAGGTCGACCGGCTTTGCCGGGCCGTCGCCTGGGCTGCCGGAAATGAAACCGCCGCTATCCGTCTCGCCAATATGAGTGTGGACGAGAGCGGCATGGGAAGCCGCGAACCGACCCGAAGGGCGAAGATTCTGGGGATCCTGCGGGACGCGCTTCGCCAGAAGAGCATGGGCGTCATTGAAGAACTGCCGGAGAAGGGCATCGTAAAGTACGGCAAGCCCGCGGGCGTAATAGCCTCCCTGATTCCTGTAACAAGCGCCTACGTCACGCCGGCCAGTGTGGCCATCTACGCGGTGAAGTGCAAGGACGCAGTGATCTTTTCTCCCCACCCGGCGAGCAAACGCACCACGGGCGAAGTGGTGCGCATGATGCGCGCCGCACTGAAGAAGGCGGGCGCGCCGGAGGACTTGCTTCAGTGCGTTGCGAAGCCCAGCATTCCCATGGCTCAGGAGGTGATGGCCATCTGTGATCTGACCAATGCGACCGGCGGCCAGGCCATGGTCCGCGCCGCCTACTCATCGGGCAAGCCCGCATACGGCGTTGGCGCCGGTAACGCGACCATGGTGATTGATGAGACGGCTGACATCGAAGAAGCCGCCCGCAATACCCGCATCAGCAAGACCAACGATTACGGCTCCGGTTGTTCGGCGGATGGCAACCTTGTTGTGCAGTCGACTGTCTACGATGCCATCCTCGCGCAATTACAAAAGGAAGGCGGCTACCTGGTCAGCGAGACCGAGAAATCGCTGCTGGAAAAAGCCTATTGGGATAGTGAGGGCCACCGCACCGCCGATACTATCGCGCGGCCCGCGAGTGTGGTGGCTGCGAAGGCAGGGTTCGACCTGCCCGAGGGCAAGACGTTTCTGATTGTTCCCGAAGACAAGATTGGCAAAGAGCATCTCTTCTCCACGGAAAAGCTCGGTATCGTTCTGGCCATCTTCAAATACAGCGGCGGTTTTGACAACGCTCTGGACATGGTTCGCCGCATCTTCAACACAGGGGGCAAGGGCCACTCGTGTGGTATCTACTCCTTCGATGACGACCACATACACCGGTTGGCGATGGTCGCGCCAGTGAGCCGGATTATGGTTCGCCAGCCGCAGTCCCGGGCAAACGCCGGGCACTTCACAAACGGGATGCCAATGACATCGAGCATGGGCTGTGGCATCTGGGGTGGCAACATCACCAATGAGAATATTCATTTGAAGCACTACATGAATGTGACGTGGGTGAGCAAACCTCTTCCGGAAGACCGCCCCGGTGACGAAGAGCTGTTCGGCGAGTTCTACAACTCCGAGATCTTTTAAGAAAGGCGCATTCACTGATCATGGCAACACAATTACAGACCGACACGCAGAAGAAAGCGCCCGCTGAAGGCACGCGCATCGCGGCCTACCTGCTGACCGAATATCTGGAAAGCCTCGGCGTCGAGGTAATCTTCGGCCTTTGCGGACACACCAATATTGCCTTCCTGGATGCGCTGGGCAAAAGCAATATCCGTTTCATTTCCACCCGTCACGAGCAGGTTGCCGCCCATGCGACAGACGGCTATGCGCGCGCCTCCGGTAAGACGGGAGTGCTGCTGACGCATCTTGGTCCCGGCCTCACGAACGCGGCAACCGGTGTTGCCAACGCCGCTCTCGATTCCATCCCGATGGTGGTGATTTCAGGGGACATTCCCTCTCATTTCTATGGTCGCCACCCGCACCAGGAGATGAATCTGCACCAGGATGCCGACCAGTACCAGGTCTACCGGCCATTCTGTAAACGTGTTTACCGGGTAGACCGCGTGGCGGATTTGCCGCGCATCATGGAGCGTGCGTTCCACCTTGCCCGCGCCGGAAGACCAGGCCCCGTGCTGGTGGATGTGCCCATGGATATCTTCTCGGCGGATCTTCCGGTCGATGCCTTTCGGCAGGTTCCGGCTGAGCTGACCCGCCCGTCGCTGGATGAAGCAACCGCCGCCCGCATTGTGAGTGAACTGGCGGACGCGAAGCGTCCTGTTCTTTATGCAGGTGGCGGCGTCTTGTCCGCCGCCGCCACCGCCGAGTTGGCTGAGTTGGCCGAGCTTCTGGAAACCCCCGTTGCCCACTCCCTGATGGGTAAGGGCACGATGCATGAGGCACATCCCCTTCTGCTTGGCATGACCGGTTTCTGGGGAACCCCGATTGCAAATGAGAAGTGCAGGACGGCTGACCTGATCCTGGCAATCGGGACACGTTTGGCTGAGGCCAGTTCGAGCTCCTGGGACCCGCGCTTCACCTTCTCGGTGCCGCCCACACGGCTCTTCCATATCGACGCTGACAACGCCGAAATCGGTCGCAACCTGCCCACGGAACTCGGTGTGGTCGCAGACGCAAAGCTGGCCCTGCAAGCCCTGGTGGCAGCAGCCAAAAAACGTTTGCGGCGCGGCCCGGCTGAATCGCGCGGCTCTTTGCGCGAAGAGATCGCAACTTCACGGAAGGCCTTCGCCGCAAACTGGCTGGAGCAATGGAACTCCGATCAGTACCCGCTCCGTCCCGAGCGCATCCTGAGTGAGGTACGCAAGGCAGTTCCTGAAGACGGCTTCATTGTCACGGATGTGGGCTGGAATAAGAACGGCGTGGGGCAGCAGTTTGCCATTACCGTGCCAGGTACCTTCATTACGCCCAGCGGGCTTTGCACGATGGGCTTCGGGCCTTCGGCTGCGCTCGGCGTCAAGGTCGCTCAACCCAAACGCGCTTCTGTTGCCCTCATCGGCGACGGCGGTTTTGGCAGTAATCCGGCCGTCCTGGCAACAGCAGTCGAGGCGGGGCTGAATGTCGTCTTCGTCGTGATGGACAACGCTGCGTTTGGCACCATCGCAGGGCTCGAAGCCATGCACTATGCGGGTTCCAGCTTCGGCTGCATCTTCGAAGCCAACGGCGTACCCTATCGCGTCGATTACGCTGCTGTGGCGCGCGGCTATGGCGTGCGCGGAGTCATGATCGAATCGGCGGATCAGCTTGGTCCGGCCTTGCGGGAGGCGCTGGCCGCTGACGGTCCAACCGTGATCCAGGTGCCAATGGAAAACGCCCCGACACCTACCCCCGGGCACTGGAATATCAACGACATCTACCGCAATGGCGAGTAATACCGCGGCGCCACCTGTCTGGCGGTCCTGGGTGATCTGGGGAATCGCGGCGTCTTTCTATCTCGCCGCCTTTTATATTCGGGTCTCCCCTGCCGTAATGACCCAGGAGTTGATGCGCGACTTCCGGATCTCCGGACGGGAACTCGGCAATCTCTCCGCTTTCTACTTCTATGCCTACGTGCTGATGCAGGTCCCTACCGGGGTTCTGGTCGATTCGTGGGGCGCCCGGCGATTGCTCATCGGCGGCGCGCTAGGTGCGGCGGCAGGAACCTTTCTATTCGCCTCAGGTGACAGCTTTGTCCTCGCTTGTTTGGGGCGTGCCCTGGTTGGCGCCTCAACCGCCGTTGGCTGGGTGGTCACTCTCAAGCTGGCAACCCACTGGTTTCCGGCACGCCGCTTCGCCACGCTTACTGGGCTGGGCTTGCTGGTGGGGAACATTGGGGCTCTGTTCGCTCAGGTTCCGCTCCGTCTTCTGGTGGAGTCATTCGGCTGGAGGGCCGTAGCCTTTGCATCGTCGGGATTCATGCTCCTGACCGGCTTTCTGGCAATGCTTCTGGTTCGGAACGACCCGGCCGAAATCGGATGCGAAACCTACGCGCCAGAGGTGTTGCGCAACCGCGAGCCGGAGAGCCTCCTGCATCTGCTGAAAGGCTTTCGCAGAATTTTTGGTTATCGGAACACCTGGCTGATCTTCTGCGCCCAGGGCGGCTTTGTGGGTGCGATGCTCTCGTTCACTGGACTTTGGGGCTCGCCCTTTCTGAAAGCAAAGTACGGAGTGACGTCGGCTACCGCTGCCGGCGTCTGTTCCGTGATGATTATCTGCTGGGCCTGCGCCAGCCCCGTTTGCGGGTTTCTCTCAGACCGGGTGGGACGACGTAAGACGATCTATGTGGGTGGGGCGATGACAGCCGCTGCCGGTTGGGCCGTTCTCTTCTACGCTCCCGGGCTTCCGCTGTGGGCCTTTATCGCATTCGCGGCGGTAACGAGCCTCGCGGCGGGAGCTGTGATTCTCGGCTTCGCCTACGCGAAGGAATCGGTGCCCGTGCAGTTTCTGGGCACCACTTCGGGCGCGATCAATGCGGGCAACATGATCGGCCCCATGCTGTTGCAACCTGCGATTGGCTGGGCGCTCGACCGGCAGTGGACAGGGCAGTCCGCAGGCGGAACAAGGGCGTACGGCGTACATGAGTTTCAGATGGCATTTGCGCTCGTGCTGGGCTGGGCGCTGCTGACTGTCGTGCTGACCAGTCTGACGACGGAGACCCGCTGTCGCCAGATGGGCGCTTCTTAGACGGCCTCCGTCAGGATGGCGGAATCGCCAGTTTCGCCGACAGGCTCACAAATTCCGGGTCGCTCCGAATGGAATCGAACCTGGGATCCACCAGGATCGACAACGATTCGAAACACCGGTCCTGGAATGCCCGGCCCAGCCACTTGAAGCCCGTTTCTCTGTTACCCAGTGCGAAATTCACTGAAGCCAGTTCGAACGGCGAGACATAGCGCCTCTCCGCGAGTTCCGTGAGTTCCGCCAGAATCCGCAGCGACTCTTCCCGCTTCCCCGCAAGCGCCAGTGTTCTGGCGAGTGCACTGTGCATGCGGGGGCTCTCCGGAGATAACTGAATCGCGCGCTGGCAGGCAGCGATGGATTCGTCGAATTCGCGCCGCTGTTCCTGAATCAGTCCGAGAGTCCAGTAGGCGGGGGAGAAGTGTGGATTCAACTCCACCGTGTGGTCGATCTGCTCGAGCGCCATCTCGAAGTCCCGCCTGTACAGGTGGATCAGCGCAAGATCACGGGCAATGATGGAAGAAACGGGATCCAGCGACTGTGCAGTGAGAAGTTCTTCGAGAGCTTCATCGAGCCGGCCCGTAGGCGCCAGGCACGAAATGCCGTACCAGTGGTGGGCCGTAGAGTGCCGGGGGTCGAGGCGGATGGCGCGAAGAAACTCGCTTTCCGCGCCGGCCCAGTCCCAGTCCTGTGTTGATTTGACGTGGGCCAGAGAGGCGTGGGTCTCGGCCGAATGAGGGTTCGCGAGGACCGCCGAGGCTGCGCAGGCCGCAGCCTTCGTCCAGACCTCGGCTGGCGCAAGAACGCCGTAATGTCCCAGAAGCCCGTAGGTGTCGGCCAGCCCTGAAAACGCCTGCGCGTACTGTCCGTCTTCCACCAGCGCTCTCTCAAACAGGTCGATGGCCTTGCGCAGACCCTCCTCCGTGCGCTGGTTCATATGAAACCGCCCCTGGAGGTAGAGGTTTCGAGCGGCCAGGTTCTCAACAGGCCGGGTGAAGTCTCTGCCTGTTCCAGGATGCGCGGGGTCCTGCAGGCTCCTCAGAATCGCCTGAGCCACTCTCTCCTGCAGAGACAGATCTTCTTCTGAGTGTCCGTCAATGGATTCCGACCACGCATACGAGCCGCTGGGTCCGTCGATGATTTGGGCGGAGATCCGGATGAGCGTTCCCTGCTTTCTCACGTTTCCCGTGACGAGCATGGCGACATCGAGCCTGCTGGCCGCCTCGCGAAGATCTGTCGTCACCTCGGTATCAGCACTGAAAGAACTGATTGCCGCGACCCTCATGTTGCCACTGGTTATGAGCGCATGCACGATCTCCTGGCATAAGCCCCGGCAGAAATAGCCCATGTCTGCCGTCTGGCTCTGATCGGAGAATGGCAACACTGCGATGGTGTTGCGACTTGCGAGTGTGCGCGTCAGGGAGCGCTTGGGCGCGGGTGTCTCCAGACGCCGGCATACGGGTGCGTATCCCCCCTTTGGCAATTCGATCAGGACGGTATCCTGCTGGCCTTCATCCTGGTAGTATTTCGTGATGCGGGCACGCAGCCGCCTGGCCTGAACCCGCACGATGGGGTCTGTCCGCGGGTCAAACGAAACGTCCTTGTCGAAGACCTGGACGCCCAGCACGTACTCCTTGAGCTGGTTGGCCCGGCCTGCCACGGTTTCGTGAACGACGAAGCTGAGGAAGCGCTTCAGCCGGTCGACCTGCTGAAAAGTGGCGCTGGACGCGATCCGGTCCAACTGGCGGAGTATCTCTTCACTGTCCGGGGCAAGCATTGACTGACAAGGACATCATGTCACGGGCAGTGCGAAATACCCAGCACAAAGGGGACCGGCAAGAACCGGTCCCCTTTTCATTCGAACTGCTTCGCCTGGTGTCAGAAGCTCAGACGCAGCGACATTTCCATTGCGCGGGGAGGCGTTGTACCACTTTTCGCTCCCCAGTTGGCTGTGTCGCTCACGGTCACGCCATTCACCACCCTGGTCCCGGTGAGGCTGCCGGCATTCACGCCGGAAATCGAGAGGTGGTTCGCCACGTTAAACATGCCGAACTTGATGTCCCATTTTGTAATGCACCTTCGTCCAGAAGGACTTCACCAGTAAGCCCTTCCGGTTTGAAGCTCTCGAAACAACTCCGGGAATCAGACACCGGTGAGATGACCTCACCCCATACAAGGTTTAATTTTGGCCGGTCGGCGCGTACGTCATCCTCGTTCGCGTCCGGCAGCAGTTCATCGAGATCATCGCGGTCACACAGGGTTCACGCGACATTCCCGCCTTCCCACAGCGCCGCTTTCGCCATTGAGAATTACTCTCCTCGCGCTCGCCTCATAGCGCGACCGCTAACCCTGACGCAGAAACGAACCGGTATGGGACCCGGCAATCGCCGCGATCTCGTCGGGCGTGCCCACGCCCACGACGCGGCCACCGGCTGCGCCGCCATCCGGGCCCATGTCGATGATCCAGTCCGCCGCACGGATCACGTCGAGGTTGTGCTCGATTACCAGTAGTGAACCGCCGTTCGCGATCAGGCGCTCAAAGGCCGTGAGCAGTTTCGTGATGTCGTCGAAGTGAAGACCGGTGGTCGGTTCGTCACAGATGAACAGAGTCCCCCGGTTGCTCGCCTGCGCCAGGTGCGCCGCGAGTTTTACGCGCTGGGCTTCGCCGCCGGAGAGCGTCGTGGCGGACTGGCCCAGGCGCAGATAGCCCAGCCCGACCTCATCCAGCAGCCGCAGTTTTGTTACAAGGCGCGGCGTGTCGCGGAAGAAGGTGATGCCTTCTCGCACGGTCAGGTCCAGCACCTCATGGATATTCAGCGCTTTATAGCGGATATCGAGAATGGAGCTCTTGAAGCGGGTGCCTTTGCACTCTTCGCAGGTGAGTTCCACGTCGGCGAGGAACTGCATTTCCACAGTGACAGTGCCATCGCCCTGGCAAACCTCGCAGCGCCCGCCCGGCACGTTAAAGGAGAAATGGCCCGCCGTGTAGCCGCGTTTCTCCGCCGCCGGAGTAGCGGCGAACAGGCCGCGAATCACGTCGAAGGCCTTGATGTAGGTGACGGGGTTGGAGCGGGGTGTCCGCCCGATGGGAGTCTGGTCGATCATGACCAGTTCGCTGATGAGATCGGCGCCCTCGATTCGAGCGCAGGCCATGCGCGGGGCGTCGGCGGACGCGCCGTCTTCCCCGGCATCGTCATCGCCGTTGTCGGCATCGTCGCCCGCGGACTTGCCGTGCAGTTTCGCCTGCAGCGATTTATAGATCACGTCGTGCACGAGCGTGGATTTGCCGGAACCGGAAACGCCTGTGACCACGGTCAGCAGACCGAGCGGGACTTCGACGTCCACACCCCTGAGGTTGTGCAGGTGCGCGCCGAAAAGGCGCACGGTGCGCCGGGCATCGGGTTCACGCCGGGGGGTGCTGCGCGCCACCTGTTTCTCCCCGCGCAGATACTGGCTGGTGAGGGAGGCATTGCCGGGCTGCAGGAGCGCCGCGTAATCGCCCTCAAAAATGATATTGCCGCCATGCTCTCCCGCGCCGGGGCCGAGATCCACAATGTGATCCGCAGCCTTCATCACATCCGGATCGTGTTCCACCACGATGATGGTGTTGCCCAGATCCCGCAGTTCCGCCAGGATCTTGAGCAGCCGCGCGGTGTCGCGCGAGTGCAGGCCGATGGAAGGCTCATCGAGAACGTAACATGCGCCGACCAGACGGGAACCGAGGCAGGTGGCGAGCGAAATCCGCTGGGCTTCTCCGCCGGAAAGGGTGGAGGAAAGCCGGTCCAGCGTGAGGTATTCGAGGCCGACGTCATTGAGGAATTTCAGCCGCTGCTGAATCTCCACCAGAATTTTCCCGGCAATTCCCGCTTCTTCCGGCGTGAGTTCGAGCGCGCCAAAGAAGGAGTGCGCCTCGGCAATATTCAGCCGCACGGCCTGCGCGATGGTCTTGCCGCCCACGGAAATGTTCAGGGCATCGCGGCGCAACCGGGAGCCGTGGCATTCCGGACATCGCGCGTAACCGCGGTAGCGGCTGAGGAAGACGCGCACGTGCAGCTTGTATTTCTTCGTTTCGAGGAAATTGAAAAACTGGCGGACGCCGTCGATCTTCTTCCCGCCTTCGAGCACGAGGGTCTGCTCCTCGTCGGTGAGGTCGCAGAACGGGACATCGAAGCGGACTTTGCCAGCGGCCTGGCGGCGGAAATCGCCGAGCCACTCTTTGCCTTTTGGCTTTGTCCAGGGCTCCACGGCGCCTTCGTTGAGGGACAGGCCGCGGCTGGGAACAATGAGGTCCAGCGAGTAGTCGATGGTGTTGCCGAAACCCTGGCAACGCGGGCAGGCGCCGGCGGGGCTGTTGAAGCTGAACAGGATGGGTTCCGGCTCGCGGAATTCCAGGTTGTCGTACTTGCACATGAAGCGCTCGCTGAAGAGCAGGCGCTCACCGGTTTTGGCATCCTCAAAAATGGCGTCGCCCGATTCGCGGTAGCAGGCTTCCACGGTGTCGACAATGCGCTGGCGCAGGTCCGGCGCGATAGCGATGCGATCCGCCAGGATGAAGACCGGCTCGCTCCACTCGATATCGAGCAGGGATTCCGGCGTGGAGAATTCGAAGACGCGCCCCTTCTGCCAGAGCCGGTTGAAGCCGCGGGCACGGAGTTCCACCAGCTTTTCCTTCGGGACGTGGCCTGCCTCATGTTTGACCGGGAACAGCACGTAGTAGCGGGTTCCGACCCGTTGCGCCAGCATGGCGTGCGCGACGTGATCGACGGTGTCTTTTTCGACCCGGCGGCCGCAGACGGGACAGTAGGTCCGTCCGGCGCGCGCCCAGAGCAGACGCATGAAGTCATAGACTTCCGTGGAGGTGGCGACGGTGGAGCGCGGGTTGCGCGTGGTGTTCTTCTGCCGGATGGCGATGCCGGGAGCGATGCCTTCAATCTCATCGACCGCCGGTTTCTCCATGCGTTCGAGGAACTGGCGCGCATAGGCGGACAGCGATTCCACATAGCGGCGCTGCCCTTCCGCGTAGATGGTGTCGAAGGCGAGCGAGGACTTGCCGGAGCCGGAAACGCCGGTGATGACGGTCAGTTTGTTATGCGGAATGGACAGCGACAGGTTCTTGAGATTGTGAAGGCGCGCTCCGCGCACCGTAATCTCACCGGCGCTGATTTCCTCTCGACTGGCTGGGGGATTCAAGGGTTGGAAACTTCAGTTTACCAACCCCGATTCCTATACCTTGCAGATCTCGAAAGCCTGCTCCAGGCTTTTAATGGGCGGCGTCTTCACGGGAATAAACTCGTGGGAGATAAAGCCCTGATAACCGGTGTCGGCAATCGCTTTGGCGACCGCGTGCCAGTTCACTTCCTGGGAGTCGTCAATCTCATTGCGGCCCGGGTTGCCGCCGGTGTGGAAGTGGCCGATGAAGTTGATGGAGTCCCGGATGTTGCGGATCAGGTCGCCCTCCATGATCTGCATGTGATAGATGTCGAACAGCAGCTTGATCTTCGGCGAATTGACGCGCTTCATGAGTTCCACGCCCCAGGCCGAGTGGTCCGCCATGTAGTCCTTGTGGTTGACCTTGCTGTTCAGCAGTTCCAGATTGACGGTGACGTTCTTCTCTTCCGCATAGGCCTTGATCCGGTTCAGGCCGATGAGGCAGTTTTCGAGACCCTCGCCATCCGGCATCCCTTTGCGGTTTCCGGAGAAGGTGATGACGTTCTGCACCTTCGCGGCGGAGGCCAGGGTAATGTCGCGCTTCAGGCTCTCGAGGACCTTGTCATGGTTCTCCAGACGGTTGAGGCCGATGGGAATGGTGTTGGGAGCCGTGCCCGAGGTCATGGACGGAATCAGGCCATACTTCTGCACGGTGGCATACTGCTCGGGCGTGACGAGATCGATGCCCTTCAGGCCGATGCGCACGGCTTCTTTGCAGAGGGCGTCGAGGTCGAACCACTTCTGGTAGGTCCAGAAGGATACGCCCTGTTTCAAACGACCTCCATCAGGGGCGGAAAGAAGCGGACCGGCGAGGCTGAGGGCTCCGGCCGCGGCGGCGGAATGAAGCAGTGTACGGCGAGTCATTTGTGTGCATCGTATCAGATCAGCGGGGTCACACCCCGGCTTTGGGCACCGGCTGCCTGGGGAACATCCGAATGAAACGTAAAAGAGTTGTAAAATCGTCGCCGGGCCGTTTCGCGAGGGACTTCCGAATTGCTACTGTCAGGCAGAATGGGAACCGCAACGGCGCCGCAGCTTATTGAATATGAGAGCGACTATATTCTCCGCTTTTCCGATATTGAGGTGAATCTGGACAAGGCAACCGTCAAACGGTCCGGCCAACCGGTGAATCTGACGACGACCGAATTTGAACTGCTGAATTGCCTGCTCATGAATCCGGGCAAAAAGCTTTCCCGGGACACGATTCTGGACGCCGTCTGGAGCTACCTGCCCTCCCCCAACACGCGTACTGTGGATGCCCACATGCTGCGGCTTCGCCAAAAGCTGGAGAAAGATCCGAACCAGCCGGAGCACTTCCTCACCATCTACCGCGTCGGGTATTGTTTCCAGCCCTGATTTTACGAGGAATTTACAAGTCCGCGACCAGTGAAACCCGCAGGATACCTACCATCGCAACATGGGTATTCCAGCCAGCCAGATGAGCGACTTCGAACTTACCGCGCAATTGCGAATGGAGCGCTCCGCCGAGCTTTCCGACCGCGTTTTCAGCGAGGTGTTCCGGCGCTATCAGGACCGGGTGCGCAGCTGGTGCTACCGCATGACCGGCAACCATGAGAGCGCGCAGGATCTGTCCCAGGAGGTCTTTCTGAAAGCCTACCGTCACCTGGACGCCTTTCGCGGGGATTCGAGTCTGGCCACGTGGCTCTACGCCATCGCGCGGAATCACTGCCTGACCGCTCTGAAGCAGCGGCGGGCCGGCACCACTCCGCTGGAGGATCTGAGTGACGCGGCACTGCGGGACCGTTGCAATCTGACGCCCGATCTGGCCGCCGAACATACCGAAGCCGCGCGGCGTACGCTGGCGCTGATGACGCGGACACTGGAACCGATGGAAGTGCGCGTGATGGTGCTGCATTACGGGCACGAAGTGCCGCTGGCGAGCATTACGCAGCAACTGGCGCTGCGCAATCCGAGCGGCGCCAAGGCTTTTGTGGTGAACGCGCGGCGCAAGTTAAAGGCGGCCATTCACCGCCAGAACGCGCAGCGGGAAGCCTCTTACCGGAACAGCAGCTGCGCGAAATCGTTCAGGTAGTGCCGCCAGTTGATCCAGGTGTGGCCGCCTTCGCTCTCCTGATACTGGTGCCGGATTCCCGCCGCGTCCAGGCTCTCCGCCAGCTTCTTCGTGCCCGGACCCGCCAGGGTATCGATCTTCCCCGCCGCAATCCAGAGGAGGCGGATCTGTTTGTTGACCTTATCGGAAGCATCGGTGAACGGGTTGGCTCCGCCGCCGCTCCAGATGCCGATCCAGGCAAACTGATCGAGGTGTTTGCCCACCACGGCCACGGTCTGCCCCGCGCCCATGGAAAGCCCGGCAATTGCGCGGTTGTCGCGATTCGCGATCACCCGGTAGTTCTTCTCGACTTGCGGGATCACGTTGCCCATCAGTTCATCCACAAACTTCTGCTGCGCCTCGCGATTCGCCTGCTGCACGGCAGGCGTCTGCGGCGCGCCCGGCACAAACGGGGGCCGCGGCATGCTGCCGTTGGGCATCACAATCAGCATGGGCTTCGCTCTTTTCGCGGCGATCAGATTATCGAGAATAAAGCCCGCGCGGCCAATGGTGCTCCAGCCGGAATCCTCATCACCGCCCCCGTGCAGCAGGTAGAGCACGGGCAGTTTTTCTTTCGAACTCTCATAGCCGGGCGGCGTGTAGACATGCATGCTGCGCAGCTTGCCAAGCACGGCGGATTGGTACCAGTCGATATGAATGCGGCCATGCGGCACCGGATTCGTCGTCTCATACGTGGCCTCGTCGCCCTCGACCAGGAACATGTTGTCGAGCGAGGCTTCGCCCTGCTTGATCATCGCGTTCTTCGGATCCACCGTGCGGACGCCATCCACATTGAACGCGTAGCTGTAGAAATCGGGCACCAGCGGGCCGACCGTAATGGACCAGACGCCATTCGCATCCTTCGAGAGCTTGCCACCGGTTCCCCGCCCCTGCGCGATCCAGTCGCCGGAGACGGTGACGTCGGTGGCCTTCGGCGCGAAGATCCGGAACGTGACACGATGATCCGGAAGCACTTCGGGCGACTTCAGATTGGCGGGAGGCACCGGGGGCGGGTCCACAAACAAGCGGGGAGCAAAGTCGGCCAGCGCATGCCGCCAGACCTTCCATTCGTGATTGCCGGGGGTGGGAAACCAAACGGGGTTCACGTTGTGGGCCTTCAGATCATCCACCAGGTCGAGCTGACCGGGCATGCGGGGGTCTTCGGCGCCGCAACTCAGATACAAAAGGCGAAGCTTCTTCGCGGCGTCGATGCCGCCGGGCAGGTTCTTCTCCATGCGGAAATCGGCATCGCTGATCAGACCGGAACTAAACTCACCCACCCAGGCGAACAGATCCGGATGCTTCAGGCCTGTGGTGAAGGCCTGGCCGCCGCCCATGGAGAGACCGGTAATCGCGCGATTTTCCCGCCCCGGGGCGACGCGATAATTCGACTCGATCAGCGGAATCACATCGGTAATTAATTCCTGCGCGGTGACTTCCAGACCGCGCGGCGAACTGCCGTTCAGAATATTGTTATCGATATCGCCATTCGGCATCACGATAATCATGGGCACGGCTTTGTGTTCCGCGATCAGGTTATCCAGAATCACCCCGGCTCGGCCCGTGTCGCTCCAATTCTCTTCACTGTCGCCACTGCCATGTTTGAGGTAGAGGACCGGGAACTTTCGACCCGGCTCGGCGTCATACTGCGGCGGGGTATACACGTAGAGGTGACGGACGATGCGGAGGGGCGTGGAGGTATAGGTCCGGATGCCCAGCGCGCCGTGGGGAACATCGCGCAATTCGTCGAAACGCGGGGGATTCCCCGGCACCTCGACCTCGCTCGCATCGAGAAAATGGCCGTTTTTCACGTGGTTGGTGCCGGTATCCAGAATCCGGACGCCATCCACCACGAAGTTGTACGTGTAGATCTCTGGCTCCACGGGGCCGATGGTGATGCTCCATAAGCCGGAGGCATCTTTCGTCATGGGCTTCGGGCCGTTCCACGAGAGGGAAACGGTGTTGGCCTGCGGGGCCCGCAGGCGGAAGGTGATGGTGCGGTCCGGGTGGACCTCCGGAGAGACGGGCCTCGCCGGAGCGGTGACGGCTCCGGCCGAACCCGGCCCACGGTAGGTGTTCTTTGGACGCGTGTGCCCGAAGGCTGCGACGGCGACCAGCGCCAGAGCAACGAAAAACCGACTCTTCATGGAGTACCCCCGACGCGTTCTTCTAAATGGTTTAGCGCTTTGTTTTGACGTGCGGCTCTTTGCCGGAAGCCTTGATCAGTTTGGTCAGCAGCGCAACGGCGTCATCGATCGGGAGCACATCGGCAATGATGATGGGTGTGCGACCGTTGGCGTCGACGGGGTCGAGATCCGCGCCTTTATCGGCGAGGAACTGCACCACCTTACAGATCTCCGGCTGTGTGGAAACCTGCATGGAACCGGTGACGGAGGCGTGCATAACGGCCTGTTTGGTGTCGGTCACGGCGGAAATGGCCGAAGGGTCCAGTTCGTAAGCGTAACGCACCACTTCGACGTGGCCACTGTTGGCCGCCGCCATCAGGAGCGTGCTGCCGTCCTGCGCGCGGAGTTTCGGGTCGGCCCCGGCAGCGACCAGTTCTTTCATCACATCCGGATGGTTCGCCCGCGCGGCCAGCATGAGCGCGGTCTGTTCGCCGGAAGGACCGCGGAAGAAACCGCCACCGCCGCGCCCCGCGGCAACCGGTACATTGTTGGTCTTCTCGTTGACGGCTGCGCCACGGGCGAGCAACTGCTTCACCAGGTCCGCGTCGCCCAACTGCGCGGCAATGTGGAGAGCCGTGTTCCCCGCCCTGTCTTTCGACGCGACGTTCGCACCTTTGTCGATCAGCACACTGGCTACCGCCGGTTTATGGGCCGTGACCGCGATCAGCAGGGCGTTCATGCCGCCCGGCAGCGCATAGTTCACGTCCGCGCCCGCCGCCAGCAGGCTGGCAACGGATTTCGCGTCGCCTTTCTCTGACGCAAAAATCACGGGGGTAAACCCGGCCTTCGAAGCCACGTTCGGATTCGCGCCCGCCTTCAGCAGCAGATCGACAATGGCGGGGTGGTAGCTGGCCGCCGCCCACATGAGAGCGTTCTGACCCTTGCGGGCTTCCACCGCGCCGACGCGGGCATCCTTATCGAGCAACGTCTTCACGACCGAGGCGTTGCCGGAGGCCGAAGCGATCATCAGCGCGGTCTCGCCATTCCAGCGCGCGACGTTTACGTCCGCGCCCGCCGCGACGAGTTTCTGCACAATGGCTGCATTGCCATTCGCACAGGCCAGCGTGAGAGGCGTTTCGCCGTACTCATCCGCCACATTCACCTGCGCGCCGGCCTTCAGCAGAGCCGAAACCATCTCGGAGTCGTCTTCAAAAACGGCCCACGAGAGCGGCGTGGAGCCATCGGGCTGCTTCGCGTTTACATCCGCATGGGAATCGATCAGCGCCATCACCGCTTTGCGGTTCTGATCTTTAATGGCTTCGACGAGCCGAAGCTCGCTGGCACACAGAGTGCCGGCGAGCAGCCCGCCCAAAAGGGAGAGAGAGGCGAAACGCATTTTACAGGTCCGACAGTTGATCGAGCTTGCCGGTCGCATCGCCCAGCGTGTCACCGGGAACGCCCGCCTTATCCAGCATGGTGAGCAGCAGGTTGTTCATGGGCGTTTCCGCCTTATAACGAACGTGGCGGCCACCCTTGATGCTGGCCGACTTGCCACCCACCAGCACCAGCGGAAGGTCATGATGATCATGCACGTTACCGTCACGGATGCTGCTGCCGTAGAGCAGCATGGTGTGGTCAAGCAGCGTGCCATCGCCGTCGGGCGTTTCGTTGAGGCGCTTCACCAGATAGGAGAAGGCCTTCACGTGGTGCTCGTCAATTTTCTGGACCTTGGCGATCTTTTCGGGATCGAGCTGGTGGTGCGTGACCGAGTGGTGGCCGTCCGGAATGTTGATTTCGCGATAGCTGCGGTTGGAACCTTCGCGCGCCATCATGAAGGTGATCACGCGGGTCATATCCGTCTGGAAGGCAATCACCATCAGGTCTGACATGATCTTCGCGTGTTCTTCGAAGGTTTCGGGAATACCGACGGGGCGCTCCATGACGGGCAGCTTGATGCCGGCGCTCTGCTGTTCCACCTTCTGGATGCGGCGCTCGATGTCGCGAATGGATTCGAGGTATTCGTCGAGCTTGCTCTTGTCGCGGTTACCGAGGCCGGGCGCGAGGCGGGCGACGTCCGCGCGGACGAAGTCGAGAATGCTCTTGTCCTGCGAGAGACGGGCCAGGCGGGCCTTCGGGTCAGTGGTTTCGCCGTCGCCAAAAAGGCGTTCGAAGACCGCGCGGGGGCTGATTTCGGACGGGTTCGGAGTGGTGGGGCCGCGCCACGAAATCGTATTGGTGTAGGCGCAGCTGTAACCGGAGTCGCAGCCGCCGGCCAGATAGTTTTCTTCGAGGCCGATTTCGAGCGAGCCGAACTGCGTCTGGCTGGCCAGGGCTTTGGCCGCAATCTGGTCGGCTGAGATGCCGGCATGAATGTCCGCGCCTTCGGTCTTCTTGGGATGCACGCCCGTGAGCCAGGTGGCTCCGGCGCGCGCATGGTCACCGGCGCCATCGCCCAGGGCGCGACCGTTGATCTGCGCCAGGTTGCTGAGCACCACGAGCTTGTCGCGGAACGGTTCCAGTGCCTTCATAGTCGGCTGGAATTCGAAGCCTGCGCCCGTGGTCTTCGGCAGCCAGGCAGCCGGAATGATGCCGTTCGGGACGTAGCAGAACGCCATGCGGACGGCCGGCTTGGCCGGGGTCAGACGGGTCGCCGCCATCGCCGGAATCATGGAATCGAGCAGTGGCAGGGCCATTGCCGTTCCGATTCCACGCAGGAACATTCTGCGATCAAGAGCTGTTTTCGTGATGATCATGATTTTTTCGTCCTCTTTGCGTCAGAGTTGGCGGCGGGGGCCGCGCCGGGTGCTGCTTTCGGAGTTGACTGGCTGACCGTCTGCGCAGACATGCGCATCTGGAACTGCGGGCTCATTACGATGGCGTTGATAAACGCCGGGATACCGGAACCGTGCTGCTCGGCTTCACGAATGATGGACCGCATGGCGGGCCGGTCATAAGGTTCGATGCCGCGACCGAGCGCGTAGGTCATCAGCTTTTCGGTGAAGGTGGAGACGAACTCATCTTTGTGCGCTGAAATCAGCGCTTTGCGAAGGCCCGCCGCGCCATCGAACTTCGAGCCGTCCGGGAGAGTACCGGAGGAATCGATGGGCGCACCGTTGTCCTGATCGCGCCACTGGCCGATGCCGTTGAAATTCTCGAGCGCGAAGCCAATGGGGTCCATTTTCGAGTGGCAGGAGGCGCAGATCGCGTTGGCCCGGTGGAGTTCCATCGCCTGGCGCATGGACATCTTGCCATCCTTGCCATGCGGATCGAGCGGCGGCACATTGGGCGGCGGCGCGGGCGGCGGCGTACCCAGCAGATTCTCGAGCACCCACTTGCCGCGCTGCACCACCGAAGTCCGGTTCGGATACGAAGTCACCGTGAGAATGCTGCCCTGGGAGAGCAGACCGCCCCGTTTTGTGTCCGCGAGTTCGACGCGCCGGAATTGCGGCCCGTAAACGCCACGGATGCCATAAAACTCCGCGAGGCGCTGGTTTACATAGGTGTACTTCGCGTCCAGAAATTCGGTCAGCGGGCGGTTGTCCCGCATGATCGCGTTGAAGAAGAGCTGCGTTTCCTGCTGGAAGGCCTTGCGCAGGCTGGGATCGAATTCTGGGAAAACGTCGGGATCGGGCTTGACCTGCTCCAGATTGCGCAGGAAGAGCCACTGGCCGGAGAAGTTGCTCACGAAGGCTTTCGATTTGCGATCGTCCAGCATGCGGGCCACCTGCTGTTCCACGACCTTCGGATCCTTCAGCCTGCCCTGTTCGGCCAACCCGAGAAGTTCATCATCGGGAATACTGGACCACAGGAAGAACGAGAGGCGGGAGGCCAGTTCCAGATCACTGACACGGTGCACAGTGCCGGCGGGAATACCGGCCGGGTCGCGCTCGATGCGGAAAAGGAAGTCCGGCGAGACCAACATCGCGCGGAGTGCCATTTCGATGCCGTTGTTGAAGTCTTTTTCCTTGCGGCCCGAGGTGTAGAAGCTCAGCAGGGGGCGGAGATCAGCCTCGGTAAACGGCCGGCGATAGGCGCGGTGGCCGAGAGTGCTGAGGATTTTCCGCGCACAGGGGAGTTCTTCCGCCGGCGTGGCGGGCGTGCAGACAAACAGTTTCTGACGGCTGGGCGAGTTGCCCGAACCGGCGATATTGTAAGGACCGGCGATGGAGAACTCCGTGAAGTTCGGGCCGTTCGGACCTTCCGACACATCGAAGAGCTTCACGCGGGCGCCGTCAAGCCGGAGATCGAGATGCGCGGTCGGGAAGACCGGCGCCGGACCGCCGCGGCCCCCGCCACCACCGCCGCCGCGTCCGTTGCCCAACTGCGGCAGCACCTCCGCCATGGCATTGGAGCGCATGAAGGTTACGGTCACGTGGTGCACGCCGGCCTTGATGGGCGTGCGCAGTTCCAGCACCGGCGCGACCGGGACCACATCGCCACCGGGATTGGGCGGCGTGGGCATCTTCACCTTCAAGACATACTCGGCATCGACGGGAAAGCTGTAATCGAAGGAAAGTCCGCCGGCGGAATCGAAAGGATCTTCGTCGCTGAGGCGTTCGTTGCGGCGTCCGCCACGACCGGGTTTGGGAGGAGCGAAAGTATCGATGGTCGGTTTGACATCGGTATCGCCCACGGCGAGCCGGGCCACCATGCGGCCCACGCTCATGTAGCGTTCAATCAGAACAGGAGAGAGCGACAGGACGTCGCCGATGTTGTCGAAACCGTAGCCGGTATCGTCAATCGGCAGGGTGTCGCCGGGCTTGATGTCGAGCGCGAGCAGGTCGCGAACGGCATTCGAATACTCATTGCGATTCAGGCGATGGATGGTGGGGTGGCCCGGATTCGGGTGCGCGGCGGCGGCGCGGTCGAGTTCCGTTTCGAGGTAGCTGGTGAAGGCTTTTTGTTTCGCCTCATCCGGATGCGGCAGCCCCATGGGCGGCATCTGCTTCGCGGCCACCTTGCGAAGCACCTTTTCCCACAAACCGGCGTCGCTTGAAACCTTGCTCAGGTCGAGGCCTTCCAGTGAGAGACTGGCCGACTTCAGCTTATTGTTATGGCAGCCGACACAGTACTGTTTGGTCAGCGCCTGGGCGGCCTCGGCAGCCGATTCCTGCTGCAGCGCAAACGCGCCGGGCGCAGCCAACAGCGCCCCTAAGGCGGCGAAGGCGAGCGTCGGCCTTTTCACTTCCCGGTTAGATAATGTTGCGCGAGTCAATCTTTTGTCACTCCACTGGCAGGACGGGGCCATGACCCGATAAGCAGCACCCGAAAGTACGGGCCATGCAGACATATTATATGAGATGCGGGGAACACGCATTTGCCGGTACTTTCGTACTGCCCGGTCGATACTCCGACAGACACCGCTCCGTTCGTTTATTTTCAATCGCTTACGCTGGCTCTTATAGGCTCCCAGCCGGTTCTTCCCTTGTATCTGAGAGGCGATAGATCATCGTGAATCGTTACACCCTGCCCTAAGGTGGGGCAGGCCGCCGCAAAAATTGCCAGGATTTTCGGGCGCCGGTTTGCGTCTTCCCCTGTGAATGGACTACGCAACACCCATGGGGCGGGAGCAGAACGCGCAGGATCGATCTCTGGCCGATGCTTTCCAGCGGGAGGGCCAGCGGCTGAGGCAGTTCATTCGCAAACGGGTTCCGGACGAGTTCGACGCCGAAGACCTTCTCCAGGACGTGTTTTTCGAATTGCTTGAGGCGTACCGGCTGATGAAGCCCATCGCACACACCGGCGGCTGGCTCTTTCAGGTGGCGCGCCACAAGATCACGGACTTCTTTCGAAAGCGGCCGAACGCCCGAGGCGATGGCGACCGGCTCATCACACCGGACCTGCTGCCCTCCCCGGATGACGGACCGGCGGCGGCTTATGTCCGCGCGGCAATTCTCGACGAGATAGAGGCGGCCCTCGATGACCTCCCGGCGAACCAGCGGGAGGTCTTCGTGGCTCACGAGGTGGAGGGACGCAGCTTCCGCGACATCTCCGCCGAAACCGGAGTCAGCGTCAGTACGCTGCAATCCCGCAAGCATTACGCGGTCAGCTTCCTGCGCCGGCGTCTGCGGGGATTACAGAATTTTTAGTGAAAGAGAGAGAGGACTATTATGTTCAGACCACGTTTCCACGGATTGCATTTCATCGGCTTTGCGCTGCTGGCCCTTACCGTTGCGGGAGGGATCACGATGACGCTATGGAATAACCTGATTCCCGGCATCTTCCATCTAACCGCCATCAATTTCTGGCAGGCGCTGGGACTGCTGGCACTCAGCCGCCTCTTCTTCGGGGGGTTCCATAGGCGCCCGAAACGCGGCGGTTTTGGCCGCGCACGGTTCGTGCGCGGCTGGAATGCGCTGTCCCCGGAAGACCGCGAGAGCTTTCGTGCGGCTATGGAACGATGCGACGGAGGGAAGCGGTGGCACTTCGGGCCGAGCGCTGAGGGGAGATAGCCGATTCGATCCATCTTTGGTACAATTTCCTTCGTAGTACGAACTATGCAAGGAGTCAAGTGATGGAATCCCCAAAATCTTACCCCATCGAAGAAGCACTCAAAGCCCAGGCCGCTCTCAGAAACCTCGCTGGACTGGCCCCCGAACAGTTCCCTCTCCAGGCATTTGTCGGCATGGTGAGTGACGAAATTGAACACCTCCGCCAGCTGGGCCACACGGATGAGACTATCGCCACCGTGATCCAGTCGCATTCGAACATCGAAATCACCGCCGAACAGATTGCGGAGAACTACGCGGCTCCGGAACTTCGTCACGGCGGGCCGGATTCAGACCGGACACGCTGACGAAGCCCTCCAGCCCGCAAATGAGAGATTCGCGGTCCTGCGGGCTCATGGCGTGAAAAATGGCGCTGACGTGGGTGCGAAACTGGCCGGCGGCGAGGTTCTGCAAGGTGCGGCCCTGGTCAGTAATCCGGAGCAGGACCACACGCCGGTCCGTTTGGCTTTTCACCCGCGTCAACATGCCGCGCGCTTCGAGGCTGTCCACCGTCTTCGCCACGGTGGCGGCCTTCAGGTTCATGCGGCGGGCCAGTTCGCCGATTGCGATGCTCTCGTCGTCCACCGGCAGAAGGTTCAGAGTCATGAACTGCGTGGCACTCAGCCCGGCCTGATGAAAATGGTTAAAGTTCGCGGCCTGAATCACCTGCCGCACGGCAAACCAGGCCGTAAGAAAACGGTCCACCTCGAATGACTCCAAGTCCTGATGGCCAGTTCCGTCACGCAAATCCATAACCTGATTCTGCACCCGCCGCCCGGGCCCACGCCCTCGTCAGCTAAATTAACAAGTAGACTCATACCCGTGAAAATCAATTCGCTCCTCATCCGTCTGGCCGTAGTTCCACTGGCTGTCGCCGTCACGCTGGCCGCGCAGGATCTTCGTGAATTCGAAAAGCACGTGACCGAATTCACGCTGGCCAACGGCCTCCATTTCATCGTGCTGGAACGCCACCAGGCTCCCGTTGTTTCCTTCCACACCTATGTGAACGCGGGTTCGGTGGACGACCCCAAGGGGAAGACCGGGGTCGCGCACATGTTCGAACATATGGCGTTCAAAGGGACGGACAGCATCGGTTCCACCGACCCGGTGGCGGAAAAGGCCGCTCTGGCCGACGTGGAACGCCGCTACGACCAGTTGGAAGCCGAGCAAAACAAACTCGAAAAAGCGAACTCAATTCGGCTGAAAGCCCTGCGGGAAGCGCTGGATGCGGCCATCGACAAGGCGGATTCCTACACGATCGACAACCTCTACCCCCGGATCATTGAAGAGAACGGCGGCGTGGGCATGAACGCGGAGACGTCTGAAGATAGCACGAAATATTTCTACAACTTCCCGGCCAACCGCGTGGAGCTTTGGTTCTATCTGGAATCCGCCCGATTTCTGAAGCCCGTGCCGCGCCAGTTCTATAAGGAGCGCAGTGTGGTGCGGGAAGAGCGCCGGATGCGGACGGAGTCGGATCCACAGGGGAAGCTGTTCGAGCAACTGCTGGCGGCGGCGCTGACGGCGCATCCCTACCGGAATCCGCCGGTCGGCTGGGCCAGTGACATTGAAAATCTGCGGGTGCAGGACGCACGGGATTTCTTCGCCAGATACTATGTGGCCGGGAACATCACGATCTCGATTGTGGGCGACGTGGACGCCAAACGCATGAAGGCACTGGCCGAAGAGTACTTCGGACGCATCCCCAAACGTCCGCTGCCGCCGCTGGTTACCACGGTGGAACCGGAACAGGAAGGCCCGCGCCGGGTGGAGGTGCAATCGCCCGCGCAGCCCATCGAACTGCTTGCGTATCACCGGCCGGACCAGAATGACAAAGACGACCCGGCGTTTGACGTGGTCGCCAGCCTGCTTTCGGGCGGACGCACCAGCATCCTTTATAAGGACATGGTGCGGGACAAACAGATCGCGCTCGCCGCAGGCACCGACGCGACCATTCCGGGGGGCAAGTATCCCGGTCTTTTCCTGTTCTATCTGGTGCCCGCCCAGGGTCATACACTGGCCGAGAACGAAAAGGAACTGGACGCGCAGCTGGCGAAGTTTCAGCAGGAAAAGGTGGATGACGCCTCACTGGCGCGCGTGAAAACGAAGACCCGCGCGGGACTGATCCGGCAACTGGACAGCAATTCCGGACTGGCGCAACTTCTGGCGACCTACCACGTCAATTACGGGGACTGGCGCAAACTTTTTACAGCCATCGAAGACATCGACAAGGTGACAGTGGACGACGTTCAACGCGTAGCAAAGAAATACTTTACCCCGGAAAACCGGACCATCGCACAGACCTATCAGCCGGCAGCCGTGAAGGAAGGTGGGAAATGAGATTGCCCCTCACTCTGCTGCTCTGCGCGACCGGCATTACGGCCCAGACGCCGCCCCCCAGCTACAAGGCGCTCAAATTCCCGCCCCTGCGCGAAATCGCCATCCCGAAGGTGCAGGAAACCACGCTGCCCAACGGGATGAAGCTGTATATCCTGGAAAATCACGATCTGCCGCTGGTGCGCGGCACGGCGCTGATCCGCACCGGAAATCTGTTTGATCCGGCCGGCAAGGTCGGTCTGGCGGGCATTACGGGCGAAGTGATTCGCAGCGGTGGCACGTCTGCCAAAACCGGCGATCAGCTGGACGAACAGCTGGAAAATATCGCCGCGTCTGTGGAAAGCCAGATTGGCGAAAGCTTTGGCACCGTCTCGTTTTCCACCCTGAAAGAGCGGACCGATGAGGTGTTGAACGTCTTCCACGACGTTCTGACGGACCCGGCCTTCCGCCAGGACAAGATCGACTTCGCGAAGAGCCAGACGCGCAGCGGCATTTCGCGCCGCAACGACAATGCCCAGGCAATTGCGCAGCGCGAGTTCGCCAATATCACGTATGGACGGGAGACGCCGTACGGCTGGGACATCGAATACAAAACCATCGACAGCATTCAGCGGGACGACGTGGTGCGGTTCTACAAGCGCTATTACTTTCCGGCGAATATCATCCTGGCGATTCAGGGTGATTTCGATGCCGCCGACATGAAGGCTCGCATGGAGAGCCTGTTCGCTGCGTGGAACTACCAGCAACCGCCGGTACCGGCCTTTCCGAAGGTGGCCAACCAGCCGAAGCCGGGCATCTACTTCGCCACCAAAACGGATGTGACGCAAACCAATTTCGCGCTCGGGCAGTTAGGCGGTGCGCTGAACGACAAGGACTATCCGGCGCTGGAAGTGATGGCGGATATCCTGGGCGGTGGCTTCAAGAGCCGGTTGTTCCAGAAGGTCCGGACGAAGCTCGGCTACGCGTATGAGGTGGGCGCGGACTGGGGCGCGAATTATGATCATCCCGGTTTGTTCAGCATTTTCGGCAGCACGAAATCAGCCAGCACGGCCGATACGCTGAAGGCCATCGACGAAGAGGTGGCGCGCATCCGCACGACGCCGGTGACGGAGGAGGAACTGGAAACCTCAAAGCAAACGGTGGTGAACAGCTTTGTATTTAACTTCGACACGCCATCGAAGACACTGAACCGGGTGCTCACCTATCGCTACTTCGGCTATCCGGATGACTTCATCTTCCAGTACCAGAGGGCGGTTGCGGCGGTGACGACGGCGGATATTCTGCGGGTGGCGAAGCAGTACCTGGACCCGGCGAAGTTCGTCACGGTGGCGGTGGGGAATCCGAAAGAGTTTGGCAAGCCGCTCAGTTCGCTGGGGCTGCCGGTAGCGGAGATCGATCTGACAATTGCGGAACCCGCAGCGCCCTCTCAAGCAACGGGTCCGGCGAAGGACGGCCGGGCCGCGCTGGCCCGGGCCCGGGATGCGATGGGAGGGGAGAAACTGCTCGCCGTGCGCGACATGACCACCGTCGCTTCGTTGCAGCTGGACCAGACGGCGGGAGGTCTGCGGGTGAGCCAGACGGAACAATGGCTTGCGCCGGGCTATTTCCGGCAGGAGAATATACTCCCGTTCGGCAAGATCATCACCTACTCCGACGGCAAGACGGGCTGGGCTTCAACGCCGCAGGGGATTGCCCCGCTGCCGCCCGCGCAGGCCGGTCAGATCGCGTTCGAGACTTTCCGGATCTGGTTTTCCCTGATGAAGAACGAGAAAGTGGCGGACCTGGGAAACGGTAAGTTCGCAGTTTCGGACGACGCCGGGCACAGCATCACCCTGACCTTCGACCCGAATTCAGGCCTTCCCGCCACCGCCACGTATGCCGCGCCCGGGAATCCGAACGGCGATGTGGAAGAGGTCTACGCCGACTGGCAGGAAACCGCCGGCGTGAAACTGCCCCGCGCCATCACGCTGAAACAGGGCGATCGGCATTTCGCGGACGCCAAAATCACCTCGCTGACACTCAACCAGGGACTCACCGTGGAACAGATCTCCAAAAAGCCCTGACGGAAAACACAAACATGACGAGAAGAAACTTTGTCAGCCTGGCCCCCGTCGCGCTGATGAGCGCATCGGCGGTGCTCCGGGCCGAAACCGCCCAGGAGCGCGGGAAGAAGCTGGTGGCCGACGCCATTCACGCGCTCGGAGGCGACGGCTTCCGCTTCATGCCTGGCCGGGTGGAACATGGCCGCGCGTACTCGTTCTACCGCGAGCAGATCTCAGGGCTCTCCATTGCAAAAATCTACACGAAGTATCTGGACAAGGCGGAACCGGGCACGCTGCGGATGACGCAGCGGCAGGCGTTCGGCAAGAAGGAAGACGACTTTGTTCTGCTCACCGGAACCAGCGCGTTCGAGGTCAACTTCCGGGGCGCGAAACCGCTGGGCGAAGAGCGGATCAAGCAGTTCAATATGACCACGCTGCACGACGTTTTCTACATTCTGCGGGAAAGACTCGACGAACCCGGCATGGTGGTGGAGGCGCTGGGGCGCGATGTGGTGGAGAATCTGCCTGTGGACAAACTTCAGTTTGTGGATTCCGAGAATCGACAGCTAACCGTTTGGTTTCATTCGAGTACCATGCTTCCTGTGAAGCAAAGCTTTAAGCGCTGGGACCCGACTATCAATGATCGCCGGGAGGAAGTAACGCGCTACACAAAATACCGGGAAAGCGGAAATGGCGTGATGTGGCCCTGGGACACGCAGCGGGAACGGGACGGGGAAAAGCTGTTTGAACTCTATTCCGATAAGGTCGCCATCGGCGAAAGCTTGCCGGCAAGCATGTTCGAACTTCCGGCCGGTGTGACCGTGCTTAAGAAGTGACCGGTGGCGGGAAGTTCGATGGTGACCTGTAAGCCGGGTTCCACGTTGATGGCGCTCATGCGGCCGCGATGCAGTTCCACGGCGCGTTTGGCAATGGCGAGGCCCAGACCGACGCCGCCGCTGGTACGACCGCGATCTTTCTCCACCCGATAAAACGGATCGAAGATGCTGGCCAGCGCTTCCGGCGGGACACCTGAACCGTAATCCCGCACCACGACGCGAAGGCTTTCCGGCCGCTTCTCCAGACTGACATCGACGTTGCAGCCCTCCGGCGAGTATCGAATGGCGTTGCGAATGATGTTTTCGATGGCGCGGCGCAGCAACTCGGGATTTCCCTGCAGATCGGCCTTCTGAATGGAGGGATGCAGCTTGATCTGTTTGCGGTCGGCCTCAATGTGAACATCATCGAGAATGACGCGAACCAGATCGTCCAGCTGAACGGCCTCGGTGGCGAGACCTTCGGGATCGCCTTCGGCGCGGGTGACCTGAATCAGTTCGCCCACCAGCGTATTGAGGCGGTCCGCCTCGCGTTCCACGCGGTTCAGAGCGGTGGTGGCGTCGCCGCCGCCCCGCGCCAGTTCCACGGCCACGCCGAGACGGGCGAGGGGGGAACGCAATTCGTGAGAAATGTCCTGCAAAAGGCGCTTCTGCGACTTCAGCAGAAGATCGATCCGCTCCGCCATTTGATCCACAGTGCGCGCCAGTTGCCCGAGTTCGTCGCCACGTCGGGAGTTGACGCGGGCTGAGAAATCGCCGCGCCCGAAGCGTTCAATCGTCTTCTGCATGCTGCGCAGAGGCGAGGTCAGGTGGCGGGCCAGCAGGTAACAAAGCAGGGCGAAGATCGCCAGCATCCACCAGGTCTGCTGGGGGACTTCGATGCTCCAGCCGCTGGCGGACGCCGGGTCGTGATTCGGGAAGACCGCGACGAAGTGGTATTTGCCATCGCGGGTGGTGGTGGTATTGACGAAATTGGCCGCACGGGCGGGTTCGATACGAAGAATCGGAAACAGGGGACCGCCGCGGCCTCCACGACCACGGGATGCCGCATTAGCGCGGAGTTCCGGCGACCAGTCTCTGCCCGAAAGAACGTCGTGGCCGCTGGAATCGGCAAGATAGGCGTCGCCGCCGGTGGCATCTTTGAACCGGGCCAGCATTTTTTCCAGACCGGCCCTGCCTTCTGTTTCCCAGGTACGGCGCGCTTCGCGCATTTCGAAGGCCATGCCGTTGAACTGGCGCTGGGGCGTATTCCGGCTCATCACGTTCCAGATGTAAAAGCTGGCGGTCATGCTGACCATCACGGTCAGCAGAAACCAGAGCAGAATCTTGGTGAAGAGCCGGCTCATCATGCCGAAACCTCGTCAGGCGTTTTATCTTCGAAGGATCGGACGAACTGATAGCCGACGCCGCGCACGGTCTTGATGAGAGGCTTGTCGCCTTCCAGTTTCTTGCGCAGATGGCTGATGTGCATGTCAACGGAACGGTCAAACGGCGTGGCCTTGCGGCCATACAGTTCTTCCATGAGTTCATCGCGGGACACAACGCGACCGGCAGACCGCATCAGCGTTTCGAGAATATCGAATTCGAAGGTGGTCGCTTCCACGTGCTCGCCGTTGCGGCGTACGTCGCGGGTGCCGGGGTCGATGGAAATGCCGTTCACTTCGAGCACGCCGCCAGGCTGGCGCTGTTCGAGACGCCGCATGATGGCGCGAATGCGCGCCACGAGTTCACGGGTGTTGAAGGGTTTCTGCAGGTAGTCGTCGGCGCCGAGTTCGAGGCCGACGATTTTGTCTTCGTCCTCGCCACGAGCCGTCAGCATCAGGATGGGGAGTTTGGCTTCGCGGCGCACGCGCCGGAGAATCTCAAATCCGTCCAGGCCGGGAAGCATGACGTCCAGGACCATCAGGTCATAGCCGCCGTTCAGGGCGGCGGCAAGGCCGCGGCGGCCGTCGTTCTGGGTGTCGACGCGAAAGCCCTCCCTGATCAGCAATTCGGTGAGAAGGCTGGAGAGTTCCTCGTCATCATCCACAATCAGGATGCGCACAACTGAAATTTATCACCGCGGCGATGAGAGTGCGGTAAACCTTTGTAAGTGAAGATACAACCAAAGGCTCCGAAGATTCCGCACGTCCGCTCCGTTCACGGTGAGGCCGTGCAGGACGACTGGTTTTATCTGCGGGACCGTGAGAATCCCGGTACAATTCCGTATCTTGTGGCCGAAAACCAGTACACCGAGGCGGTGACGGAAGGCTCCCGGGCATTGGAGCAGGAACTGTATGACGAGATGGTGGCGCGGCTGCAGGAGTCCGACGAATCGGTTCCGTGCCGCAGGGGCGACTGGTTTTACTATTCCCGCACCGAGAAGGGGAAGCAGTACCCGATCCTCTGCCGCAAGCGCAGTTCGACCGCGCCGGAACAGGTGATTCTGGATTGCAACCGGCTCGCGGAAGGCCACCCGTATTTCGCCATCGCCTTCGATCTGGTGAGTCCGGACGGGAAGACGCTGGCTTTCGCCGTGAATACGGATGGCGCGGAAGTTTATACGCTGCGCTTCAAGAACCTGGGTTCGGGAGAAATTCATCCGGATTCGGTGGAAGGCGTTTATTATTCCGCCGCCTGGGCCGCCGACAGCAGAACATTTTTCTACACCACGCTCGATGACACGAAGCGGCCGTGGCGGCTTTGGCGCCACACGCTCGGGGCGGGCACGCCGGATGTATTGGTTTTTGAGGAACCGGACGCCCGGTTTAACGTGTCGATTGAGCGCACGCGCAGCGGGCAGTTCCTGCTGCTGGGGGTGGACAGCCATACCACCAGCGAAATCCGGTATCTGGAGGCGGATAAGCCCGCGGGCGAGTTCCGGCTCATGTCGCCGCGCAGGCAGAATGTCGAGTATTACGTGGAACATCAGGGGGAGAATTTTTACATTCGCACGAATGAAAACGGCCGGAATTTCCGTTTGCTGCGGACCCCTGTCAGCAAACCTGCCGTGGAGAACTGGCGGGAAGTGCTGACGCACCGTATGGATGTTTCGCTCGAACGGGTGGACGGCTTTGCCAATCACCTGGTGGTGACGCAGCGCGCCAACGGATTGAAGCAGTTGCACATTACCGACACGGCGACCGGAGCGCAGCATTTCGTGGAGTTCGATGAACCGGCCTACGCGCTTTCCTCTGAACCGAATGAGGAATACGAGACGTCCGAATTCCGCTTCGCCTACAGTTCGCTTGTGACGCCCCGCAGCGTTTTCGACTATGACATGAAGAGCCGCCACCGCCAGTTGAAGAAGCGGTTCGCCGTGCACGGCGGCTACGACCTGAACAATTACGCTTCTGAACGGATTGTCGCCACGGCGGCGGACGGGACACAGATTCCGGTTTCGCTGGTGTACCGGAAGGGATTTGAACGCCACGGCGGCAATCCGGCTTATCTGTACGGCTATGGCTCCTATGGCATCACCACGGATGCGGCATTCAGCCAGGAGCGCGTCAGCCTGCTGGACCGCGGCTTTGTGTTCGCGATTGCGCACATCCGGGGCTCGGGCGATCTGGGGCGCTACTGGTATGAGGCGGGAAAGCTACTCCACAAAAAGAACACGTTCACCGATTTCATCGCCTGCGCCGACCACCTGATTGCGGAGGGCTACGCGTCGGCGGAGAAACTGGCCATTGCGGGAGGGAGCGCCGGGGGCTTGCTGATGGGCGCGGTGACCAACCTGCGTCCGGAATTGTTCCGCGTGGTGGTGGCGCACGTGCCGTTTGTGGACGTGGTGAATACCATGCTGGACGAAACACTGCCTCTGACGGTGACGGAGTACGAGGAATGGGGCAATCCGAACGAGGCGGCGTACTACGAATACATCCGGTCTTACGCGCCGTATGAGAACGTGGAGGCGAGAGCGTATCCGAACCTGCTGGTGACGGCGGGTCTGAACGACCCGCGCGTCCCCTATTGGGAACCCGCGAAATGGGTGGCGAAACTGCGGGACCGGAGGACGGACGCGAATGTGATCGCGCTCAAAACGAATATGGGCGCGGGCCATGCCGGGCCGTCCGGGCGATACGAAAAGCTGAAGGAAAAGGCGTTTGAATACGCCTTCGTGATCAGCCGGATGAACGCCGGGGCGGAAACCGGAGACTAAACGGTTGCGAAGATGCCGGCCCGCTGCAGCGCGGCTTCCACGTCGGAAGTGCGGAGGCGGGTGGCATCGAACTCAACGATCAGGTCTTCGCGGGAAGGCGCGATCTTAATCCATTCGATGCCGTAGAGGGCCTGGGCGTCGGCGATCTGTTGCATCAGGGCGTCATCGAGGGGACGCTCAAGGTGGAAGCTTTTTTGAACCTTGGTCATGGCTAGGAAAGCCGATTATAGCGAATCCGGTATTTTCGCATGATGATTGACGGGGCCGCTGCCGCCGCCCAGGCCAGGCGCGGTACGAATCGCTTCAGAAATAAAGGCTTTACCGCCCCGGACGGCGGTCAGCATGGGCGCTCCGCCGGCCAGCAGGGCCGTGATGGCGGCCGAGTACGCGCAGCCAGTGCCGTGGGTGTGCCGGGTGGCAATCCGGGGGGCGCGGAGTTCGGTGAAAACGCCGTCCGCATAGAGCAGGTCCACGGCGTCATTTTCGTGGGGCCCGTCGTTTTCGAGATGACCGCCTTTGACCAGCACGGCGCGAGGGCCGAACTGGCTGATGCGGAGCGCGGCCTCCCGCATCAGCGGCAGCGAATTCACCGGGATGCCGGCCAGCACGGCGGCTTCCGGCAGGTTCGGTGTCACCAGAGTCGCCAGTGGCAACAGCCGGGAGCACAGGGTTTCGCGGGCGTTGTCATCCATGAGCGGCGCGCCATGCTTGCTGATCATGACGGGATCGACCACGAGGGGAAACCGCTGCCCGGCAAGGACCGCGGCGACGGCTTCGATGACTCCGGCGGAGCCCAGGGCGCCGGTCTTGGCGGCACCCGGCGGGATATCTTCCAGCACAGCGCGGATTTGTTCCGCCACCAGGACGGGATCGAGAATACTCACACGCGAGACGCGCAGGGTGTTCTGCACGGTGATGAGCGTGATGGCGGAGGCGCCGTAGACGCCGAGTTGGTGGAAAGTTTTCAGGTCGGCCTGAATGCCGGCGCCGCCGCTGGGGTCGGATCCGGCGATTGTCAGTGCAACGGGATACATTCGCACTCAGGTTAACCCGAGTGGTATGCAGGTACCACAACTGTCTGCCGATCAAAAGGCATGAACAGGCGAGGAATAGCATTCGCACTGATGTTGGGAGGAGCGGTTTTTGGCGAGGATCTTCACTTTAAAACCAGAACCGTACAGTTGGCGGCACAAACGGAGGCGGATGCGGACGCGGGAATAGCGGATACGACGGCGACACACAAAATCATTCAGTTCGACCACTCCCCCGGGGTGGAAGATCTGGATTCGCTGCTGCGGGACGGCCTGACCGTGGTGGCGGCGCTACCGGATAACGCGGTGGTGGTGGCCGCGCCGGGCGGGCGGATTCCCCCTCGCCCCGGGGTGAACTGGATCGGGGCGATTCTGCCGGGCGACAAACTGAGCCCGGCGCTGATGCTGATGGAAATGGGAGACGACGACGTCGCGACCGCCATTGTTGAGTTCCACTCGGACCTGACGCCGGCCCAGCAGGATACGGTGGCGGGCAGCGAGGGGGTGACGTTTCAGCGCACGGCCGCACTGCGGCGGGATCATGCCATTGTGGTGGCGACGGCGGAGGAAATGGTGGCGCTGTCGCGGCATGACGAGGTCGCTTACATCTTCCCCGCCGACCCGGCGCTGCTGACCGGCAACGATCTGATTGCCTGCGCCGGCATGCTGACGGCGAATGGAACGGTGGGCCAGTACGCGAATATTGTTCACGGCTGGAATCTGGATTCCGACAACGCGGCGCATCTGGGGTACGCGTTCGGGTCGATCACGCCCAAGGCGCCCGCGCAACTGGTGGAAAGTGAACTGGTGCGCGCGCTGAATGAGTGGGCGAGACACACGAACGTGATCTTTCAACCGACCACTGTGGCTTCCGCGCCGCGCACCATCCTGATGAAGTTCGTGAGCGGCTCGCACGGAGATGCGTATCCGTTTGACGGGCCGGGAGGAATCCTGGCCCACACGTTTTATCCGGTGCCGATTAATGCGGAATCCATTGCCGGGGACATGCACCTCGATGCGGATGAGAACTGGCATGTGGGCGGCGATATCGACATCTACAGCGTGGCCCTGCATGAGGCGGGGCATGCGATCGGCCTGGGGCATTCCGATAAACCAGGGGACGTGATGTACCCCTACTACCGCAGCAATATGTCCCTTTCGGCGAATGATATTGGCGCCGCGCAGACCATGTATGGACTGTTGGGTTCCGCCGCGCCGGTGAGCGGCGGCGGCAATCCCGCGCCGACGCCTGGGCCTGCGCCTGGGCCTGCGCCTGGGCCTGCGCCAAAGACGACCCCGCTGCAGTTGACCCTGGATTCCGTTCCCGCGACGACGCAGGTGGCTGTCGCCGGAGTTTCCGGCACGGTTTCCGGGGGCGTCCCCGCCTATTCCGTGCAGTGGCAGACGGATCACGGCTACAGTGGTAAGGCCAGCTTCCCCAACGGGTCCTCAACCGCCTGGACGGCGGGCGGCATCAGCCTGGTGAACGGCGCGAACACGGTGACCGTGACCACCTTCGATTCGCAACAGAACTCGGCCAGTAAATCCGTAACCATCACGCTCCAGACGGCCGCGCCCACAGGCACACAGGGCAGCCTGCCGATCAGCGTCAAAATCTCTTCGCCCGTCTCCAGTGTGACCACGGTGACGTCGGGCGTGCTCACGGCATCCGGAACGGCTTCGGGCGGAAGAGGAGTAAACCGTGTGACATGGCAGACGGCGGCGGGAGCGAGCGGCACCGCCACCGGAACCGACCATTGGACAGCGGCGGGAATCCCGCTGCTGACCGGGAACAACACGGTGGTAATTCGCGCCTGGGATGCGACGGGCGCCAGCGCCTGGGCGTCACTTCTGGCCGTTCGACACTAAAACCAGCCCTTATACTGAGTTCATGGCTCCGGAACCAGCCCTGACGGACGCAAACTTCCTGGCAGCGCTGCGCCGGATCCGGATTCTGGCCACCCTGCCGGATGACGATCTCGCCTGGTTCGCGGAGAGGTGCACGCAGATCCGCCTGAACCCGGGCGAGAGTTACCTGCGCGAGGGCGACGAGGCCGACCGGATGTTCCTGATCCTCGAAGGGGAACTGGTGGCGCGTTCGGAGACGGTGCTCCGCAACGAACCGCTGTTCCTTGCGCGCACCGGAACCATCACCGGCACGCTGCCGTTCTCCCGCCTGAAAAAGTTCAACCGGACCGTTCGGGCCAACGTTCCCACGTGGGCCGCCAGTTTTCCCCGGACCGAGTTCCCTGCCCTGCTGCAACGGCTGCCGGAGGTGGTTGCCCGACTGGTCGGCATCATGCTGGACCGCACGCGCGACCTGACGGTGGCCGAACAGCAGCACGAAAAGCTGCGCGCGCTGGGCCGGTTATCCGCTGGTTTCGCCCATGAACTGAACAACCCGGTGTCCGCCACCGAACGGGCCTCCGGTGAAATGCAGGCCGCATTGCACCGCCTGATGGAAGCGAATATCCGGCTGGATGAACATCCGCTCACCGCGGCGCAGCGCCTTTACATTGCCTGCGCGGAACGGGAGTTCACCGAACGAAACGCGCCCCCGCCCGTGATGGAACCGATGGAGCGCAGTGACCGGGAGGAAGCCGTTTCCCTCTGGCTGGAGGAGCGGGGTGTTCCCTTCCCCTGGAACCTCGCGCCGACGCTGGTGGAGACGAACTGGACGGATGCCGACCTGACGGATCTGGACTCGCGTTTCGGGCGGGAGACGCTGCCCTTCGTGCTCGACAGACTGACGGCAACCATGACCGTGAGCAAGCTGATGACGGAGATTCGCCACTCATC
>CAIUOG010000012.1 GCA_903900705.1 uncultured Acidobacteriia bacterium
CAAATGATAAGACAGTCAACTCGCCGATGTGAGCCGACCGGCATCGGAGAGTGAAAACGGGGAAAGCCCCGAATCCACCTTTTTCGAAGAGGAAGAAGATTCGGGGCTAGGTCGAGTACTGATACATCACAGGCCCGACTCCGCTAGGAACGGAATCGGGCCGGGAAATGAGGAACAAACGGCTTATGCCGCCGCCTTAACTAAGCAACACTGACAACCAACCAAACCGGGCAACGGGCTTGCGACCGACCCGGACCAACGTGTGCGGTAGTGGCGAAATTGGCAAACGCTCCAGACTTGGAATCTGGTGGACACCCGCCCAACGGGAAAACTGTCCATGCGAGTTCGACCCTCGTCTACCGCACCACCATCCTACCTCAAAAATTGCCAGCCTGTCACGTCATACACCAGTATATCCGGCCTGCTTTGTAAAGTGCATAATTCGCAAAATAATTCCCCTGTTTTGTTTCAGTTAGTGAAATTGCAATGCATAATTCATATGAGGTATTCCCTTGCCGGATCGAACACCACTCGTGTTGCACCCTGTCGTGCGAACCGCGGCCCTGCTCCTTTTGCTCCCCGGAGTGCCGGCCATGGCGGCGCAGGTTTCGTTCTCCTCGGTCGCGCCGCTGCTCGAAAAATGCGCGCAATGCCACAATGCGTCCGTCAAAATGGGCGACCTTGATCTGCACAGCCAGGATGCGCTGCTGAAGGGCGGTAAACATGGTCCGGCGCTCACACGAGGAAACGCCGCCGAAAGTCGCCTCTACCGTCACCTTACGGGTCAGTTACAGCCGCGGATGCCGTTCGGTGGAAGTCTGAGCGAGTCTGAAATTGCTCTCTTCCGGACCTGGATCGATGCGGGCGCGCCATGGGAAGCCTCCCTGCAACTCACCACCTCCGCCGAACATAAATTTACTGACGCTCAGAAACGCTATTGGGCCTTCCAGCCTGTTCGGAATTCCGGGGGTTCGATTGACTCCCTGATCCTCGCGAAGCTTCGTGAAAGCAAGATCCGTCCCAACGCTCCCGCCGATAAAATCACACTGCTACGCCGCGCCACGCTCGATCTTATCGGTCTGCCGCCGACACCCGAGGAAACCGCGGCTTTTCTCGCCGACCAGTCGAAGGATGCCTTCGCCCATGTAGTCGACCGCCTCCTCGCCTCCAACCACTACGGCGAGCGCTGGGGCAGGGAATGGCTCGATGTCGCCCGCTATGCCGATACCAATGGCTTCAAAGCAGATGAGATTCGCCCCAACATCTGGCGCTACCGCGACTACGTCATTCAGTCTTTTAACAAGGACAAGCCGTACGACAGGTTCATCCGCGAACAGATCGCCGGTGATGAACTCTATCCCGGCGACGTGGACGCCCACATCGCCACCGGCTTCCTCCGGCACTACACCGACGAAACCAATCAGCCGAGCATGGAAAATCGCCGCACCGAGCTACTCATGAACATCACCGATACGGTGGGTTCCGCGTTCCTCGGCATGACGTTCGGGTGCGCCAAGTGTCACGACCACAAGTTCGACCCCATCCTGCATAAGGATTACTACCGGCTTCAGGCCTTCTTCGCCAACGTGCGCGCCCAGGATGACTACGTTCCGCTGAGCGGCGCGGAACTCGCCGCCGTAAACCGCCAACAAGCGGAGTGGGAACAAAAAACCCGGGACCTCCGCGCCCGCATGACCGCACTGGTCGCCCCCATCGCGAAGGCCGACCGGGACGAGTACATGAATCGCTTCTCCGAAGGTACCCGCGAAGCCATCAATACTCCGCCCGAAAAGCGAACCGCCTACCAGGCTCTGCTGGCTTTTCAGGGATTGCCACAGGTGACTTATCAGGAAACCGCTCTTTCAAAGAAACTCCGTCCCGAACAGCGCCTGGAGTTTGATGCCCTCAATGCGGAACTGAAGAAGTTCGATTCGCTTCGCCCCCATCCTCCGCTGGCCCAGACTGTGATCGACAACAGTGCGCTGGCCCCCAAAACCTTCGTGCTGGCCGGAGGATCGTGGACCGCCCCCAAAGAGGAGGTACAACCCGGCTTCCTTTCGATCCTCGATCCGACTGAGGCAACGTTCTCGCCCCCGGCCGGCCTCGATTCCACCGGCCGCCGCAGCGCCCTCGCCAACTGGCTGGCAAACCCGAACAATCCTCTGGTAGCCCGCGTCATGGTCAACCGCATCTGGCAGGGTCACTTCGGCGCCGGACTCGTCGGCACCAGCAGCGATTTCGGCGTGATGGGTGACCGCCCCTCGAATCCCGAACTGCTCGATTTTCTCGCGGCCTCGTTCGTTCAAAACGGCTGGAGCATGAAAAAGATGCACCGCATAATCATGCTGTCCGGGGTCTACCAGGAGTCCTCTGCCAACCAGACGGAAGCCGCCGCGGTGGACCCGGATAACAAACTGCTCTGGCATTATCCCCGGCATCGCGTGGAAGGCGAGGTGGTGCGCGACGCCATGCTCATGACCAGTGGCCGCCTGAACCTCCGCATGGGCGGACCCGGCGTTCGTCCGGAACTCCCCGAGGGCGTAAATACGGCCGGTTACTCCGGGTGGCCGGTCGAAAAGGACCCCGCCGAGGCGAGCCGCCGCAGTATTTACGTCTTCGTGAAGCGCATTCTCACCTATCCGATGTTTGAGGCCTTTGACGCGCCCACCTCTGAGGAAAGCTGCCCGCGCCGCTTCAGCACCGTGGTTCCCGCGCAGGCCCTTACGATGATGAATGACCAGTACGTTCTCGACTGGTCACGCCAGTTTGCCGGACGGGTTCTCAATGACGGTGGTCTGTCCCCGGATCAGCAGATTGATCGTGCCTACCGCCTTGCTCTCTCCCGCGCGCCGAAGCCCGAGGAGCAGGAAACCGTTTTGAACTTCCTCGATAAACAGTCGGCCCTGATTGCGGGACGGATCTCCCGGAATGAGAAGGTGCTGTTGCCGGACCATCTCCCCGGCGGGATGCCACCGGAGAAGGCCGCCGCGTTCGTCGATTTCTGTCATGCTCTCCTGAGTTCGAACGAGTTCCTCTACGTGAATTAACCATCATGCTGAACAAGCTGAAACATCACTGGAACGTCTCCAGCCGGCGTGAGTTTTTCACCAAAGCCGGCAGCGGTCTTGCCGGCATTGCGCTCGCCGCCCTGCTTGACGAACAAGCGCGCGCGACCACCAGCAAAGCCGCCGATCCGCTGACTCCCAAGACTCCGCATCACCCGCCCACCGCCAAATCCGTCATCTTTCTTTTCATGGAAGGCGGCCCCAGCCACGTCGACCTGTTTGATTACAAACCCGACCTGATGCGCCTTGATGGCCAGCCGATCCCGGATTCCATCGGCAGACCAAAATTCACGGCTCAGGGTTCGCAGAACAACAATCTGATGGCGCCCCGCCGTGTCTGGAAACAGCGGGGGCAAAGCGGCATGTGGGTCTCGGACTGGTACGAAAACACCGGCGCGCATGTGGACGACATGACCATCGTCCGGTCCTGCTGGGCGGACGGCATCAATCACGTTGGTTCGGTCTGCCAGATGAACACCGGTTCTATTCTCGCCGGCAGGCCATCTCTGGGCGCGTGGACCACCTACGGCCTCGGCACCGCGAATCACAACCTGCCTTCTTTCGTGGTGATGAGTGACGACAAGGATCCACTCGGCGGTTCGAACAACTGGAGTTCCGGTTTCCTGCCCGCCGTCTACCAGGGCACGCAGTTCCGGCGCGGGAATACGCCGATCCTCGATTTGAAGCCGCCCGCCACCATCTCAGACGAGCAGGAACGGAACCAGCTCGGTCTGCTGCGCTCCCTGAATGAGCTCTGGTCGCGGGATAAGTCTGAGGATTCAGAACTCGACGCGCGCATCCGGTCATACGAAATGGCCTACCAGATGCAATCCGCCGCCACCGAAGCCGTGGATCTTGCGAAAGAAACGGAAGCCACGAAAAAGCTCTACGGCCTGGACGACCCGCTCACGTCCGTCTACGGTGGCAACTGTCTGATGGCCCGTCGTCTGGTGGAACGCGGGGTCCGTTTCGTGGAACTCTACTGCGGTTCCGGCAGCGGTTGGGACGCGCACCAGCACATTGAGGCTAATCACGGCAAATGGTGTAAGGCGTCCGACAAGCCGATCGCAGGTCTGCTGACCGACCTGAAACAACGCGGACTGCTCCAAGATACGCTGGTCGTCTGGGGCGGGGAATTCGGTCGAACGCCGTTCAACCAGCAGGGCGACGGGCGCGACCATAACCCCTGGGGCTTCACCATGTTTATGGCGGGAGGCGGCGCCAAACCCGGCCAGTACGTCGGAACCACGGACGCGATCGGCATGCGCGCCGCCGAACGCCCCGTGCACGTTCACGACATCCACGCCACTATCCTCTGGATGCTCGGCCTCGACCACCTCAAAACCACCTACCTGCACAACGGCCGCAACGAAAGGCCCACCGTTCTGGCGGGGGAAGTGGTCCGGGAGATCTTTTCGTAGCCCCCGGACCACCATTCCTGCTACTGGCCGAATGCCGGCGCTGCCCGCAGCTCGTAACCCTTCGGAGGTTCCGCGCCCAGCAGGTAACGCACAAAGTAGTCCCACCGGCGTCGGACCATGTAAGGCTCATTGCCGAAGCCATGACCGCGGTTCGGCAGCATGATCAGATCGAAGTCCTTATTGGCCTTGATCAGCTCATTCACCACCAGCAGGGTATTGTAAGGCGGAACGTTGTTGTCCATGGTCCCGTGCGCCAGCAGTAAATGCCCTTTCAGGTTCTTCGCGATATTCTCGTTCGCCTGATCATCGTAGTTGGTCGTCCCGTCGGCATTCTTCTTCAGCAGCCCCTGGTAGCGCTCGCCCCAGTCGTCCTCATAATTCCGCTGGTCGTGATTGCCCGCCTCAGAGATGCCGACTTTGAAGAAATCCGGGAACCGGAACATCGCGTCCGCCGTGGCGTAACCGCCTCCGGAGTGCCCGTAGATACCCGCTTTGTCGATATCGATGAACGGGTACTTCTTCGCCACCTGCTGCATGGCCGCGATCTGATCCGGCAGCGTGTTGTCACCCATGTTGCCGTAGTAGGCATCGTGGAACTTCTTCGACCGTGTCGGGTTTCCCATGCCATCCACTTCAATCACCACGAAGCCCAGTTCCGCCAGCGCCTGCGCGTCCCCGCGGGATGCCGCGAAGTTCCGACTGCCCACGCTGCCCGCCTGTGGTCCGGGATAGATGTGGTTCACAATCGGATACTTCTTCTTCGGGTCCACGTTCGTCGGGATAAACAGCAGCCCATACAAGTCGGTTTGCCCGTCGCGCGCCTTCACCGTGATGGGCACCGGTGGCTTCCAGCCCGCCGCCTGCAACTGCGAGATGTCCGCCTTTTCCAGACCCGAAATCAACTTGCCGTTCGTATCTCTCAGCACGGCCACAGGCGGAACGTCCGGCTTCGAGTAGCTGTCGACAAAGTAGTTGCCGGAAGGAGCCAGAGTGATGTCGTGGTTGCCATCTTCCGGGGTGAGCAGCGTCAGGCCTTTTCCATCGAATCCAATCTTGTAGAGATGCGTGAAATAGGGGTCGCGCCCCGCTTCCCGCCCCGCACCCAGGAAGTAAATCACCCGCGCCTTCTCGTCCACCCGAACGGTCTGCCGTACCAGCCAGTCGCCCGTCGTGATCGGCGACTTGATCTTCCCGGTCTTCCAGTCGCCCAGATACAGATGGCCGAAACCGCTCTTCTCCGAGTACCAGAGGAACTCGTCGGAACCGTACAGCACCTGCCAGTTGGCTTTGCCGTCGCCCGATTCGTACTGTGTCTCCACAGCCTCCTCGGTAATCTCCCGCACCGCTCCGGAGGCCGCATCCGCCTCTCGCAGGCGGGCCTGTTTGTGGTCCCGCGAAGTGGAAACGAATGCCAGTTTCCCGCCATCGGGGCTCCACTGCACGTCGGCCCACTCGCCACCGCGGCAGGCAATGTCATCACAAAGGGTCGAACGGTGCTGGTCCGGCGCAATGTTAAGTGCCGTTGTCTTTCCCGTCTCCACGTCGATCACAACCCGACGGATGGTGGTCACCACATCGTCGCCCGGCAGCGGATACTTCCAGGCCTCCAGCTTCGGATGCCCCACCGACGTATTCACCAGATACATATCGCCCGTCCCGCGCTGGTCCTGCTGGAATGTGGCGATCCTTTTTGAATCGGGCGACCATAACAGAATCGGCCGGTCACTCTTCGTCCAGCCCGCGTTGTCGGTTGCGTAACCGTAATCCTTCACGCCGTCCGTGGTGAGCTGCGTCTCTTTGTTGGTCGCCACGTCCCGCACCCACAGGTTGTAATCGCGAATGAAAGCGGTCTTCTTCTTATCGGGAGAAGGAGCGTCCATCGCGCGCCCGAATCCTCCGCGGCCGCCGCCACGGCCACCCCTGCCGCCACCCGCCGCCCGCGCCGAGGAATCGGGCGAGCACTCGTAAGTATCGAGCGCGCACTTATAGTTCTTACCGGCCGCGCTGAACGCCAGACTCCTACCGGAATCGGTAAACTCAATCGCCTGGAATGGCAGCTTGCCGGCTTCATACGTCTGCCCCGCCACTTTCGACAGGCCAGCCGCCAGTCGGGCATGATCGAAAGCCGGCTGCCGGACGCCCTTCCCAGGATCGACCAGCATAAACTCAGAGCCGGAGGGCCGCGTCACGCGATACCAGAATCGGTCTCCCTCAAAGAAGGTGGGCCGGACACCGGCGCCGAAAACCAGCGGCGACGTGTTGTAGGACATGAATTTCTCGGCGTGAGCATAGTCAGCCGTGGTGAGCGAGACCGGTTGCTGACCCTGCAGGGAAACCGCCATCAGCACGGCGGGAAGAAGCATTCGCATAGGTGTAGGGTAATCCATGGTGTTGCTTTGGTTACCGTCACCTTGAAACAGACTGCCGATTCAGAGAACCGGCGAGCAGCGATAAGATGAAGGAGAACTATGCCGATCTACGAATACGTTTGCGAAGCCTGCGGCGATAAATTTGAGCGCCTCGTCCGCCGTACCGAACAGGTCCTTGATGGCGGTTGCCCCTCCTGCGGCGAAAAGCACCTGAAGCAGGAATTTTCCACCTTTTCGCCTCGCGCCGGCGCGGCTTCCGGCACACAGCGCCAGGCCCCTGCCCAAACCGGCGGCTGCCCGGCCGGCATGTGCGGCAACCCCGGCTTCTGCGGCAGGAACTAAGGTCTTACTCAAAAATTCATGTCTTCCCCCATCACAACGTCGCTCAGCGACGCCGAAATCCTGACCCCTGAAGCGCAGACCTTCCTTGTGGAACTGCACCGGAAGTTCAATGCCCGCCGCCTCGAACTCCTGGAACGCCGCAAGGTTCGGCAGGCCGAAATCGACGGCGGCAAGCTCCCGGACTTTCTGCCCGAAACCGCCGACATCCGCGAATCCGACTGGACCGTCGCCCCGATCCCGGCCGACCTCCGCGATCGCCGCACCGAAATCACCGGCCCCACCGACCGCAAGATGGTCATCAATGCCCTCAATTCCGGCGCGAAGATGTTCATGGCGGATTTTGAGGATGCCAACTCCCCCACCAGCGGCAATCTGATTGAGGGCCAGAAAAACATGCGCGACGCCATCCGTCGCGAAATCAGCTTTTCCAGTCCGGAAGGCAAGCAGTACAAGCTCAACGAACAGACAGCCGTGTTGCTCATTCGCCCCCGCGGCTGGCATCTGGTGGAAAAGCACTTCCACGTGGATGGCGAGCCGATGTCGGGTGGCCTGTTCGATTTCGGCCTCTATTTTTTCCACAACGCCGCCGAGTTGCTCAAGCGCGGTTCCGGTCCCTATTTCTATCTGCCCAAGATGGAATCCCATCTGGAAGCCCGTCTCTGGAATGACGTGTTTGTCTTCGCGCAGGACTATTGCGGGGTACCGCAGGGCTCCGTGCGCGCCACCGTGCTCATCGAAACGATCCTCGCTTCGTTCGAAATGCACGAAATCCTGTGGGAACTGCGGGATCACTCCGCCGGTCTGAACTGTGGTCGCTGGGACTACATTTTCAGCTTCATCAAGAAGCTGCGGAATCACGCGGACTTCATGCTGCCGGATCGCGCACAGGTCACCATGACAGTCCACTTCCTCGCTTCCTATGTGGACCTGCTCATCCAGACCTGCCACAAACGCGGCATTCACGCCATGGGCGGCATGGCCGCGCAGATTCCGATTAAGAATGACCCGGAAGCCAATGAGCGCGCCCTCGAAAAGGTGCGGCAGGATAAACTCCGCGAAGTGAAGGCGGGCCACGATGGTACCTGGGTGGCCCACCCGGGGCTGGTGGGCGTGGCAAAGCAGGTCTTTGACGAGTACATGCCGCAACCCAATCAGATCGACCGCAAACGTGAAGAAGTTCATGTCACGGCGGCGGATCTGCTTTGTGTCCCGGCTGGCGTCATCACCGAAGCCGGACTGCGGATGAACGTCGATGTCGGCATCCAATATCTGGAAGCCTGGCTTCGCGGCAATGGCGCCGTGCCCATTTACAACCTGATGGAAGATGCCGCCACCGCCGAAATCTCCCGGGCTCAGGTCTGGCAGTGGGCGAAGCACGGTGCAAAGCTGGAAGATGGGCGGCCCGTCACTCCCGATCTCGTGAAAGCCACCATCGCCGAAGAACTCGGCAAATTGGGAGAGAAACTCGGCGCGGAACGGTTTGCCCGGGGTAAATTCCCCCTTGCCGCCGACCTGTTCGGGAAAATGATGCTGTCCGGTGAGTTCAATGATTTTCTCACCTTGCCCGCCTACGAGTACCTCGACTAGGCTGTTGAATCAATTCCGGATATCCGCCGGATAAGAATTAGCGATTTCCGTACCGCGCGGATTTGGTCGATACTGAATCTTAAGTTGATGGGAAGGTTCTTCGGAGCCTCCCCATCAGCGTCTGATATACAGCCGATAAAAATAACCGATGACGCCTGGCTTGCCCGACGGTGAGCCCATCATAGATAATCGGAAGTTCATCGGGCTGAAACCGTGTTTGAAGTGGCCCCAATTCACTGATCCTCCAAATACCATGACAAAATACAAACTCGAATACATCTGGCTTGACGGCAACCAGCCCGTTCCCAGCCTGCGCGGTAAGACTCAGCTCAAGTCATTCGACGGCGTTCCGACCCTCGAAGATATGCCTCTCTGGGGCTTTGACGGCAGCTCCACGATGCAGGCCGAGGGCAAGAGCTCTGACTGTATCCTGAAGCCGGTCGCGCTCTACCCCGACGCAAGCCGCAAGGACGCGTTCATCGTCCTTTGTGAAGTCATGCACCCGGATGGCACGCCGCACTCCACCAACTATCGCGCCACCATCGAGAACGATCCCGATCTCTGGGTTGGTCTCGAACAGGAATACTTCCTGTATCAGGACGGTCGTCCGCTCGGCTTCCCGGAAGGCGGCTACCCGGCTCCGCAGGGTCCGTACTATTGCGGCGTCGGATTCAAGTACATGGGCGACATTGCCCGTGAGATCGTCGAAGAGCACCTTGAACTCTGTCTCGCGGCCGGCATTAACCATGAAGGCATCAACGCCGAAGTGGCCAAGGGCCAGTGGGAATTCCAGATCTTCGCCAAGGGTTCGGCAAAAGCTGCCGATGACGTCTGGGTTGCTCGCTACCTGTTGATGCGCCTTTGCGAGAAGTACTCGGTTGATGTCGAATTCCATTGCAAGCCCATCAAGGGTGACTGGAATGGCTCCGGCATGCACACCAACTTCTCCACCAAGTACATTCGCGAAGTGGGTGGCAAGGAATACTTCGAAGCCCTGATGGCTGCTTTCTCCGCCAACGTTGCGGAACACATTGCCGTCTATGGCCCGGACAATCACCTCCGCCTCACGGGTCATCACGAAACCCAATCGATCGACAAGTTCAGCTACGGTCTGTCCGACCGCGGCGCTTCGATCCGCATGCCCGTGAACTTCATTAAGAACGGCTACAAGGGTTACCTGGAAGATCGCCGTCCGAACTCGGCTGGCGACCCCTACCAGATCGTTTCCCGGATCCTCAAGACCATCAACAGCGTTCCGAAGCCGTAATTCGCTTCGACACGGCACAGCAATTCAAAAGCCCCGGTCACCCGACCGGGGCTTTTTCTGCTTAGTGACTGAGTTCCACCGCCGCCGCGCAACGTGTCAACGCACTGGACAGGCTGGCATGCAGGCCTTCGGATCCATAGATCAGTGCCGGCTGACCGTTGTTCCATTGGAATGCACAAACACTCTGGTCACCCGTGCGCTGTCGAACTTCCCGCATGACATCCTGAGGCGGTCGGTTCCCGTAGGAGGACAGTGCCCGGTTGAGCCTGCTGAGCGAGCCCTGAAAACTCGCCTGAGAAAACTCCGCTTGCGGCGGAGCCTGAATTGGCTTCAGAGACGAGGCGGGCTTTGCTCCTCCAGGGGCCGATTTTACGGGGACGGAATTCGGGGCAGCCGTGTCAGCCGGATTCGATGCCCCGGCACTACCCGCGTTGAGATTCGTCGCCGTTGCGGCCGTGCCGGCCTTGGCGGAAAACTGAGTCCACATCAGGCCCGCGCCAATCATCACGGTCGCCAGCACACCCACCGCTGTAATCCGCTTGCCGACCGAAGGTCCCGGTGCGCGCTGGACCTGCGTCAGTGCCTCACTGGTGGAAGAGAGATTTCGCTCCAGCTTTGAAATTGTGGCGGACGCCTGCGCGTTTTCAAGACGCCGCGCCCGACTTTCCGTCTCCAGTTGCTGCTGTGTTTGAAACCACTGGGCTCTTACCGTAGCCAGTTCGGTCTTGCGCTGATTATGCTGGCGTTCCAGCGACCGCTGAATCTTCGCCCATTCTTTGCGCTGCCGGTCAACTTCCACCTGTGCTTCCGGACTCAGTGACGGTTTTTCCGGACCATGCACTGCGCCGGCCTTTTCGGGCACAGGGCTGGACTCAGAATCACGGATGGAAGAAAGCTCCGTCCGAAGATTCAGACTCTCTTCTTTCTCAGCCGCAAGCTGCTCCTGCAGGTCCTGCACGGACAAGACCGCGCGCAGAATGGCATGATCTTTTTCTTTGATCTGCCGCCGGAGTTCGCTCACCTCATCCGGTGCGCCGGACTCGGAGAACAGCTGTAGGTCCCCATCGCCGCCAGCCACCGCCAGGGAGGTGATCATGGCGCCACCGTCCAACTCATCGCCCCCGAAATCCGCGGCGTAGGGACCTCCGTCAGAACCAGCGATTGAATCCGGAAGAGCCTTAAATTGCCCGGGGCGGCGCTGCCTCGACCGGCTCGATCCACCTGGCGGGCCACCCGCGATTCCTGCGACTCCGGCGAAGAAGCCGGGTTTGGCTGGCGACTCTTGACCGCCCTGTGCGTCCTGATCGGGCATACGACTGTATCTCCTGCAAGTAGTATCGGAGAACAAGTCGAAGAACTTTAGGCCATTCTCACCGCGCAGCCAGCCACTGGCGCGTCTCCTCCCAATTGCGAACACCCGCCGTGGCGCCCACCTTCTGCACCGCCAGACCGCCCACCGCATTGGCCAGGTCTCCGGCTTCTTCGATACTCATGCCCCGCTGCAGCCCCGAAACAAAGCCACCCGAAAAGCAATCCCCGGCGCCAGTGGTATCCGCCACTTCCACCGCGTGGCCCCGAATCCACGCGCCATCGGCCCAACAGCCCTTCGGACCCAGCTTGATGATCACGTGTTTCGCGCCCAGGTCGCGCAGCACTTTCGCCGCCTCGGCCGGATCGTGATACCCGGTGAGATGCAATGCCTCATCCTCATTCATCAGCGCGTAGTCCACCCAGGGCAGGGAGGGCGCAAGCACTTTCATCCACTCGCCTTCGGTGTCCCACTGCGCATCGAGCGACGTCCGCAGGCCGGCCTCCCGCGCTCGCTTCAAAAACTCCGGCGCAACCTTTCGAAGATGCCGCATCCTGTAGACTGCCGCCAGATGGAAGTGCGTGGCATCGGCAGGCAGGCTGAAAAACGGGAAATCTTCTGAGGCCGCGCCCAACTGATACAACAGCGCGCGCTGGCCGTTCTTCCGGATCAGAGAGATCGCGATCGACGTCGGCGCATCCACATAACGCACCAGCGACGTATCCACTCCTACCCGCTCCAGGTGCTGCAGCACTGTATCGCCCGTCGCATCCCGGCCGATGAGTGAGGCAATACTCACCGGAACTCCCAGTTTCGCGATCGTATAAGAGGTGCTGCCGGCGTTGCCGCCCAGCTGTTGCTCCACCGTCTCCACAATGGTGGTCGCTTCATAGCGGACCTCTTCCACGGGACGGGCAAGAATATCGAAAACAACGTTACCGCAAACGACGACGCGATCCATAAGTCAATAGTTTGTTTTAGATACCGGCTGTGAGAGTTTCGAGGAGGCTCCTCGCCACCGGCCAGCGCCCCGCCACGCGCAGACCATTTTGTTCGAAGCTGCCCGAACCGAGCGTTCGGGCGAGTTCATCATCCGGGGGCAGGCTGTGATTCGCCATTCCCTCCCGGATCAGGCCCGCGGTATTGCGTAACTGGCTCGCCAGAACTCCGGCGTCCTCTTTGGTTTTGCAACTGGCATCGAGGCGCACTTCCATGCCGCCGGCAGACAAACCGCCGGTAACCACGACGCGGTCGGCGGAAGTGAGCGCGGAAAGCATCAGGCGCATGCCCGGCGGCAGAATTGCCTGTTGCCGAAGCGTCTTTCCTGGCAGAGAAAGCCAGACCGGAGCATCCGGGATCGTCGTTGTTACCCGCTGCGCGGTCCTGGTAAGGCGGGTGGCGGCAAGGTCATCCGTACTTACCGCCAGAGCCATCACATCCTCGCGAACCGGCAGGAACGAAATCCGCCGCTGCGGCGTGGAACCCTGCATCCGGCAAAGGCTTTGGTAACACGAGCCGCCCTGTTGCCGCGCATAGCTGCTGAGCCGATTCCAGTCAAATCGGCCCTGCGCCAGGAAGTAATTCCCGCTGCTCGAAAACGAGGCATACACCTGATCCAGATCGCGCCGGTAGTCAAAGCCGGAACCATCGAGAAACTGCTTGTACTCTGGTTCGAGCGGAGCCTGCGACGGGGACAAAATCCCCGCCAACCGGAGGGCGGAGAAGTTGACGGAAACAACAATCGACTCCTCCGCGGGAAAGCGGGACAACTGCAGAGCGGGGTCGGAAAAATCCCGATTGTCCCGCCACTTCAGCAACAGAGCCAGACCCGCCAGAGACACGCCTGCGACGACAATTGCGATCGTGACGCGTCTCTGCCAGGTCATTCGTTTAAGCAACCGCCAGTTCGGACTGCCGTTCCAGCTTCCAGAGCTTTTGATAGCCCTGCAGCATCTGCATCATTTCGCGGAAGCCTTCAATCGTCAGTGACTGAGCACCATCGCTGACCGCCTTTTCCGGACACGGGTGAACTTCCACAATCATGCCGTCCGCGCCTACCGCCACGGCGGCCTTCGCGATCGCCGGCACCAGGCTGCGCTTGCCAACAGCGTGGCTCGGGTCGATGATCACCGGCAGGTGAGTCAGTTCGTTCAGCACCGGCACCGCACTGATGTCACAGGTGTTCCGTGTCGCCGTTTCGAAGGTCCGGATGCCGCGTTCGCAGAGCATCACCTGCGGATTGCCGTGCGCCACAATGTACTCGGCGGACATCAGCAGTTCCTTGATGGTCGCGCTCAGACCGCGCTTCAGCATCACCGGGCGGCCGCAGCGGCCCAACACCTTGAGCAGCGCGAAGTTCTGCATGTTCCGCGCGCCCACCTGCATGATGTCGGCATACTCGGCCACCAGGCTCACGTCCTGATCGCTCATCACTTCGGTGATGACCGCGAGGCCGGTCGCTTCACGCGCCTTGGCCAGCAACTTCAGGCCGTCGCCGGCCATGCCCTGGAAATCGTACGGGGAGGTGCGGGGCTTGAATGCGCCACCGCGCAGAATCGTCGCGCCCGCCGCGGCAACGGCTTCCGCCGTCTCCATAATCTGCTTTTCGCTTTCCACCGAGCACGGACCCGCCATCGTGATGAATTCGTCACCGCCGATTTCCGCCTTGCCCACCTTGATCACAGTGCGCTCCTTGCGGAACTCCTTGCTGACAAACTTGTACGGCGCTGAAATCCGGACCGCCTTTTCCACGCCGGGCGTCGCTTCGAGCGATTCCAGACAAGCGGTGACGTCTCCGCCGGAGCCAACGACGCCGATCACAACTCTTTCCTCGCCTTCGATTGAGTGCACCCGAAATCCGAAATCGCGAATCCGTTCACAGACATGGTCAACTTCCTGCTTCGTGGCATGTTGCCGCATTGAGATAATCATCTTCTTGCCTTCGACTCTCCAAAAATAAAAAACCCACTCTTGCGAGTGGGTTGGTTCCGAAAAACTTGCTTCGACCGCAGGGTCAAAACCAACACCACTATGGAGTAGGGCTCCAAAATCGGTAGCTAAACCAATAGGTGTGGTTGACGGCCATGAAGTCCCAATATAGCACTCCAAAATCGGAATGCAAGCGGCCCGGGAAAGATTTTTTCAGTTTTCCGGTAACCACTTTTACGTGGTGTATGTTCTGCTCATTGGAGCCCAGCAATAACAGCATCAGTCACTTGAGCCGTCTTGCTCCTTCCACCAAGATCCGGTGTACGTATCTTCGTCTCGGCCAGCACGGTCACAATCGACTGTTCGATCTCGCCCGCCGCCACCGCGTGACCCAGGTGTTCCAGCATCTGCGCGGCGCACAAAAACGTCGCCAGAGGATTCACGATTCCCTGAAAGGCAATGTCCGGCGCGGAGCCGTGGACCGGCTCGAACATCGACGGATTGCGGCGACTCGGATCCAGATTCGCACTCGGCGCCAGCCCCATGCTGCCCACAATCATCGCCGAGATATCACTCAGGATGTCGCCGAACAGATTCGATGCCACCACCACGTCAAAGCTCTCCGGGCGACGGATGAAATTCATTGCCGCTGCATCCACCAGCAATGTCTCGGTCGCAATATCGGGATACTCCGCCGCCACGGCCTGAAACGCCCGGTCCCACAGCACCAGCGAATACCCTTGGGCGTTGGACTTCGTCACGCTGGTGACTTTCTTCTTGCGATTGCGCTTTCTCGCCAGTTCAAACGCTACCCGCACCACCCGGTCCACCCCGCGGCGGGTGAAGACAGAGGTCTGGACGGCCACTTCTTCCGGCTGTTCGTGATAGACGAAGCCGCCAATCTGGGCATACTCGCCCTCCGTGTTCTCCCGCACCACCACCAGATCGATCTCTTCGTTCCGCCGCAGAGCCAGCGGCGAAGCCACGCCTTTATAGAGCCTTGCCGGGCGGATATTCGCGTATTGATCGAAGGTCCGGCGAATGGGCAGCAGCAATCCGTTGAGAGTGATGTGGTCCGGCACCGACGGATGCCCGACGGCGCCGAGCAAAATGGCTTCGCTTTTTCGGAGTTGTTCGAGGAAGTCGGCGGGGGCCATCCGACCATGCTGATGGTAGTAGTCTGAACCCCACGGATAGTCGGTGTATTCAAGGTGGAAGCCGTGCTTCGCCTGCAGGGGCGTCAGCAACCGTTTCACCTCTGGAATCACTTCCTGGCCAACACCGTCTCCGGCGATCACTGCAATCTGGTGGGTCTTCATGGGAACCTACCAGTGTAATTACCGGAGTTGGCGCAGGCTCTCCGCGGGGATTTCCACCCACAGATCGTCCGGCTTCTCCCGCCAGACTTCTCGTGGGACATCGACGATCAACTCCTCGCCAAAATCGGCACGGATCGACTGCGGACGCTCCAGAACACGGGGCGTTTCCACGCGAATCCTGTTCGGCCCCGGTTTCGTCGCCAGCCGTAATTCCTCGGGGCGGGCACACAACGTGACGCGATCCCCTTTGAAGCAGCCACGCAAATGCGGGCCATTCCATTCCTGCCCGAGTAACCGCACGCGGCTGGTCTGGCGTCCGGGATCCATAGCCAGCACTTCCGCCTCATAGAGGTTGAAATCCCCCAGCAGGCGCGCCACAGCCGGGGTTCCGGGGTTTTGCAGCAGTTCCAGCGGCGAACCGCGGTGCACGATTCGCCCCGCGTCGTAGATCAACACCTGGTCCGCCAGCGCGAAGCATTCTTCGAGGTCGTGCGTCACCAGCAGCATCGGAATCCGAAGCGTCGCTTTCATCTCCAGAATCACGGAGTAGAGGTCTCGCCGCAGAACCGCGTCGAGTCCGCGCCCGGGTTCGTCCAGCAGCAGAGCAGCCGGTTCCGCAATCAACGCCCGTGCGATGGATGCCCGCTGTTTCTGGCCACCGGAAAGCTCGCGCGGATACCGTCCGGCCAGGTCCGTCAGACGAAAGCTTTCCAGCAGTTCCGCAATTCGCCGATGGCGTTCCAGCCGGGGCAGGGAATCAGCGGCGAACGCGAGGTTTTGCCGGACGGTCATATGGGGAAACAGCGCGTAGTTCTGGAACACATAACCGCAGCGGCGTTCCTGGGGCCGCAGATGGACGGTCGCGCCGGAATCGTAAAGTATCCGGTCGCCCAGCATGATCCGTCCGCTGTCCGGAGCCACGAATCCCGCAATCGCGTCCAGTGTGAGAGTCTTACCCGCACCGCTGGGCCCGTAGAGCACCGTTACGCCGGGCTCGGCGTTAAATTGCGCTTCCAGGCTGTAGCCGCTGGATTCGCGGCCACCGGCAAACGCCTTCGTAAAGTTCGCCTGAATCATGCCGCCCGCCGTTGCTCCAGCCGGTTGGCCACGAAAACGATGACGGCGGTCAGTATCGAGATCACGATCACCAGCAGCCGAGCCACCCGGGTATTCCCCGCTTCCACAGCATCGAAGATGGCGATGGCGGCGGTCTGGGTTCTGCCGGGAATGTCACCCGCGATCATGAGGGTCGCCCCGAAATCGCCCAGCGACCGTGCAAAAGCCAGCGCCGTCGCAGCGGCAATCGGACGCCTCGCCAGTGGCAGGCTGATCTTCCAGAAGATGCGCCATTCCGAAGCGCCCAGACTACGTCCGGCGCGTTCACAGGCATGATCCACGCTTTCAAGCGCCGCCCGCGAAGACTTCACCAGTAGCGGAATTGCGTGCAGCGTGGAGGCAATCACGGCCGCGCGCCACGTGAACACCAGCGGCGAGCCGGTCACTTCCTCCCAGGCCCGCCCAATCCAGCTGGTGCGACCGATCACCACCAGCAGATAGTAGCCGAGGACCGTCGGGGGAAGTGCGAGCGGCAGCGTCGAAAGGGCGTCCACCAGTTCCTTCCCGGTGAATGAGCGATTCGCCAGCAGCCACGCCAGCCAGATGCCCAATGCCAGCGAGATGATTGTCGCGGAAGCCGCGACCTGCAGGCTCAGCCAGAGTGGGAACCAGTCGAGCGGTGTGGGAGAGACCGGCATTGCGTCGGACTCTCATTTTGGCACAGCTCAGGATAAAACAGAAAAGGGGTGGTTTGTTCTAGTCGAGGTTCTCGGGCGTGAGCTCAATGTTGCTCTCGCCGGCCCGTTTCTTTTCCCAGTACTTTTTCAGCCAGGCTTCCCAGCTCTTGCCCGCCGCCGTATCCCGCCCGGTAAACGCCAGCCCGGCGATCTCGGAATAGGGTACTGAAATCTTCCGCGGTTCCTTGCTGGGGAAAAGCCGGATCACGGAATCCGCCAGGGACGTACCCACGCGGCGGTCAAAGATATAGCCTTCCACCGTGGAGCCGTCTTTCAGGTTGATGGTGACATCGCCGCGATAGTCGAAGGCTTTTTCGAGGCCCTCCCGGAGTTCCCCTTCGGACTCCGCCTTCCAGACCTGCCCCTGCAGGTAGTGATGCTCAAACCCCGGGACTACTTCGAGTTCATCGATTTTCTGCAAGTTCGGGTTCTGCAAGCTCAGCCGCCTCGTGTTTGATTGTCAACTGGACCAGTCCCGCCGGCGCGTGCACCGGCTTCACCGGTTCATCCAGCAGCTTCAGTGCTTCCGGGTCTTTGTAGAGCGGCGAGAACGTCGCCTTCACCGCGCCCAGAAAGCCCTTCCAGGTATTGAAAATGTCATGGACCGAAGTTGCCTCATAGCCGCTGTGAACCATACAGTTCGCGCATTTCGGGTTGCCGGACTCGGTACCGTAATTCTGCCACGCCGTCGTCTCCATCAGTTCCCGGAACGTATCGGCATAGCCATCCTGGAGCAGATAGCAGGGCTTCTGCCAGCCGAAGACGTTGTAGGTCGGCATGCCCCAGGGCGTGCACGCATAATGCCGATGGCCCATCAGGAATTCGAGGAAAAGCGGAGACATGTTGAACTGCCAACTCGGTTTCCGGTTTGAGAGCATGGCACGGAACAGTTTGCGGGTGCGGGCGCGCCCCAGAAAGTGCTGTTGATCCGGCGCTTTATCGTAGGAATAACCAGGCGAAAGCATCATGCCTTCCACGCCCAGTTCCATCATTTCGTCGAAGAAACTGCGAACGCTGTTGGGGTCCGTGCCGTCGAACAGCGTGGTATTGGTGGTCACGCGGAAGCCGCGTTTGACCGCTTCTTTGATGCCTTCGATCGCGAGGTCATAACCACCCTCTTTGCAGACCGAGAAATCGTGATGTTCCTTCTGCCCGTCCACGTGCACCGAAAAACTCAGGTACTTGCTCGGTTTGAACAGATGCAGCTTTTCCCTGAGCAGCAGGGCGTTGGTGCAGAGATAGATGTACTTCTTCCGCGCCACCAGCCCTTCCACGATCTTATCGATCTCCGGATGCATCAGCGGTTCGCCACCGGGGATGGAAACCGTCGGCGCGCCGCACTCTTCCACCGCCTTAAAGCATTCCTCCGGCGAAAGGTTCATTTTGAGAACGTGGGCAGGATACTGGATTTTGCCGCAACCAGCGCAGGCGAGGTTACAGCGGAACAACGGTTCCAGCATGAGTACGAGGGGATATTGCTTCCGGCCTGCCATGCGCTGCTTCAGCACATAAGTGGCTACCGTCCACATCTGCGATACAGGAACACCCATTCCTGTATTGTCTCACTCACTGCAGTTGTTTTCGCAACTCCGTCAGTGCGTCTTCACTCACCGGGCCGTGGAAGCGCCATTTGATGGAACCATCCGGCGCAAGCAGCAGCACATAGGCGTGCTCCGGCTGCTGGAAACCCGCAGCCTGCTTGAGCTCCGTCTCATGCTGGTAGAGCAGCAGAAAGTGCTCCTGATCCTCTTTCGGAATGCCGCTTTTGATGCCGTGGGACGCCATACCGCGCACCAGTCGCGGGACGTCTTCCAACACGGCCATCGACCAGGTTTCGCAGATCGGCTTCGTCTTCTTCGCCCACTCCGCGGTCTGCTTGCTGGACGCCTGCGTGAAGCCCACCAGCAGCACCACGCTGCGGCCCGCGGTGGCGGCGGGCAAGGTGATCTTCCTGCCAGTCAGACTCTCCGCCTCAAATCGCGGAAGCGGCGCCGCGGCTAGCGACACGCAAAGCAGCGACACGCAAAGCAGCGACACGCAAAGCAGCGACACGCAAAAACGTAGCAGAGCGAAATTCCTCATGAATGCCCAATATAGTCCATGCGTCCGCCATCCACCGTCAGCACCTGCGCGGTGATGAATCCAGCTTCCGGCGCGGAGAGGAAAGCGACTGCGTTTGCTATATCTTCCGGCGTCCCCGTGCGCCCTGCCATGCACAGTTCGCGCATCCGGCCCACCGTCTGCTCATATTCTTCCGGTGTCCGTCCCTCTTTCACCATGTCCGTGAGAATGAAGCCCGGCGCAACCGCGTTCACCGTGATGCCGGATGGCCCCAATTCCATCGCAAAACGCCGCGTCAACACGGACACGGCCGCTTTGGTCGCGGCGTAAAAGGCGTTGCCTGGCAGCGCCGTGCCGTGTCCCGCAATGGAACTGAGGTTGACGATGCGTCCATAGCCGTTCGGCTTCATGGCTCGGGCGGCAAAGCGCGTCATGTGGATCAGCCCGTCCACATTGGTCCGTCGCATTCGCTCCATGCCTTCGATATCGAACGTTTCAAGCGTGGCGCGCCATGCGACACCGGCGTTGTTCACCAGAATGGTCAAGGGGCCCAGTTCCTGCTCCACCGTCGCGATCATGGACTCCGCCTGCGCGGCGTCTCCCACGTCTGCGCGATGGGGAAATGCGACACCACCCCGCGATAGCATCTCGTCCACCAGCGAATCGGCCTCGCCGGACCGGTTGACGTAGTTCACACAAACAGCCGCGCCCGCTGCCGCGAGCCGTAGCGCGATTGCCCGGCCCAGCCCTCGGGAGGCGCCGGTAACCAGAGCAACTTGCCCTTTCAGATCCATAAAAAGAAGAGCTTTGATTTTAGCGCCCGGCTTTTTGTCACACCCTCCTGTAACAATGCCCATTCATGTAATACTTCCCAAAGGAGGAGTTCCACCATGAAAACAATGCCCCTGATGGCCCTGACCCTGTTGAGCGCCGCCAGCGTACACGCCGATTTCAGCTACACCCAGACCCGCAGGACCACCGGAGGCAGCATGGCCGGCATGATGGGGAATAACGGTTCCTCCACGACCAGGGTTTTGCTCAAAGGCCAGAAGATGAAAGTGGATTCCGGCGCTGTCTCAACCATCGTCGATCTCGACGCGCAGACCGTCACCACCATCGACACAGCGCGAAAGACCTACAACGTGAAGAGCCTCTCCGACCCTGTTGCCGCCGCCGGGGAACTCAATGCAACCATCGACGTGAAAGAAACGGGCCAGAAGAGGAACATCAACGGTTTCAATTCGAGTGAACTCGTCATGACCATGGAGATGGATGCGCCCGTGCGTGAGGCGGGGAAAATGCACATGGAAATGGATATGTGGTTGTCCCCCGACGTTCCCGGCGCGAAAGACCTGCGCGACTTCTATCAGAAGAACGGCGCGAAGTTCCCGTGGCGCGCACTGGCGGGTCAGGGCAATCCGCAAATGGCGTCGGCCATGGCGGAACTGCAAAAGAAGATGGCCTCGATGAATGGCGTACCGGTTCAGCAGATCATCCGGCTGAAGGTGCCGGCGAGCAGCCTGCCGCCTTCCATGACCGGGGCCGCCCCGGCTGGTCCGAATGCCGCCCAGATGCAGCAGATGCAGGCCGGGATGGATAAGGCCCGCGCCACTCTCGAAGCCATGGCCGCGCAGGGCGGACCGGCTGCCGAGATCGCCAAACAGCAACTCGCCCGTATGGGCGGCGGTGGCGGCATGGCCGCCGGAATGCCGGGAATGCCTGGCATGGCCCCGCGCGGTGGCGCGGCCAGTGGCAATATGCTCGAAATGACGCTCGATTCCGGCGACTTCTCGAACGCCACCATTCCGGACTCCGCCTTCGCCATCCCCGACGGATTCCAGAAAAATTGAGGTTCGAATGCCAGCCGGGCTGCACGAAATGCTGCGAGCAGCAGGGTTTCGTTTATCTCACGGAAGCCGATATCGTCCGGCTGGCGGACCACCTCAACCTGACCACCCCGGACTTCGAAGCCCGCTACGTCTTCCGGACGAAGAACCAGCGCCGGCTGCGTGTTCCGCGGCATGCCAACTGCGAGTTCCTCGAAAGCGGTGGCTGCCGCGTGCACCTGGCCAAGCCGACCCAGTGCCGCACGTTCCCTTACTGGCCGGAACTTCTCGACAGCCGCCAGGCCTGGCACAAAGCCGGGAAAGGGTGTCCCGGCATCGGCAAAGGTGAGCTCATCCAGATCGAACTCGCCAATCGCGCGGCGGAAGAAATGCGGACAGCGCACCCGTTCCTGTACCGCTGATTAGGCGCCCGCGTCCCACACGTCGCTCGGAAGCCGGACCTCGGGACGCGCCTGCCGGAACGGGTCCAGCGCTTCTTTTGGCACCTTCGTCTCGTCCACATCCAGATAACGCAGCGACTCCATGTTCCGGATCTTTTCGAGCCCCGCCGTCGTAACGCCCGTCTCCCACAAAACGAGTTCGCGCAGGGCCGGCAGCGTGGAGAGCGTGTCCAGGATCGCGTCCGTGATGCCGGTCCCTCCCAGATTCAGAACTTCCAGGTACTGCAGATGCCGCAGGTGTTGCGCCGCCGCGTCCGTAACGCCCGTCAGCCCCAGGTTCAGGTTCCGTAACCCCGGAATATGGTCTATGATCTTCAGATCATCGTCCGAAACGGCCGTTCCATAGAGACTGAGTTCCCGCAGCGCAGTCATGTTCCGAATGGCCTTCAGGCCGGGCCCGGTGACCTGCGTGAAGCTGATGTCCAGACGCTGCATCCAGACGCAATCCTCCAGATGCAGCAGACCCGCATCATCAAACTGTGTTTCTTCCAGAATCAACACGCGCAGTTCGTGCAGGGAAGGGAAGCGGTCAAACACCCGCCCGGTTACTTCGGTGCGTCCCAGCTGAATCACTTCGAGGCTGGGGAAATGAGCCAGGGGCTGCACCTGTTCGTCCGTCAGATTCACAAAGTCCGGCCACTCGTCGATAAAGCCCTGCAGGTCTTCGGGATCCAGTTCCAGCAGGGGAGTCAGATCACTGCACTCCCCGTTCACCCGGAGCAGGATTGCTTTGCCGAAAGGCGCCTGTACGGTACCCTGCGCCTGGCCGAGAACCGTGATTTTCGCGTCGATATTGCGCTCCGCACGAACTGAGATTTCGCCCATGGTTCCGCCGTGCGGAAAACGCAGCAGCCGTGAAGATGACACCTGCGCCAGATCAGCCAGAGCGCGTTCCACCAGGGTGCCTTCCCCGGCCGGCCGCGGCAGCATGGCGGCGCCTTTCTGCTGCGTCTCCATGGTCTTTCGTTGCAGGTGCAATGCCAACTCGGTCAACAGGTCGCGTTTCTGCCGGTTGGCGTATTCCGCCCGCTCCCGCAATTCGTTGATCGGCGTTACCGCCAGCGCAGCCAGTTCCCGCGCCGCGTCGCCATTCTCGTCCCGGTCGAGCGCCCCGGCGAGCAACTCCATACGGCGCAGATCTTCTTCCGAATACGCGAGATTGACCTCCGTCATGAGTTGCTCGCGCAACACGCGGCGGGCATGGTCGGAAGCAAGATCGGGATGAAAGTAGCGGGCCAGTTCCCGGTGCAATCGCTTGAGCTTCTCCGAATCGCCCGTCGGCCGGGTCATGGCGCGGGCACATTCTTCCGCCGAAGCCCTGGCCGTCTCACGCGCCCGGATGGATTCCCGATGCGCCGCGGCGACAAACCGCGCCCGGAGGCGGCACGCCTGCGCGCGAGCCTCATCCAGTTCCACATAACGGGGTCCGGCGATCTGATAAAACCGCCGCTCAAATTTATGAAGGAAAGCTCGCAGAAGTGCGAGTTCCAACTGTCCGACAGAAGAGTCCACTTCGGGCGAGGATACCAAACCTGCCCGCGCGCTCCGGAGCGGAAGCCCTATGGGCGGTCCACCGGAGGACCGCCGACGCGTTCCGCCGCATCTTTCAGGGCCTGCAACTTCTTGGTCACCACGTTCAGCTGCGATTCCGAAAGACTCGCCGCGGGCAGCAGCGCCCGCACCCGGACAATGATTCTGCGAACATCCTCGCACGCATCCACCGCCGCCACCGGAGACCCCACCTGCCGGAGCTGGCGCGCCTTTTCCACCGCGGCGAACCCGGCGTCTATCTGGGTGCGAATCTGTTCAACGGGCGAACTCTCCATGCGAGCGCTCCTCAGGCCTCCGCCGTTGCGGCTTTCCTGCGAGGTGCTTTCCGATCCGCTTTCGCGGGTCGCAGCGCGATGAAGGAGAGGCAGTCTTCCTCGGTAATCGTACAGGAGGATGCCTCGCGGGAGGCGAGAATCGCCGCACACATGGAGGGCGCGTCCTGAAACGAAATGCCATGCGACAGCAGCAACTGAACGTGCACCGAAATCTTATAAACCGGCGTGGAGGGGTTGGCGGGAAGCCTGCCGAATTTGAACATCCGAACGCCTTTGGCATCGTCGAATCCCATGTAGCGGATGGGGGCGACGGCATCGGGTTTGGGATTGCGGGCGGCGCGGGCCTCCACAAGCGCAAGCCACCGCGGGTCCGTATGAATCAGACGCTGTGCGCGGTCGACCGGGTCCTGCCAGTGCTCCAGGAAGTATTGGGCGGAACACTTTCCCAGAACGTCGCCCCGATGTTCGGCCACCACTGCCAGGAGGACCGCGGTCTCTTCCGGCGTGAGCGCCTTGTAGCGATTGGTTCCCGAAGCGACAGCGACGGAAATGCGATCAAAACTCTGGTCGACCTGTCTGCGGATCTGGAACGCCCACGCAACCTGGCTGGAATCGCCGGTCAGGGCTGGAAGGGGAAGCTCCGAAGCATCGTTTGGCAATTCATCTCCCGCGGGAATCGATCGATCCCGCAATGACATCGGACGCGAAAAGCGCGCCGTACAGAAGTGCGGCGCGCCGTTAATTGCTGAATTATGTAACGATTACTTTCTTCGGAGGCAACAGATCTTCGTTGGGATCGAGTGAGGTGAGAGCCATCAGGCGCTCTTCTTCCGCTACGCGAGCACGTTCCGCGAGAATCTCCAGTGCTTCTGCCGCAATCGCATCCTCATCCGGCAGCGGTTGACTGGTAACCTTGCGTTCCTCGCGACGGGAACCCTTCTCCTGTTGCTTCTCTTTGCGCTTTTGCTCTTTTTGACGTTTATTGAACGTCGGCCGTCCACGACCAGACATCGCTCGCTCCTTAAGTGGCTGCGCCGCCGGCCGGGCTACAGGCGGCGCCCTCTAAAAATATAATTCTATCGGTTACTCCGGCGGGAAGATCCCGAACCGTTACCAGCGGGGTCCGCGGCTGCGATTTCCACCGGCGCCGCCACCACCACTGCGATTTCCACCAAATCCGCCACCGCCACGACCGCCTTCCGGCTTCGGACGGGCTTCGTTCACGTTCATGGTGCGACCGTTCAGATCGGCGCCATTCAGCTGTGAGATTGCCGTTTCCGCATCGCGCCGTTCGGTCATTTCGACAAAAGCGAATCCGCGCGGCTGGCCCGTTTCACGATCCGTTACGATGTTGACCCGCTCCACGTTGCCGTACTGCGAAAATGCTGCGAGCAGTTCATCCTGAGTTGTCTTAAAGCTCAGATTCCCCACAAAAAGATTGGTCATTGGTTTCTTCCTAATAAATTGTCTCTGTCAGACTGCTCTGAAACCATAACCAACAACGAATGGTAAGGAGGGAGGGCGGCCAGAAGGCACTGAAAATGGACTGATGCGGGCAAAGACATCCTTAGTGTAGCAGATTTTGGAGCTAAAAATGCTCAGGACAACTTCCCTCCGGAGCTGCGCAGAACCCCTGCTTACCTGCCGGGGCGAACGCCGTGGACGTCTTCCACCAATGCCCGAAGCACTTCGGCGACGCTCCATGCCTGCGCCGTGCAGCCGCGCGGTGTGTGCGGTTCATCACCATCGAAGATCTCGGAAATACTACCGAGCCCCGCTTCCCGAAGGTGGTCCCGGAACCCGCGCAGCCAGATGCCCGCCTGTTCGCGCGCGTCCAGACGGTCTTCCGGAGCATCTTCCTGACCCTCGCCGTGAACGCGCACGTAGGCCGTCACAAAGGGTCCGATCAGCCACGGCCACACGGTGCCCTGATGATAGGCGGAATCGCGCTCCAGTCCGCCACCTTCATACCGGCCGCGATACTGCCGGTCGGATGGCGACAACGTCCGCAGTCCGAAGTCCGTCAGCAACTCCCGCTCCACCACGGCCAGAATCCCGCGCGCCCGGTCCGGCGGAACCATCGTGTAACCGAGCGACAGCGCAATTACCTGATTGGGACGGATGGATGGATCCCGGTAATCGCCCTGGATCACATCGAACAGGCAACCGGCCTCGTTGTTCCAGAAGGCGGCGTGAAAGCTCTCATGGGCGCGGTCCGCAATGGCGGACAGCAACTTCTCTTCCTCCCCATCGCCGAACTTCTGCGCCAGGGCTTCAGTCACGCGCAGGGCGTTGTACCAGAGCGCCTGGATTTCCACCGGCTTGCCATGGCGGGGTGTCGCCACAAAGTCACCGATCTTCGCGTCCATCCACGTCAGCTGCGTGTCCGGTCCGCCCGCCGAGATCAGACCATCCGGACCACATTGGATCCCGAACCGCGTGCCCAGCAGGTGCCAGTCGAGGATGCTCTTCATCGTGTCGTACAAATGGTCCCGCACGAATTCGTCATCGCCCGTATATTCGAGATACTTGCGGATGGCCTCGAAATACCAGAGCGAGGCATCCACCGTGTTGTACTCCGGCGTCTCCCCCAGATCCGGAAAGCGATTGGGGAGCATCCCCATATCGGCCACCTGGCTGAAAGCAAGCAGAATGTCGCGAGCCACGTCAAAACGGCCGGAAGGCAGCGTCAGTCCGGGCAACGCAATCATGGTATCCCGGCCCCAGTCTGAGAACCAGGGATAACCGGCAATCACAGTCCGCAGATTTCCGGCCCGCGCCACGATGAACTGATCGGCGCTTTCCGTGAGTTCCCTGACGAACGGGTCATCCACCGCCGCGACCGCGCGCAAGGAGGTCCGTCGGGCGATCTCCCGATTGCGACTGGCTTCCGAAACCGAGGCGTCCTGCGGCTGCGTCGACGCGATCAGCACCGCCGGGCTGCCGGCTTTGAGCGTAAACTGCAACATCAGCGGCCGGAAAAGATCTTCCCTGCATTCGAGGCCCCGCTCGCGTTCACGCGGATAATCGAAGTTGTAATACCACTCGCCCTCGCAGGAGATCCACTGCGCATTGTGATTCAGATACAGGCGTGGCAGCCCGTCGTACGGCATCACGGACGCTTCACCCTCTGAAACCAGAACCTCGGGATTCAGCGCCTGATTGGCATGGGTGGTGGAATGGTAGTCGCGGAAAGCAATCAGCGGACGCAGTTCGATGGTGCAGTCGCCTGGACCCAGCAGTTCATATTCAATGACCGTGGTGTTCTCTCCATGCACCATGAACACGCGCTTCTCAATCTCAACGCTGCCCACGCGATAGGTAAAGATCGGGAATGGATCCAGCCGGAATCCCGTCAGAAGGGTGTACCCGTCGGGATGGATGGTGCCCGGGTAGAGGTTCGACGAAAGATCGTATTTCGCGCCGTTCAGGAAGACCGTTTCTTCCACCTTCGACAGCAGAACGTAGCGGTCCACCGGTGGGTGGAGGGATGCCGTCAGCAATCCGTGGTACCGGCGGGCATTCACGCCGGGAATGGTGGAAGAGGCAAAGCCCCCGATGCCATTCGTTTCCAGCCATTCACGGTCCAGGGCAACGTCGGGGTTGCCGCAAACTTCCTGTCCGAACTTGATCATTCTGCCTCTATCTTGTATCAAAGTGGCGGGCCTGTATCAAAGTGGCGGGCGTGGCCACCGCGTTACGCTAAGTTTCCGTATTTCGAATCGTCCGGGCCATTTCGGACGCCATGGCGCGTAACGCCGCCAGGTTCTCCGCCGCCGGCAGATCGGAAACCAGATAAACCAGGTGCTTCGGCGTTTCAAATCCCGCGAGCTGAAAGCGCCGGACACCCGCCACATAGATGGGTAAACCAGCCGCTTGCGCGGCAACGCCGCGAAGGTCACTCTCGAACGCCTCGCCCTCTTCGCGGCCCGTGATCAGCAACGAAATGATCCGTTTCCCATCGGTGGCCGCAACGTGCAGGTAAAGACGCTGGTCAAACGTGCACCGGTGAGCATCCACAATCCGGAATTTCGCCGGGAGGTGCGATTGCATTTCAGGCAGCAGTTCCGCCAGTCGCGCGTCCTGCCCCTGGCTGTTCAGGCCGCGCGCCAACTCCTCCAGGGTAGGGAACTGCGACGGGACCTCCTGATACACCGAGCAATGTATGTGCTGCTGCAATCCCACCCGCATGGTGGCCGCAACCTCCGGCGCGAGCGAGGCAATAAAGGCCCGCTGCGCTTCCGGCGTGGTGCGGAACCCTCCGTCCTGCCAGTGATTCCATGCACCCGCCGTGAGCAGCAATGCCGCCGCCACCGGAATCAGAAGCCAGAAGTGGTTGCGAGCCGGCTTGTGTTGCGCCAGGATTTGGGAATGGATTCGCGTCTCCAGTCCAGGAGTCGCGGCCATCGACCGCGCCGCCGTCCGCAGGCGCTGCCGGAGTGCGGTGCGGCGCGCGGCCGTCTCACCGCAGGAATCGCAGGAACGGAGATGGGTCTCAATTGCGGCCATTTGCGCCGCGCCCAGCTCACGATCCAGGTACTGATCCAGAATCGCCAGAGTCTCGTGGCAGCTCATTGCTTCTGAGCCTCCTTTCGGCCTCGATTGCCTATGCCGAATGATGCCGCCGCGTCGCTCAGGTGGTCCCGTAACTGTCGTCGTCCACGGCTCAGACGGGACATGACCGTTCCAATCGGAATCCCCAGAATTTCCGCCGCTTCCCTGTAAGGAAACTCTTCGACATCCACCAGCAGAACAACAGCCCGGTAATCAGCGGGCAAACGGTCGAGTGACGCCAGAATCTCCTCGTCTTTCAATTCCTCGGTCACCGGTTCCGGGGCGGTCAGGTTCGCCTCAAGGAACTCCTCAGTGTCCTTGAGCACCGGAAAGCGAAACCATCTCCGGCGCTGATGCTGAATCACGTGGAACAGGATCCGAAACATCCACGCCTTGCAGTTCGTACCGGGCTCAAAGCGGTCAAAGGATTTCCAGCCCTGCAGAAACGCTTCCTGTACGGCGTCTTCCGCGCGTGTCCGGTCCCCGGTGACGCGCATGGCGGTCCGAAAAAGATCATGGATGTGCGGCAAGGCCTCGGCGTCAAACCGCCTCTGGCGGTCCGCGTGCGCACCCGTGCCGGAACCCTCCGAGGCAGGGAACTGCATCAACGCGAAGTCTCCCGCGAATACATCAGCCATACACCAGTACAATGGCTGACCTTGCCCGGCTTATTCCGAAAATGTTTCAGATTCCCGTTCACGAAGCCCACGTGGTGCGGAACTCGGCGAAGAGGCTCAGGCCACCACAGGCAAAAATGGTCTGTCCCGTAATGTAGGAGGCTTCGTCCGACGCGAGGAACGCGAATACCCCGGCAATTTCAGCCGACTCCGCGGCGCGCCCCATGGGGATATGGCTCTCCACCGCCGCGCGGGCCTCGGGATTGTCAATCCAGGCGCTGTTAATTGGCGTCACCACCGCCCCCGGTCCCACGGAATTGACGCGGATTCCACGGTCCGCATACTCGAGCGCCAGCGTCCGGGTCATGTTCTCGATTGCGCCCTTGCTGGCTGAGTAAGAGAGGTATTGCGGCTTGGGGATTAGCTCATGGACGCTCGTGTTATTGACAATCACACCCCCGCCGGGGCGCGACAGGAAATGCCGCAGGGCTTCCCGGGAACAGAGGAAGGTACCCTGGAGGTTGACGTTGAGAATTCGGTTGAAGTCTTCCAGCGTAACTTCATGACTGGCAGTGCCTTTCTGAATACCAGCATTGTTGATCAGAATGTCCAGGCGACCGAACTCGGTGACCGTCTCGTCCATCATCCGGATCACATGCTCCTCGCTCGAAATATCACCCTCAACGAGCAACACATTTGCATCCGGCGCAGCGGCCAGCACTTCGTCCCTCGAAATCTCGGCATCCGCCAGTTCGCGGCCGCTTCTGTAGTTAATCGAAATCCCCGCGCCCTCCGCTCCAAAACGGATGGCAATGGCGCGCCCGATGCCCGAAGACGCCCCGGTGATAAGTACGGTTTTCCCGCGAAGTCCCTTCATGAATCCTCACGGGAATAATACCTCGTTGTGTGTTGATATTGAATACATGAGAAGATTCATGTTCCTTCCGATGGCGTTTTTACTGGCCGGCGCGGGCGTTGCGGGCGATGGCGGGGCCCGTGTTCCGGTCCTGCTGGAACTGTTTACCTCTGAGGGCTGCTCCAGTTGTCCGCCCGCGGACCGGCTTCTGGAGAAACTGGACCGGGAGCAGAATATTCCCGGAGCCGAGGTGATCGTCCTGAGTGAGCACGTGGACTACTGGAATCATCTGGGCTGGGCGGATCCCTTTTCGTCGCCTGTTTATAGTGAGCGGCAGCGGGAGTACGCCAGCCGCCTCGACGGCCAGACCTATACTCCGGAGCTCGTTGTCGATGGAACCCGCGGCTTCGTCGGCAGCGACCAGCGCGAGGCCGAACAGGCCATTCGTGCCGCGGCGAGGCAGGGCAAGGTGCCGCTTCGTGTAAAAGCCGAACGCATGGACCGCAAGGCAAAGGTTTCTATCCATCTGGACGGGGCCGCCAGTGGCACGGTGTACGTGGCGGTCGCGTATGATTCCATGCGCTCCCAGGTGACCCGGGGCGAAAATGCGGGCAGGGGACTCTCGCACGTCGGCGTAGCCTACTCCATTGAAAAGGTGGGAAAGGCCGATGGAAAGACGTTCGATTTCGAACGCACCGTGAATCTCAAATCGGGCGATCCGGGCCGGATCGTCGCCTTCGTTGTACAGAATGCTTCCGGGCACGTGGAAGGCGTCGCGCAGGCGAAGATCTAACTTCAATGGAACGCCGCGTCTTCCTGGGCCTCACCCTCGCCGGCACTGCGGCCTGGGGCCTGAACGAATACCTGTCGGGTCCGGAGGACGATTCGCGTCGTTTGCCCCCGTCCGTTCGGATTGCGGAGTTTGATGCCTCCGGCAAGCAGTTCGTGGTGGGCGACGTGGCGACGGTCCGACGCAAAGACGCAGAGTGGAAGAAAGTGCTGCCTGTCGACCAGTACATGGTGACCCGCCGGGGCGATACCGAGTTGGCCTATGCCGGCGAATACTGGAACTCCCACGATGACGGACTGTACCGCTGCGTCTGTTGCGCGACGGCGCTGTTCGATTCGAAGACGAAGTTCAACTCCGGTACCGGATGGCCCAGCTTTACGGAGCCGATTGCGAAGGAAAACGTGGCCGAAGCTCCGGACAACAGTTTCGGCGTGGGACGGACCGAAGTGAGTTGCCGTCGTTGTGGAGCTCACCTCGGTCACGTGTTTGATGACGGCCCGCCACCCGGCGGACTGCGTTATTGCATGAACTCCGTGGCGCTCAAATTCGCCCCACGCGCATAATTTGACATAATATGTGTTATCAGAAGTAAACGATGGGGACGGGGTAACCTCACCCCGTCCCCAAACCGCTACACCGTCAGCTCGTACGACATCCCACCCACCACTATCCCGTTCGAAACCGCCGTTACGTGAATCGTGGCATCCCTCGCATCCAACGCCTTCTTCACATCCGCCGCCGCAAACTCTTTCCCGGCGACCGGCTTCAGTACGATGGTCGTCGCCTCACCCGGCTTCAGCGCGAACGCTCCGGCGCCGGGATTCGCGAATGTCATCGTCCACTTCGACGCAGCCAGGAAGCGTGGCCAGTGCACGTTCACCGTAACCCGGGCCGCCATTGCATGCGGGTTCTTGATGACGATCTTCAACCCGTCCAGATCCTTCAGCAACCCCTTCAGACCACCGCCACCCGCCACCGGAAACACATTCCGCTGCCCGATGTTGTTGTCGTTCGGCACCAGTCGCCATTCCGGGATGGAATCACCCGCCGCAATGTGACTGATGTTACTCGGGTCACCCGTCGCCGATACCACCATGAACATGCACTCATGGCCGATCTGCGAAGGCACCCACTCAAACGGACCCACCGTGATCTCCGCGCTGCTGTTCGGAGCAACGTTCGGAGCTGCCAACTGCGCAGTCGCCATGGGTTGCCAGTCGTTCGGATAAACCAGACCCGCCGCCGGTTTCGCGTGGAACGCCTTCACGACCACGCCGGTGGCCGCCTGCGTACCGCGGTTCCGGATCTTCACATAGGCAAAGTTCGTCGTGCCTACCACCGGCTCCTCGTGAGTGGTCAGGCCATCGTTATGCCGCCGGTTCCAGATGGAGTGGTTACTCCAGTGGTTGGGCTGGTACGTGTACTCCCCCGCCCGGCCATCGTCGATGTAGACGTCCACCGGAGGCGGAGCGCCCACGTTGTTGTTTGGAAACACGGCGCCGGCCGGCTGGTAGAGGCCCTGCTTCTCGAAGGCCCAGCGGATGACTTTGCCATAGGCTCCACCCGCCTGGCCCTCACTCACCCAGTCGCCCAGATCGGCGTTCATCAGAGCCGTGGCGAAGCCCGCCGCGTTACTCGGATTCGTCGCCGGCGTTAATGTGCTGATTGCACGAAGGATCAGATAAACGGCATAACGCGCGGCAAACTGTTTCGTCGCGAGTTCCGCCGCGTCACCACCAATCGACTGGTAGAAGCGAAACAATGTCGTACTGAGAATCTGCTCATTGTTGTAACCGCCACCATCCACCGCGGTGAACGGATGCAGCGCAATGTTTCCGCCCCAACCCCAGCCCGCCGCCGGAGCCCTGTCATGACGTCGTCCAATGTTGACCCACGGAAACGAAACGAACCGGTCCGGCGCCACACTGCCGGGGTCATTCGTGATCACCGCGACGCTGTCACCGGCGCTGTGCGAAAAGCCGAAGTTCGGCGAATGCACGTGCGGATAGAGCACGCCGTGGCCGCCGAGTTCGTGCAGCACCACGCGGTAGTCGCAGGCAATGCCAATCGGATTCGCAACATCCCCGGTGTCGGCGAGAGCGAACGTCGTCTGCTGAATTCCCAGCCCGCCGCTGGTCCCCACGCAATGCGCGTTGATGACGTTGCCACCCAGTCCGCGGTGATCCACCACCGTCGGGAACGTGGTCCCGGAGCCGAAGAAGGTGGAGAGATTAAAGCCCAGGCTTTCCATCAGCCGAAAGAACCGGTCGCAGTGGTAATAGGCATTTACCGCGGAAAAGTTGTCGGTACGCGCGTTGAAATTGAAGTCCGTCCCGGTGGGTTCCGTAGGGGACGCCACGGTGGGGAGTTCCACGTCCTGCAGACGGATTTTGTCGCCCACCAGGGGCTGCTGACCGCCGGACGGCGCCACCAGTCCGGGCAGCGCCACGGTCGTGCGGATGGGATTGAGTGCCGCGTTGTTCGCACTGGGTAACGGACCTCCGTTCGTGGTGATCGGATCCACCGCGAACACCATGCCATTGGCATCGTCGCTGAAGGTGCGCAAATACAACACAGACATCGACTCCGCTCCCACAATCGCTATCCAGTGAATTGGGGGCTGGCCCTTCTGCGCCAGCGCAAAATGAACCTCGCCGGCAATGTAATGCTTCCGTTCCTCGACGCCCTGCACCGCCGGAAGCTTCAATTCCGGCATCTCATGCGACTGCAGACTATCCTCATGCGCCGCCGGTACAATGATCCGCTTCTCGGCTTCATAGCGATAAACGATCAGCTTCACCGCGTCGATCCGGAGTGATTTCAAGTCGTAAAACTTGTCCTTCGCGGTCAGACCGAGCGCCTTGGCGAGTGCCGTCGTGGTCAGCCTGGACACTCTCGCCGTCACTGTCGCCGAGGGTTTCGTCACCTCCAGATCGCTGTGGCGGGACGAATGGGACGACACAATCCGGTAAGGGCCCGCCTTCATATGGACCGACACGCCGCTGTTCCAGACCGGCAGCCCGTACAGAGTCTGCTGGTAGGTGACCGTATTCATGTCGAAAACCTGCTTCTCGCTCAGAAAGCGCAGTTCGTTGCCGCTCTCGCCGATAGCCCGTTCGTGCATGAGCGCCAGGTTCCCCGTCTCGCCGGCCTCAATTCCCAGCAGGTCGCCATAACGGGCGAGGTAGTCCGTCGCCGCCAGTTGGGGTGTCCGGCCCTCGCTGACTACGGGTTGATGGTGGTGGAGTTCGCGCGCTACGTTCCTGTCGTCGCGGCTGATGGAAACATGTCTCGCTTCGTCAAGTTCCTGATACATGGGTAATGCTCCTGTCTGATCCGTAAGTGATTCGCGCGGAAGAAGGGTTACAGAAAAATCAGAATGATCGGAGACGGGCGAAGGCGGCGCGCGCCTGGGACGGATCGGCCAGCAGCAGATAGGTAACGCCGTAGGGAGTCAGAACCGCGAGAGCCAGCAGCACCGGGTGCAGCGAGGGACCAGCGGCGATCTTCGCGCCCCACGCGAGAGCCGCGGCCCCCATCGCGGTCAGCCAGAACCGGAATTGATAACCACGCACCGACGATATTGCCCCGATCCGCCCTACCAAAGCGCGCCGCAGCAGCAGGAACTCCAGCCATCCGCTCACACCGGCAGAGGCCGTAAGGCCCGCCACACCCCACTGGGGGTCGATCCCCAGAGCCACCGGCAGTGGCTGGGAGCACAGGTAACCCAGCACCGTCGTCAGTGCCACGCGAGTCAGCGCGAAGCGCAGCGGAGTGCGGGTGTCTTTCAGGGCATAGAACGCGGAGGAATACAGGCGCCCCTGCGTGGACGCGAGCAGTCCGACGCCCGAGCCGGCGAGGATCGCCCAGACCTCAACAGCGTCCCGATGCCGGAAGGCGCCACTTTGGAAGATCGCGCCCAGCACCACATCTCCCAGCGCCACAAAAGCCACGGCGGACGGAATCACAAAGAACGCGATTCGCCGCAGCCCGCTTTCGAGACGCCTCCGGAGATGCGCGGCAATCTCGTCCTGCGCGCCGGCCACGCTCGACATTTCCGGCAACTCTGACGCCGACACCGCCATCCCAAACAGACTGACCGGTAACAGGTAGACCGTCTGCGCGTAGGCGAGGCCGGCAATCGCGCCCTCCGGCAGCCAGCTCGCCAGAGCCGAATCGATGTAGGCGCTCAACTGCACCACGCCGCGGCTGATGAAGACCGGGCCAAAGCTTCTGATGACGGTCCGAACACTCTCCAGGTCCAAAGCGAACCCGAGTTTCAAACCCCGCAGCAACCCCAGCACTACCGGCACCTGCGCCAGAAACTGCGCCGCGCTTCCCACCACCGAGGCCCATGCGACAATCACCGCCAGTCGCTCCTGGCTCGCGCGCGGCCCGAACCCCACCAGCGCCGCGATCATCGCGATGTTCCACAGCACCGAAACACTATAAGAAAGAAAGAACTTCCGGTGACTGTTCAGCACCCCGAGGCACCACGCCGACATCACCAGCAGTCCCGCGCCCGGAAACAGAATCCGTACCAGGGAAATCGCCAGTTCCCTTCTCTGGTCGTGCACGCCCGGCACAATCAGCTCGATCATGAGCGGCGTTGCGAGAACGCCCAGCAGGACCATCAGCGACGTCAATACGGCAAGAATCGAGAAGACCGCGCCCGCCACGCGGTCCGCTTCGTCCTTCTTTCCCGCCGCCAGCAGGCTGGAGTAGACCGGGATAAACGAAGCCGAAAGCACGCCTTCGCCGAACAGCGTCTGCAGAAAATTCGGAATCCGCATGGCCGCGCGAAAGGCATCCGCCGCGCCGGACCTGCCAAAGTAATGCCCGAAAACGCGGTCCCGCGCCAGCCCGAAAAGCTTGCTCAGCAAAATCCCGGCCGCCACCAAAAACGCCGCGCCGCGCGACCGCCGGGGTTTCATCTACTTCTCCAGCAGGAAGTTGCCCGCGATCATGGCATCAATACCGGATGAATAGAAGCTCCGCACCGCATCCCGTGGCGTACAGACCAGCGGCTCGCCGAACAGGTTGAACGATGTGTTGTAAAGTACCGGCAGCCCTGTCGCCTCGCCGAAGGCGTGCAACAACTGCCAGTACAGCGGATTGTCGTCCCTTGAAACCGTGTGTACCCGGATCAGGTCATTCGCGAGGATCGCACCCCGGAACTGCTCTTGATAAGGCTCCTTCACCCGGCTCACCGTGGCCAGATGGCGCGCATTCGGCCCCGCCTCAAAGTACCGTTCCGCCAGTTCCGCCGGCACCGACGCCGCGAATTTCCGTGACGACTCCCGGTGTTTGATGAATGCGTTCAGGTTCTCCGCCGAATACGGGTCATGCGGCGACGCGAGAATACTCCGGTTACCCAGCGCGCGCGGGCCGAACTCCATGCGCCCCTGCATCCACGCCACAATCTGATTGGCCTTCAGCAGCCGCACCGCATTCGAGAGCGTTTCGGGCACGGTTGGCAGCAGGTGCAGGCGCAGTTTGCAGTTTTCGAAAACCTGTTTGATTTCCTGGGCGCTGAACTGCGGTCCCAGGCAATAAGCGCCATCCTGAACCCGCGCCGCGCCGCCAGCCGATTCATGCCATACCTGCAGCGCCGCGCCCAGCGCCGTTCCCGCGTTACCGGCGGCCGGCTGCGCGAACACGCCCTCGTAACGCCCGGAATGCTCCAGCGCCGATATCAGCAGGGCGTTCCACGCCACCCCTCCGGCCAGGCAGATATTCTTCGCCCCGGTCGCGAGGCGCATCACGTAGTTCTCGAGGGCGCGCTGAATGCTCGCCGCGAGGTTTGCGCGGTCGCTCTCCGTCAGTTCCGACGCGGTCAAAATCCCCAGCCGGTCAAAAAACTTCGAACTGAACCCCCCGTTACCCTGGCGTCCAAAATCAAAATAGGTGCGGTCGAAACTGTGGCCGCCGGTAATGTCCTCAAAAATCTCCAGCCAGCGGGGCTCGCCAGTTGCCGAGAGCCATTGCAGCCGATGTTCGTCGGCCCGGGCCGTAAACCCGAGCAACTGCGTCACCCTGCCATACAGCTGCCCGATCGAATCCGGATAGAGAATCTCCTCATCGAGCGTAAGGTGATTGCCCGTCCCATGCCACTTCCCGCCGCAGCGCAGATCGCCTTCGCAATCGAGCGTGATCACCGTCGCTTCAGCGAAGGGCGAAGCGAGGTATGCCGATGCAGCGTGTGCGGCGTGATGATCCACCGTGACGATCCGCGAATTCCCGAAGCTCTGCAGCGCCAGCGGAATCACGGCGCCCGTTGGCAGGGGCCGGGCCAGCGCCACATAGTCCACGTCGTCAGCGGTGATCCCACCCAGCTTCAGACAGGATGCGATCGCCGCATCCGGCAGGCGACCGGACTGGGACCGGCGTGTGAGCTTGCTCTCTTCGATCGCAGCGGTGACCTGCCCGTTCTGGATCAGGACGGCGGCCGCGTCACTGAGGAGCCCACCAATTCCGAGAATATTCATCGATGACTTACTTGCCCTTCTCGCGCTTTTCCACCTTTGCCCAGGTGTCTTTCAGCGCCACCGTGCGATTGAAGACCGGCTTGCCGGACGTCGCGTCCGGGTCCCCGCAGAAATAACCGAGCCGCTCAAACTGCACCCTTTCGAAGGGCTTCACGAGCGCAAGTGAGGGTTCCAGCTTGCAACCAGTCAGCACCTGCAGGGAGTTCGGATTCAGATTATCCAGCACATCCCCGCCTTCCGGCACGTCTGATGGATTTTCCTTCGCAAACAGCGTTTCATACAGGCGGACTTCCGCATCCACCGCGTGCGCCGCCGAGACCCAGTGGATCGTCGATTTCACCTTTCGCCCGTCCGGCGCATTCCCGCCGCGCGTCAGCGGATCGTACGTGCAGTGGATCTCCGTAATATTTCCGTCCGCGTCCTTCACCACCGACTGGCAGGTGATAAAGAATCCCCAGCGCAGCCGAACCTCTTTGCCCGGCGACAGCCGGTAGTACCCCTTGGGCGGCTCTTCTTTGAAATCATCCTGCTCAATATAGAGAACGTTGGAGAACGGAACCTTCCGAGTGCCCGCCGAAGCGTCTTCCGGATTATTCACCGCATCCAGCTCTTCCACCACACCGTCCGCCAGGTTGTCGATCACCACCCGGAGCGGCTTCAGCACGGCCATCATGCGGGGCGCGCGCTTATTCAGATCCTCGCGGACAAAGTGCTCCAGCAGGCCCAGTTCGATAATGCCGTTGGTCTTCCCTACCCCGATGGCGCCACAGAAATTCCGGATCGCCTCCGGCGTATAACCGCGGCGGCGTATGCCGGAGATGGTGGGCATGCGCGGATCATCCCAGCCGCTCACGCGCTTCTCCGTCACCAGTTGCAGCAGCTTCCGCTTGCTCAGCATCGTGTAGGTGAGGTTCAGCCGGTCAAATTCAATCTGCTGCGGGTGAAAGATGCCGAGTTGCTCCACGAACCAGTCGTAGAGCGGACGGTGGTCCTCGAACTCCAGCGTACAGATGGAGTGCGTGATCTGCTCAATGGAATCCGACTGCCCGTGGGCATAGTCATACATCGGATAAATCGGCCAGGCGTTGCCGGTCCGGTGATGTTCGGCATGCAGGATGCGATACATCACGGGGTCGCGCATGTTCAGATTCGGCGACGCCATGTCGATCTTCGCGCGCAGCGTGCGCGTGCCATCCTGGAACTCGCCCGCGCGCATGCGGGTAAACAGGTCGAGGTTTTCCTCCAGAGACCGGTTCCGGTAAGGGCTTTCTTTACCCGCTTCGGTGAGCGTGCCGCGATAACGGCGCACTTCTTCCGCGGAGAGATCACAGACATATGCCTGTCCCTGCCGGATCAGCTGCAGCGCCCACTGATAGATCTGCTCAAAGTAGTCCGAAGCGAAGAAAATCCGGTCTTCCTGGAAGCCCAGCCAGTGGACATTGTCGATGATGGAATCGACATACTCCTGCTCTTCCTTCTCCGGATTCGTATCGTCGAAACGCAGGTTTGTCTTCCCGCCGAAATCCCGCGCGAGACCGAAGTTCAGGCAGATCGACTTGGCATGGCCGATATGCAGATAGCCGTTCGGCTCTGGTGGAAACCGTGTCTGGACCCGTCCCCCATGCTTATTGCTCTCGATATCCTTGCGGATAATTTCGCGGATGAAATTCGATGGTGCTGCGGGCGCTTCGGCCGGCGGATTGGGATTCGGCGGAGTCATGGGGTTCAGTTAAGTTTTGCGATTGCTTTTTCGATGCGGGCCAGAGCGGTTTCCCGGCCCAGAACTTCCAGCGTACCGAACAGGGGCGGAGCGGTTTTGCGGCCGCATACCGCGACGCGGATCGGTTCAAACATCTGCCCGGCCTTAATGCCGAGCGTTTCCGCTCCGGCGCGAAGGGCGGCTTCGAGACCGTCGTGCGTAAATTCCGCCGCAGCCAGCGAGATCAACGCCTGCCGCAACGCGCGCACTGCCATAGCGGCATCGCCCTTCTTCGGGATCAGTTCCGCGCTGTCGTAGGGCGCAAGCTCGTCCACCAGGAAGAAATCGGCCACGGCCAGTACTTCATTCAGCAGCCGGATGCGCTCCTGAATCAGCGGTGTGATCTGCAGCATCTTTTCCGCCGTCACGCCGAAACCAGCGGCATTGACCACCGGCATAAGATGGCCGGAGAGTTCGGCAACCGGCATGGTGCGTATATGTTCGGCGTTCAGCCAGACCGCTTTGGCGTCAAACGGGTCGGTCTCAGAGAAGTTGATCACCGCGTTGCTGCGGTTGATGCCTTCGAAAGAGAACACCTGCTTTAGTTCGTCCAGCGTCATCTTCTCGCGGTCGTCTTTGGGCGACCAGCCCAGCAGACAGAAGAAGTTCACAAACGCCTGCGGCATGAAGCCGGAGTCGCGGTAAGTGGTGACGGAAACCACCGGGCCGTGTTTGCGCTTGGAAAGCTTGCTGCCATCGGGAGCGAGCAGCAGGGGCAGATGGGCGAACTGGGGCGGTTCCACGCCGGCGGCGCGGAAAATCAGAATGTGTTTGAACGTGTTGGTCAGGTGGTCCTGGCCGCGCACAATGTGGCTGATGCGAAGATCCACGTCGTCGGCGCAGCTGGCCAGGTGATAAGTCGGCGCTCCGCTGCTGCGAAGCAACGCGAAATCCTCAATATCGTCCGTCGATTTCGCCTGTTCCCCGTAAACCGCATCGGTAAACCGGATCACTTCCCCCGTGCCACGGGGCACGCGGTAGCGGATCACAAACGGTTCACCGGCGGCGGCGCGACGGTCGCTCTCTTCCTCCGACATTTCCCGCTGACCGGGATTCGAAAGCCACGTGGCGCCGGAGTGTGATTTATCGGAATCTTCCGCTTCCGGACCCGCCACCGTGAAATCGCGATAAGCCAGACCCTTCGCCAGCATGTCCAATGCAAGACGGCGATGCAGATCCAGCCGGTCGGACTGGCGATACTGCTCGTCCCAGTTGAGCCCCAGCCATTTCAGGCCTTCGAGGATGGATTGCAGCGACTCGTCGGTGTTCCGTTCCAGATCCGTATCGTCAATTCGCAGGATCATCGTGCCGCCGTTGCGACGCGCGTAAAGCCAGTTAAAGATGAAAGTACGGGCACTTCCGACGTGCAGATACCCCGTCGGAGAGGGCGCAAAACGAACTCTGAGCATGAAATTCGAGTATAGCGATGCCATCGTCCATAATCGATTCTGATGCGCTTGCCCTCCCGCCTGATCTCCCGCTTGTGGTGGATTCCGGTCACCGTCACGGTGGCGGGCATCGTGTATTTCGGTCTCGTGCAACTCGGGCGGCTGCAGGCGGACCGGGGGCGTGAGCCGAGCGGCGCGGTTCAGCACAGGCCCTTTGTGCCGCCGCCCGCGCCGCCAAAGCCCGAACCCGTGCTCGCGGCCGAACCGCCCGCGCCGGTGATTGCGCCGAAACGCCCGCCCGCACCTGTTATTCCCGGCATCGACCTGCCGCCTTACCAACCACCATCAAAGCAATGAACATCGAATTCCGGCAGGCCATCCTGCCCCGTGAGTTACGCAGTCTGACCCGCTTTGACCGCAAAGTCTTCAGCCCGGCCGACGCCTTTCCCCCGTCATATTGGAAGGAGTGTGAAGCCTGGTGGATGCTGCTCAATGGTCGCAAAACAGGCTGCTGCGCGTTCCAGCGCGACATCGAGTTCCTCGAAGACATTGCGCCGGACGGGCGGAATCCCGCGCGCGAAGGTTTTCTCTACATAGCCACCACGGGCCTGCTGCCCGAGTATCAGGGGCGCAATCTGGGCGCCCTGCTCAAGGCCTGGGAAATCGCCTACGCCCGTCACCACGGGTTTCGTCGCATCGTCACCAACACACGCCGCCGCAACAAACGCATGATCGAGCTGAACAAGGCTTTCGGGTTTCAGATCGTGCGCACCACCCCACGCTATTACGCCGAACCGGTGGACGCCACCGTCGTGATGGAGCTCCGCCTCTCACAAAGAAAATAGCGAAATGTTTGATCGATTCCTCCCGGGAAAAACGGTCTTATTTCCGGAGGAAACGTTTCCAATGTTCAAAACTTCGATTCTTGCGGCCGCCACGGCGCTGCTGCTGAGTTCACTTCCGGCCTTCGCCGCCGACCCGCACAAGACCCGCGCCATCGGCGATTCCAACCTGATTGCACCCGTGCCTGCGCCCGGTTACCCGGAGGCAATGATCGTGCACGGAGACAAGTTCTATGTTTCCGGGCCAGCCGCCTTTGGCGTCGGCTTTGCCGCCGTTTTTGTGTACGATCTGGAATCGGGCAGGCTGCTGAACACGATTTCGATCACCGGCGAGCCATACCCGGGCGGCGCGTCCTGCCTCACGTTCGACGACGAAGGGAATCTTTACGTCCTGGTGGAAGCGCTCGGTGTCGTGAAAATCGACCACCGCACGCAGCAGCAGAGCGTCTACTCGCCCACGCTGCCCGTGCTGTTCGCCTCCAGCAATCCGCCCGCGCCTTTCCTTGCCAATGACCTTGCCTTCGATAAACGCGGCAACCTGTACATCACGGATTCCTTCCAGGCCAGTATCTGGAAGGTGGCCAAAGGTGGCGGCCCGGCCCGGCTCTGGCTGCATGATGCCCGCCTGAATGGCCTGTTCGGACCGAACGGCCTGCGCATCGACCGCGCTCACGACATGCTTTATTTCGACCAGACCGTGGATTCCAGCTACGTCGGCTACCTCTACCGCGTGCCGCTCAAAGACAATCCGGTCTTTGCCGACCTGCAGTTACTGCATGTCTGGGCGCCCAACCAATACGGCTTTGCCGGACCCGATGGTCTGGAACTCTCCGCATCGGGAAAGATCTATGTCGCACTCGCCGGCGCCAGCCAGATCTCCGTCATCGACCCCTCGAACCCCAACATCGCGGCCAATGAGGTTGCCCGGTTCAGCGGTCCGGCAAAGACCAGCGACCCGGCTCATCCGCTGCCGTGGACGAACCCCGCCAATATCGCTTTCGACAACGAGAACCGGCGGATCCTGGTAACCAATCACGCCAGCCTGATTAATCCGATCAACCCCGCGCTGTTTGCGGTGTTCGATGTTTACGTGGATGATCGCGGCATCGAGCAGGACAACTAGCTATCGGAGAGGCAGGGGCCGGATTTCGATCCGGCCCTCGTTCTCCCATGCGCCCAGCGCGCCACCGCCGGGAAGCGCCAGCACGTTGGGAAAAGTGCCCTTCGCCTGGAGCGAAATGGGTTCGTTTTTGCCGGCAATTGCGCCGTGGATTTCGCCCGATTGCGTCCACAGCGCGTAAACCTGCTCCCTGCCTGCCCCGTCTTTCCCGGCGGCAAGCGACACGTCAATTCCCTCCCCCAGTTCCGTCTCTTTCCCGCCCGGGGCGGAGAGATAAATCGCCTTGTTCCTGCGCCATGCGGTGACGATTTTGCCCCCCGACACTACCAGTCCGCCACCATCCATCGGGCAGGCGTTCAGGGGCCAGGTTCCCTCACCCAACTTTTGAGGCGCGCTGAAATGTTCGCCATCGTGTGAGCGAGTCAGATACATATCCCGCGAACCGCCCAGCCAGTTCCGCCACATCACGAGCACCTCCCCATCGGGAGTCATCGCGACCGATGGATGGCAGCATTCGCAAATCGACCCGTCCGGCGATTCGTAGATCAGCGCGTTCTTCGACCAGCTTGCGCCGTGGTCCGTGGAGCGCGCTCCAAACAGGCGGGTGCCTTTGGACCGTTTGTCCAGCCAGGCGGCAAAGAGATTCCCTTTGGCATCCACGGAAAGCGAGTGCAGCCCCTCGGTGGGCGCGCCGGGCACATCATTGATGGGAATGGCTTTCGACCACGTCCTGCCATCATCCTCCGAGCGCCAGACCAGCAGATCACCGTCGGAAGGCAGACCGTGCGCGTGCGCTCCGCCTGCCATCGTTTTGCCCGCCACCGCGGAGACGATAATCGTCTTCCCTGTGACCGCGATGCGTGGCCCCCGATGGCGGCTGAGCGGCAGGATACCGGTTTCCGCCACCTTTACGGGCTCGCCGAAGGTCTTGCCGGAATCCGGGGAGACAGCGAAGTAGACGCTGTTCCCCGCCCCGTAGGTCAGATAGACCTTCTCGCCGAGAGCCGCCATTTGCGGTTCCCGCGAGGGCGCTTCCGGACCCATCGGGCCAATCCGCGCCGCCATCATTACCGATAAAAGAACTGCTGTAATCATCGACTCAGAACCTCACTCTCAGGGCCAGTTGCAGAACCCGCGGATCATTGACGGCCGTTACCTGGCCGAAGGTGGCGGAAGGAGTGGACGGGTACGCGCCCGCGCCGAACGCGCCGTTCTTCGTCAGGTCATTACGGTGATTCAGGATGTTGAAGCCTTCGAAAAGCCCTTCGAGCGTGTAGCGGTCCGTCACGCGGAAGGTCCGGCTCAGCCGCGCGTTCACGGTGAACAGTTCCGTTCCCATGCCGGCATTCCGCCCGATGAAAGCGCCGTTGACAATCGGGCGGCCCGCTGTCCCCTGGATGGTGTTGACGCCGGAGGTGATGTTCAGCGGCAGCGCCGAATAATACTGCAGCATGCCGCTCAGCTCAAAGCCATGGCTGTGGACCGCGCCATCCACCACTACCCGGTGCCGCTGGTCATCATCCGAGCGGCCATAATCCTGCCAGATGTTGTAGTTGTTAATCGGCGCGCTGAAGAAGAATTCGCCGACGTTATCGAGAGCCTTCGAATAGGTGTAGGAAACCCGGTAATTGCCCCATTTCACCGGGCGCTGCACGAAGGAGATGTGCAGACCGTCGTAATGGGAATCCGCCAGCGAATTGTACTGGCTGTTGTTGGCGTAATTCGGATTGGGACGGCAGCCGTTGTTCGTCCCGGCGGCGGCACAGGTGGGAACATTCTGATTCACCGACACGATCAGATGGAGTCCGCGCAGATGTTCATAGCCCGCGCTGATGGTGCTCCTCCGGCCCAATTGCTGCTCAATCTCCAGACTTCCCTGCTCCGAGTACGCATTCTGCATGTGGGGATTCATGGTGCTGAAGTTGACCAGGACGCCTGTTGGCAGTCCCGTCGGGGGCAGAATCGCCGGGAAGATCGGTGCGCCGGTCTGCGTCGGCGAGAGGCTCACGCTCAGCTGACTGGTGCTGGTGATGTTTGTGGTATTGCCGCTGGACAGCAGAGCGTTGGCCAGCGCCCGCAGCGCCACGCGGTCGTAATACAGTCCATAACCACCGCGAACCACGGTTCGGCGGTTGCCGAAGGGAGACCACGCGAAGCCGGCGCGTGGAGACACATTATTCGTATCCGTGGCGATGGTTTTCAGAAACTGCAGGTCATAGCGGATGCCGATATTGAAGGTCAGACGGGAGTTGAATTTCCATTCGTCCTGCGCGTAGAAACCGACATTCGGATTCGTTTGGGCCACCATTTTGGTCCCGAAAGTCTGCGTATAGCCGGCGCTGTTGTAGGTCCCGTTCAGGAAGTTGGCGAGTGAAGAGAAAGAGTAGCTGCCGTTGATGGTTCGCGGGAAGGTAATCGTCAGATCGTTGTAGAGGAAGTCGACGCCGGCGCGCAGGGCGTGGGCGCCGGACTGATACGACAGATTATCGACGACCTCATAGAGGTTATCGACGCGGCCGGTGGGGGAGCCCGAAAGCGTCCCGAATGACGCGATGCCGGAGATGCTGACGGCTGGTCCGGCGCCGTCCGTCGGCAGCGCCGAAAGAGAACTGCGGGTGAACTGCCCCCGCGTCTCGTTAAACATCCGGGGGGAGAGCGCGAGCACATTGTTCACGGCTACCGTCTGGTCCGTGTCGTCCAGATTCGCCGACGCGCTCTGCGCGCTGAGCGCGCCCGCGCCCCGGGAATTCCGGCTGTGCACGTCGTACAGACTGTAACGAATGCTGAACTGGTCTTTCGAGGAAACCTGGTGATCCGCCTTGGCCAGGAAGTTCGTGTTGTGGACCGGGTTGGGGTACAGACCCGTGGTCACCTGGGGACCCTTATAGCCCACCGCGGCAAGTCTCGCATTGATTGCCGCGGCGTTCGCCGGAAGAATGGTGATCAGGCCGCTCTGATTCAGGTCTCGTTGCTCGAAATTCGAAAAGTAAAAGGTTCGGTCGCGCACCACCGGACCACCCAGACTTGCCCCGTACTGGGCCTGCGTGGAGGGCAGTCGGGTGTTCGACAGCGGATTCGCGGCGTTCATCCGCTGATTCCGGAAGTACCCATAAGCGGTACCGTGCAGTGTGTTGGTGCCGCTCTTCGTCACCATATTGATGTAGCCGCCGAGCGCGCGGCCCAGTTCCGCCTGCCCGCCCGAAGTGACCACCTGAAACTCATTCACCACATCGAGGCCGTAAAAGATCCCGCTCAGGCCCGCCGCGTCATCATTGGCGGAAAGGCCGTCCACGATGAAACTGTTGGAGAAGTTCCGCTGGCTTCCGACGGAAAGGCCCTGTCCGGGCACGGCGGACGTCTCCGCGAAAAGCTGATTGCTGGCCGTATTGGTGGGGGAAACGCCGGGCACCAGCAAGGCAAGGTCGAGGAAGTTCCGACCGTTCAGCGGCAGCGTGGAAACCTCTGTCTGCGACACGGTACCGGCTACCTGGCTGCGGGCGGCCTCCAGAACTGTCGTCGAACTGGCCACTGTGATGCTGGATTGCTCGGTGGCCACACGCAGCGAAACGGGAAGATCGAACGCCGCACCGATGGTCAGTTCGACAATGGCGCGGCTCTCCGCGAAGCCCTGCCGGTTCACCTTCAACTCATAGCGACCCACGTTCAGATACGGAAAGCGAAAGAGACCGTCGGGACCGGTAACGCCCTTCGTAGAGACGTTGGTTTCGATTTGGCGCGCCGTCACGGCGGCGCCCTCAATGAGGGAGCCGGACGCGTCGGTCACACGACCTCCCAGACTGGCAAACTGAATATTTTCCTGCGCGGCGGCAACTCCGGCAAACAAGCCGCAGAAAAGCAAAAATGAAATCTTCTTCGAATCAAACACTTCGGATGGGCCCTCCAGGACCGGTCAAACAGGCAGCGGGTCAGAGCGACGCGATCAGGCTCGGACCGGAGGAGGGCGCTGGTAAAGCCAGGCGAGGCTGGAGGCGCCTGCCGTTGGGGTGTCGAAGAAGAAAAGGGTTTCGGCCAGGGCCGCCAGTGCCGGAAGATCCCGTCCGGCGGGGAGAACGGCCGTGAGGCGCGCGGCCGGCGTCGCTCCGCCCGGGTACCCGCAACTGCTGCCACACGGAATTCCCGCAGTCCAGGCAGGGCCATGCGAGGTGCCCCAATGATGGGACCGGCGGCAGCACTTCGCACCCGGCTTATCGCAGCATTGGCATGCCTGGTTCGCCAACGACCAGGCATCCACCAGCGGCGCGAGCGGCAGCAGGGCGGAGACGAGCAACAGCAGCAGCGTGGTCAGGAAATGACCGACCGCCGCTGGCCGAAGCGCAGCTGTGCGTGCTCGTTTCATGAATATTGGACGGACAGTACCGGAGTTTTCTTACAGAAACCTGGTGAGGGAAAACAGAAATCAGCTGAGGCGAACGGGAGGGCCGCGCTGGGGGACCGAATATCCAGAGAGGGATTCAGGGCGATTCCGGTCAGCAGGCGCCGGTTTCCAGGCCACGAAAACAAGTCGAAAAAACGAACCCAATTTTGCGGCAGCGGTGAACTTACCCGGTGCGGGCAGAGTCTGCCCGATTTGGTAAAACGGGCATCTTTCCGCTGCGGCGCGAATAGTGACACCGGAAGATAATACGGAACCCGCGCCGGTCATCAGGCAATGATGCTTCCCGCTTTTACGGCAACAGGCCGGGAGATTCTGACGGCTGTCAGCAAGCAGCGCCGGCCCGATCAGCGAAAAGCTGAACAGGAACAGCAGCACGGTGGCAAGCAGACGGCGCACTAACCACAGTCTAGCGCGCCTTTTGCTACCCTGAACAAATTCCCATGCAGCGTGAACCCAGACTTCCCCTCCCCCGCCGTACCTGGCTGAAATTCATGGCGACGCTGGCGGCAATGCCTGCGGCTGCGCTTGCCCAGCCGCCTTCAGGCCCTCCACCCTCAACCCAGCCGCCGTCACCCGGCGGAGGGCGCGGCAGAGGGCGCGGCGCGCCGGTGCCGCAGATCGTGAATCGAGAGATGGCGATCGCCGCCCTGAAAGGCATGGGGCTCGAATTCACCGACGCGCAGGTGGACATGATGCTGCCCACGGTAAACCGGACTCTGCAGAACTTTGAGGCGCTGCGGAAGATCGAGATCGCGCCGGAAGTCCCCCCTGCCGTGCTCTTTTCGCCCCTGGTGCCCGGGCATCCCCTGCCCAAAGGCGCGTCCGTTTACCGCCCGCCGGCCGCGCCGAAACCGATTCGCTTCAAAGACCCGGAGGAATTGGCCTTCCTGCCCGCGGTGCAACTGGGTGCGCTGATCCGCTCCAAACGTATCACTTCCACCGGCCTCACGAAGATGTATCTGGAGCGGCTGAAACGCCACAGTCCGAAGCTGCTCTGCGTCATCACGCTGACCGAAGATCTGGCTCTCGAACAGGCAAAACAGGCGGACGCGGACCTGCGCCGCGGTCGTATCCACAGTCCGCTGCATGGCGTTCCCTACGGCGCGAAAGATCTCTTCGACACCAAGGGCATTCTGACCACATGGGGAGCGGAACCCTATCAGAATCGGGTTCCGCAGAACGACGCGACCGTCATCGAACGGCTGCGGCGCGCGGGCGCGGTGCTGGTGGCCAAGCTTTCCATGGGAGCGCTGGCGCAGGGCGGGCTCTGGTTCGGCGGCATGACGAAGACCCCCTGGAACTACGAACAATCCAGCAGCGGTTCATCCGCCGGATCGGCTTCAGCCACTTCGGCCGGCCTGGTGGGCTTCTCGATTGGCACGGAAACGCTCGGTTCCATCGTGTCCCCCAGCACCCGTTGCGGCGTGGCGGGCGTGCGCCCGACTTTCGGCCGCGTGAGCCGCGCCGGGGCCATGGCCCTGAGCTGGTCCATGGACAAAATCGGCCCGATCTGCCGTTCCGTGGCCGATTGCGCCGAGGTTCTGCGGATCATGGCGGGCCCGGATGGGAAAGACCTGACGGTGAACGCCGCGCCGCTGCACTGGGACGCCCGCCGGCCGCTGAAGCGGATGAAGGTCGGTTATCTGGCGTCGGAATTTGAAAGCCGAAACGAAAAAACGAAGCCAATTTACGATGCGGCGCTGGCGGCGCTGCGCAAACAGGGCGTGGAACTGGAGGCCATGCAGATGCCCGATTTCCCGCTGAACGCCATCCAGTTTGTGCTGGACGCCGAAGCCGCGGCCGCGTTTGACGATCTGACCCGCTCGAAGGGAATCGACCAGCTTTCGGGCCAGACTCCCGGCGACTGGCCGAATCAATTCCGTTCTTCGCGCCTGATTCCGGCTGTCGAATATATACGGGCGCAGCGGGCGCGCAGCATCTACATGCAGAAGTTCGGGGAGTTGATGAACCAGTGGGACGCCTTCGTTTCGCCGACCCAGAGCGTGAGCCTTACCGCCACAAACTTAACGGGACACCCTCAGGTTGTTGTACCCTGTGGCTTCGTCGATGGTCTTCCCCAGGGACTTCTTTTCACCGGACGTTTGTATGAAGAAGGCGCGCCGATGCGCCTCGCTTACGCCTATGAGCAGGCAACCGACTGGCACACGAGACGCCCGGCGCTTCAAAGCTGACCGGCTTTTTGCGCTGTGCGTTCTGGCTGCGATGCCAATGGCAGCCGTGATCCCGGGCAGCCGCGACGCGGTGTTCGACAAATACCCGGTGGCGAAGTGGGTGACGGAGAATCCGCCGGCAACCCGCTTCAAATGGCGGCTGGACGCTCCCGCGCCCGAGCTTTCCTCGCACCAGCGCCTGATGGCGCGGCTGACCGTGCACGTGGACGGGCGGGAACTCGAAAAGCGGCGGGGCGACGGGGAGTTCCTGACCCTGTTTCAGTTTGAGGATGCCGGAGGTCGCGTCTGGCAGAATCATGCCGCGCTCGATTTGCAGAAGCTGCAGCCCGTGCAGAACAGCGAAGTGACGGTAACGGGCTATGCGTTTGTCCTGCCCGGCGACTATACCGTCACTGTGGCGGCGGTGGACACGAAAAGTGGCGAACACGGCACCATCGTGCGGAAACTGCATGTGCCCGATTTGAAATCCGAGCCGCTGCCGGGAGCATGGGCCGGACTGCCTCCGGTGGAATTCATCACCTCGGTCAATGATGCGCCGGATGTCTGGTATCTGCCTGAAATTCAGACGCATCCGGTGCTGAATCTGCGGACGCAGCGCCCGCTCCATGTACAGATTCTGGTCAACACGACCCCCAGCGAGCGATCCTCCGGCTCGGGTCTCGCCATGCGCCGCAACATGAGCGTGGTGATTCCGGCGCTCAAAGTGCTTTCCCAGGTCCATCTGACCAACGGCGCGCTGGACGTGGCGTTTCTGGACCTGACGCACAGGAAGATCCCGTTTGAGCAGAAAGATGTGCGTGAACCCGACTGGGCGCGGGCACGGCAGTTCTTTCTGGGCATCAATCCGGGGATTGTGGACGTGCAGACCCTCCAGGGGCAGTGGAAGATGCGGAAATACTTCTGGGACGAGGTAAACCGGCGGCTGGAGCCGAAAGACGCTGCGATGCCGGTCGAGATCATTCTGAGTGGCCCCGCGTTTTTTGAAGACCAGCAATCCGTGGAAGCGGCGGCCGGACCCGCGGGCGACCGGCGCATCTTCTATATCCGTTACCGGACTATCACGCCCCGGCCCCGCGTACGGCCCCGCCCTGGAATGCGTCCGCCTCTCCCGCCGCAATACTATTCGCAGATGCCGGCAGATGATCTGCAGCACACGGTGGAGCCGCTGGGCGCGAGGATCTTCGACGTCACCAACCCGGAGCAGTTTCGCCGGGTGTTGGCAGCCATTCTGGAGCAACTCTCACAACTTTGAAGCACTCCGGCGCACTGGCGGCGATATTCCTGCTGGCAACCCTGCCGTTGCACGGGCAATCCGGCATGCGCGATCGCTATTTTGTCCGGTATCCCTTTGAGAAGTGGAAGACGGAGACTCCGCGGGCGGAGCTGAAATGGTCTCCCAAAATACAGCAGGCTCGTTTATCGACGCAGCAGAGGCTGAACCTGCGCGTCGAAACCGTGATCGACGCAAAGGAGATGGAAAAGCGGCGGGGCCGCGGCGAGGTGGTGATCCTGCTGGAACTGACGGATGCCGAAGGACGCCGCTGGAGAAGCCACGAGATCTTCGAACTAACGCAAATTCCCGAGGCCGCGAAGGCGGCGGCCATGCTCTATACCCAGAATGCGCTTGTGCTGCCGGGTGAATACCGCGTCTGCCTGGCGGTGGTGGACAGCCAGACGATGGAGCACAGCTTTCTTTCGAAAACCGTTCACGTGGGCGGGCTGCGCAACGATCCTCTGCCCGATGCCTGGAAAGGGGTTCCGGCGGTGGAATTCAGCCGCAATTACGAACCGCCGGACAACTGGTTTCAGCCGTTTCTGCGCGGACGCTTGAACCTGCCCGCGCGCAGTCAGCGGCCCGTTCATGTTGACGTAATCATGAACATGACTCCTTCGGAACGGGCCGCCGGCTCATTGCGCGTGTTTCGGCGCAATATGGGTGTGCTGGTGCCGGCGTTGAAGGTCTTGGGAGGAATTTCAGTCACCACAGGCTCTCTCGACGTGACGCTTTTGGACCTGACCCGCCGGAAGACCTGGAATCAGCCGGATGCGCATGGCTCGCTCGACTGGCGGAAGCTGCGGGAACCGTTTGCGACGACCACGCCCGGGATGGTGGACGTGCAGGCGCTGGCGGCCAAGGCGCAGATGAGCCGTTTCTTCCGCGACCAGGTGCTGGAGAAGCTGAAGACGGAACGGGAGCGCGAACCTCTGCGCGTCGTCATCGTGCTCAGTTCCCCGGTTTCATTCGACAAACAGAGCCATTTCGATACGGAAACGCTGGCCCGCGACCCCTCGCGCCGCCTCTTTTACATCTCGTACCGGGCGCTGAATCAGGCGCGGATGCTGGCCTCGCTGCCGGAGGGCGCGCCTGCCCCGCCCGCCATCTACGACGAACTGGAACCCATCGTGAAATCTCTTGACGGACGCGTGTTCAACGTGATCACTCCGGAGGACTTTCGCCGCGCCGTGGCCGTGATTCTGGCGGAGATTTCGCACATGTAGGCAGAAAACTTCACTCTGGCTGCAAAGGGTGTCGATTCCAGGCTTTCCCGCTGTATAGAATGGAGAATTCGGGTTTTTGACGGTAGTTCAAACAGGAGACTTATGGCTGCTACTTGTGATATCGGATTGATTGGTCTGGCCGTGATGGGCCAGAACCTCGTTCTCAACATGAATGACCATGGATTCAAGGTGGCGGTTTACAATCGCACCGTCTCCAAGGTCGATGACTTTATCAATAATGAAGCTGCCGGAACCGATGTGGTCGGCGCGCACTCGGTGGAGGAATTTGTCGGTCTTCTCAAATCCCCCCGCCGGATCATGACGATGGTCAAGGCCGGCGATACGGTGGACCAGATGATCGATGCCGTGCTGCCCTATCTGGAGCCCGGCGATATTTTCATTGACGGTGGCAACTCGCTTTTCACCGATTCCAACCGCCGCGTGAAGGCTTTGGAAGAAAAAGGCATTCTCTTTGTCGGCTCCGGCGTTTCCGGCGGTGAAGAAGGCGCCCGCAAGGGGCCCTCGATCATGCCCGGCGGCAACCCGGCGGCGTGGCCGTTTGTGAAGGATATTTTTCAATCGATCTCCGCCAAGGTGGAAGACGGCTCCCCCTGCTGCGACTGGGTGGGTGAAGGCGGTTCCGGCCACTACGTCAAGATGGTTCACAACGGCATTGAGTATGGCGATATGCAGCTGATCTGCGAAGCCTACCAGCTGTTGAAGGACGGCCTCGGCGCAACGCCGGACGAACTCTCCGAAATCTTCGCGGAATGGAACAAGGGCGACCTCGACAGCTACCTGATCGAAATCAGCTCGGAAATCTTCGCCAAGAAGGACGAAGACGGCACGCCCCTGGTGGACAAGATTCTCGACGCGGCCGGCCAGAAGGGTACCGGCAAGTGGACCTGCATCAGCGCTCTGGATAACGGCATGCCCGTGACGCTGATCGGCGAAGCGGTGTTTGCGCGCTGCCTCTCCTCCATCAAAGACGCCCGCGTGGAAGCTTCGAAAGTGCTCGAAGGCCCGAAGAAGGAATACTCGGCCGACAAGGCGCAGTTCATTGAAGACGTCCGCCGCGCTCTGTACTGCTCGAAGATCATTTCCTACGCGCAGGGTTACATGCTGCTTGAAGCGGCCGCGAAGGAACAGGGCTGGCACCTGAACTACGGCGCAATCGCGCTGATGTGGCGTGGTGGCTGCATCATCCGCAGCCGCTTCCTCGGCAAGATCAAGGAAGCTTTCGACAAGAACCCAAACCTCACCAACCTGCTGCTGGATGATTTCTTCACCGAAACCATCAACAAGTACCAGGCCGGCTGGCGCAGCGGCGTGATCCGCGCCATCGAATACGGCGTGCCGACCCCGGCGTTCTCGACCGCGCTCTCGTTCTACGACGGCTTCCGGACAGCGAACCTGCCGGCGAACCTGCTGCAGGCGCAGCGTGACTACTTCGGCGCGCACACCTACGAGCGCGTGGACCAGCCGCGTGGCAAGTTCTTCCACACGAACTGGACCGGCCGCGGTGGCCGCGTCTCCTCCACCACTTACAACGTTTAGTGCAGTGCGGGACAGGCGGCGGCAAGCCCGCCTGTCCCATTTTTTTCTTCGAGCTTAGGACAACAGAAACTCATGAGTCATGGTTTAAACATCCGCCCCGCTGTGAAGGGCGGCCTCGATTTTCTCTCGCTTGGCGCTCTGGTTCACCGTCTTGATCCAGGCATCATTCCCTTCCGGAAGGCGCATACCTGCGAGATCCACGTCAGCGGCGGCGAATTCAACTGCTCCGCCAATCTGGCAGACTGCTTTGGTCTTTCGACCGGCGTGGCATCCGCCATGTCCCGCTATCCGATCGGCGATCTGATCGCGGAACGCGTTCGCGCCATGGGCGTGAAGCCGTTCTATAAGTACTTTGAACACAATGGAGTCAATGGCCCCAACATGGCGGCGGTCTACAGTGATCGCGGCCACGGCGTGCGCGCTCCCATTGTTTTCTACAACCGTTCGAACGAAGCCGGCGCGCTGCTGAAGCCGGGCGATTTCAACTGGGAAGAGATCTTTGCGGACGGCATCCGCTGGTTCCACTCGGGCGGAATCTTCGCCGCGCTTTCGGAAACCACCGGTGAGCTGATTATCGAAGGCATGAAGGCCGCCAAAGCCGCCGGCGCCGTGACCTCACTCGACCTGAACTATCGCGCCAAGCTCTGGAACATCTGGGGCGGCGAAGAGCGCGCGGTCGATACGCTGGCCCGCATCGTGGAGCACGTCGACGTGCTGGTGGGCAACGAAGAAGACCTGCAGAAGGGTCTGGGTATTCAGGGCGCGGACGTGGAAGCGACTTCGAAGCTGGATTCCTCAGCGTTTGTGGGCATGATGGATTCGGTGGTGAAGAAGTTCCCGAACGTGAAGATTGTCGCGACTACGTTGCGGGAAGTTCACTCGACTTCGCGGCACACCTGGAGCGCTGTGGCCTGGGTCAACGGCCAGGTTTACACTGCTCCGCAGTGCGAACTCGACGTGCATGACCGCGTGGGCGGCGGCGACGGCTTCGCTTCCGGCTTCTTTTATGGTCTGCTCAATGGCGAGAGCCCGGAAGCGGCCATCCGTCTGGGTTGGGCGCATGGCGCACTGCTGACCACGTTCCCCGGTGACACGACCATGGCCACGCTCGATCAGGTCCGGGCGTTTGCCAAAGGCGGTTCGGCGCGTATCCAGCGGTAGTTTTTCCGTCGTCAACAGAGAAGCGGGACAGGCACAACGCCTGTCCCGCTTTTTTCTTTGTTTGTCTTGTTTGTCTATCGCTTAGCCCAGCAGAAAAACCGCCGTCTGCGCCAGCAGGTTCGGCAGGAACGACACTCGCGAAGATCCGGAGAGGAAGTAGCGCTTCTCAATCGGAAATCCGCTCTGACGGCACAAATCCTCAAAATCATTGATGCTCAGGAAGTGGATGTTTGGCGAGTTGTACCAATCGTAGGGGAACAGCTTCGTTTTGGGCGCCTGGCCGGTAAAGAGCATGGCCTGCCGGACGGTCCAGTGGCCGAAGTTCGGGAACGAAACGATAGCGCGGCGGCCCACGCGCAGCATTTCGCGCAGAACCTGTAAAGGCGCGCGGGTTTCCTGCAGCGTCTGGCTGAGGATCACGTAGTCGAAAGCCTTGTCGGGATAGTCGGCCAGACCCTCATCGATATCTCCCTGATAGGCGGACACCCCGCGCGCGATGGCCTTGCGCACCTGGGCCGCTTCAATCTCCACGCCGCGCGCCAGCACCTGTTTGTTCTCGACCAGCCAGGCCAGCAGAGCGCCCTCGCCGCAGCCGAGGTCCAGAACGCGGCTGCCGGGCTGAATAATCTCGCCGATCACGTTGAAGTCCGGGCGTTCGGCCAGGCTGACGGGTTGGGAGACCGGAGTCATGGTGTTGCTCGCCATTATGCGGCCTTTGCCATCCGCGCCGTGCTGGCGAGGAAGCCTTTCACGAGTTCGGTCTGTTCGGCGATATCCACCAGAAACGCGTCATGCCCGTAGTTCGATTGCAGATCGCAATAGGCCACGTCTCCGTTGATGCGCCGGAGGACGCGCACGATCTCCTGGGACTGGTAGCTGGGGTACAGCCAGTCCGAGGTGAAGCTGATGACGAGAAAGCGCGTGTCGGACTGGCGGAAGGCTTCGGCAAGTTTACCGGTGCCGTTGGTCAGATCGAAGTAGTCTTCGGCCTTGGTGATGTAGAGATACGAATTGGCGTCGAAGCGCGACACGAACTGGTTGCCGCGATAGCGGAGGTAGCTTTCCACCTCGAAATCGACGCCGAAATCGAAACCGAACTTTTCTTTCTCGCGGAGCCGACGACCGAACTTCTCGCGCATCGACTCATCGCTCATATACGTAATGTGGCCGACCATGCGGGCGACGGAGAGTCCGCGGGCGGGCGGTTTCTTGTCGTAATAGTCGCCGTCGGACCAGTCGGGATCCGCCATAATGGCCTGGCGACCGACTTCATTGAAGGCGATCTGCTGAGCGCTGTGCCTCCAGGTGGTGGCGATGGGGATGGTGGAAAGCACGCGATCCGGGTAGCTGACGGCCCATTCGAGCGCCTGCATGCCGCCCATGGAACCGCCGGCGACACAGAGAAGGCGGCGGATGCCCAGAGAATCGATCAACATGCGCTGCAGCCGCACCATATCCCGGATCGTAATGACCGGAAACGTCATCGCATAAGGGGAGCCGGTGGCGGGGTTGATGGAACCCGGTCCGGTGGTGCCCTGGCAGCCGCCGAGAACGTTGGAGCAGATGACGAAGTACCGGTCGGTATCGAACGCTTTGCCGGGACCGATCATGTTGTCCCACCAGCCGGGCTTGCCGGCGTCGTGGCTGATGCCGGCGGCGTGGGCGTCGCCGGTGAAGGCGTGCGTGACGAGAATCGCGTTCGAGGCGTCGGCATTGAGGTTGCCGTAGGTTTCGTAGGCGATTTCCACGGGGGTCAGGGTTGCGCCGGAGTCGAGCGCGATACTGTCGAATTGGGCAGACTTTGTTTCAACAACCATTCAGTGTCACCTCATGGTAACAGGATGAAAAGAATCTACAGGGCGTTTGGGCTGCTTCCGGTGGTGGTGGGTGCACTGTTCTCCGCTTCCTCGAACGGGGCGGGTAACTTCACCTGGAGGGAGGCGCTGCCCGGGTACAAATATCAGTTTCCCCGGGATCACTTCGAACATGAAGACTTCCGCACGGAATGGTGGTATTACACGGGTAATGTGACAGATACGGGGGGTAAACGGTTCGGCTTTGAGCTGGTCTTCTTCCGGCAGGGGGCAAAAACGGGCGCCGCCGACCCGTCTGTCTGGGCGGTGGACGATCTCTATCTGGCCCACGCCGCGCTGACCGATGCGGAGGGGAAACAGTTCCGGTTCGATGAGCGACTGAACCGGCGCGGTCCAGGGGTGGCGGGCGCGAGTTCGGCGAAACAGCTCATCTGGAACGGGAACTGGAGCGCGCAATGGAGCGGCGACAATCAGAAGCTCGAAGCCATTACCGACCATTTCCGCTTCAGCCTGCAACTGACGCCGCAAAAACCCTTCGTGATTCAGGGCGAAAACGGTGTGAGCCAGAAGGCGGAGGGGCGCGGACGGGCGTCACACTATGTTTCGTTTCCCCGGCTGAGCGTGACCGGTTCGGTGACGGCGGAGGGCGTCCCGCACGCGGTAAAGGGCACCGCCTGGATGGACCACGAATGGTTTACCGAACAGTTGGCTGGCGACCAGGTGGGTTGGGACTGGTTCAGCGTGCAACTGGAAAACGGGACGGAACTGATGCTGTTCGAACTGCGACGCAAGGATGGAACAATTGACCCTTACTCTTCCGGAACATTTGTGGACGCGGCGGGAAAGGCGCATCATCTGCGGCGGGGGGACTTTACGCTGGAGCCGGTGGGAAAATGGCAGAACTATCCGGTGCAGTGGAAGATTGTGATCCCGTCGCTGCGGCTCTCGCTGGTCAGCCGGCCGGTTCTGCCGAACCAGGAATTGCGGGCGACGGCGGGCGGGCCCCGGTACTGGGAGGGCGCTATGGATTTCACCGGCACACAGAAAGGCGTGGGCTATCTGGAAATGACGGGATACAGCGGGGCGGTCAGCCTGAAATGAAGCTTCTGAAGGGGATACTGCCCTGGCTTGCCGTAGCGATCGGGATCGCACTGCTTTATGACGGCTGGATTTTCTATTCCCGCTGGAGCGCCGAACGGGCGGTGGAACAGGCCCGCGCGGACGAGGAAAAGGCGCTCGCCGGGAAGACATTACGGTTGGTGGGCGGGACCGAACTGAAGATCAATTCGTTTTACGCGAGTCCGGGAGTGCTGCAACGGGGTATGGCGGCGGATATCTGTTACGGGGTGGTGGGGGCGAAGAAGCTGAAGCTGACGCCGCCGGTGGAAGAGGTGTGGCCCGCGCTGAACCGCTGCATTCAGGTGAAGCCGGCGAAAACCACGGAATACAAACTGACGGCGGAAGACGCGGGCGGTCACACGGTGGATGCCGGTTTTGTGCTGCAGGTTCTGCCGTAGCGGCTACTTCCGCTCGTGGCGGCGAATGGCGGCGGCCAGCGCGGCATCCTGCGCGGCCTCCTTGTCGCGGCCCATCTGCTTCAGCAGCGCGGCGTGGGATTCGAGCACCTGGGCGAAGGCCGGGCTCATAATGCCAAGAGTCTTTTCGCGGATCTTTTCCGCCAGTTTGTAGCGCGGGTCCGCGAGCGCATACTTGCCGAGCTTCTCATAGACAATCGCGAGGCTGTAGAGCGCGTCGGACAGGCCGACGTTCATGACGCCGCCATCGGCTTCGCGCGTCTCGGCGCACCGTTTCAGCGGCTCTTCGGCGTCGGCATAGGCGCGCAGGGAGCGGTAGGTGTCGCCGATGGCGCACTGCACGGCGGCGGCCTTCAGGCTTTCGCCGCCGCCCAGTTGCTGGAAGATGCCAAGACACTTATTGAAAACCGGAATGGCCGCAGTCTGCTTTCCTTCTTCCACGAGGATGCCGGCGAGATCGAAGTTCAGGTCGGCAACGTCCTCCGTCCCGCGGTTATCATCCGGATCAATGATCAGCAGCGCCCGGCGAAGGGAGGCTTCCGCTTCCGCATAGTGTTTGAGGGCTTTCTGGACCGGGCCGAGGCTGGCGAGGGTGATACCGACATGACTGTCGGTGCTGCCAAAGCGTTCGGCCTCATGCAGGGCTTTCTGCAGGAACTGATCGGCCGTAGCCATGTCATGCGCCACGGCGGCACGCTGCCCTTTGATGAGCAGATCTTTCCAGGCTGCCTCTATGTCATCGGCCCGCAGACAAACCGGACGGACGAGAACAAAGAGTCCGATGGCCAGGAAGAGTTTTCCCGCAGAGTTACTTGTGCGCATTACGTCGGATGGCGGCGGCCAGGGTGGAGTTTTTGGAAGCTTCGGCATCCCGACCCATGCTCTTCAGCATGGCGGCGTGCGCTTCCAGAACGTCTGCAAGGCCGGGACTCATAATGCCCTGGGTTTTCTCGCGGATCTTTTCGGCCAGTTTGAAGCGCGGGTCAGCCAAAGCGTACTTGCCCAGGTTTTGGTAAACGAGAGCGAGGCTGAAGAGGGCATCGCCCAGGTCGCCGTTAAAAACGCCGCCGTTGGCTTCGCGGATTTCCGCACATTGCCGGAGAGGTTCTTCGGCGAGAGTCCACTCACGGGCGACACGGTGCGCATCGCCGATCATGCAGAGGACCGAACCGGATTTCAGGCTGTTACCGCCCAGCTGGCGGGTATAGATGGAGAGGCTCTTTTCCAGAAACGGGAGAGAAGCCGGTTCCTTTCCCTGCTCCGCCATCACGGTGGCGATATTGAAATTAATATTCGCCACGTCAATGCTGGACGAGCCGTAGGCTTTTTCGAGGATGGCGAGTGACCGTCGGAAGGCGGAATCGGCGTCGGCATAGCGCTTTTCCGCTTTGTAGACGAGTCCAAGACTATTCAGGGTGGTGCCGACGCGGGGATCGGAAGGGCCAAAGCGTTCCGATTCTTTGAGCGCGCGCTGGAAGATCTGCTCGGATTTTGTGAAATCCTTCGCCCCGGCGGCGGCGAGCGCCTGCATGACCAGGTTTTTCCAGGCCGCGTCGGATTCCTGAGCCCAGGCGGCAAAGGCCAGCATTCCAAGGGCAACGGCTGCGCAGCGTAAGGGATTTCGAACCATGAACTCTTCCTACTCAGGATAACGGATGGGGAGAACC
>CAIUOG010000013.1 GCA_903900705.1 uncultured Acidobacteriia bacterium
ACCATCCGGCTGGTGGCGGGCAAACCGGCTATGGTGATTGAGCACAGCCTGCAAAACACCGGTACCAGGGCCATCGCGGCCAGCACCTACAACCACAATTTCCTCTCGCTCGATTCAAAACCGGCCGGCCCGGGCTATTCCATCTCATTCCCCTTCGCGATTCAGCCGAAGAACCCCGATCTGCGTTCGCTGGCCGATATCACCGGCAAACAGATCCTCTATAAGCAGCAACTCAAAGGCGAGGATCGCGTGATGACGCTGATCGAGGGCTACGGCAAGACTGCCGCTGATTACGATTTCCGCATTGAAAGCAAACAGGCCGGCGCCGGCATACATGTATCCGGCGACAAGCCGCTTTCGCGCTCCATGCTCTGGTCCATCCGCGCGGTGGCGTCTGTGGAACCGTACGTCGATATCAACATCCGGCCCGGCGAGACCTTCTCCTGGAATATTAACTACGAGTTCTATGAGTTGAAATAGAGCCATGAAAGCCGCTCTTCTCCACTCGCCGGCGCCCGTGGCGCAGAGTCCTCTGCGTATTGCCGACGCGCCCCGTCCGGAACCCGGCCCCGGCCAGGTTCTGCTCCGCGTGCGCGCCTGCGGCGTCTGCCGTACGGACCTGCACGTGGTGGAAGGCGAACTCCCGCCGCGCCGCAGCCCGCTGATTCCCGGCCACCAGATTGTCGGCGAGATCATCGGCGGCGACCGGGGCGTGTTGGCGCTCGGGACCCGCGTGGGAGTTTCCTGGGTCGGCGGCACGGATGGCGACTGCCCGTATTGCCGCCGCGACCTCGAAAATCTCTGCGATTCCCCAGCCTTTACCGGCTACACGGTGGATGGCGGCTACGCGGAATACGCACTCGCCCGCACTGATTTTGTCTTCCCCCTGCCGGACGCTCTGGACGATCTGCACGCCGCGCCGCTGCTGTGCGCCGGCATCATCGGGTTCCGCAGCCTGCGCGTGGCGGGTGTGCAGCCTGGCGACAACGTCGGGTTGTTTGGCTTCGGCTCTTCCGCCTCGCTGGCCATCGCGATTCTGCACCACTGGAACTGCCGTGTTTATGTTTCCACGCGGGGCGAATCGCATCGCAAACTCGCGGCCTCGCTCGGCGCCGGGTGGGTGGGAGATGAGACGGCCAGGCCGCCTGTGGAACTCGACAGCGCCGTGACCTTCGCGCCCAGCGGAGATGTGGTGGTGGCGGCCCTTTCGAGCCTTCGCAAAGGCGGCATCGTGGCCATCAACGCCATCCATCTGGACCGCATGCCGCAGTTCGATTACGACTCGCTGCTGTGGGGCGAGCGGCAAATCCGCAGCGTCGCCAACATGACCCGTGCCGACGCCCGGGATTTTCTCGATCTCGCCGGACGTATCGGGCTGCGCCCGCGTGTGACCACGTTTTCACTCGATCAGGCAAACGAAGCGCTGCAGGCGATTAAAGCGGATTCGGTGAATGGTTCCGCGGTGATTGTGCCGTAAATCTGCCGCGCCTAACCGTTCTGCTTCGCTTCCAGTTCCGCCCAGCGCGCGTAGAGTTGATCCACCACGTCCTGCGCGGCATCCATTTCCTCCACCGCGCGGGTCAGCCGTGTTGGGTCTGAGGTCACTTCCGGTTGTTCCAGCTGAGTCCGCTTCTCATCGAGCACTTCCTCGGCCTTCAGGACGAGGCCTTCCATCTCCTCGTATTCCCGCGCTTCCTTCCACGAAAGCTTCTTCTTCGAAGGCGCGGGCGCGCCCGCGGAGTCCTTGCGGCTATCAGCCTTCGGCGTCGACTTCTTCTGCGAATTCGCCTGTTCCCACTGCGACAGCTCGGCGAAGAACTCCACTTTCCCCTCGGCATTCATGGCGAGCAGCAGGGAAGACAGCCGGTCCAGCAGATAGCGGTCATGCGTCACCAGAACAATGCAGCCCGGAAAGCCGGACAGGTTGTCTTCCAGCACTTCCAGCGTGGGAATGTCCAGGTCGTTCGTCGGCTCGTCCAGCAGCAGAATATCCGCCGGCTGCAGCATCAGGCGGGCGATGTGGACGCGCGCGCGTTCGCCACCCGAAAGCCTGCCGATGGGCAGATCCAGCTGATCCTGCCGGAAAAGAAAGCGCGCCGCCCAGCCCGCCACATGCTGCTGACGGTCCTGAAAAATAATCGTGTCGCCATCCGGCGCGAGCGCGCGCCGCAGCGGCGTTTCGGGATCGATATTGTCGCGGTTCTGTTCGAAATACGCGATGCGAAGGCCTTCGGCGCGGCTCACCTCGCCGCCGTCATTCGGAATCTCGCCCGCCAGGATGCGCAGCAGCGTTGTCTTGCCGGAACCGTTGGAGCCCAGCACGCCCAGCCGCGTTCCCGGCCCGAGCGTGAACGTCACCTTCTCAAACAGGAGCTTGTCGCCCATGCTTTTGGAAACCTGCTCGCAGTGGATCAGCCGCTTGGTCTGCCGACCGGTTGCGGCGAAATCCACCACCGCGGTACCCTTCTGATTGCGTTCGGTAACGTCCGCGAGCTTGTCCTGGAGTTCGAACGCATCGGCGATGCGGGCTTTCGATTTTGACGTCCGCGCCTTCGCGCCACGCCGCAGCCATTCGATTTCGCGATCCACCAGGTTCGCCAGCGCATCCTGCTCGCGCTGCTGCGCCTTCAGGAATTCACGGCGCTTTTCGAGAAAGCGGCTGTAGTTCCCCGTCGCGGTAAAAAGGCCCAGTGGATAAGCGCGGTTGATTTCCGCCACGCGAGTCGCAACGTTTTCGAGGAAGTACCGGTCGTGAGTGACAAACACCGACGCGAACGTGGAGGAATTCAGCAGCTTTTCCAGCCACAGAATACCCTCCACATCCAGATGGTTCGTCGGTTCGTCCAGCAGCAGAATGTCCGGCTTCGTCGCCAGCGCCTCGGCAATGGCGAGGCGCTTTTTCCAGCCGCCCGATAACGTGCCGCTTTCCGCCTCGGGGTCCGGAAAGGCGACGCGGCTGATGATCTTCGAGACCTCGATATCGCGATCTTCAGTGTCCGGCGCGGCCGCCGTAATTACCTCCCGAATGGTGGCGGTCTTGTCAAAGACCGGATCCTGCACCACCATGGAAAGCCGCACGCCCTTGCGCACGGAGACAATACCGTTGTCCGCGGGCATCAGGCCGCCCAGAATCTGCAGGAAGGTGGACTTGCCCGCGCCGTTGGGGCCGATGATGCCCATACGGTCTTCATCGTGCAGGCTGAGGGCGATACCGGTAAAGACGGTGCGCGCGCCAAACGATTTTTCGAGCGAATCGCAGGTTAAGAGAACTGGCATTGTGGATAGGTTTTCAGCGATGGAGTTCGATGGCGACCGGGTCGCTCTCGGCGTTATTGTCGAAAAGGCTCACGGCGGCCGGCCCCGGTTCCAGACCTGCCGGCAGCAGGGCGTTGATCTGGCCGGATGCCAGGTCGTGCCAGATGGCCGGTAATTCCGTGCCGTTCAGCCGCAGCTTCGCGCCCTTCCGCGCGTTGGGCGACCAGACGGAAATGCAGCTGTCCTGGCCGACGCGGATCCGCAGATCTTCAAAAGTCTTGCCGTCCGCCACGCGCGTCATGTTGAGACGTGAATCGCGGGCGCCGGGCTGCGGTTCCGGGTTGTCGACGCCGATGCGAACCGGCAATCCCTCGTTGAGGCGCGCCTCATGCCAGCCGCGCGCCAGGCCGGGCGGCAGTTTCGCGGTGCACTGCGTCGGCGTGGTGTGGATCGGCCGGGTCGCGAACGGCCCGATGCGCGGATAAAGCGGGCCTGCAAAGGGCGCGAAATAGAACGTCACGTAATCATCGGCCTGTGACGAAAAGCTGTGATCGTGCGTGTTCGCGTTCTCAATGCACACGATTTCCGGGGCGGCGTTTTGCAGCTGTTCGGGCAGCCAGTGCCGGTAGCCTGTCACATGAGCGCGTTCACCCAGCGCGCTTTCGAAATCCACGCGGGCAAAGCCTGCCGTCCGGCAGAAGGCCATCAGGCAAGAGGCATTCGGGCCCACCCAGTTGTCCAGTTGTCCGCGCAGTTCCGTGGTCTCGTAATACTCCATAACGGGCAGCGTGGCAGGGTCGGGGTCGCTCACGAAAGACTCAATGCAGGCGAAGTCCCGCGTCATCCCGCACACGTTTTCAAGCGCCAGAATCGGGTGCTTCACATGGTAGAGCACGCCCAGGAACAGCACGATATCGAACGTGCCCACATCACGATGCGTCAGGCGGCAGATATCGGCAACGTGGTAATCGATCTTCGATCCCAGTATGCTCTTCGCTTCCAGCAGGCGCGTGCTCTTTGTGGAATCCACCGCCAGCACCTGTGCGCCGCGGCGTTCCATTTCAAAGCTGAACCAGCCATCCCACGCGCCGATATCCAGCACGCGTTTGCCGCGCAGGTCCCGCGGAATATGGAACTGATCCACCCTTCGGCGCAGTTGTTCCACGCTCTGATGGCCGGGAATTACCGCGCCGTCCGGCAGTTCAATGCTGTGATACCAGCCGAGCTTCGACAGCCGCTCGATCTGCCGCCGGCTTTCGGCGATCACCTCGGGGTTCCGGGCTTCGCTCATGCGTTCTGCAGGACGGGCAGCAGCGCCGAACCGGTCCGGATCACTTCTTCTTCCTGCTCGCCATCGAGATCCAGATAGCGCGTGTCGAGCAGCCTGCCGTGGTTCACATTGCCCATGGCGGAAAGGATGTTTTCGCGCAGATGCGGGGTTTCCCGTTCCCAGTCCGCGATGGCTTCGCGGATGCCGCGCCGAACCGTGCCTGTACGCAGCGAACAGCCGCAGGGGACCACCGGCAGGCCTTTCGCCTCCACCCAGCCGCGCGTCAGTTCCTCGTTTACATAAACCAGCGGGCGGATGAGCCGGAAGTCCTTTTCCTTCGAATACGTCACAGCCGGCAGCGCGCTCAGGCGGCCCGTGTACATGATGTTTCGGAGCAGCGACTCGCAGAAGTCATCCGCGGTGTGGCCAAAGGCGATCACATTGCAGCCGAGCCCGCGCGCGATCTGATACACCGCGCGGCGTCGGAACCGGCTGCACATGTCGCAGCCATGGTCGGGTTGCTCTTCGAGCAGACGGAGCGACGGATTATCCGTGAAGTATGTCCATTCGACGCCCAGTGACCGGATGTATTCCCCCACCGCTTCCACCGGCGCCAGGAACTTGCCCTGCTCCACCGTGAACGCGCACACGGAGAACCGCACCGGCGCCTTCTTCTGCAGCAGCAGCAGAGCTTCGAGCAGCGTGACGGAGTCTTTGCCGCCGGAAACGGCCACGGCGATGCGGTCGCCTTCACGAATCATCTGAAAGCGATGAATCGCCTCGCCGACCTTCCGCAGCAGCTGTTTTTCGAGATCCACTATCTACCAGATTAGCGGATCAGCGCATGGAAGCCGGCAGACCGGCGGTCAGATCCAGGTTCCGGCGGTAGTTGCGGGCATCGGGTTTGCGCTCCGGGTCGCGGATGATCAGCGGCACGTTGGTTTCGTAGACGGAGCCGTGCGAGCGGTAGTTGGCGTCGAGCGCCTCGGTTTCGTGGTCCAGATTGCCGAACACCGTCTCGCGGTTGCCGGTCACCACCAGGTCGCCGATGCGTTCGGGCATCAGGTCGAAGGCCTTTGCCGCTTCGGCGCGGTTAAGCACCTGCTCCACGCCTGCCAGTTTCCCGATCACGTCCCGCACGCGTTTTTCATCGCCCGGCGAGCGCAGATACACCCACGCGATGCCGCCCAGCCCCAGGTGATGTTTCGGATATCGGTCGCGCTCGGCCGAGATCGCAAGCCGCAACGGAACACCGCGTGCGGCGCAGGCCTTCTCCAGATCCCACGCGCTGGTTTTGTGGTTCATGCCATGGTCGGCCGATAGGTAGAAGGCGGCATCCGGCGCGGTGTGGGCCGCTTCCGCGAGTCTCTCATCAATGCCCGCCAGATGCGCCAGAGATTCCGGCGCGGTCTCCGGGTGCATGTGCATCGGGTAATCCGTGGTGTGGACGTAGAGGATGTCGAGGTCCGGACGGGTCGCCAGCTGATCCACCACAACCTTCCAGAGCCAGAGGTTGATTTCAGCGCTGTAGATGGGCGGCGCTTCTCCGTAACGCTTCACCAGTTCGGGCGAGGGCGTCTCCGCGGCCACCACCAGGGACGCGCCCGCGGGCAACAGGGACGCCGTCTTTTTCTTGCTGGTGAACAGCCCGGATTTGAGGCCGCGCCGCGCGGCCTTCTCGAAGAGCGTGGGCGCGAGCAGCATCCGGCGGTCTTCCATGAAGTCCTCCTGGCCGGTCTCGCGGTTAAACCAGGAATTTCCCGTAATGCCGTGGATTGACGCGGGAACGCCGCAGCAGATGGACGCGTTGTTCGTATTGGTGACGGCCGGCATCTGACCTTTTACCCGAGCCATGATGCCTTCCGATGCCCATCTCTTCAGCGTGGGCATCGGCGAGGCGTCGTAGTATTCAAGCCCAAAGCCGTCCATCATGATGACGACTTTGCGGCGTTTGCGCGTCTGTCCGTAGAGATGCAGCGCGGCCGCGCCAGGCGCGAGGCGCAGCAGTTGACGGCGATTCATCCAGACCTTGCTGTTCACCAGATGTACTCTTTCGCGTGATCCCGTTTGTCGTAGCCATCCAGCACGTGGACGACGCGAAGCTTCTTCATCGTCACCGGCGACAACTGGCCGATCGGGATATAAACAATGGTCCTGCCGAACCGGGCCGCAATGTTTCGAAACACTGTGCGCGGGGGCTTCGCCGCCACATAGACCACGTACTTCTGCACGGAATAGTCGAGCCCGGCCAGCAGCAGCCTTTCGGCCTTCGTCTCCGCGAAATCGTAGTCCGGGTCGGCCCAGACGTCATACATGCGGCGCGCCGGCAGGCTCATCAGAAAGCCGCCGTATTCGGCCCGGCCAATGCCCGGCCCCACCAGGTGGTCGAACGGGAAAGTCGAGTAGAAAGCCATGTCGCTTTCGTTCTGGTGCTCGCCCAGCCATGTGGTCATGTAGTTGTACCGGCCATCGCGGTCGTCGTCAAAGATCACAATCACTGATCCGACATCCCCGTGAATCTTCTGCATGTTGCGCACGAAGATCTTCCCCTCATGCCAGTTTCGAATGGTCTCCCGGATGTCGATCCCGTCGAGCAGCGAGGCCGTGAAGGGCTCAATCGTGGCCCGTTCCTCCGACAGCATGCTCTTGCTCTTTTTCTTCAGGAAGCGCCCGAATTCCTCAATCACAATGTCTTCCGGCGGATAAGAACAAATGCTGTTGCCATTCAGTTCCGCGGCCCACTCCCCGGGAACTTTCTCTTTCTTCCGTTTTTTCAGCCCGAAACTGCCCATGCGCCGCTTGGTACTGGGCAGCCGGCGACGCAGACGAATCCGCCGCGTCTTCAGCCAGACCTCATTGCCGGAAATATTCACGGTTTCGAGGTCATTGGAAGTCTGCTGCGCCGCATAAGCAGTCGCCACTTCCCAGACTTCCCACGCATAGTTCTCGTCCACAATTGACCGCGCCGCGATGGTGATGTCATAAAGGCTCGCGGCCAGATCCTGATTCAGCAGCGCCAGGTTCCGGCTGTAACGCGCCAGCAAACGCCGCTGCCAGGCCTGAATCTTCTCGCCTGTGCTGACTTCATAGGCGACCTCCGCCTCGCGCAGCAGCGCCAGTTGCACCTTGCGGCGGTCCGGGCAAACCAGGCCTTCCCTCGCCGCTTCATAGCGCTCCTGCAGAAACGGATATTCGAGCGTGATCTCGCCCAGGCATTCCGGATGCGGATTCACCAACTGCAGTTCTTCCCGCCTCCGCCGCACCGGTTCGGTCTGCGGCGTCTCCATGGCGTCCAGCAGCGGATCCAGCATATTGAGCGAAACCACCACCATCGCATTCAGGGAAGGGTCGGCTCCCTGCAGTTTCCACGCAATGCCCGCCGCGAATTCCTCAATCTGCGGCGTGCGTTCCTGCGGGTAGACGCGATAGGCCTCCACGTACTGATCGAGCCGGATGGCAGTCAGCGAATACGTGTCCGGATAGGTGTCGTGGATGTGCGGCCGCTCCGTGGAATCGGGGTCCGCAAACACCACCTGCGCGCCAATCTCCTGAGCGGTCCGGATGGCTTCCACAAAGGGATCGGCCGGTTCCACCGGCACATAGACCGTGTCTTCGCGCTCGTTGTAGAAGATGACGGAGATCTCCGGCAGTCGCCGCACGGCGTCCAGATAAACCTCTTCGAGCGTCGCCGGAAGTTCCACCGCGACGACATCGGGGCGGCGCTCCAGAATCTGCCGCCGGACCTCCATGGCGAACTCGATCTTCCCGGGGACAACGGGCACATAGTGGAAGCGTCCCCGGTCCAGGGTTGAAAAGCTGCTGAAATCCGGGAAATCAGGAATTGACGGGCCGGGGTCTCCGGACATAGCGCAAAGCCTCCTCACCCAGCGTCTGCACAACGGCCATTTCCAGCGCGAGGCGTTCATGTTCGCGGCTGGTCGCCAGACTCTTCAGCTTGATCGCATAGCGGGCGATGTTGATGCCGTCGCGGACGCTGTAGCGCTCGTCGGCGGCATGGGCCTGCTCCAGAAAATTCGTCACGTATTCCAGGATTTCGTTCTCGGCGAAGGGCAGATTTTCCTTCAGAATCAGGAATTCCTCATCCTTTTCCGGGAAGTCGATCAGGATTTGCGGCTGCAGGCGCGAATGAATGTACTCGGGCAGTTCGAACGTGGAGGCGTCGTCATTCATCGTGGTAACCAGACGGAAGTTCGGATGCGCTTTGATTTTCACGCCCGCCACAATGCTTTCCACATAACGGCGATTATCCAGCAGCGGCGCCAGACTCGCCCAGCTCTTCTCGCTCATGCGATTCCCTTCATCCAGAATCGCGATTCCGCCCATCACCATGGCGCTCACCAGCGCGGAGCCCACATACCGCAGCCGGCCCTCGCCTTCAATCACAGGCGTTACCAGCAGATCTTCCGGGCGCGTGTCCAGCGTGGCCTGCATGATGTAAACATCGCGGCCCATGCGTTTGGCCGCCGCATAAGCGAGCGTGGTCTTCCCCACGCCAGGCTTACCGATCAGCCGCGGGCTCATGGGGATGTCGGTTTCCGTCACCACCATCCACGCCGCCAGCAACTGCCGCATCAGTTCTTCCTGCCCCACCCAGCGCACAGTCAGTTCGTCCGGATGCGCCAGATGCAGAATTACGCCATCGATTTCAACGTTCACGCTTCAACCCACATATTCACACTCGATTGTAACGGCAGCCAGTCGGGAAGCGAGGAGCGACGCTACTGAAGCTTCATCAGCGGATCGCCGATCACCACGTTCATCCAGCTCAGCCCGGGAATCCCCATATAGAAGCTTTCCGCCAGGTTTCGCCCCGAATAATAAGCAGGCAGCACGAATTCCGGCCTCGGGCAGTAACTCAGATAGGGTTCATCCACCTGTGCGGACACGCCGGACGCGCCCTCGTGAATGTAATCCGCCGCCATCGATTGGGGCGACCCCGCGTATGAAGATTCCTTATCGTTCCACTTTCCGCGCAGTTCCCAGGTGTCCGGCGGCTTGCGGAACGTGCGCCCATTGGTGGAGACGAATTCCGTGGCAATCGCGCCCGGCAGCCATTCGAAATGCAGAAAGCGGTGCTGCCGGTCCGTATCGTTTGAACCCCAGCTCGCGTAGCCAATCACGCCCTTCACGTTCTCAATCACCTTCGCCGTCTCATCCAGCACCAGGCGGTCTTTGGGCAGCAGCAGAGCCGCGTTCCGAAGCCACTGGTTGCCCTCGTTGTTCTCTTTGGCCTTCAGATCGATCACGAACTTTCCAGTGTTCTTCGCCAGCAGCGCCCGGTCCACCAGCGCTTTCATATCGGCCATGTTGTAGCCATCCAGGCGGGTCACCAGATAGATCGGGAACAGAGAATGCCGGAACGGCGTATCGCGCTGGCGGAAGAAGGGATTCGGCACCGGCCCCGCCACCGGCAAGGTCGCGCCGCGCATTTTCGAATAGAGCAGCGTGAGTTCGGAATCCACCGAGGCAGCCTCGCTGGCCAGCGCCTCGCCCGGGCCCAGCACGCGCAAAGGTACGCCCGAAGTCAGCACGATGTACAGAATCTTCTCGCGCAGCCCGTGTGTTTTGAGGAACTCCGCAACCGGGGTTTCGATGTCTTTGAGGTATTGCGCGCGCGTGATCTTTTCATCCGGCTTCGTGTCCAGATTGCACACGTTGGCCAGCGGGATACCGCGCCGCTTCACGTAATAAGCGCCGATCTCGCGCGACGGCAGGGACTGCCTGTTCACCACCACCAGCACCTGATCGGTGGATTGCGCCCGCGCCGCCCCTGCCGCGAGCACCAGCAGTGTCGCGGCAGCGTTACTGAATCGTCTTGAGGAACGCCACAATCGCCTCAGCATCTTCCTTCTTCAGGTTATACGTCGGCATCGGGGAACCGGCTTTGCCCCCGCGCGGGCTCTTACCTGTTACCAGGAAGTTGATCATTCCCTCGTCGTTCCAGCGCTTCCAGACCGCTCCGTTGGGCGTAATATCCGGCGCGGCCGACTTCCAGCCCGTAACCGGAGCCGCCGGCATCACGCTGATGGTTGAACCCTTCATCCACTGCGACCGGATGTAGGCGCCGTTGTCCATTTTCGGCGTGTGGCAATCCTGACAGCGAGCCACTTCTTCCGCCAGATACTTCCCGCGGGTGATCACCGCATCGTCCTGTCCGAAGGCGAGCAGCGCGAACACGGCGAGGCCCGCTATGGCGGCAAGGGCAAACCGGAGCTTATACATGGAATCCATGCTATCCCTTATTCTTCCCACGGCGCAAATTCCTCATTTGGTAGACTGGGGTCTAAATTAGGTTGGTCGCCCTAAACGCACCTCGGCCACCTGATCGGGCAGCACGCAAACATGGATTTCGATCAGATCCACACATTTCTCGAAATCGTGCGCCTGAAAAGCTTTTCAAAAGCGGCTCAGACGTGCTACAGAACGCAGCCGGCAATCTCCGCGCAGATCCGGCAGCTGGAGCACGAACTGAAGGTCGAACTTTTCGAGCGCTTCGGGAGCAGGATTTCGCTGACCACCGCCGGCCGCCTCTTCGCGCAGTACGCGGAGCAGATTCTCGACCTGCGCAAACAGGCCCAGAACGCTCTCAACGAACTCGAATCGTCACCGCGCGGGGAACTCGTCATCGCCGCGAATGAGGCCACCTGCATCTACGTTCTGCCTTCCGTCTTTGCGGAATATAAAGACCAGTTTCCCGGCGTCCAGCTCCAGGTGAACCGTTCCTACGGCTCCCGCGTGGTGGAAGCCGTGATGGAAAACGTGGCGGATTTCGGCCTCACCCAGCTTCCGGTGGGGGAAAAACGCGTGCAGATAGTGGATATCTACCGCGATGAGATTCATTGCGTGGTTCCGGCCGGCCATCCGCTCGGTTCTCTCGAACGGGTGAACTGCGAAGATCTTTTGCCCTATCTGCTTCTGCTGCCGCAGTCCGGCATGACCCGCAGCCGCCTCAACTCCTGGTTTGAAAAAGTGGAGGATGATATTCAGATCTCCATGGAACTCGATTCCAGTGAGACCATGAAGCGCTTCGTCGAAGCCGGCCTGGGCATCAGCTTCCTCGCCGCTTCCAATTGCCGCGAGGAAGTGCGAGCCGGCATTCTGAAATCAATTCCGCTCGGCCCGGAACCCATGGTCCGCAAACTGGGCCTCATTTACCGCAAGGACAAAGCCCTCTCCAAAGCCGCTCTGGGCTTCATTCAGGTGATCCTGCAGCACTTCGGTTCACAAACCAGCCCGGTCCGGTCACCAGGAGTCACTGTCAGCTGACGGGTTCATTATGCTCTGCCCGAAGTGCTTTGCGGAATTCGAGTCCGGGGCCCGCTCCTGTCCGGAGTGCGGCGTACAACTTTTCCGCAACGTCTCCGGCATCATGAAAACATCGTCTGTCATGATTGCCGAGGGCGAGGAGCAGACCTTCTACCGTTCCGTGCGGGATGTTCCCGAACCTCTGCGCTCCCGCCTGATCGAAAGCACCCACGGCGCTAACTCCGGCACCATCGTAATAGCGGACCGCGCCGGAAAAGACCAGATCACGCAGGTCATCGCACGCCGTGAAAACGCGAAGGAACGCGCCGCCGCCCGGGAAATCGAAGCGCCTGTCGTGGAGCCGCCCGCCCCTGCCTGGCACGCCTTTATGGATCGTTCTTTCCTGGGTCTCGGCCTCACCGTCTGGGCGGGAATCTTCCTTTTCCTTTGCGCTCTCTCGCTGATCATCTCTGTATTTTTCTGGAAATAAACGGTTGCTTCGCGTTGCCGCGAAAGCGTCGCTACTTGATAGAATCTCGGTTTGAAGAAGAAAATTGCAGTTTTCGGCGCCTTCGGCCAGCTCGGGGTGGAGTTGTGCGCGGAACTTGAGCGCCGCGGCTATCAGGTATGCGCTTTTGAGCGGGCGAAGCTCGACGTCACCAGCGCCGAGCAGGTGGAACGGGCCATCGCTGAAATTGACCCCTTCGCCGTCTTCAACGCCGCCGCCTACAACATGGTGGATGTGGCCGAACGCGAACCCCTTGCCGCGCTCGAAGCCAACGGCCTCGCGGTGCGCAACCTCGCCCTGGCCTGCCGTCAGAGTGACGCCCGCCTGGTACACTTCTCCACGGACTACGTCTTTGACGGAACCCTTGGACGGTCTTATGTGGAGACCGACGCAGTGCATCCCCTCGGCGCTTATGCCGTCTCAAAGCTGGTCGGCGAGCTCTATGCGCAGGCCTACTCCGAACGCGCCATCATCGCCCGCACTTCAGGCGTCTTCGGCGTGGGTGCGCTGAAGACCGCGCGCGGCAACTTCCCGGAGACTATGCTGCGCCTTGCCAAAAGCGGCAAACCGCTCCGCGTCGTGGAAGATCACGTGGCCTCCCCCACCTACGCCCCGGCGCTCGCGAGCCGCTCCATTGACCTGCTGGAGAAAAATCTCTCCGGTGTCTTCCACATCGGTGGCGGGGAAGCCATTTCGTGGTTCGATTACGCCAAACTCATCTTCGAAAAGGCCGGTCTCGACGTGGAGGTGCAGCCCACCAACGAACGCGAGTACCGCACGGCGGCCCGGCGGCCGAAATTCTCCGCGCTCGATAACGCCCGCATGCGCGAATGCGGTATCCAGCCCATGCCGCCGCTGGCGGATACCGTGGCTGCTTACCTCGCTGACCGGGGATAGGTTTTTTCACGAGGGTATAGAATAAAGCCGTGCTGCAGGCCCTGCACGCCCTTCAGAACGAATTCGGGTTCATAGACGAGCAGACCATCCCGCTGCTCGCGAAAGAGTTCAACATTTCTGAAGCCGAAGTGCACGGCGTCATCAGCTTCTATCACGATTTCCGCCGTTCCCCGCCCACCGGGCGCGTTCTCAAAGTCTGCCGTGCCGAAGCCTGCCAGGCCAACGGAGGCGAAAAGCTCTTCCAGCACCTGCAGACGCTCTCCGGCCTGACCGTCGAACCGGTCTATTGCCTGGGGAACTGTGCACGCGGGCCTTCCGCGCTGATCGACGGACAACTCCACGGAGACCTGACTGCGGAAAAGGTGGCCTCCATCCTGTCCGGCGCGGTCACCGCGAAGCCCCAACCCGCCGCGCTCCATCCGCAAAACCCGCCACAGCAGGTTTTCCTTTCGCAGGATGCGGCGTCGCAGTCCGCCGGTTCCGAAGCCGTGGCGGCGGCCCTCGAAGCCCTTGGCATCCACCCCATCCGCACCGGAACGCGCGGATTGCTCTGGCTGGAACCTCTGCTCGAAATCGAGACAGACGAAGGCCGCATCGCGTACGGTCCGGTCACCGCGGGGGACGTTCCCTCCATCCTCTCCGGCACTGCCCCCCATCTCTGCCACGGCATCACCCAGGAAGTCCCCTGGCTGAAGAAGCAAACCCGCCTCACCTTCGCGCGCTGCGGCGTCACAGATCCGCTGAGCCTCGCGGACTACCTCGCCTCCGGTGGTTTCGAAGGGCTGGAGAAAGCAAAGACGCTCTCGCCGGATGACATTGTGCAGCAGGTCATCGATTCCGGTCTGCGCGGCCGCGGTGGCGCGGGCTTCCCCACCGGCATCAAATGGCGTACGGTCCTGCAGCAGCCTGAACCACAGAAATTCATTGTCTGCAATGCCGACGAAGGCGACAGCGGCACCTATGCCGACCGCATCCTCATGGAAGGCGACCCGTTCCTGCTGATTGAAGGAATGCTGATCGCCGCCCGCGCGGTGGGCGCGAACTACGGCTACATCTATCTCCGCTCGGAATATCCGCACGCGCACCGCGCCGTGCGCCGCGCCATCGAAATCGCCCGCGCCGCTGGTTATCTGCATCCGGAAACGTTCGATCTCGAAGTCCGCCTCGGCGCGGGCGCGTACATCTGCGGCGAGGAAACGGCGCTGCTCGAATCCCTGGAAGGCCGTCGCGGCCAGGTCCGTCCCAAACCCCCGCTGCCCGCCATCGAAGGGCTGTGCGGGAAGCCGACCGTCATCAACAACGTCCTGTCCCTCGCCGCCGTCCCCACCATCCTCGCGAAAGGCCCGGTGTTCTATCGCGATTTCGGCTCCGGTCGCTCCCGTGGCACGCTCTCGATTCAACTCGCCGGGAATATCAAATATGGCGGCCTGGTCGAAGTGCCCTTCGGGCTCACGCTGCGCGAGGCCATCTTTGAATTCGGCGGCGGTACCCGGTCCGGCCGCCCCGTCAAAGCTGTGCAGGTCGGCGGCCCCCTCGGCGCGTACTTCCCCGCATCCCTGCTCGATACCCCTCTCGACTACGAGGCCTTCGCCGAACGGAAAGGCCTTCTCGGCCACGGTGGCGTGGTGGTCTTTGACGATACCGCGGATCTCGCCCGGCAGGCCCGTTTCGCCATGGAGTTCTGCGCCCTCGAAAGCTGCGGCAAATGCACGCCCTGCCGCATCGGTTCCACCCGCGGCGTCGAGGTGATCGACCACATCATCGCCAATCACGACCGCGCCCGGAACCTCGCACTCCTCGATGACCTCTGCGAACTCATGACCGACGGCTCTCTTTGCGCCATGGGCGGGCTCACCCCCATCCCCGTTCAAAGCGCTCTGACCCATTTCCCGGAGGATTTTTCCCGATGACCGCCTTGCCCGGCATCACACTCGAAATCGACGGCAAACCGGTCACCGTCCGGCCCGGCACTTCCGTTCTGAACGCTGCAACCGAAGCCGGCATCCACATCCCGAAACTCTGCGCCACGGCCTCGCTCAAACCCTTCGGTTCCTGTCGTCTGTGCCTCGTCGAAATCGAAGGCCGCCGCGGCACGCCCGCCAGCTGCACCACGCCCGTTGAACAGGGCATGCGCGTCACCACCCAATCGCCACGCCTCGCCAGACTCCGGCGCGGCACGATGGAACTCTATATCTCTGACCACCCGCTCGACTGCCTCACCTGCGCCGCCAACGGCGATTGCGAACTGCAGGATATGGCCGGCATTGTTGGTCTCCGCGAAGTGCGCTACGGCTATTCCGGCGCGAATCACCTCGAAGCCGCCAGGGACGAATCAAACCCCTACTTCACATTCGACCCCGCGAAGTGCATCGTCTGCTCCCGCTGCGTGCGCGCCTGCGAGGAAATCCAGGGCACCTTCGCGCTTACCATCGAAGGCCGCGGCTTCGCCTCGAAAGTCGCGCCCGGCAACCGGAGCTTTCTCGATTCCGAATGTGTCTCCTGCGGCGCGTGCGTGCAGGCCTGCCCCACGGCCACGCTGATGGAAAAGACCGTCATCGAACACGGCCGGCCCGAACACAGCGTCCTCACCACCTGCGCCTACTGTGGCGTCGGCTGCACGTTCGAGGCAGAGTTGCAGGGTACTCAGGTGGTCCGTATGACGCCCTATGCGGATGGCAAGGCGAACCACGGCCACTCCTGCGTCAAGGGCCGTTTCGCGTGGGGCTACGCCACGCATAAAGAGCGCGTCCTCCGCCCCATGATCCGCGCGAAGATCACAGATCCCTGGCGCGAAGTCACCTGGGAAGAGGCGCTCGCCCACGCGGCCGGCGAGTTCCGGCGCATTCAGCGCGAGTATGGCAACGGCGCCATCGGCGGCATCACCTCCTCCCGCTGCACCAATGAAGAGACGTTCCTTGTGCAGAAGATGATCCGCGCCGCCTTCGGCAACAACAATGTGGATACCTGCGCCCGCGTCTGCCATTCGCCCACCGGTTATGGCCTGAAAACCGCCTTCGGCACCTCCGCCGGCACGCAGGATTTTGATTCCGTGGACCAGGCCGACGTCATCCTGGTCATCGGCGCAAACCCCACCGACGCGCACCCCGTCTTCGCCTCCCACATGAAGCGTCGCCTTCGCGAAGGCGCGCGCCTGATTGTGGTGGACCCCCGCCGCATCGATCTCGTCCAAACCCCGCACGTCCGCGCCACCCACCACCTGGCCCTGCGGCCCGGCGCCAACGTGGCCGTCATCAACGCGCTGGCGCACGTCGTGGTTACGGAAGGCCTGCTCAACGAGGCCTGGGTTGCCGCCTACTGTGAGACCGCCACCTTCGAACAGTGGCGCGGCTTCGTTTCCGAAGCCCGCAACTCTCCGGAAGCCACCGAACATCTCACCGGCGTACCCGCCGCTGAACTCCGCGCCGCCGCCCGGCTTTACGCGAAGGGCCCCCAATCCGCCATCTACTACGGGCTCGGCGTCACGGAACACAGCCAGGGCTCCACCATGGTGATGGGCATGGCGAACCTCGCCATGGCTACCGGCAACCTGGGCCGCCCCGGTGTGGGCGTCAATCCGCTGCGCGGCCAGAACAACGTGCAGGGCGCGTGCGACATGGGCTCGTTCCCGCACGAATTCTCTGGCTACCGCCATGTTTCGGAAGACGACACCCGCCACCTCTTCGAGGCCGCCTGGGGCGTCACTCTGCAAAACGAACCGGGCCTGCGCATCCCCAACATGCTGGACGCCGCAGTGGACGGCAGCTTCAAAGGCATCTACATCCAGGGCGAAGACATCGCCCAGTCAGACCCCAACACCCGCCACGTCACCACCGGCCTCGCCGCCATGGAATGCGTGGTCGTGCAGGATCTCTTCCTCAACGAGACCGCCAGCTACGCGCACGTCTTTCTGCCCGGCTCCACGTTTCTCGAAAAGGACGGCACTTTCACCAACGCCGAACGCCGCCTCGGTCGCGTCCGCAAAGTCATGCCCCCCAAAAACGGCATGGCCGATTGGGAGATTACGCTCGCCCTCTCCGCCGCGCTCGGTTACCCGATGCACTACAGCCATCCCTCCGAGATCATGGATGAGATCGCCCGCCTCACGCCCACCTTCGCCGGCGTGAGCTATGAAAAACTCGATCGCCTGGGCAGCGTGCAGTGGCCCTGCAATGACAATGCGCCCGAAGGCACCCCCATCATGCACATCGGTGGCTTCGCACGAGGCAGGGGACGCTTCATGATCACCGAATTTGTCCCCACGGAAGAACGCGCCACGCCGCGCTTCCCGCTGCTGCTCACCACGGGCCGCATCCTGACGCAATACAACGTGGGCGCGCAGACCCGCCGCACCGCGAACGTGGTCTGGCATGAGGAAGACCGCCTCGAAATCCACCCGCATGACGCCGAATACCGAGGCATTCGGGACGGCGATCTGGTCGCCCTCACCAGCCGCGCCGGGGAGACGACGCTCCACGCCCGCGTGACCGAACGCATGCAGCCCGGCGTGGTTTACACCACCTTCCATCACCCGGAAACCGGCGCCAACGTGGTCACCACCGAGTTCGCCGACTGGGCCACCGATTGCCCGGAATATAAGGTGACCGCCGTGGAAGTGCGGAAGACGAATCAGCCGTCAGACTGGCAGCGCCAATACGCGGCAACGCGGGCGGAGACGACCGGTATCCAGCCATGACCATCGAAACCATGGTGCACAACGCCAACCAGATTGCGGCCTTCTTCAGCAGCTACCCCCGCGAAGAGGCCGTCGCCGCTGTGGAAGACCACCTTCGCAAGTTCTGGGAACCACGCATGCGCATACAGATCCGGGAATACGCGGCAGCGGGCGGCGCGGGGTTAACGGAATTGGCCGGTGCCGCCATCCGACGACTAACCTAGCGCGCGATCCTCATTCCCCATTCCCTGCAACCCCTGACCCGCTTCTCCCGTCTCAACTAACTCCGGTCACTATCATTAAAACTTGGGAATCTCTACCACCGTGCGATCTCTGTCCATACTTCTGGCGCTCGCCTTCACCGCCTTCGCTCAGACCGCCGAACCGGTCGTCCCCATGGGCCCCGGCGTCACGCCGCCGCGCGTCACGCAACAGGTCCAGCCGGAACACCCGGCCAAAGGCTTCCGCATCTCCGGCACCGTTCTTGTGAGCCTGGTCGTCTCCTCCGAAGGCGTGCCCACAGAGGTGCGGGTCGTCAAATCCCTCGAAAAGGAAATCGACCAGAGCGCCGTCGAAGCGGTGAAGAAGTGGCACTTCGATCCCGCCAGAAAAGATGGCCAACCGGTCGCCGTCAAAGTCACCGTGGAAATCCGTTTCCACGACATGTAACCGCTACCGCAGCGCCGCCAGCACCCGCTGGATCATCCCATCCATCGCCGAATTCTCATACCAGTGCCAGACGATCACGATATCGTGATCCGGATCAATCCAGATGCAGTTCGACCCGTTCCCCAGCGCCATGAAACTCGTCGTCGGCCCGCTCGGCCACTGCTTTTGCTTCGTATTCAGCCACCACAGATACCCGTAGTCCGGACCATGTGCGCTCGGCTGCACCGCTTCCCGCAGCCACTTCTCCGAAATAATCCGCTTCCCGCCCCAGCGGCCATGGTTCAGAATCAACTGGCCGAACCGCGCGAGATCCTCCGAATTCATCCACAACCCGCCGCCCCACCGCGTGCCGCCACTTACGGAAAACAACTGCTTCCCGCCAATCTCCACCGCCGAATTTCCATACGGAACCCAGCGCCACTCGCCCGACGCGCCAATCGGATCCATGATCTCCGTCTTCAGCACATCCGGCATCGATCGCCCGAATAACCGCAGCAACGACAGCGAAAACCGGTTGATCCGCACGTCGTTGTACTCATAAAACGTGCCCGGCTCCTGAATCGCCCGCAGCTTCCGCTCGCCCGCGCCAAACGCCTCATGCCCCACGAAATCGGCGTTCTTGCCCCACATCGCGCCTTCCCACTCGCTCTCCTGCTGCAGGTGGTTTTTCCACGTGATCTTCGCATTGTGCGGCGAATCGTAACCACCGTCGTGGATATATTTCGCCACCGGATCATTCACGTCTTTGATCAGCCCGCGATCCACCGCCAGCCCGGCAATGGTGGAAAGAAAGCTCTTCGCCGCGCTGTAGACCGGATCGTTCGCATTCGTATCCCCGAACGTCGCCGCCACAAAACCGTGCCGCAGGATGATGCCATTCGTCGCCGCGCGCGACTTCGGCACAGGCCCCAGTGGCAGGCCGAACGTGCGCACCTGGTCTTTTTCGAAATCCCACTTGCTGCCATGCGCCCCGGCATACTCCACCGCGGCCTGCAGTTTCGCCGCGTCAAACCCCAGTTCACCCGGCGCCTTACGATCCAGCGGCTTTTGTGCCGCCAGTGCGCCGGCCAGAGTCGCCAGCGCGGCAATCAAACGAAGAGGACGCATGCAGATCATCATAGCCGCCCGTAGAAGGCGCTGCCCCGTATAATGCGGAACAGCATACTCATGAGGTTCGCCGCCACTCTGATCCTGTTCGCCGCTCTGGCGAACGCGCAGTCCGGGAAGCCACTTAAGCCCGGGCTCTACGCCGTCTTTGATACCTCCATGGGCTCATTCACGACGGAACTCTATGAGAAATACACGCCCAATAATGTGGCGAATTTCGTGGGTCTCGCCACCGGAACCCGCGCCTGGTATGACCCGAAAATGAAGGCCATGGTGAAGCGCCCGCTCTTCAACGGCATCACCTTCCACCGCGTGGTTCGCGAGCAGATGATTCAGTTCGGCGACCCCACCGGTCTGGGGAGCCACAACTGCGGCTTCACTCTCCGTGATGAGTACCTGCCCGGCCTCATGTTCGATCGCCCCGGTCGCCTCGCCGTGGCCAACACCGGCAAGCCCGATTCCGGCGCATGTCAGTTCTTCGTCACCGACGAGCCCATCCGCCAGTGGAACAACAACTACACCATCATCGGCCAGATTGTTGAAGGCCAGGACGTGGTGCACAAAATCAACTCCGTCCGTACCGATGGCGAAAAGCCCCGCGAACCCGTCATTCTCAACAGGGTCTTCATCCGCCGCGTCCTGAAAGACTCACCGGCCAAATAAGGTCTTCAGGTCCACGCTGCCCGCCATCGCCTGATAGCCCGCGCGATTCGGATGCAGTCCGTCCCCCGGGCCGCCCGTCGAACTGGACGGCTTGTACTCTGCCCGCAGCGCGCCCGTTGCCGGGTCCACCGTCGCTGCATCGAAATCCGCCACGGCGTCGAACACCCCGCCATGCCGGATGAACTCGTTCACCAGCTTCCGGCGCGCATCCACATCCGCCGTTCCCGCCGCGGCCGTGCTGTTCAGCGCCGAAGTTACCGTCGCGCCGATCACCCGGATGCCCTTCGCGTGCATCCGCTCCACCCCCGCCCGCAGCCCCGCAATCACTTCTTCCGCCGACGCCTTCGCCGCGCTCAGATCGTTAATCGCCTCCAGCCAGATCACCGTATTGACGCCCGAAAGCGACAGCACATCGCGCTCCAGCCGCTCCAGCGCGGAAGGCCCGCCGCCAATCGGTTTCGCCTTGTCGTAATGCGCCGGCCCGACCACCTGATTGCCGCCGATCCCCGCATTCACCACCACCGCCTTCGGTGTCCGCATCGCGAGGAAATCCGGCCAGCGATCATCGCCATTGATCGTCGAATTCGTGCCGTCCGTAATCGAATCGCCGAACGCCACAATCACCTTCGTCTCCGCGGGAGCCATCATCTCCACGGCATCGAGGAAATACCAGGACGTGGTCGTAAACGGGAAGGAGTCCGCGCCCTCTTCCGCGCCGTGTGAACCCGCGCCCGGCCGTGTCAGATACGAAGTCTGCATCGCCTTCGCGTGCCATGTCATGGGGCCCGAAGCCCCGCCCACATGGAAGCTCACCGCCAGCTTCCGCGCCGCCAAATCGCCCTGCCGCGGCGCGTCTCCCTCACGAAGCACCACGGGATCAGACCATGCCAGTTCCCCGGGCGCAACCGTCACGCTGTCTTTGCCCTGGAACTTCACCGGGCGATTCGTACCGGCCAGCAGACTCCCCGCCGTCGCGTGCACCCCCACATAAACCCCGTCAAACGTCACCGGCTTCGAGCCAAACACGTTCGACAAACGAAACCGCGCGCGGCTGCCCCGGATGCCCGGTTTCACAATCAGCCGGAACGTCTGGTCGTTCGCCTGCGCGCCCGGCAGCAGCGCCTGCAAATCGGGCTGCGCCACCGCGTTCCCCGTCGGATACGGCCCGTGTGAGGAGCCTTCCCACGCCGCCACCCACTTGTCCGCCGCCAAAGCATTCAGCGCCAAGGCATTCAACGCCAGCGCGCACGCCAGCAATCCAGTCCGCTTCAACTTGCTCTCCCCTCTTCGAACGCCTGCGCCATCCGCAGCAGGCCCCACTCGTCCCGGTGCCGGCCCACAATCTGAATCCCCACCGGCAGGCCTTCTTCCGAAAGCCCGCAGGGCACGGACACGGCCGGGCATCCGGTTGTCGAGATGTAATAGCAGCTCTTCATCCAGTCGATGTAGGTGTTCAGCTTCACGCCGTCAATTTCGGTCGGATAAGGCGTCGTCACATCGAAGGGCAGTACCTGGCTGACGGGCAATACAAAGAACTCGTACCGCTCCAGAAAGCGCCGCATACGCTGCTCAATCTCCACCTGCTTCACCAGCGCCGCGCCCACATCCGGCGCGGAGAGTTTCCCCGCCTCTTCCAACTCCCACAGAATGGAATCTTTCACCAGGTCGCGATTCCGCCGCAGCAGCGCGCCCAGCTTCACATCCCGGCTCCAGAGGCGCAGGGTCTTAAACGTTTCGTCCACCCCGAACCAGCTCGGCTCCGCCTCTTCCACCACGCAGCCCAGGCTTTCGAAAACCCGCCGCTGCGCGTTCGTGATGGCGCGGACCCGCGGGTCCACCGGCACATTCCCTCCCAGATCTTTCCACCAGGCGATGCGGACCCCCTCAAAGCCCCGGCGCGGCATCGAAACGGCCTGGCCGGAGAGCACCGGCCACAGCAGCGCCACATCCGCCACCGTGCGGCCCATCGGCCCTTCCACCGCCATCGGCCCCCACTCCTCCGGAACCGCCGGAGCCGAGGGTCGCAGCCCCACCACACCACAAAAGCTGGCCGGATTCCGCAGGCTGCCGCCCAGATCGCTGCCATCCGCCAGCGCCGCCATCCCGCGCGACAGCGCCACCGCGCCGCCGCCCGTACTGCCGCCGCACGTCTTCGTCAGGTCATAGGGGTTCAGCGTCGCCCCGAAAACCTCATTAAACGTTTGCGACCCGGCCCCGAACTCCGGAGTATTCGACTTCCCCAGCGTAATCGCTCCCGCCGCCCGCATCCGCGAAACCAGCGGCGCATCCGCCTCCGGTACGAAGTCTTTGAAGATCCGCGAACCCCAGGTGGTTCGGATACCCTTCGTGGGCTGCAGATCCTTGTGCACCACAGGCAGGCCATGCAGCGGACCCAACGCCTCCCCCCGCGCCTGCGCCTCATCCGCCTGCGCCGCCCACGCCAGCGCCTTCTCCGCCACCAGCGTCACAACCGCGTTCAGCACCGGGTTTTCCTGTTCGATCCGTTCGAGATGCGCCATCACCGCATCCCGCGCCGAAAGGCTGCCCGCGCGGATTTCCCGCGCCATCTCCACCGCGCTCAGGTCGCAGATGCTCACTTCTTCAGATACCCCAGATCCCGCATCCATTCCTGCAGTAGTTCCGGCCAGCGCGATTCGGGCATCGATGCGAATTCCGGCGTGCGGCCGGTCATCCCCACCCCATGCCCGCCGCGACGGAAGATATGGAGGTCGGCCGTCATGCCCGCTTTTTTCACGGCCAGATAATACTCGGCGGCGGCCACGGAAAGGTTGTCATCGCTGTTGACGAAAATGAATGTGGGCGGCGCGTCTTTCGCGATGGGCCGCTTCCAGTTCGCAATGCCCGGATAGCCCAGCACCGCGAAATCCGGCCGGGAACTGAAGCGCTCCACCGGGTCGGCCGCCCCCGCGTTCCCCGCGTCAAACTGATTCGCCGCCAGCGCCGCGAGGTAGCCACCGGCCGAAAAGCCCATCACGCCAATCCGGTTCGGGTCGCCACCCCATTCCTTCACCCGCGACCGCACCAGCCGCACCGCCCTCTGCATGTCGGCCAGCGATTCCACGTCGGCCTTGTAAGTGGACCCCTCGGCTTTCTCCAGCCGGCTCTTCAGCACGAACGCCGCCACCCCGGCCGCCTGTAGTTTTTGCGCGACCAACTCGCCTTCCAGATCGACCACCAGATACTTGTGCGCACCACCCGGAGCGATGATAAACGCCGCCCCCGTGGCCTTGTCACGGGCCGGAAGATAGGCAGTGAGCGTGGGTTTGTGGATATCGGTCACCCGGTGGAACGCATCCGGCGTCGCCCCTTCGATCCATTGTTCGGGAGCCGTCTTCCCCTCCGACCCCGGCGCGCCATTCGGCCACAGCACAATGGTCGTCCCCTTCATGTCGTAGGGCGTCGACGCGCCGAACATCGACCATGCGGACAGCAAAATCAGAAAGGCAGCCGGAATTCGCATGCGATCTATCTTATCGGGAAGGCAAACAATTCGGGCGTGCCGTAACGGGAAAATCCAGCAAACCAAATCGACCTTCCGGGGGTTTGCTGTCACTGATGCGGCGGCGCCGGAAGAATCTCAGCCCGGAGCAGTGGGTGAAGCTGGGGCACTTTGAAGCCTATCCGGTGCTGGGGGAGATTTACCGCTTTAAACAGAGACTTTGTGATCTGTTGTTGATCCGGCACCGGACCAGGAAACAGTGCGGGAAACTGGCGCCCCGATTCCTGCGGGCAATCCATGCGTTGCGGGAGGCAAATCATCAGCCGACAGGCCCGCGGCTTCCGCAACTTCGAAAATTAAAGAATGCGGGTCAAGGTATTATGTGGCCAGGAATTCGGGGCCGAAGAAGGAGTTTGGTGCACCCGGCCTGATTCGAACAGGCGACCTTTTGCTTCGGAGGCAGTAAAGCACGAACAATCAATAACTTAGCGGGATTGTGGCCTGTTGTGGCGCATTGTGGTAAGTTGTTCGCGTGGAACAACTTACTTGCATTCTGCCGTTCGGAGCGCGCAAACGTGATTAAAGGCGATGTGCGGCGCGTAGGCACAAATCTGGGCACACATGAACGGGATCTAGTCATGAGACCAGCCTTCTCGCTACTGCTGGCGGCTTCCTTAACAGCGCTCGCTGTTTGCCGGGCAAACCAATCAACAATAGGCCCCACAAAATCCCACACGCTTGGAACTCGCCCACATGCGGCTCCGACGGCTATGGACACGTTATCTAAAGTCATGATTCGGCATCGTGCGCGGACCCGTTAGAATCAGGACGGAGTGGTGTGGCATATGAGACGATCCATCGGTGTGGCTTGCTGCGGAATCGCGTTCGCCTTCGCGGCGTTCGGCCAGGCTTCTGAGAACTCAAAGCCTCCAATGACTCCAAAGAACGCCGCGAAGTCCACGACCGGCCCGTCGCCGAGGACCTCTGCCAGGCCTGGAGTAGTTTCGGGCAAGGTCTTTGCGATCACCGCTGGCGGAGACATTAAGCCCGCTCGTCTGGCAACTGTGTTCCTCATCTACAGTTCGATTGACATTCTCAAGGCGTGGTACGACGGTCTGAGCGCGGCGCGCACTCTTTACTTGAGTCAGCTTAAGGACCCTGAGGGGTTCACGAAAGCGAAGCTGGAGGATTACGAAGAGGATGCCTCGTTCTTGGGTGCGCTCCCTCCGGCGACGCGAGACCGATTGGTGGCGCTGTACACGGCGGATCTTGACGCACAGATTTTGATGGCTCACGAGACATCCGATATAAAAAGAGACCTTGTCGAACTTGCTGCCAAAACCCGTTTTGAGCAGTTCCGGTGGAACGATGAGACCATGTGCAAGCGGGACTTGTTGAACTACGAAATGGCGCTGGCCGGAGTCCGCAAGTGGCGATGGGATCACAAAGAGTGGGATCAGTTCGTGGCTGGCAAGGCGGATGAGGACGGACAATTCAAGGTAGCCGTTCCACGCGCGGGGAAGTATTTGCTGTTTGTGCGGGGGCGTGCAGGATTCAACGAAGCCTTCTGGAGCGCGGAGGTCGTCGTTGCCGCCGGATTGGAAGCGGCCGTCAAACTCGGCCAGCCCGAGAAAGCGTGCCTTGTTCCATAACCCTCAGATAACGGTCCTTTTCGCACTCCAACTGGATTGACGGTCGAAGCCTCAGCCCGTCTCTCATGTTGCCGAAGGCGCGGACACACACCAGCACTTGCGAGCGTCAGAGAACATTGATGGTTAGAATTGTTTGTGGCCGCCTAGCTCGACGGGGCGAACGCCGGTTTCCCTGACCGGCTGGCGGCTATACCACTTCAAGGGAATCGCAGAGGGAGCGATGGCTGAGCAACCCGAAAATCAAATCGACCCGGAAGTACTAGCGCTTGAGCCGGATGGACTGCCGAATAGTTCCGGGAAATCTCGTGGTGTCCATCCCGCTTGGCGCGGGGATGCCGAGGACACCGTAAACAACCCCTGTGCTGTCCTTCTGCCTGTGATCGGTTTAAGGAAACAGGCTATTGGCAAGTTGCGCGGGGACACGAAGTGCATCGTTCTGAAAGAACTTCCGCAAACGAAAGACGACGTTGCCCGTTGCCTTGAACCAGCGCTCTCCGAATACGCGAGAACCTTGTTCGACGCCGGAGCTGAAGAGAAGCTTCGCGCGCTCGTTCCGGGAGATGGCCCGACCTCTTACAAGAGTTGGCTCACGGGGGAGTGCTTGCCCGCTGTTCTCGATGACATTTACTCCGCTGTCGATGGCCAGTTTTTGATCGCCGTTTCTCGCATCATGGAAGCCATCCCCGAATCACACGGAAAAACCGAGGCGACGCGGCGGGCGCTGGCTGGAGTGCTGACATGGTGGGTCTTTGGGTCGGAATTGATGTCAGATTTGAAACACGGCCTAGAGCTTGCCCTCGAAGACCGAAGCCTTTACTGGGAAGGCGAATGCGAAGCGCGAGTTGCATCCTGGCATCGCGGCGCGGCTAATGGTGAACTGGAAAAGACTGCGGAGGTGGTGGTAGTCAAACGGCGGCGCGGGCGGCCTGTCAAGATATCTGACGAAGTCAAGGACGCGGCGCAGTCGGCGAAGGATTCCGGCACGAACCGAGACGCGGCCATAATACTTTACGACACTCATTACCCAAGTCCGCAGCAGGTGAAGAACACTCCGACCATCCTGCGAGCACACCGGCAGAAGAAGGAAAAGTCCGCCGCTTCAGTTCGCGGCGAGCGGAAGCCCAGCAAAACCAAGGGCTGAAAAATTCCGATTTATTCGGTACCGAAGAGTGATTTTTTCAGTAGCAATTATTCATCCGTTCAGGCTTTAGCTTGAACTCATGAACAACGTATCGTTTCCACACCAAACGCAAAGCAACGCCAAGCTGTATCTCTCAGACGTTGAGGTTGCCCGGTACCTCAATATCTCGGTTGCGACAATTCGCCGGTGGCGCTTGAACGGCGCGGGCCCTCGCTTTCGCAAGATCGGTGCATGTGTTCGTTATGGCATCGCGGATCTCGAAGCCTACATTGCGAAATCGCCTTCCGGCGGCGAGCGGGGGGCGGCGTAATCCGATGCCGCAAAAGAAAGGGCCCGCTGGCGGCAGGCCCGAACTTCAGAAAGCCAATCCTGTAGTTATTTTTGCATGGGTCCCGGCGGCGCGGGAAGCCATTCGCAGCGCGGCGCGGATCGAGACTCACGCGGAGCGGGCGGGCTTCCGGAGGGGACGCGGCGGGCGCTGGCACTGCGGCGTTCACGCGGACAAAAATCCGAGTTGCTCGATTCGCGGCGGGCTCATTCGCTGCTGGGTCTGCAATCAGGCGTGGAACGTGATTGACCTTGAGATGCTCGCGACGGGCGCGTCATTCCTTGAATCCCTCCGCACGCTGGCGGCGGAATACGGCCTTCCGGCGGGCGCGGTGAGCACCGACCCTGCCGAGGCGCAGCGCGCGGCGCTGGCGCGCCTTGAGTTGCCCGCAGCGAAGCGCTTTCAGCGGGTATTGATCAACCTGACGGACGAACTCCTGGACACCTTGAAGGCGGGGCTGTTCGATCCACTGCTGCCCGCACCGGAAGAAGGCGAAATCCGTTCACTTGAAGTGCTTCGCCAAACCATCATGGATGCGGCAGACAGCGCGCTGGTCCACGAGTACCGCATCTGGCGGGACAGGTGGCCTGCGACCGTTGCGGCGCTAGTCCAAGTGGCGAAATGTCGCGAGAAAGCCGAGCAGCGGGCGCTGGCTGAATTTATGGCGAGGCTCGAACGGATTCCTCAGAAGGCGGACGCATGATGACTGATCAATTCCCCGATATCGAACAGCTGTTGTCCGAGGCGCACCAGGCACTGGAACCCTCAGAGCATCTTCAGGAACGCGCGGTTCCGGTGATGACGACGGCGGCGCAACTGTACGCCACGGAACCCGTCGAACTCCGTCCGATCTTGTTGGATGACACGAAGAAAAAGGGCGTGCTCTGGGATGGCCTCACGCTCATGTTCGCGAAGCCGAAAGCCGGAAAAAGCTGGCTGGCCTTGCAAGCGTCGATTGCCGTTGCCGGTGGGCCAGGTATCAATGGGCTATCGGCAGTGGAAACCGGGCCGGTGATCTATGCGGCGCTCGAAGAACCGCCTTCCCGAACCGCACAGCGCATGAAGCTGTTGGCGCGACAGGGCGCGTGGTGCTCGAACCTGCACTTTGTCTATGACCTGCTTCCATTGCTGGGCGGCGGGGCGGAACAACTCGAAGCGGCGATCTCGACCGTGAAGCCGAGGATGCTGGTGATCGACACCCTCACGGCAGCGATTAAGGGCGGCGGCGCGAAGAACTCCGACGTTTTCAGAAGCCAGTACGCCGAGGTGACGCGCGTCCGCAAGATTGCGGAAGAGAATCATATCGCGGTGATCCTCATCCACCACAGTCGCAAGGGCAGCGGCTCGGACGGCGCAGTTGAAGCCGTGGCAGGCACCGGGGGCATTGCGGCGGCGGTGGACTGTCTGTACTACCTGAAACGGAAACCGGAAGCCGAGGCAACGCTCGAAATTATCGGGCGCGAATCCGAGGAAAGCACCTGGGCGCTGAAGTTGGGGCAAAGTCCGTTCGGGTGGGAGTTTTTGGGCGATGACGCTGAACACTTCCTGACCGGCGAACGGAAGGAACTCCTGGCGGTACTTCGCGAGGACGGGGGCATGAGTCCAGCGGCGCTGGCCGGTGAACTGGGCAAGCCGAGGCCAGCGGTCCGGATGCTGCTGAAGCGAATGTTGGAAGATGGGCAACTCCGGAAAGCTGGCGGGAAATACTATCCCTCTCTCTCTTAAAGTTACAGCGTTACAGAGAGAGAAAAAGAAAGAAACAGTGAATGAATATAGGCACACGGACACCTGTAACCCGCACGGATAGGCGGGCGAGTGTAATGCCCGTAACGGGTGTGACACCGTCACACACGGCACAGCAGGGCGAGTTATGTCCGGGTCAACGTCACGAGTCGGGTGAACATCCGGCGGCAAAGTTGTGCCTATAAAAACACGCGCGTACCGTTTGGCAGTCTTAACAGATGACCGCTTTGTGGGTTTCCATTAAGTCCTTTGTTTGCAATGACAATACTTTATCTGTAGAATTAGTATTGACAGTGATGCTTTACTCAGGCATAATCAGGGTATGCAAAAGGCGTTCGCGTATCTCAGAGTTTCCGGCCAGTCTCAAGTTGCCGGCGACGGGTTCACCCGGCAGCGGGCGGCAATCAAGGCATACGCGGCGGCGCACGATATCAAGATCACTCGCGAGTTTCGGGAGGAAGGCGTTTCGGGCACGGTGGAGAGCATGAACCGGCCCGCGTTCTCCGAGATGATGACCGCGCTTCACGGCAACGGCGTTCGCACTGTACTGATAGAACGGCTGGACCGACTCTCCAGGGACGTGGTGACTCAGGAAATCACGATTCGCGACATGCGGCGCTACGGGTTCTCTATTGTTTCAGTCGCCGAACCGGACCTGATGGAAAACGATCCTTCGCGCAAAGCGTTCCGTCAGATGATGGGTGTTTTTGCCGAATTTGAGAAAGACACCATCGTAGCGAAGTTGAGGGGCGCACGGATGCGGAAGCGGGCTCAGGAAGGCCGCTGCGAGGGGCGGAAGCCCTACGGACACTTCGAGGGTGAGGGCGCGGTAATTGAGCGCATGCGGGCATTACGGGCCGAAGGGCTGGGCTTCGACAGAATCGCAGCGGCGATGAATGCGGAAGGTATCAAGACGCGGACGCGGGGCCGCTGGCACGGCGTGATGGTGAATCGGATTCTCAAGGCATCGGAAGAGAAGGGAGTATAAGGCGATGGGAGTTTACAAACGCGGAGGGACGTATTGGTTCCGGTTCGTCTGGAACGGTGAGACGATTCGGGAATCGGCAAAGACGGGCAACAAGCGGACGGCTGAGCAGATCGAGGCGGCTCGGAAGACGCAGTTGGCGAAGGGTGAAGTCGGTATCCGTGACCGGGCACCCGTGCCCACTTTCGCGGAGTTCACCAAACGTGACTTGGTGCCGCATATCGAAGCCCGCTTCGCTGAAAAGTCTTCGACGCGGGCTTACTATCAGGTCCAATTGGGGCACCTGACCGCGTATTCAGCGCTGGCGGGGACAAGGCTTAGCGATATTTCTTCGGAAGTTGTGGCGGGTTTTATCGAGACTCAACGCCAGGCGGGGTATGAGATATCGAGCGTCAACCGTGCCTTGCAGGTCCTTCGGCGCGCATTCCATCTTGCGGTGGATTGGGGAAAGGTGGACAAGGTTCCGACGAAGATTGCACTGGTACCGGGTGAGCGGCGGCGGGAACGGGCTCTGTCTGGTGACGAGGAATCGGCTTACCTGAAAGCGGCGGGCGAGATCGGCGACTCAATCATGGAAGCTTACGGCAAAGCGCTGGAAGGCATCCGTGCGCGGCAGCGTGGCGAACAGCCACAGAATCCACAGGACCCGTATCTGCTGCGCGATGTTGCCGTCGTGCTTCTGGATTGTGGCTTACGTCCAGAAGAATGCCATCGCCTTCGTTGGGAGCACTACCGGGGCGATACGATCTATATCCCGCACGGCAAGACTGTGAACGCCCGACGCGAGATTCCGTTATCGGCGCGGGTATGTGAGGTTCTGAAGAGTCGGAGGGGGGAATCGCCTTGGGTATTCCCAGCTTTGACCGCGAGCGGGCACATGGAGCAGTCCACCCTGAAGCGGCAACATGATAAGGCGTGCAAGCTGGCGAAGGTCCCGATCTTCGTACCCTACACCTTCCGGCATACTTGCCTGACCAGATGGGCGCGAATATTGGATCCATACACGCTGGCATATCTCGCGGGGCACAGCGACTTTGGGACTACCCGGCGGTACGTTCACCCGAATCTCAACACTGCGCGCGAGGCGCTCGAACGCGCCCGAGTGGCACAGGGTGGGCACAAATCTGGGCACACTCCAGAACGGCGTAGTGACGCCGAACCGGGCATTATCCGTGCAATCGCTTGAAGGGGAAAAGGTTAGCTGGTGCACCCGGCCTGATTCGAACAGGCGACCTTTTGCTTCGGAGGCAAACGCTCTATCCAGCTGAGCTACGGGTGCGCGCTTTCCAATTCTAACGCATTTCCCCTCCCGCTGCGAATACCATGGAGGGAACTCCTGAAAACCGCCAACGCCACCATGCGCTCCGCCATCACCCTCCTCTTCCTCGCCGCCACCCTCGCTCTCGCCGCGGACCCGCCCTTTGGCGACAACATCCGCCTTCGCGGCTCCCTCGATAACTCCCGCCGCACCTTCGAACAAACCAAACGCGGCACCGTCGCCTTCCTCGGCGGCTCCATCACAGAGATGAATGGTCACCGCCCCATGGTGATGGAACTCCTCAAAAACCGCTTCCCGGACACCCAGTTCACCTTCATCGGCGCCGGCATCAGCTCCACCACCTCCATCACCGGAGCCTTCCGCCTCGACCGCGACGTTCTCTCCAAAGGCCCCGTCGACCTCCTCTTCGTCGAGTTCGCCGTCAATGACGATCAGGACGGCCACTACACCCGCGAGCAGTGCATCCGGGGCTTCGAAGGCATCGTGCGCCACGCCCGCCAGGCAAACCCTCTTACCGATATCGTCACTACCTACTTTGTGAACGAACCGATGCTCGCCACCCTCGACGCGGGCAAAGTCCCCCTCACCATCGAAGCGCACGACGCCGTGGCGCGGCACTACGCCGTCTCCAGCCTCAATCTTGCCCGGGAAGTCTCGCAGCAGATCCGCCAGGGCGGACTCACGTGGAAAATCTACGGCGGCGTGCACCCCGCCACGGCCGGCAATGCGATTCAGGCGGCGATGGTGGCCGAACTTCTCGCCCGCGCCTGGGCGTCCCCTCCCGGCCCCGCCACACCCCATGCCATTCCCGCGCCACTCGACCCCCTCAGCTTCTCGAAAGGCCGTTTCATCGACCCTGCCCAGGCCACCATCCGCTCCGGCTGGACCCTCGGCATCCCCGACTGGAAAGCCCTCCCCGGCAGCAAGCGCGAGCGCTTCACTTCCGTCCCGCTGCTCTCGGCTTCAACACCCGGTGCGGAACTCTCTCTCGCCTTCGAAGGCACGGCCATCGGCGCGTTCATCCTGGCGGGTCCCGATGCCGGCGTCGCGGAAGCCAGTATCGATGGCGGCCCCTTCCGCAACATCGAACTGCTCCACGAATACAGCAAAAACCTGCACTACCCGCGCACGGTCCTGTTTGCGGACGACCTGAAACCAGGCGCCCATCGCCTGACCCTGCGCGTCACACGCGGCGCCATGCGTATCCTGCGGTTCACCGTCAATTAGCGAAACGAATACTGCTGGAAAATATAGAAGTACCGCGGATTGATGTGCGCCGTGGCGGCGTCCACGAACTCGCCCCTGAAGAAGTGTCCGAACCCGCCCCCGAACGTGTGCGCGCCCCATTTATAGGTCGCGAACAGGTCCGCCTCCTGCCCCACATGCGTCCCCGCCGTTCCCTTCGCTGAGATGGCAATCGACCCGCCCTGGCTGTTGTACAACGCATCCGTCGCGCTGTAGAGCCACTCGTTCGTGTACATGAAGTTCAGCGCGAAAGGCTTCGTCACATAGAAGCTCTCCAGACTTTTCAGCGTCTTCAGATTGCGCCAGCCAAACAGATCCTCATGCCCGAACTTGTCATGGTTCGCCGGGGAAAGCTGGTCGAACGTGCCGCTGCCCGCCTGCGCCGGTTTCGTGCCGGAGGCCAGCTTGTACTCCACCGACAGGCTCGCCGCATGCCCGCCCACAGACGTCTTTTCCGTCAGACCCGCAAACCATGCAAATGCCCGCTGCTGCTTCAGGCCCGCGTGCCCGCCCTGGCCCACGCCCTCCAGGCTGTAGGAAAGTCCGCCGCTCAGGGGCCCATAGACCCTCCCGCCGAAACTGTTGGTCCCCAGCGTTCCCGCGCCGGTCCAGCCGCCGATCTTATTCTGCGAATGGCGCAGCACATAGGCCTCCGCCACCGCGCCATGCCCCAGCCCCGAAAACGTCTCGTAAGTGCCCCAGATCCGCTCCCCCAGGTCCGGCACATTGAACTGATCCGGCAGGATTTTCACCGGAGAAAGCATCAGCACCTCCAGGCGCGTCTTCGCGGTCCGGTAGTACACCTTCCCCAGGTCATAGGTCTTTGAAACGTTGCTCCACTGCGGGGAGCCGATCAGCCGGGATTCCCCGTAGTCCTGCATCTGCCGACCGAAGAGCGCGCCAAAACCCGTCTTTCGCTGTCCAAAGAGATCGACGTAGGCCTCGTGCAGATCCATCGTGTCGCGGATCGTATTCGGCGCCACCACGCCGTAGAAAGGCACGCGCGAATCCTGCCCCATGGCGGAAAACGTGAGCCAGTCCAGCAGGCGGAACTGCGCGCCCACCCGGATTCGGCTCAGCATGTCCTGCTGATTCACCGCCTTGCCGAACGTCACGCCATATTTCTCTTCCCAGCGGGTGCGCTCCTCGAACGTGAACCTTAGCCGGTTACCGGTGGCCCTGGAAACCTGCTCATTCAGGGATTGAGCGGGGTCCTGCTGCGCCAGACCTGCGCCGCACAGAACCAGACACAAAGGGAGCCGGGAAACGAACTTCATCAGTGTCGTGATTCTACACGACAGGCGCTTCGGCCCTACCGGAAATCCATCTCCGGAGGCCAGCCCGTAGCGAGCAGGCTCTTGATCGCGCTTTTGCGCCGGGGCGCAATCATGTTGCTGCCGGAGACAAAATTGAACCGCTCCCGCAGCATCTCCGCAATGCCGCTCGCCTGGGACCGCGGCCCGTGCAGCCGGTCATGCCGCAGCGTACAGGCAAAAATCACCGCATTGCCGGACACCTTCGCCAGCCGCATGCCACCCGCACTGCCACCTTCCGGCACCCAGAGAAACGTGTAATCCGCCTTTTCTTTGTCGTCCACAATCGTGAACGGAATCTGCGCCTTGTCGAACGCCGTCCCCAGCAGCGCACTCAGTCCGCTGGACGAATCGATATAGAGCTTCGATCCGGCTTCAATCCTGTCCGAAGGCGGCGTCACCGCGAACAACCCGGACATCCACCCCAGCGCGAGCACAGCCGCGGAAACAACACGTCTCATACCCGCATTGTGGTGGAGTTTCCGCCCGCGCTCAAGATTGACCTTGGATATATGTCCAAAGGCATGCCCCCCCGCCGTATGCCACCCACTAAAATGGTGCATTGAGTAATACCGCAGTGGAATCCGGGGCCGTGGCCGTTCTGGCCGAGAAGCCCTCAGTCGCGCGTGACATCGCGAAGGTCCTGGGCGCCAATACTCGTGGGGACGGCTATCTCCACGGCAACGGTTATATCGTCACGTGGGCCATCGGCCACCTCGCCTCGCTCGCCCAGCCCCACGAAATCCATCCCCAGTGGAAAGTCTGGCGCAGGGACACGCTCCCCATGCTGCCCAAAGAATGGCCGCTGGTGGTCTACGAAAAGACCAAAGACCAGTTCGAGGTTGTCCGCAAAATCCTCTCCTCCCCCCGCGTGGGCCGCGTCATCTGCGCCACGGACGCCGGCCGCGAAGGCGAACTCATCTTCCGCTACATCTATGAAGCAGCGGGCTGCAATAAACCCATCAGCCGCCTCTGGATTTCATCCCTCACCCCCGAAGCCATCCGCAAAGGCTTCGACACCGTCAAACCCGGCAAGGACTACGAACCTCTGGCCGACGCCGCCCGCGGCCGCAGCCGCGCCGACTGGCTTGTCGGCATGAACCTCTCCCGCGCCTACTCCCTCACCTATGGCCCCGAACTGAGCGTCGGCCGCGTCCAGACGCCCACGCTCGCCATGGTCGTCGAGCGCGAACTCGCCATCCGCCGTTTCGTCCCGGAGGACTACCTCGAAGTCCTCGCCACCTTCCGCCCCACCGGACGCCCCGAAGCCGAGGCCTACCGCGGCGCCTGGGTTCGCGACGTCGAAGACATCCAGAAATCCGGCCGCCTGCCCGCCGATGGCGAAGAGGCCCGGCAGATTGTCGACCGCGCCCGCACCGGCTCCGCCGCCATTGAATCCGTTAAAGCCGAAACGCAGCGCATGAGCCCACCGCTGCTCTATGACCTGACCGAACTCCAGCGCCACGCCAACCGCCTCTTCGGCTTCAGCGCCCAGAAGACGCTCGACGTCGCTCAGGTTCTCTACGAACGCCACAAACTGCTCAGTTACCCGCGTACTGATAGCCGCCATCTCTCGCAGGACGTCGCCGGAACCCTGCCCCGCATCGTCCAGACCATCGCCGGTCCCTACAAAGACCTGCTCGCCCCCGGCACCGGCGAAAAGCCGCTCAGCCGCAAGTACGTGGACGACACCAAAGTAAGCGACCACCACGCCATCATCCCCACCGTGACCTCGCCCGACCGCGTCGACCTTTCGCCGGACGAAGCAAAGCTCTACGACCTCGTCTGCCGCCGGCTGCTCAGCTGCTGGCATGACGACCACATCTGGAACGTCACCACCGTCATCACCGCCATCACCAACGCGGCGCTCATCGACCGCTATTATTCCTCCGGCAAAGCGATCCAGCAGGTGGGCTGGAAGGTTCTCGACTTCCAAACCGAAAAGAAGAAGGCCGCCAAAAAAGCCAGGCCCAAAGCCGGTGAAGACGATGCGGTTGCCGATGACGAACAGGCGCTCCCCGCCGGCCTCGCGCGCGGCCAGGCGCAGGATGTTCTCGACGCTGAATCCATTCGCAAAAAGACCCGGGCGCCGAAGCGCTTCACCGAAGGCACCCTGCTCACCGCCATGGAAACGGCCGGGAAGACGCTTGACGAAAAAGAGCTGTCGGACGCCATGAAAGAGAATGGCCTCGGCACCCCGGCCACCCGCGCCTCCATCATTGAGGTACTTCTCAAACGCGAATACATCGTTCGCAACGCGAAGAATCTGGAGGCGACCGACAAGGGCATTCACCTGATTGAGGTGGTGCACCCGGAAGTCAAAAGTCCGGCCATGACCGGCCAGTGGGAAGCCTATCTCAAGCGGATCCAGCGCGGCGAAGCCCAGCTGGATCCCTTCGTTCAGGGCATCGAAGGCTACGTGCGGGACGTCATCGGGAAGGTGGGCCAGCTCCCCGCCGCGCCTCGCAATGGCCGGAACAATGATGCCCCGCAAACAGCTTCCCTGTCGGCGTCGTCAGCCTCCGCCACCGCGGGCATGCAGTCTCCGTCCCGGGCGGCCTCTCCCGCCAAACTACCCGCTGCCGAAGCCCCCGTCGCTCAGCCCGGCGAACCGCTCGACGCCCTGCTGCACCGCGCGTTCGGCTTCGCCTCCTTCCGCGCCAACCAGGAGGAAGTCTGCCGCACCGTCATCGAAGGGCGTGACGCTCTGCTCGTCATGCCCACCGGCGCCGGCAAGTCGCTCTGCTACCAGTTGCCCGGCCTCGCCCGCGGCGGTACCACCCTGGTGATCAGCCCGCTGATCGCTCTCATGGAAGACCAGTTCGCCAAACTCCGCGAGCGCGGCTTTGCCGTCGAATGCATTCATTCCGGTCGGGATCGCGCCGCCTCCCGCCAGGTCTGCATTGACTATCTGAACGGCAAGCTCCAGTTCCTTTTCATCGCACCGGAACGGCTCCGCGTGCCCGGCTTTCCGGAAATGCTGGCGAAGCGCAAGCCCACCCTCATCGCCATCGACGAAGCGCACTGCATCTCCCAGTGGGGGCACGATTTCCGCCCGGATTACCGGCTGCTCGGCGGCTACCTCCCCACCTTCCGCCCCGCGCCCGTCATCGCCCTCACCGCCACCGCCACCGCCGTCGTCCAGCACGACATCTGCAACCAGCTCGGCCTCGATCACCAGGCCAGCTTCATCCACGGCTTCCGCCGTTCCAACATCGCCATTGAAGTGGTGGAAACCAGCCCCTCCCAGCGTCCGGACCTCGCGAAGGAACTCCTTTCCGATCCCGACAACCGCCCCGCCATTATCTACACCCCCAGCCGCAAGCAGGCCGAGAGCGTCGCCGCCCTGCTCGCCGGCGAATTCTCCACCGCCGCCTATCATGCCGGGCTCGATGCCGACCGCCGCCGTCGCGTCCAGGACGGCTTCCTCAGCGGCAAACTCGAAGTCATCGTCGCCACCATCGCCTTCGGCATGGGTATCGACAAAGCCAACATCCGTTCCGTGATTCACACCGCTCTGCCTGGCAGCATCGAGGCGTACTATCAGGAAATCGGCCGCGCCGGCCGCGATGGCGAACCCAGCCGCGCCATCCTGATGCACTCTTACGCCGACCGCCACACCCACGACTTCTTCTTCGAGCGCGACTACCCCGACGTCAAACTCCTCGACCAGATCTTCAGCCGCCTCCGCCCCGACGCACAGCCCCGCGACTTCATCGAAAAGCAAAGCCGCGTCCCCGCCGATGTCTTTGAAAAGGCTCTCGAAAAGCTGTGGACCCACAGCGGCGTCATCATCGACGCCTCCGATAACCTGACCCGCGGTGGCCCGGAATGGCGCGATTCCTACATCGCCCAGGGCGAGCAGAAGCAGTCCCAGGTAGAGGCCATCATCCGCTACGCCCAGAGCAGCCAGTGCCGCATGTCCAGCCTGGTGAACCACTTCGGCGACACCACGGACAGCAGGAAGCCCTGTGGTATCTGTGATTTCTGCGCCCCGGAAAGCTGCATCGCCCAGCGCTTCCGCGCCGCGACGGACGTGGAGCAGGCTCTCGCCCGCCAGGTGATCGACGCCCTCCGGATGAACAGTCGCTCGGTCGGCAAACTCCACACCGAACTCTGCGATAAGAACGGCATCGACCGCGATGGTTTCGAGGAACTGGTGGGCGCCATGGCCCGTCTCGGTATCGTCAAGCTGGCCGATTCCGTCTTTGAGAAGGACGGCAAGACCATCCCGTTCCGCAAGGCCAGCCTTACCCGGGACGCCGAATACCTCGACGAAGACTCGCCCCTCGAACTCACCATCCGGGAGGCTGCGCCTGTCTCCGGCAAGAAGTCCCGCAGCCGCAAAAAGACGGCCACGAAACCCGCATCGAAAACTGGGGCGAAAAAGGCGAAGACCAGTCCCTCTCACAAATCCGCGCCCGTCCAGGACGATTTCGGCATTACCGAAGCGTCTGCCCCGCAGCCGGATTCACCCGCCGCACTCATGCTCCGGGAATGGCGTCGCGCCGTGGCGAAAAAGCAGGGCGTCCCCGCCTTCCGCATTATGTCCGACCGTGTCCTCAACGCCATTGCCGAAGATGAGCCGCAAACGGCTGCGGACCTGCTCGCCATCCCCGGCATCGGCATCAAGGCGGTGGAGAAGTACGGCGCCCAGATCTATCGCATTCTCAACCAGGCGCGCGGCCAGACTTCCGCGTAAAATGAAGACTCCCTATGGCCGAACTCGAAATCCACCACGAAGTTGAACACCATGACGCCGCCGGCAAGGTCATCGGCGTCGTCGCCTCGATCCTCGCCGTCCTGCTGGCCGTTGTGACTATCGTTTCTCACCGCGCCCACACCGAAGGTGTGCTGCTCAAGTCGGACGCCAATGACCAGTGGTCGTTCTACCAGGCAAAGAAAATCAAGTTCCACAACCTTGAGCTCGGTGAGGATCTTCTGAACGCGATGCCTGTCCGGACTCCCAACGCGGACAAGACACTCGAAAAGTACGCCTCCGAGAAAAAACGCTATCAGAAGGATGCCGATGAGGCGCAGGCAAAAGCCAAGGAAATCGAAAAGGAATCCGCGCTGGTGGAGGCAAAGGGTCTCCGCTATGACTTCGGCGAAGGCCTGCTCGAAATCGGACTCGTGCTGACCTCGCTCTATTTCATTGCGAGGTCAAAGATCTTCCCGGTAGTCGGCATCATTAGCGCCACCGCCGGCATTATTATCGCCCTGACGGGATTCCTGATGTAACTAAAACGGTACGCGCCGTACCGGGGTAGTCAAACCGCCCGCCTTGGTTGCCTGAGCGGGCCCGGGTCCGTCGGAGTAATGGCCCGATCCCGCGCTCGCCGTGAAATTCACTTCCGCCGCCGCAAACACCAGAGGACGGTCCAGCACCATCTCGATGGTGCTGCCTTTTGCCAGAACCGCATCCGGCCCCCGTGTCAGCAGCACGCCCGCCAGGCCCGCCGCCGCGCCCGCCGCCCCGCCAATACCGGCTCCCATGCCCGAATGTCCGGCCGCCGCGCCCGCAATTGCCCCGATGGAGGCTCCGGCCGCCGCGCCCTCTCCCACCGTCTTCGCGTCTCCGCCCTTGTTGGAGTCGCCCTTGATCATGCCTTCTTTTTTATCGAGCTTCTCATTGCCGCGGGCATCGATTCCGCCCACGCGCGACTTGAATTCCCGGGTAACGCCATTGGGCAGCGTGATCGAATCGAACCGGACATATAACTCACCCCGGCCCTTCACCCTTCCCGGGCGCTTCACTTCGGTCACCGTTCCGGTCACGTAGCTGCCGGGCGGGATCACAATGTGGTTGTGAATCACAATCGGGAACACCGTTTCGAGGTAGATGCGGTCTCCGGCGGACGAGTGTTTGGTGCTCACACTGTTGATCAGCCCCAGCGCAATGCGCGTGCCCGTTTCCACCGTGTAGCCGAGGGGCGTCGAAGCCTCCTCCTGTGCGGAAAGCAGGGAAGCCATGAGAAAGAGGCCCAAACCGAACGCCGGCAATCGTGAACGCATAAGAATCTGTTCCTATTGTAGATTCAAACGCGCGCGTCCGGTTTTGGGTTTCCGCGCGGCGGGTTCAGTTGCTGGCTACAGGCGGCGCGCTGGCGATTGCCGGCAGAATGATCTGCGGCGAACTGATCAGGCTCCCGAATGCCACGCGTATTTCCGGGTTTGCCGGCAACGTATCCGGCAGCTTCAGATTGATCTGGTACAGCCCGGAAAACCCTGGCGCCAGGCCGGCATAAAGAATGTTCGGCGCGGGCACCGCCACTCCGCCGAGCATCACCTGCATTTGTGCCGCAGCCACAATCTTCGCCGCAAACTGCGCGAGGCGACCCGTCTGCGTGTCCGGCGTCACCCGGCCCAGGCCATCGGCAAACAGGACAATAATCTCCCCCGCCTGCGCCGGCGCCGCGGCCGATATCAGCGCGCCGCTCAGATGCGTTGCAATCGCCACATTTCCATTCCACGGGAAAAGGCCCGGCGACGTCGCGTTCAGCTGAATTTGCACCGACGGACCGGCCGCGCCCTGCCGGACCACTTCCACCGTCACCGTGCCGGCCCTCAGATCATAGGGCACCACAAAGTTGATCTGGCCCGGAGATATGAAGAACAGGCTGGCGAAAAAGCCGTCCACCAGCACCGAAACACCGTCGAGTGACGTGGGCAGAATAGACCCCGGCTGTGCCGAAGCGACCGTGGCAATCGTGTTGAAAGCCAGATTTGCCCCGTAAATCGTCGCCAGACAATTGGGCGCAAGAGCCTCCGCCGTCTGCGTGGCGCTATTGACAATGCTGCTTGTCGTGTAGGTCGGATAGGTGGTCACGGCCGCGGTCGCCGGCAAGGCCAGAAACACGCACCCGAGCCAGTATGTGGACAATCCGAATCTGCCTCGCCAGACTGAACGCATAGGATGACATCTCCATTCTGGGCAATTGGAGCGGCATATGCCATTCCTCCGGCCGAAAGTGGGGAGGTATTCCTGCTCTACTGCGTTGGTGCTAGCCCGCCCGCTCCCCAGCGCTCCAGCGTCGTCACCCCTTCACCCAGCGCATGTACCGTGGCCGCCGTCCGGTAGCCTGTTTTCGTTTGCCCGATTTCCACCGAAATATACCCGAAGAACCAGCCCTCCACGTATTTCGCGTTCCCCCGAAGATGCCCGCCCGCGCTCGGCAGCGACAGGTACTCCACGCCGTCCAGCTTGTAATGCAGCAGTTCATGAACATGTCCCGCGATCACAAACTGCACGCCATACTGCTTCGCCAGTCGCTGCAGAGGGAAGTCCGGATTGTGCAGGACCACATTGAAAATCCACCCCGGCCGGTGCGAAACGATGAATTTCACCGGCTGCGCCGCGTGCGCTCTCAGGTCGTCTTCCAGGAACGCCATCTCGGCATCGGAAAACTGGTCGGACCGGCTGTTGTCCAGCACCGTAAAGTGCGCCGGTCCCCGGTCGAAACTGTAGTGCGGCGCATGACCCGTATACTGCGTAAACAGTTTCTCGGACGTTGCCGACCAGATGTCATGGTTGCCCGGAGCGGGAAACAGCGGGATGCCGCGATACGGTCGCAGACTGTCCATCACCGTCTGCCATTCGGCGTCGGCCGTGGCATCGTTGAGCCCCTGAATCGTATCACCCGCCGAAACCACAAACTCCGGCTTTTCCGCCGCTACGGCCTTCCAGACCTGCTCATACACCCCCGGCTGCGTCTCTCCCGTCCGGTCGCCCAGCAGGACAAAGCGCAGCGGAGCAACGCCGCCGGCGGTCACCGGAATCGCGATCAGAATCAGGAGAGTTTTCAGTCGCAACTGCCAGCCAGTATAGCGGCTTCCAAATGCGACAGAACTCTTACAAAGACCGCCGGAAAACCCTGATAGCCTGGAATAGGATGCTTCAATCTTCAGGCCCGCGCCCGGCCGAAATGATTCTTCCGGCGCGCCAGAATCTCAACTGGTCAACCTTCTCCGTCATGGTGCTTTTTCATATCGGAGCCCTTGCGGCTCTGTTTCTTTTCACGTGGAAGGCCCTCCTGATCACTGCGTTTCTGTACTGGATTACCGTTGGTTTCGGTATCAGTCTGGGTTATCACCGTCTGCACACGCATCGCGGTTACCGTTGCCCGCTCTGGTTTGAATACATGCTGGCGGTGTTCGGCACGCTGAATCTCGAAGGCGGACCCATTTTCTGGGTCGCGACGCATCGCATCCATCATCAGAAGTCAGACCAGCCCGGAGATCCGCACTCGCCCAACGATGGCGCTTTCTGGGCCCACGTCGGCTGGCTGCTCTTTGGCGAAGTCAATCACAACAATACCCGCCTGATGTCGAAATATGCGCCCGATTTAGCAAAGCATAAATTTTATGTCTGGCTGAATAATTATCACTGGGTCCCGCTGATTGTTCTCGGCGCGATTCTGTGGGCCATCGGCGGCGCGCCTGTCTTCTTCTGGGGTATCTTCTTCCGCGTGACCGTCGGCCTGCACGCCACCTGGCTGGTGAACTCAGCCGCTCACATGTTCGGCTATCGGAATTTTGAAACCCGCGATGAATCCCGCAACACCTGGTGGGTGGCGCTCTTCTCCTTCGGCGAAGGCTGGCACAACAATCACCACGCGCATCCAACCTCCGCGCGGCACGGCCTGGCTTGGTATGAGATCGATCTTTCCTGGTGGACTCTCAACGTCCTCCGGTTCTTCGGTATCGTGTCGAACCTGAAGGAAGCAAAGCTGCCCATCGGCCTGGCCGAACGCAAAGCGGCATAGGTCCCGCTCATCCGGAGCGCTAATCTGAACTCATGATCGGTAGCGGCCGCAGGAAGTCGATCATCTTCTTTATCGCGCTCGGCATCGGCATGATCGTCGTTGCGTTGCTGCTCTATCTGGGCGGCATCGTGCTGGATTGGCGGGCCGGCGTGCGCCTCTTCTTCGGCATTCTGCTGCTGGCCGTGATCATCGCGGGCGTGGTTCTCAACACCATCTTTCTGGTGCGGGAAATCCGACGCAATGAACAGCACGACGCGTTTATCAACGCCGTGACGCATGAGCTCAAGACGCCCATCGCTTCCATCCGCCTTTACGCCGAAACCCTGCAAACGCGCTCCGTCGATGAAGCCAAGCGCAAGGAGTTCTACCGCATCATCCTGCAGGACAGCGACCGCCTGCTCTCCACCATCGAACAGATTCTGCGCACCGGCCGCATTGGCGCAAACTCGAAACCGCCCAACATCTCACCTCTGAACCTCTCCGATATCGTGGCCGAATGCGCCTCCCGCGCGCGGGTGCTGCATAACATCCCGAATGAGGCCATCGTCTGCGAAACGGCAGGCCAGTTGCAGATTCTGGGCGATCTCGACGAAGTCCGCGCCGCCGTCTCCAATCTGCTCGACAACGCCGTCAAGTACTCCGGAGCCAACGTCCAGGTGCTGGTGGCCACCGCGCGGGAGGATGAGAAATACGCGTCCGTCCGCGTGACGGATAATGGACCCGGGATTCCGGAGACTGAACTGAAGCGCATCTTTAAACGGTTCTATCGCATGAGCGGCCCTCTTGCGACCCGCGTCAAGGGCACTGGTCTGGGGCTGTTCATCGTGCGTTCCGTCGCAAGGCGGCATGGTGGAAAAGCCTGGGCCGAGAGCCCCGGGCCGGGACGCGGCAGCACCTTCGTCCTCCAGTTCCCCCTGCAAAAATGAAACGAATTCTGGTGGTGGAAGACGAGCAGCACCTCGCCGAGGGGCTCCGGTTCAATCTCGAACAGGAGGGCTATGAGGTGCAGGTGGTGGATAACGGCGAATCCGCGCTCGCCCTGCTTGTCGGCGCGGCCCGCGTGTCGTATGACATCGTTGTTCTCGATGTCATGCTTCCCGGCATCAGCGGTTTCGAAGTCGTGTCCGAAATGCGGCGAGAAGGCCAGTACGTTCCCACCCTCATCCTCACCGCGCGCGGTCATTCCCAGGATGTATTACAGGGCTTTGAATCCGGCGCGGACGATTATCTCACCAAGCCGTTCGAACTCGAAATCCTCATCGCTCGCATTCGCGGATTGCTCCGCCGCGGCGAATGGCTGCGCCGGTCCCTCCCGAAAGTCCAGCCCCCGGCCGAGACCGAGGACTCGTTCACGTTCGGTGAGAAGTCTGTCTATTTCGATCTTCTTGAACTCCGCGTCCGCGACCAGATCTTCCCGCTCACGCTCATGGAAATGAATGTTCTGCGCTATCTCATCTCACGCGCCGGCAAGCCGGTTTCGCGCGGCGAGATGCTGGAGGAAGTCTGGGGACTGCGCGAGGATACCGATACCCGCGCTCTCGACAACTTCATCGTCCGTCTTCGCAAGTACATTGAAGACGACCCCGGCAAGCCCCGCCACCTGCTCGCGGTCCGCGGCGTCGGTTACCGCTTTGTTGCCGTGCCACCGGAGCAGACCAGCTAACGCGGTTGCCGGAGCCCATCACAAAATCCGCGCGCGTCTCCGCGACCTCCCGTCCACCGGTTTTTCTGCCAGACCTCCCCGCCACGCGTTTCCATGGCGTACCAGGTCTGTGACGGTGAATGGAAATACCGCGCGGGTTCCCAGGCTGCGGCTGGCAATTTTGGGATGGCGGGCGGCGCACGGGGTTTCCGCCGCCTGCGTCGGCAGCGCCATTACGAGAAGGAACTGGAGCACCCGGCGCATGAAACCGGCAATCTATCAGGCACAATAGTTGCGTGAACCCCAACGCCATTACAGCTTTTGATACCGCGGCTCTCCCCTGGGAAGAACGGTGGAACGAACACCTCGGTAAGATGCTTTATCGCAAGAATCTGGTGGAGGATCCCGAGACCGGCGCGGAAATCCGCATCGTGAAATACCCTGCCGGAGTCATCAACAGCCGCCACGTACACACCTGCGCCCATGGCATGTACGTCATCGAAGGCACGCTCGTCACCCACGCCGGCACCTTCGGCCCCGGCAACTTCGTCTGGTTCCCCACCGGCATCGAAATGGAACACGGGGCAACTGCGGAGACGGACGTGGTGGTCCTGTTCATCACCAACCGCAAATTCGACATCCACTACCTGCCGAAGCCCGAGTAGCCTATCATCAAGACGGATGCCGCTGCGCAGCACGCTCCTCTACCTCTCGCAACAGCCGGGCTTCCGTCACTGGGCGGAAACCTCCCCGCTCGCCCGTGGACTCTCCTCCCGGTTTATTGCGGGGAACACGCTGGAAGAGGCTCTCACCGTGTGTAAGAAGATCCGCGGCGAAGGCATCAGCGCCACGCTCGACTATCTCGGCGAGAACGTACAGTCCCTCGCCGAGGCCGCCGTCTGCCGCGACATGTATCTTCGTATGCTCGCCGGTCTCCGCGATGCCGGCCTCGAACCCAACGTCTCCCTCAAACTGACCCAGTTCGGGCTCGATTTCTCCACCGAAGCCTGCGAGCAGAACGTTGCAGCCCTCGTGGAAGCCGCCGCTTCCTCCGGTGGCTTCGTCCGCATCGACATGGAGTCCAGCGCCTATACCGAGCGCACTCTGGGCATCGTCCACCGCCTGCACGCGCGCTACGGAGCCTGTGGAACGGTCATCCAGTCGTACCTGCGCCGCAGCGCCGCGGACGTGGAAGCGCTCATCGCGAATAGCATCCGCGTCCGCCTCTGCAAAGGTGCTTATCTCGAACCCGCCAGTGTCGCCTTTCCGCACAAGTCCGAGGTGGACCGTACCTATCGCGAACTCGCCGAACGCCTTCTCACCGCCGGAACGTACCCCGCCATCGCCACGCATGACGAACCCATGATCGAACGCCTGGAGCGTTTCGTCACCAACCACGGCATCGCCCGTGACCGCTTCGAATTTCAAATGCTGTACGGCATCCGTCGCGACCTGCAGACGCGCCTCATCGAAGATGGCTACCGCCTGCGCCTTTACGTTCCCTTCGGCGAGGCCTGGTATCCCTACTTCATGCGGCGGCTCGCCGAACGCCCCGCCAATTTGCTGTTCCTCGCGCAGAATCTCTTCCGCCACTGAATGCACGAGTTCGTTACCATCGTCTCCGGCCTGCCGCGCTCCGGCACCTCGCTCATGATGCAGATGCTGGCCGCCGGCGGGATGCCCGTCCTCACCGATGGCGTCCGCGCCGCCGATGAAGACAATCCGCGCGGCTACCTCGAATTTGAGGCCGTCAAACGCACCAGGCAGGACCCGTCCTGGCTCACTTCGGCCCCCGGCAAAGCCGTCAAAATGGTGTATCTTCTGCTGCGCGACCTGCCACCAGAGCACCAGTACCGCGTGATTCTGATGCACCGCGATCTCACCGAGGTTCTCGCCAGCCAGCGCGCCATGCTGCGGCGTCTGGGCAACCCGGGCGCGGACCTCAGCGATGCCCAAATGGCTTCGCTTTTTCGAGTGCAGCTGGAGGCCACCACCGCCTGGTTGCGCGGCGCCCCCGGCTTCCGGCTTCTCGAAATCCGGTATCACGACTGCCTGCGCGACCCCGCCCGCGCCGCCGCGCAGGTCAACGCCTTTCTCGGCGGACTCCTCGACGAAACCGCTATGGCGGCCGCAGTCGATCCGGCTCTTTACAGGCGCGTCAATATCAATGCGGAACTATCGTAATCGCCCGACAGCCGCACCGTGATGCCGTTCTCCATCAGATACGCACCGCTGTAATCCATGGTGCCCATCAGCCCCAGGATCTGCACGCGGTACGTGGCCCTGGCGTCCAGCCCGGCCAGGCGGATCGCCGGCGCGGGACGCTGGTATTGCTGCGAATGCAGGAAGGCGAAAAGCACGGCCTGACCGCCATCCCGCGCCACATACTCATTCGCCGTCACCTCGCCCTGCTGCGGCGAAAGCAGCCGGTAGAGATTGCCTTCCTGTACCGTCGGCCTGATGCTCTTGTAAGCCGCAATCATCTCCGTTGCCAGCTTCTCGTCCGCCGCGCTGAACTTGTTCAGGTTCGACCCCACGCCCAACGCTCCCTGCATCGCCACCAGAAACCGGTACTTCAGCGGCGTGCTGCGCCCGTTCATGTTCGGTACATCCGTCACCCAGGCGGACATGATCTTCGGCGCATAAATCTGGCTGAACCCGTACTGAATCCCCAGGCGGTCGAAAGCCTCAGTGTTGTCGGAGGTCCACACCTCATCTACCCTCTGCAGAATCCCCAGATCGATGCGCCCGCCGCCACCCGAACACGACTCGATTTCCAGCTGCGGATGCTTCGCCCGCAACCGGTCCATAATCTCGTAAACGTTCTTTGTATACCGTATCCACAGTTCTTTCGGCTCCGCCACATTCTCCCAGCCAGGTTCCGCGAACGGCCGGTTCATATCCCACTTGAAATAGCGGATCGGATACTGCGTCGCCAGCTTGTCCAGTACGGTGAAGATGTATTCCTTCACATCGTTCCGCGCCATGTTCAGCACCAGCTGGTTGCGCAGTTCACTGCGGGGCCGGTCGCCGGAATGCATCGCCCAGTCCGGATGCGCGCGGTAAAGGTCGCTGTCCGGGTTGATCATCTCGGGCTCCACCCACAGCCCGAAATCCATCCCGAGGGAATTCACATACTTCGCCAGCGGTTCGAGGCCGTTGGGAAACTTCTGGGGATTCACTGTCCAGTCGCCCAGCCCCGCCTTGTCGTTGTTCCGCTTGCCAAACCACCCGTCATCCATCACAAACAGTTCCACGCCCAGCTTCGCTGCCTTCTCGGCCAGCGCCCGCTGTCCCGGCTCATCCACCGCAAACGTGGTCGCTTCCCACGAGTTGTATAGCACCGGGCGCAGCCGCGATTGCAGGCCGTGCGGCAGAATATCGGTCAGTTCAAACCGGTGCATCCGGCGCGACATCCCGCCAAACCCGTCCGCCGCATACCCGCCATAAAACGGTGGCGATTCCAGCGATTCCCCCGGCTTCAGCGGCTGCGCGAAATCGAAGGTATTCAGCCCGCCCGTCACCCGCACCTGCGAATACGGCGTCTGCTCCACCGCAATCCGCCAGTTGCCGGACCACCCCAGCGCTCCGAACCACACCCGTCCGGTTTCTTCCGAGGCCGAGCCGTCGTCAATCGCAAACCACGGATTGAAGTTGTGGCTTGTATGGCCCTTCCGGCTCTCCAGAACCTTCGTGCCCGTGTGGATGGCCTCCCGCGTCAGCTGGCTCTCCGCCGCCCACCGCCCCGTTACATAAGACAGCCGGTAGCCCTCGCCGTGCGGTACGCTCCATGTGCCGGACTGCATGCTCTCCACATGGATCTCCTGCTTCGATTTGTTGAGCAGCACCGCGGATTTGCGTATGATGCCCTCCGCTCCGTACACGTGATAGTTCAGCGTGACGAAGATATCGTCGCTGAGGTCTTTCATCACGATCTTCAGGTCGTCTCCCGTAATGGCGTGCGCGCTGTAATGCAGCACCAGTTCACGCTGGCCATTGGCGCGCGTGATCTTCACGGAAGGCTCCAGATAACGCGTGCCGCCCCACCCGGGAAACTCCTCGCGGATATTCGATTGCGCAGGGTCGAATGATGATTGCCCCCGCCCGCCGGTCGCGCCGGCGATATCGGCAATGCGCCACACCGGTCCGCCCCAGTAAAGCGTTTCCAGTTCCCCGCGCGGATTCACTCCCAGCGCGTAGGCGCTCGAATCGGTGTGCAGGAGCCAGACTTTCTTTTGTTCGGAGTATTCGATGCGGGTCTGTGCCAACAGGACAGGCGCGGCCAGAAGGAGGAAGCAGCTACGGAGACGCATTCTGCGTCAATTGTATGCCCGCGCTTACAGCACCGCGCGGAACCGCAGCGCCTGCCGCACCACGCCGCCCGGCAGATGATGCACGCGGGTCACGCGCAGATGGAACTCGTCCGGATCCACTTGCCACCGGTCTTCGAGCAGCCGCTCTTTCCCGCTCACCATCGAACGGGTTTCAAGCACCAGATCCTCGCCATCCCAGTGCGCCGAAATCAACCGCGGCCTGCCGAGAATGGAGACTTCCACGCTCTCCGCGCCGATCACCAGCTTCCGTTCCACCGTGTTGTCGCCATTTGAATCAATCTGGTGCGTCACTACCCGGAAGTCCGGCTCGCGATGTTCAATCACATCCTGCCGGAACTTCGGCTCCGGCAGATAGCCGAACTCGCTCTCGCCCCTAATCAGCTTCCACGTGCCTGAAAAGTTCGGCCTCAATATGCCAGCCTGATCTGCAGTTCCAGACGGCGGTTATTCGCAGCCTCAGAGAACCCCTCGCCATTCGGCGTTCCGGCCATCTGATTGGAACGCCCGAACAGTGGCGAACTGATGTTCCCGATAATGGGCCCCTGGTTGGTGTGGTTGAACAGATTGCGCATGCTCATGGCTACAGTCAGATTGTACTTTTTCGGCGTGGAGGGCTGATTGAACAGGCCCCGGTTTCCCGTGGGCGCTGCAAGGGCCGGTCCCGCCGAGGGTCCGGAATCGCGCGACGACCGCACAGCCCCGCTGCCCGCGCCCTTCTCCGGACCAAAGCCCCACGTCCGGCCCACGCGCAGATTGAACATCACGATATCCGGACCGCGCCCGTAATTGCGGGGCACCAGCTTCTCGCTTGCCACCGGATTCGGATCGAGCAGCCCGTAAGCCGTCCGGATAACGCCTGGCAGATTTGGATCCGTCGCAAACCCGGGCCGCGCCGTGAACAGCGTCGTCCCATACAGATCCTGCCCCGTCGTGATGTTAAACGGTGCGCCCGATTGCAGCGTGAACAGAGGATTCAGCCGGATTCCGTACCGCAGATAAATCGTGCCGCCCACCAGAAAGCGATGCCGGATGTCCGTGGCCGCCGGGCCATACTCGCCCGCATAGTTGTAGGGGTTTGCCGGTGAAGTACCCAGGCCATCCGCACTGCTCCGGGCGCGGTTCAGCGTGTAATAACCAAACAGCGAAATGCCCGCGCTGAGCTTCGAATTCACATTCGCGATCACCTGATTCTGGTTGTAGATACCAGACGAACTCATCAGGAAGATCGGGCCCGCCGTGCCGAACGGATGCGTCAGCGGCGGGTTGATATCGAGCGTGCGCAGCACATGCACCCCGTGCGAATTCGTGTACGTCACCGCCAGCGTTGTGTTCGCCGGCAACTGTCTTTCAAGCGTGAGCGCCGACTGCAGAATATAAGGCGCGCGCAGTTGCCGGTCCGCTTCCTGCACGGTCTGCGACGTACGGTTCGCCGCCAGCGTGGCCAGCGAGGGAATGGCCGGATAGAACGTCGGATTCGTCACCACATACTGCTGCTGCACCTGCCCGTTGTAGCGGTCCGCCGTGAGCGTATTCGCCAGCGCGAACCGGTCGTAGAAAAGCCCCACCCCGCCGCGAACCACCGTTTTGCCCTGCTTTTTGCCGTTCACTCCCGGCGCCCACGCAAACGCGATGCGCGGAGCTATATCGCGCCAGTCATGAATGTTCGTCTGGTTCTCATAGCGCACGCCGAGGTTCAGCGTCAGATTCTGCCGCAGCTTCCAGTCGTCGCCAAAAAAGAACGCGGCATCAAACTGGTGTACCGCGAGACCCGGTTGGCCGCCGCTGATGGAAAACTGCGACGGGATGCCGAGCTTGTACTGCGCGAGGGATGAGAACGTGTACGTTCCGTTGAAGTTCGAGGGGGAATTGCTGTCATCCGTCTGCGCCCGCAGTCGCGTGCCGAACCGGAAAAAATGCTTCGCATGCAGGATCGACGTGTAGTTCTGAAACTCGTAGCTGTCCTGCACATCGGAACCACGGCTCGTCGTTGCGCCGCCGCCGGTGAACGCGCCCAGTACCTGAATCACCGGCGCGATGGTGTTGCCCATTGTCGTCAGGTCAGACCGGAAGAACTGGAAGCGCGTCTCATTCACCAGCGTGCCGTGGATGGAGGTCTCGATGATCTGCGCGGTATCGAAGTTGTGCAGGTAATGAATGCCGCGCGAGATCAGATCGAAGCTGCCGATCCCGCCGTCTTTGATTTCCGCCCGCGTGTACAGATAGCGCACGCCCAGCGTATTGTTGTCATTCAGTGTGTAGTCCACATGCGGGCCCACCAGGATATGGCGCTGTGGCGTGGTGATCACGCTCGAAAAGGCCGTGGGATTCTGCGACGCCGGGTCCGCAATCACGGCGTTCGTGATCGACCCGTTGTTCACGGCCTGATACTCCAGGTCCGACGTGAACGAACTCTTTTTCGTCAGCGGACCGCTCAGGCTGTTCTCCGTCTCCTGCAGCAGAAGCGGAGCCTTCACCGCGGAATACGGGTTGCGCGAGTTCCATCTATCGGTGCCCAGGTTGTACCCGATGGATCCGTGAAACTTGTCTGACCCCGGCTTGGTGAAGATCTCAATCCGCCCGTACCCCAGCTTGTCGTATTCCGGCGTGAACGGATTGGAATTGATGCGGATCTCGCGAATGGATTCCTTCGGCGGCAACTGGCCCCCGCTGAAACCATCCACGAAAATCGCGCCGCCGCTCGGCCCCGCGGACGGTCCCGCCAGAGCCTCGAGATCGGCCTGCAGATCCGCCGGATCGTCTGAAAGCGCGTCCAGATCTTCGCCTTTGATGATGGTCGCGCTGGCGTTGTTCGACGCTTCCGTACTCAGCGCCGGGCCCACGTTGTCGGTTACCGTCACCTGCTGGGCGTTCGCCGCCACCCGCAGTTGCAGGTCCAGGGAATTTGCGCCCGCATGCAGGCTGACCATCACGGCCGCCGGAGTTGCCAGTGCCGGGGCTGTTGCTGTAACCGAGTAGTCACCCGCCGCGAGCGCCGTAAACGAATACACGCCATCCGCGCCGGAAATCGCCTTCTTCGTGCCCGCCTTCGCCGCCAGCGTGACCGTGGCTTTCGGCACGACCGCGCCCGATTCATCCGTTACATGGCCGGTCAGAGCGGCGCTTTGTGCAAAAACAAGCCTTGTGAAGAGAGCAAATGCAATGATTGTCCGCAAACCTCATTCTCCGGCACCTCACTGAAGAATGCCTGAAACCGGCATTTACGCGAGGATGGCGTCAATTTCGGCCAGTTCCGCCGCGGACATCTCCCACCCCGTCGCAGCCGCGTTCTCCTTCACCTGCGCCACACTCTTCGCCCCCGCAATCACAGAGGACACCACGCCCCGCGAGGCCAGCCAGGAAACGCCCAGTTCCAACAGCGAATGCCCGCGTTGCTCCGCAAAAGACAGCAGCGACTCCACCTTTTCGAGGTTGGCCTCCGTGAACATCGAAGGCCCGAAGCCGTCCTTCGCCCTGCTGCTTTCCGGCAGCGGCTGACCCTTGCGGTACTTCCCGCTCAGCAGTCCGTTCGCCAGCGGGAAATACGGCAGAAAACCCACTTCAAGCCGCGCGCATTCCTCCAGCACGCCCTGTTCCGGCTCGCGATGAAAAAGGCTGTAATTGTTCTGCACGCTGACGAACTTCGCCGCGCCCGCGCCCACCGCCGCGGCGGCCTCGCGCAACTGCTGCACCGAAAAATTCGAGCAGCCGATCTCGCGGACCTTACCCTCTTTCACCAGGTCATCCAGCGCGCCTAAGGTATCCGCAATCGGCGTCGCCTCGTCCGGACGGTGCAACTGATACAGGTCGATATGATCCGTCCGCAGCCGCCGCAGGCTGGCCTCGCACGCCTGTTTCACATACGTCGGGCTGGCCCCCGCCAACCCCTCGCCCATGCTCAGTCCGAACTTGGTGGCCAGCACGATGCGATTGCGGCAGTCGCCCATCACCTCGCCCAGATACTCTTCGCTCTGTCCGGCGCCGTAGAAATCAGCCGTGTCGAAAAAGTTGATCCCCGCGTCGAGCGCGGCGTCCACAACCTCCCGCGTGGCGTCTTTCCCCACCCGCCATCCGAAGTTGTTGCAGCCGAGCCCGGCGAGGGATACGTTGAGTGATCCGATCTTTCTGTGTTCCACTCCCCTACTGTAATGGACCCGCCCCTGAAGCACCCACCCCCGGCGTCCTGCCCAGCGTACTGGTGGCCAGCATCCCGCCGAGCCCCATGGTTTCCACCGCCGAGGAAGGCACAATCACCATCGCGCCCTTTTCCTTGATCGCTTCATACAGCATGTTCATCGCCCGCAAATGCAGCGCAATCGGGTTGTCCTGATACACCAGCGCCGCCTCGGCGAACTTCGCCGAAATTTCCGTCTCCGCCGTGCCCAGGACAATGCGCGCCTGCCGTTCCCGCTCCGCCTGCGCCTGCCGCGACATGGCATCTTCCAGCGCCGCCGGAATGTGCACGTCCCGGATCTCAACCGACTGCACCGTGATGCCCCACGGATTCGTCTTCGAATCCAGAATCCGCTGCAGTTCCTTGCCCAGCATCTCGCGCTCCGTAATCATCTGCGCCAGTTGATGCCGCCCGATCGATTCCAGCAGCGCCGTCTGCGCGCTCATCTGCACCGCCTCCCCGAAATCCGACACTTCGAGGATGCACTTTTCCGCGTCCCAAACCACCCAGAACACAATCGCGACCACATTCACCGGCACCGTATCCCGCGTCAGCGCCGATTCCGCCGTCACATTTGTCACCCGGATACGCTGATCCACGTACCGGCTGATCTTCTCCACCACCGGCGTCACGAAATAGAGGCCCGGTCCGCGCAGCCCCTTGTACCGCCCAAAGCGCAGCACCGCCGCCTTCTCCCACTGGTCCGCCACCTTGATAGCGAACAGCAGATACACTCCCACCAGCGCCAGCACCACAAAAAACGCCGGTTTATTGGTGAGAGCGGCGAGCCCGCCGCCCAACACCATGGAAAACACGAAGGCCACGGCGCCTTCCGTGCTGACGATTTCACGGGGGCTGTTCGAAATCCCGCGCGAAATTCCTGAACCCACAAATCCTGTTATCATGCTTCGCCTCCTTAGTGACGAATGCTTACTGCCCGAACTGCGTCAATGCTTCCTGTAAATCCTGTACCGTAAAACCCTCACGCCCCGCCCTCGCGACAAACTCGCCCACCAGCTGATCCAGCTTTTGCCGATGTTCGCTTTCGCTGCGTTCCACTACCTCATTCGTCAGAAACGTACCTGTCCCCTGATGCGTGGTCAGCACGCCCGTCAGTTCGAGTTCGCGGTATGCCCTGACGACTGTATTCGGATTCACCTTCAGGTCCACCGCCAACTGCCGTACCGTGGGAAGGCGCTCTCCCGGTCCAATCGCGCCCGAGGCACGCGCCGCATGCACCTGATCGATGATCTGGCGATAGACCGGAACGCCGCTTTGGAGATCCAGCTGGAAATTCATCTCTGCCTCACAATTGTATTAATACACCAGTACACTAGTTAACACAAGCAATAAATTTTGGGTTCGATTGTGCGAGTTTCGGAATCCAACAAGCAATGCCTGTAGAGCCGGAACGTGTCCGGTGCCTGAACACCGCGTCCCTCCGTCCGGGTGCGCGCTTTGTCTTGTATTGGATGCAGATGAACCGCCGCGTGGAATCGAACCATGGGTTCGTTTATGCGTCTGAACTGGCAAACCGCCACAAGCTTCCTCTGCTGGTTTATGAGGGCCTGACCTGCGCCTATCCGCACGCCAATGACCGTCTGCACCAGTTCATTCTGGAAGGTGTTCCGGACACCGCCGCCGAACTCGCCCGCCGCAACGTCGGCTATTTCTTCTACCTGCGAGCCACGGGGCAGCACCAGGACGACCTGCTTTACCGCCTCGCCCAACATGCGCTCTGCGTGGTGACGGACGACTATCCCACCTTCATCGCCACCGTCAACAACAGCCGCGTTCCGGCGAAGGTGGGCGTGCCTTATTACGTGGTGGATTCCAGCTGCATCGTGCCCATGAGCGTGCATGAAAAGCGGAACTATGGCGCTTACACCATTCGTCCGAAGATCAAACGGGAACTGCCGAAGTACCTCAGGCCGGTTGAGCCGTCTTCGGTGGAGCGTCCCTGGCGTGATGAGATTCTGCCCGCCGAACTGCGCGCCCTCCGCACCGAAGTCACCCCGTCGAATATCCCGGCTCTGGTGGCCGGCTGCGAGATTGATCACCGCATCCGACCGTCTCTCAGCTTCACGGGGGGCTATGCGGCTGCCCGCAAACACCTCCGGCTCTTCCTGAAAGACAAGCTGTCCCGTTACGCGAAAGACAGCAACCAGCCGGCGAAGCGCGCCACCAGCGACCTCAGTCCGTCCCTTCACTTCGGCCACATCTCATCGCTCGAAATGGCGCTGGCGGTCCGGGACTACGCGGCCGAACACCAACTTATCGCCGAAGAGTTTCTGGAAGAGCTGATTGTCCGCCGCGAACTGGCCTTCAACTTCGCCCGCTTCACCCCGAATCCGGAGTCGCTCAGCGTCGTGCCCGACTGGTGCCACCGCACCATGGAGAAGCACGCCTCCGATCCGCGCCCGTTCCTCTACGCCCCCGAACAGCTCATCGCCGCCGAGACCCACGACGAACTCTGGAACGCCACCCAGCGGGAGATGCTGCTGCGCGGCAAGATCCACGGCTACTACCGGATGTACTGGGG
>CAIUOG010000014.1 GCA_903900705.1 uncultured Acidobacteriia bacterium
CAAACCAGGTTAACCAAACCAGGTTAACCAAACCTAGCTCAGTCCAAACATGGGCGCATATTTATCGGGCAGACGCACCGGGCGCAGTTCGGGACTCAGGAAAATATGCCGGGTCTGGCCGGTGGCGATTTTCCGCCCATCGCAGGTGATTTCGTAATCGAAGGCGCAGAAACGGCGATTGGCTTCGGTCATGGTGGCGGTGACGGTAATCTCGTCGTCGTATTTTGCGGCGCTGAGATACCGGCAGGTGGCCTCGGTGACGGCTAGCAGCACCTTATCCTTCTCCATATCCTTATAACGGAAGCCCATTTCGGTGCAGAGACCGGTGCGCGCAACCTCCATCCAGACCAGGTAGTTGGCGTGGTAAACAACACCCATCTGATCGGTTTCGGCGTAGCGGACGCGCACGTGCGCAGTGTGTTGATAAGCCAAATCTGATCTTAGCGAATGGCTCGGGGCGGATAAGCAACGCCTATGGCTTGTGGGTGTATGGCTTGTGGATGCCCGCCTTTTCGAGGATCGGGAGAAGTTTCTCAAGCGGGATGGCTTCCGCGGTGCGGCCACGCGAGGTGACGCTGGTGGCGCGGAGCAGGGAATTGTAGACGGCTTCCTCGGTGGCTTCCAAAGCGGCTTCGAACAGGGGCGAGATGGCGTCGGAGGTGACGCTTTCAGTGGAAGCAACTGCCGTCGCACCGCGGACCCTGGCTGTTTCCGCCGTGGAAAAGGCAATCGCAAAATCACCGCTGCCATTGGCGAATGAGGAACCGGTGCGGGCGAGGCCGTAGACTGCGCGAGCAGCGAGCCTCTGGCATTGCCTTCCGGAAAGCGGGGCATCAGTGGCCACCACGATCATGCAACTGCCATTGCCGCCCGCCGGCGAATACGGGTACCGGCCGAGTTCCTTGCCCACAGGCACGCCGCCCATGGTCAGCACGCCGCCGAAGTTCGTCTGGACGAGCACGCCGAGCGTGAAGCTGCCATACTGCTTCGGCAACACGCGGGAAGCGGTGCCGATCCCGCCCTTCCAGCCGAAGCAAATGGTGCCTGTTCCCGCGCCCACCGTGCCTTCCGCCACCGCGCCGCCGGAGGCCTCCCGGATGGCGCGGATGACATGCTCGCGCGTCACATGCATGCCACGGATGTCGTTGAGTCCCGAATCATTGGTCTCTCCCACGAGGGCGTTCACGGAGACGATCTTCTCGTTGCCCGGCTGAGCCAGAGGCCACTGAATCGCGCCTTCCATACCGGCGGCGACGCTGAGTGTGTTGGTGAGAATCACCGGGGTTTCGAGCGTGCCGAGTTCCTGCACCTGAGTGGATCCGGCGAGTTTCCCGAAGGCATTGCCGACGAAGACGCCGCCCGGAACCTTGTCCTGAAACAGATTCCCGCCATGCGGCAGGATCGCGGTGACGCCGGTGTGAACGGTGTCGCCTTCGATGAGCGTGACCTGCCCGACGCGGACGCCAGAGACATCGGTGATTGCGTTCCGGGCTCCGGGCGGAAAGACACCGGGCGCAAGGCCCACGTCGCGTGCGCGGGGCCGGTCCGGGGCCGTCTGCGCGAAGGCACTCGCGGCGCCCGCCGTCATACAAAGGAAAATGCGCCGGTTCATTTCACTAAACCCTCTCCAGTTTGATGGGATAGGTGTTGCCGGAGGCGAACTGCGCGACATAGATGCTGTCTTCGTCGTCCACAATCAGGTCATGCGGATGGCGGAAGATGTCCTCCTGATGGCGCATGGTCTGGAGTCTGCCGGAGGCGTCATAGAGGGGCGGTGTGCCGCCGATGTTCGAGAGTACCCGGAAATCGGCATCCAGCACGGAGAGGAAACCGCGGCTTTCCCGGTCCTTCGGCCAGTTGTCGGCAAGATGGGCCAGATAGAAGAGACCTTTGTGGAGGCGGATCTGGCGTGGATTGCCGCCCGGCAGGTCGATCTGCGCGGGCTTTTGGTCTTCGAGGCGTTGGCCGTCCAGAGCGAGGCGCAGCAGATACTGCTGGTCGCTCATGGCAATCAGGAGGGAAGGCCTGGCGGGATCGCGCAGGTCGGCCATGCCGCCGTGCGGACCCCAGTGCGTGATGCCGCCGGGTTGCCCGCCGAAAATCTTCACGAATTTGCCGTTTTTATCGTAATGGGTGATGAAATCACGCCCGTAGCCGTCGAGGATAAAGAAATCGCCGTTGGCGAGATGCAACGTCCAGGAGGGTTTATATTCATCCTCCTTCCGGTAGAGTCCGGTGGCGGAGGGCCAGAGCCATTCGTTGAGCAGTTCGCCATCGAGGGTGGTTTTCACGACCTTATGCTTTTCCAGATCGGTCATGTAGAGAACCTCCCGGCCCTGTTCCTCCACGATGGAGAGACCGTGCGCTCCGGGCAGTTCGGTACCCCACTTGTGCACCAGGCGGCCGGCTTTGTCGTACACGATCACGTTGTTCGCCGTATGGTCCGTGAGCAAAATGATGTGCCCTTCGCGGTCGCTCACGATGCCGTGGCAATTCTTCACGGGAGTCTTTTCGCCCAGGATGCCCCAACCGGGTACCACGCGGTAGCGGTGTGAGCCCTGGCCGAGGACCGGACCGGTGGCGGCGCGCAGGCAGGGAGCGGCGATGGCCGTCGCGGCTGAGGTCTGGATGAATTGTCGGCGATTCACGGGACCATTGTCCCGCAGAATGCCTTAATGTTTGCGGCGCGTGATTTTCTTTGCGGCGAACTCCTGAAACAGGTTTGCCAGGGCTTCCGCGCCGATACCGATTGCGGCATTCTGAACAACGGTACCCGCGCTGTCGCGATCCGAGGCCGGGTAATAGAGGTTGGTCAGGGCGCCGCCTCCGAACTGGCTGATCAGGCGGGAGTAGCAGAACTGCTCTTTCCCGTTATCGCCACGGCAGATCACGGAGCGGCTGACTGCGTAACGGAACCGGGAGCCGACGCTGCCGGTTCCTTTGTAGAAGTAGCGGGGGTCCTGCCGGAACACGGCTGGCAGGGCGACTCGTTCGAGGAGCGTTTGCGTCACGAAGTCCGCATATGAAGCTCCGTAACGCTTCGCGTAACCGCGTCCGCCCTGGCCGAAGCCCTTGTGCGAATTCTCCGCCTGCTGTACGCCCGCGATGATGCCGGTGATGGCAAAAGCGGAGGGATCGAGGAAAGTCTTCCAGGTGAGTTCGAATTTCTGCTTCGTGGTGAGCGGAACAGCGTCAGAATCGTAGCTGACAAAGAAGTTGGGTACGGCGCCAATCAGGCGCTGCGTTTCCGCCTGCCGGATCTGGGTCTGCGCGATTTCTGCCTGCGTCTGCGTCACGTTCACGTCGGTGGTGAGTGCGGCGACGGAGAGAACGATGCGGCCAAGATCGAGAGCTTCGCCTGCACGCAGATCACCGGTGAGGGTTTTTGCCTCAAAGCCATCGGCCGTGAAAGACAGGCGGTAGGAACCCGGGTTGACTGAGGCGAAGGAGAATCGGCCATCCTCGGCGGCGCGCGTCTCCGTCGCCGGTGCGAGGCCATCCGGCACTTTGACCAGAGCGCCCGCGACCGACGCGCCGGAGGCATCCACCACTATTCCGGAAATGGAGCCTGGCTGGCATACAGCCGGCAGCGCGCAGGTGAGAAGAAACAGGGCGAGGGATGCGGCTTTCATACCTGTTGATGGATGCCATTCCGGCATGCGGGACTCTTTTTTGCTGTGCGCGGGCCGGTTGTGGAGTGCTCTATACTTGGCGAATGCGAATTCCAGCCGCTTTCGCCCTGCTTTTTTCCGGCGTCGCCGCCGCCATCCTGATTGCTCAGACGACGCCCGCTTCCACGGTGCTGAAACCCGCCCGGGTCTTTGACGGAGAGACACTGCATGAGGGTTGGGCGGTGCGCGTGAGAGGCAACCGGATTGAAGCCGCCGGTCCCGCTTCCGGGATTGACCCGACCGGCGCGACCGTGAAGGAACTGCCCGGCGCGACCCTGATGCCCGGGTTGGTGGAAGGGCACTCCCACGTTCTGCTGCATCCCTATAACGAGGTTTCCTGGAACGACCAGGTGGCGCATGAAGGGCTGGCGCTGCGGGCGGCCCGCGCGGTGAACCACCTGCGGGCCACGCTGCTGGCCGGGTTCACCACCATCCGGGAACTGGGCACGGAAGGCGCCGGTTATGCGGATGTGGAACTGAAGCAGGCTGTGGAGCAGGGCATTATTCCGGGGCCTCGGATGCTGGTTTCCACCCGTGCCATCGTGATCACCGGCGGCTACGGCCCGAAAGGCTACGCGGCGGAATGGACTGTTCCCAAGGGCGCGGAAGAGGCTGACGGTGACAGCGTGATTCGCGTGGTGCGCGACCAGATTGGCCGGGGCGCGGACTGGATCAAACTCTATGCGGATTACGGCTGGGGCCCGGGGCGCGGTTCGCATCCGACATTTTCGCTGGAAGAACTTAAGGCTGCGGTTGAAACGGCGAAGAGCGCGGGCGTGCCGGTGGCCGTGCACGCCAATACGGCGGAGGGCATGCGGCGGGCGATTCTGGCGGGTGTGGAAACCATCGAGCATGGCGGCGGCGGGACACCGGAGATCTGGAAGATGATGGTGGAACATCACGTCGCTCTTTGCCCCACGCTCGCCGCGACGGACGCCATCACGCAGTACGGCGGCTGGAAGAAAGGCGCACAGCCGGAGCCCCGCGGGATTCAGCAGAAGCGGGAGAGCTTCAAAGCCGCACTGGCCGCGGGTGTGACGATTCTCAGCGGCAGCGATGTGGGCGTGTTTCCGCATGGCGATAACGCCCGCGAACTGGAACTCATGGCCGAGTATGGGATGCCGAACGCCGAGGTTCTGAAGTCCGCCACTTCGGTGGCCGGGAAAGTGCTGCATCTCGAAGTCGGCAGCGTTGCGAAGGGAATGCTGGCCGATCTGATTGCCGTGGATGGTGACCCGGTGCGGGACCTTTCCGCGCTCCGCCGCGTGACGCTGGTTATGAAGAACGGCGTGATTTACAAGCAGTAAAGAAGTTCGGGCGGCCGCTCGACCAAAGCAATGCGTTTGCGATCAGTTCGAGTCCGATAAATAACAGCCCGGCGAGCCACCACGCCGGCCGGATGCGGCCTGGCCCGCCCAGCAGCACCGACGTCCACTGCATACAGTACGCAATGGCGATACCAGCCACGAACCACAGGGCGAGGCGCGCGGAACGGAGCGGCAGGTCCGAATCCGGCATTCTGGGGGCCAGATGGTTGAGGAAGAAAATTTCGACGAAGTGACCGCCGAACGACGGCCACAGCGCCACCGCTGCCATTTGCGGAAAGATGGAAGGCCGGCGTGTCGCCAGGGCCAGGATTGCACCCATGCAGAGGGCGATCGTCCCGTTCCGCATGATGGTGGCGCGGGCCGGTTCGGTCACGCGAGCATCACCTTCCGGGGGTGTTGGGAATTGTCTTCGAGGAAGGTCTTTTTATTCGCCAGATCTTCGAGTGTGGGCTGCACCTTGCCGGTGATGTCTGTGACGCGCGAAACGATGGTGTGTTCGCCCGGCGCAGCCCCCGTCCAGTGGTAAGTGAAAAGCTTCCAGGAATATTTGGCGCTGGTGGCGGGGTCGAGCTTCGCGGGTTGCCAGGGACCGCCGTCCACCTTCACTTCCACAGACTGGAGCGGTGTGCCGTCATTCAGCGCCACGCCCAGCACCTTATAGCCGTTGGCGTCTTTCGTCACGCGGGCGACGAAGGATTTCAACTGCATGCGCGTGATGGCTGTTTCCACCCACCGGGTCTCGCCCCCGATCATTTCGCCGCGCAGCGTCCGGTACCAGCGCGCCTGGAACTTGCCCAGGTAGGCATCCTCCTGCACATGGATTCCGGCCAGCCACTTCACGTTGGCCACCGCATACCAGCCGGGAACCACCAGGCGCAGCGGTGAACCCTGGTGGCGCGTGAGCGGTTCGCCGTTCAGCGCCCACGCGAGAAGAGGTTCCGGTGAGAGGGCTTTTTCGCGCGGCAGACTGCGTCCGAACTGCTGGTCGACCTTGCTGATGGCGCCGCGAAAATCGACATCTTCTTCCGCATGATCGGCGCCGAAGAAGACGAATTCCCTCGCCTGCGATTTTACTCCCGCCAGATCGAGCACGGTTTTGAGCGGTACGCCGGTCCATTTACCATTTCCGGAAAGCCCCTGGGTGGGGCGGCGATTGCCGGAACATTCGAAGCCGACCGGAACTTCGAGGGTTCGCAGCTTTTTCAGTTCCGGCAGCGTGAACGACCTGGGATGGTCCACCAGACCGGTGATTTTGAGCGAGAAGGTTTCCGGATCGACCACCGGATGCCCATAGTGCTGCGTGGTGAAGAACTGGTCTTTCGGCGTGTAAGGCCCGTCGATCTTTCTTGTGTCCAGCGCGCGGCGGTCCGGGGCGGGAGTCGGGTTGAAGTTGGCAGGCAGGTCTGTGAAGGGGACTATAACTTCGTCGGCCGCCAGCGCTGGCAGGGCACTCAGGCTTGCCGCCGCCAATGCCATCCGGACTGATTCTCTGCGTGTGATGCCCTGTTTCATAGTTGTTCTCCCGTTCTGATTCTTCAGCGCTTTACAGGATTCTATCCTGCCGGACAGCGGGCTGCGCGGAGATTTCCGTACGGGGGGCCACAAAGAGTTGGCAAAAGACTACATCCGCGGCGGCCGGAAAGGAGTATAGTAGCTGGGAAGGGTCTAAAAACTTATGAAGATTTTCATCGCAGCCGCAACCCTCGCTCTCGGCCTGGCCTCAGTTGGCATGGCAGCAGAAGTGAAGGGCTTCGTCGAAGATTCCGCCTGCGCCGCCAAGCCGGCCATGGCAAACAATGCTCAGTGCGCCAAGAGCTGCATCAAGCGGGGTGATTCCGCTGTTCTGGTCACTGCCGAAGGCAAGGTCTACAAGGTCGCCAATCAGGACAAGATCACGTCTCATGCCGGCGAGACCGTCACGGTCACCGGTTCGATCAAAGACGACACCATCACGATCGAAGACGTTAAGTAGTTTTCTCCGAACGGAAAACGGCGGCACGGGTCCCTGGTGGGCAGTGCCGCCGTTTTTTTATTGGAGGCCGGGAATGGTGAAATCGCCCCACGCGGATGCCTGCCCGGCCACCACAATCTCCATCGCGTAGATCCCTGGTGGTAAGTTTTCCGGCAGACGAATCGAGCCCGCCGCCCGGACTCTTCCCCCGGCGTCCTGCTCCGGCATGGTAATCACGGGTCCCGCGATCACCTGCTCATTCCCCCGCCACAGCCGGACCTGAAACGGCACCCGCGTCTTCCCTGTTCCGTCACCCCGCATCCCGTAAACATCGCAGGAGAACCGCACCTGCGCGCCGGGCGCAAAGGAGCGGACGATTCCCAGATCGGCGCCGGAAACGGCAAGGCCCGGACGGTTGAAATCCGGAACCTCGACAAACGCACTGGCTGATCCGGTCTTTCCGGACCTGCCGTCGCGTACCGCTGCGCGGAATTGCGCCGCGCCCGGTTTCGGCACGGAGACCGCCATTTCGTAGAGGAACCCGGTGGCGACGGTCTCCCGCCATTCCTTTTCGGTCAGCTGAACGGTATAGGTCTTATCATCATTCGCGACCATGCGGCCATCCGCGCCGAAGGCCGCGCCCACGATATCGAGCACGGCCTTGCGATGCCCGTCCGGCGTGACTTCGAAATCCAGATTCCCGGCGTCAATCACCATCTGTCCGCGCAGCGTGGCGCCGCGCTGGCCGGTCTTCGGATCCGGATCACCCGCCGCGCACAGCACTCGCAGCTGGACACCGACGCCGCCGCGGAAAGGCGTGTACAGGGCGGTTTTGAGGGTCTCGATGCGCCCGGGGGCCAGTGAAGGCAGAACGAAATCCGGCGCGCCAAAGAAGCCGCTGCGCGAGCGGACCTGCAGCCCGGCGCGTTTCACCCGGACTTCGATCCGGTGGAACCGCGGCGTGTACTCGTCGCGCTGTGGCTGATAGCCGATCAGGTAGTAATCGCCCATGTCTTCGAAAGCATCACCCAGCGCGGCGCCCAGGTCGTTCTGATTCGCAAAGAAAACGCCACCCGTGTCTCTCGCCAGCCGGGCCATCGCCTGCTGCGATAGGTTGAACTCGCGGGTGCGCGCATTCTCGAGAGCGCGGATATGGCCGATGCCCGCCCGGCCGGCCGGGTGCACGTCGTCGGCGGCGGTGAGACCGGTGACGGTGAGACCGCGGGCATCAATCATGTAGAGCACTACGCCCGCGCGGTTGGCCTCATCGACCAGGTTGTCCTGAAACGGGGAGTACTGGAAGCCTTCCGAGACCAGCACCAGGCCCTTGCGCCCCGGCATTTCTTTCAGCCCCTGGAGCGCATAACGCATGGCGGAGAGCGTGCCCGCCGCGAGGTTGGAACTGTTTTCCGCCGCAACCCGGGCCTGCAGCGCGCGCATTTCGCCGCGTACCTGCTGCAGTTTGGCGGTCATGGTGGGGTCGCCATCTTCCACGGGCGCGAAGGAACTCAGGCCGGAGCGCCCGGGAATCCAGTGCAGGGTGTCGATGGCGGCATGCAATTGCCGCTGGTCGCTGGTGAACTGCTGAAAGGCTCCGTTGCCACCGCTTGATGTCAGGATGGAGACCAGATCACCGGGCTGCAGCCGCTGGTCGACGAAGTTTCGGAGGGCGGCCTTCACGGCTGGAAAACGGTCGGCGGAAAGACCGAGGTCGTCGGCGACCAGAGCGATGGTTCGTGCTACCTGTTCGCGGCGCAGGGGTGTGGCGGGCGCGTCGGCCTGGCTGCCCGCTGTTGTGGTGGACGGAGCGCCGGTCCGGACGCGCTTCGGCGGTGGAACAAAGCTGAAGTGGGTGATGTTCTGCGGCCGGCCATCTTCCAGAATCACGAAGTCCTTCGCGGTGAGCCCTTCCACGTGTTTGCCTGCGGCGTCGGTCACCACGGCGTCCAGTTGCACCAGGTCCACGGAGACCCGGATGGTGGGGTCGGATGACGTGGGACTGGCGGATTGCGCCAGCGTGGCGGCAAGCAGGATGGGCAACAGGAGCATAACGTCCATGATCCCCGACGCAGTATATTGGCAGCAATTGCCCCAAAACAGATCTGAGCCTCGTCTGACCGCCGCCGCCGTTCGCCGCGAAGTGAACGCGCACCGGGATTCCGCGCGCGCGGCCTTTCTGCAGCGCTTCTTTCGCACCGGCCCTGGCGAGTACGGGGAAGGGGACCGGCTGCTGGGGCTCACCGTCCCGCAACAGCGCGTGATCGCCAAAGCTTTCCGGGAACTGCCGTTGCCGGAAGCCGCGAAACTGCTCGAATCGGAGTTCCACGAGCACCGGCTGGTCGCCCTGCTGATTCTGGTGGATCAATACAAACGCGCGGCCGCCGCCGGACGGGGCGAACTGCGCCGCTTTTATCTGGCGCATCTCGAAGGTGTCAACAACTGGGATTTGGTGGACACGTCGGCGGCCGCGCTGGCAGACCCCGCGCGGTTCGCGGAACTGGCCGTGTCGCCGAACGTCTGGCACAGGCGGATCGCCATCGTCGGAACGTTTTCAGAACTCCGCGCGGGACGGGTTGCCGGCACCTTCCGGATAGCGGAAATGCTGCTCGATGACCGGCATGACCTGATCCACAAGGCCACCGGCTGGCTGTTGCGGGAGGCGGGGAAGATCTGCGAGCCGGAGCTTCTGGACTTCCTGCGGCGTCACTACGGCCGCGTGCCCCGCACCGCGCTGCGGTATGCGATTGAACGCCTGGACGCCGGTACGCGCAAGGCCTGGCTCCGCGGCCCGCAACCTGAAACGTTGCGGGAGTAAACTCGTATTCACCATGCTCCGCAAGGCCCTCGCATTCCTGCTCTTCGTCCTGACAGCCGCTGCCCAGCCGATTCCGCCCGGCAGCCTCAACAAGCCCGAACGGCTCGACTGGTTCCGCGACCTGGGCTTTGGTCTTTTCATTCACTGGTCTGTGGATTCTCAGACGGGCGTGGTGATCTCTCACTCCCTCGCGGGCGCGGACGAAGCCTATACCAGCCGCTTCTTTAACGACCTGCCCAAAACATTTAACCCGCGGAAGTTCGAGCCGCGGGACTGGGCTGCGCTGGCAAAGCTCGCGGGCATCCGCTACGTGGTTTTCACGGCCAAACACCACTCCGGCTTCGCCATGTGGGACACGAAGACCACGCCGTTCGGCATCATGAATACGCCATTCCGGAAGGACATTACGCGCGGCATTCTGGATGCTTTTCGCGAACAGGGCATTCAGCCCGGACTGTACTTTTCGCCCGATGATTTCAACTGGCTCTGGAAGAACCACATCGATATCCAGCGCCAGATTCCCGCCGTTCAGCCGCGTAATAACCCGGGGCTGATGGACCTCGATCTGGCGCAGATTCGCGAACTGATGACCAGCTACGGGCCCATCGACATGGTGTTTTTCGATGGCGAGCCGCAGCAGCTGCGGGACCTTGCGTGGAAGCTGCAGCCGGATACCATCGTCACGCGAGGCGCGATTGAGACCCCGGAACTGTATGTGCCCGGTGTGCCGCTGCCGGGCGCGTGGGAGGCGAACTTCACCATGGGCACGGCGTGGCAGTACCAGCCGCAGAACGAGACCTATAAATCCGGTGGGCGCGTGATCGATATCCTGGTGGAGACGCGCGCCAAGGGCGGCAATCTGCTGCTGAATATCGGGCCAAAGCCGGATGGCGAACTGCCCATTGAGCAGGAAGAACGTCTGCGTGAGGTTGCGCTCTGGATGCAGGTGAATCAGGAGTGCATCTACGGCGTGCGTCCCTGGGTGATCACGAATGAACAGAACATCTGGTTCACGAAAGCAAAGAACGAAGAGACTCTCTACGCCATCGTGAAACAGGATACGCCCTGGGTGCGCGGGCAGTGGCGGGATTTTGTGCTGAAGAGCGTTTCGGCAACCGACAGGACGCAGGTCAGCGTGCTGGGTCAGAATGGCCGCGTGCTGGAATACCGGCCGGAAGTGAACCCCGCGCCCACGTTCAAAGAAGACGCCGATGGTCTGCACATCCACGCCATGTTCACGCATCGCCTGCAGGACAACAGCAAGTGGCCGAATCCGATTGTTCTGAAGATCACCAACGTGAAGCCGCGCCTCACGCCGCCGCATGTGGAGACCACTTCGGCGACGTTCGACGCGGTTGCGAAGACCGCAACCCTGACCGGGGCCGTGACGGATATGGGGAAGACCGCGACGCTCGAAGCGGGCTTTGAGTATCGCAGCATTCAGGGTCTCGATGCGAGTGACCGGTCGATTCCGTGGCAGGCGGGGCCGTCGACGAAAGTCTCCGCGACAGGCTCGTTCTCACTGAAGGTGCCGAATCTGAATCCGGAAGGCGTGTATGAATTCCGGGCTTACGTGAAGCATCCGCTGCTCACGATTTACGGGGCGGATAAGCGGATTCCGGTAAGGAAATAGGCTCGATTAGGCTGCAAACGCCGGGCGTTCCGTCGAAAAGACGGACGGCCGGCGGGGCGGCGACATCCGGACTCCAGCCATCGGGATTCACGATCGAATAACCGTCGATGCCGGGCATCTGAATGCGCTGCAGAATCCGCTTCAGATCTTCCGGGCCGGCCACTCCGGGGGTACCCGTGGCCGTCACGACGCGCAGTTTGTCATCCTGCAGATGGACGATGGGATTTGCCGCAAGAAACGCCGCCACCGTGTGATTCCACGTCCGCCAGTGAACCAGGAAGAAGCCGGAATTATCGGTATTCTGGCGCATTTCGGCGCCCCATTTTCGTTTATAGCGCAGGACTCCGTCGTTCATATTGGCCTGGCAGAGTCCAAAGTTGATGGTGGTGCAGCGTTGCTGCTGCGCGAACTCGATCACGAAACGGTAGACGGCGGAAACCGCGCCCGCCTTGAGCAGCCCCGGGTCGCCGTCCCTGGTACCGATCACCCAGAGGTGCAGCATCTCTCCAATCGGATCGGCTATTGCACCGGCGATCTTCTCGCCGTCGCGGACTACCCATAGCAGCGACGCGCCGTCCCGCAGTCGGCCCCGCAGCCACGCTTCCTCACGTGGTTGCGATAACTCACCATGGCGGGTGTTGACGAACGGGAGGTAGTAGTTCCGATAAAAGCCCTCGATATCAGCCTCGGCCCCCTCGACTCGCATCTCCATGGCTGCCCGGCGGACCAGGCGCATGTCGTCTTTGAGACTGCTGTTGGCGCGCCAGAGCGCTTCGACGTGGTCCGGGGTTGGCAGGAAGACGGCCACGGTGTCCGGAACGCGCAGGAAGTCCGGCGGGAAGAAATGTCGGGAGGCCAGCGCATCCACGTGGAAGATGCTCAGGTCCGCAGTTTCGGACTTTTCCGCGAAGGCAGCCAGGTTCCAGAGGAACTTCGGCGGCAGCGGTTGAAGCTGCGTCTCACCGGTGAACGTGGGGAGGGCCAGAGCCCGTGCCGCCGGCTTTCGGTCCGCGAAAAGGACCGTTCCCGGCGACTCGCCCGCGCGGCCTTCGAGACGCGCCACAGGAAGCGACCGATTCCGGAATGTGGCCAGAAACGGGCGGATCCGCTGGCTGGTCCGTTTCGCGAAGTTTAACAATGCCATCTCCTGGCATTAGTATTTCCTAAACGGGAGGTGGCATTGGGTCGGAAAGTGGGAAGAAGTGTATCTTTCCTCCCGTTTTCTTTCCATGCTTTTAGTTTGCTTTTGTGGGTGCAGCCGCCGGTACCGGATCGACTTTCGCGCCTTCGCTGAGATCGCCGGGATTGGCGACCACCACAGCGCCTTCGTCCAGGCCGCGGACCACTTCCAGACGGTCGCCATAATCCCGCCCCGGAACGATTTTCTGCAGATGGATCGTGTGATCTTCCCGCACGACCGCGACCTGCGTGCCTTCGGCGCGGACGATGAGCGCCTCGCTTGGCACCAGCAGCGGCGGCTCGGCGCGGACGCTGGTGAGTTCCACGTCCGCATACATGCCGGGCAGGAGTTCGTTGCCGCTGTTGGGCAGATGTACTTCCACCAGCAGCGTCCGGCTGGAGGGATCGAGCGCGCCCGACGTCCTCGCCACCGTGCCCCGGAACTGGCGGCCGGGCAGATTGGAAACCGTCAGGAGCGCTTCCTGACCCTGCCGGACGGAACTCGCGTAATTTTGCGGCACGTTGACGTAGGTCCGGAGCGTGTTTACCTGCGCGATGCGGAACAGCAGCGTGGCGCCTGTGGTCACCAGAGCCCCGGCATCGATGTTGCGGAGCGTAATAACCCCGTCAAACGGCGCGCGAACCACCTGGTAACCCTGCATCTTTTCGAGCCTGGCCACGCTTGCCTGTGCGGCTCCCAGATTGGCGCGCTGCACCGCAATCGCCTTTTCGAGCGACTGCAGCGCCGCCAGTTTCGACTGATACTGCGCCTGGGCCTGATCGTCATCCTGCCGGGAAACCGCGCCCTTCGCGGCCAGCTTTCCGGTCCGTTCCGCCGTCAGCTTCGCGAGTTCCATATCGGTCTTCCCCTGCTGATAGTTCGCCTGGGCCTGATCGATGCCGGCCTGCGCCTGTACGGCGACGGCCTTTGCCTGATTGATCTGGTCGGCAATCTCCGGCCCTTCAATCTCGGCAAGCGGTTGCCCGGCGCGCACGTGATCACCGATATCCACCAGACGCTGTTTCACGTAGCCATCGGCGCGCGCGAGGAGGGGCGCTTCCGTCACCGGCTGGATGTTGCCGGGCAGCGTGAGACCACTTTTGCGGTCCGACCGCGCCACCACGATTGTCTCCACGCGCGGCAGCGCCTGCGCCTGGTCTTTCGCCTCTGCCGCAATCACGGACCGCCTTTGTTGCAGTGGCAGGTAGCCCGCGAAAAAGGCCACCAGCGCCAGCACGGTGAGGCCGATGAAAATCGCCCACAGCGTGAGGGACGAGGGCTTCCAGTATTTGTTGTGATGTGTCTCAGGCGCCTGCATAGTCGCCCTCCTGTTCGCGCTCTTCAAGCAGCCGCTGGTGATCCAGCGGAGGCTTCGTGCGCAGATAGCTGTAAATAATCGGAACCACGAATAGAGTCGTTACGGTGGCGAAGGTGAGACCGCCGATGACCGCGCGCCCCAGCGGAGCGTTCTGTTCACCCCCTTCGCCCAGTCCGAGCGCCATGGGAAGCATGCCGAGGATCATGGCGGTGGCCGTCATCAGTACGGGCCGCATGCGGGCATACCCCGCGGCCAGCATGGCTTCGCGCGCGTCCGGCAGGTTGGAGCGTTCATCGTTGGCGAACGTGACCATCAGGATGGAGTTTGCGGTGGCCACGCCGATGCACATGATGGAGCCCATCAGCGATGGCACGCTGAGGCTGGTGTGGGTGAGAAACAGCATCCAGAGAATGCCGGCCATCGCGCCCGGCAGGGCCATCAGGATGATGAACGGATCCACCCAGGACTGGAAGTTCACGGTGATGAGCAGGTAGACCAGCACCACCGCGAAAATCATGCCCAGCGTGAGCCGGTAGAAGGAACTCTGCATGGTTTCCACCTGACCGCGCAGATTGAACGTGGTGCCGCGCGGCAGGTGTGGCTCTTCTTCGGCCATGATTTTGCGGACCTCCGCGCCCACGCCGCCCAGGTCGCGCCGGTCGATATTCGCATAGATGTCGAACACGGGCCAGACGTTGTAGTGGTTGATGATGACGGGCGTATAAGCGCGGTTCACCTTCACCAGATTGGAAAGCAGTTGGGTGGTGCCGGTGAGCGCGCCGGGGTTTCCATAGGACTGCGAGGCTCCGGGCGGCGCGGCGCCCACGGAGGTGGGATTCCCCGCCGCGCTGCCGGCCATGGAATTCGGCGTGGTGCTGAGCACATTGTTGGTGGCCACGGAAACCGGCGTGTTCAGCAGGGTGTCCATCGAATTCATCTTGTACTGGGGCGTCTGCACGCCGATGTTGTAGTTCACGCCATTGGCCCAGTTCAGCCAGAAGTTCGGCGCCACGGTTGAACTGCCGGTGAGCGAGATGAGCATGTTGCTGGTGACATCGCGCTGCGTGAGGCCGAGTTGCGAAGCCCGGGAGCGATCCACATTCAGAACAATCTGCGGCTGGGCGACCACCTGGTGGACATGCACGTCCGCCGCGCCGGGAATGTGACTGATCTTTTCGGCGAGGCGCGTTGCCACTTTGTAATTCGCCTCCACGCCGCGGCCCACAATCTGCAGATCGATGGGCGCGGGGATGCCGAAGTTCACAATCTGGCTGGTGATGTCGGCCGGCTGGAAGAAGAAGTTCATGTCGGGGAAGCGTTCGCGCAGACGGCGGCGCAGCAGCACTTCGTACTCCCGGGTGGGCCGGTGGTTCTCTTTGTTGAGCGAGATCAGGATCTCGCCATCGGCCGACGAGATGGTGGGGTTATCGCCCTGCGCGATGATGGGCCAGCTGTTGGGGATGCCGATGTTATCGAGCAGCATATCCAGTTCCGAAGCCGGTATCACGGAGCGGATCTCGCGCTCCAGCGCCACGAAGCGCATCTCCGTCTCTTCGAGGCGCGTGCCGGGGACGCAGCGGGCATGCAGGCGCATCTGGCCGGAATCGACAGCGGGGAAGAAGTCCTGGCCGATGAGGCCGCCGAGCCCGATGGAGGCGGCGAAGAACGCCATGAAGGCCACCAGCACACCTGCGCGATGCAGCAGCGCCCAGTTCAGCAGCCCCATGTAGCGATAGCGCAGCTTTTCAAACACGCTGTTGAACAGCCCGTGTACCGCGGCCAGAGGGCCTTTCTGATGCGCGTGGCCACCTTCGCGGTGCATCGCCAGTTCGGGCCCCAGCAGGTAAGACATCATGGTGGGCACCAGCGTCCGCGAGAGCAGATAAGAGGCCGACATGGCGAAAACCACCGCCAGAGCCAGAGGCGTAAACAGGTAACTGGCGGTGCCGGTGAGCAGCAGTACGGGCACGAAAACGATGCAGATGGACAGCGTGGCGACGAAAGTGGGCACCGCGATCTGCGATGCGCCATCCAGCACGGCGCGCACCAGCGGTTTGCCCATCGCGATATTCCGGTGCGTGTTCTCAATCTCGACCGTGGCGTCGTCCACCAGGATGCCGACGGCGAGCGCGAGTCCGCCCAGCGTCATCACGTTGATGGTCATGCCCAGCAGGCTCATGACGAAGAGGGACGTGCAGATGGAGAGCGGAATGGAAATGCAGACAATCAGCGTGCTGCGCCAGCTGCCAAGGAAGAGCAGAATCATCAGGCCGGTGAGCACGGCGGCGATCACCGCCTCCCGCACCACGCCCTGAATGGAAGCGCGCACGAATACGGATTGATCGGCCAGCGCGGAGACTTTCAGTTCCGGCGGCAGGTTCGCCAGAATGCGGGGCAGGGCAGCCTTCACCGCATTCACGATGGCAAGCGTGGAGGCCTTGCCGCTGCGCGTAATGCTGATGAGCACGCCGCGCGAGCCATTGGTCCGCACGATGTTCTGCTGCGGGGAGAAGCCGTCGCGCACCTGGGCCACGTCTTTCATGAACACCGTTGCGCCGTTGACGGTCTTGATGGGCAGGTCGTTCAGATCCCCCATTACGAGCGGACTGGAATTGACGCGCACCTGATATTCCGTCTTCGCCATTTTGGCCGTGCCGGCGGGGAGAATCAGATTCTGGAGATTCAGGGCGTTCGAGACGTCGATGGGCGCCAGTTGTTTGGCGTAGAGTTCGTCAAGGTTCAGATCCACCATCACACTGCGCTGCTTGCCGCCCAGCGGGTAGGAGACGGATGCGCCCTGCACCGTGCCGAGCGGGGTGCGGATGAAGCTGTTGCCCAGGTCGAAGATTTCCTGCTCTTTCAGTGACTTGCTGGAAAGCCCGAGTTGCAGAATCGGCACGCTGGCCGCGTCGTATTTCAGAATGTTCGCCGGGAACATGCCGGGCGGCATCTGCCGGAGGGAAGACTGCATGGTCGCGGTGGTCTGGGCCACGGCCATGTCGATCTTCACGTTCGGATGGAAGTAGATCCGGATCACCGCGTAGCCGTTATAGGCCTGCGATTCAATGTGCTCGATGTCATTGACGTTGGAGGTGATGGAGCGTTCGAAATTGGTGACGACGCGCTTCTCCATTTCCTCGGGCGAGAGGCCGTTGTAGACCCAGAGAACGCTGACGATCGGGATGTCGATGTAGGGAAAGATATCGACAGGCATCGTCGTAATGGCCGTGCCGCCGAGGATGGCAATCAGGATGGCCATCACCACGAAGGTATAGGGGCGGCCAAGGGCAAGCCGGACAATCCACATGTCCCCGTATTATTTCAGGTGGCCGTGAACAGACGGCGAACCACTATACTCGATGGAGGAGAATTCCCCGCATGCACCGTAAAGCACTCCGTTTCGCCGGAACCCTCGCTCTGATCGCCGCTCTGGCGCTGGCGCAGGACGGCCCCTATAAAGTCCTGAAAACCGCCAAAGTGGGCGGTCTCGGCGGCTTCGACTACATTTATGCCGACAGTGTGAACCGTCGCCTCTACATTGCGCGCGGCGCCGTGCAGGCAGCCACGCCGCCTGTTGCGCCCCGCATTACGGTATTCGATCTCGATACGCTCGCGCCGGTGGGTGAAGTGCCCGACGTCCGCGCCAATGGCGCAGAGGTGGATGCGAAGTCCGGACACGGCTTCGCGAGCAGCAAGCCCGTCACCATGTTCGACGCGAAGACGCTGAAGATTATCAAGACCATCGACCTCGATCCGAAGGTACAGCCCGACGGGCTTCTGGCGGATGCTTTCAACCAGCGGATTTACGTCTTCAGTCATCCCTCGGCCGATGCCAGCGTGATCGACGCGAAGGATGGCACGGTGCTGGGTTCGCTCGACCTGGGCGGCGCGCCGGAGCAGTCTGTCAGCGACGGCGCGGGTCATCTGTATGTGGTGATTCAGGATAAGTCGAACGTCGCGGTGATCGATACCAAAGCGATGAAGGTGACCGGCCATTATGACTTCGTCGGCAAGGGCGGACGCTGCAATGGTCTGGCGCTCGACGCGAAGAACGGCGTGCTTTTCGCCGCCTGCGGCAACAACGGCACCGATGCCACGCCGCCGCAGCCCACTATGATCATCATGAGCGCGAAGGACGGCAAGATCCTGACCACGCTGCCGCTCGCCGGCAGTTCCGATGGCGCCGTGTTCAATCCAGCCACCATGGAAGCGTTCAGCACCCATGGCAACGGCACGCTGACGGTGGTGAAGGAAAAAAGCCCGACCAGCTTTGAAGTGGAGCAGAACCTGACCACGATGGCGGGCGCGAAGGTGATCACGCTGGATAAGAAAACCAACCACATCTACACGGATGCGGCGGAATACGGCCCTGCTCCGGCCCCGGCCACTCCCCCGGCGGGCGCACCCGCGGGTGGCAGAGGCGGACGCGGTCCGGCTCGCGGCCCCATGCTGCCGGATTCGTTCACGATTCTGGTGGTGGGTAAGTAGCTCGCTCTCAGTCAGTCCAGGGGGCGGTCTGTCGGCTCCGGCCACAGACCGCCCCCTTCTTATTTTGCAAGCCGATCACAGTGTTATCGTAAGCCGTTCCACCAGCCGCTTCGTATACTCCGAATTCACCCGCGCCGGGGACTTCGGATCCACCACGCCGACCGCCAATATCTCCGTTTTCCAGGGCTTTGCCTTCTCGCCCAGCGTATCGATCGCATTCAGCGCATGAATCGCGATGTAGGCGTTCGTCTCCGGCGCGTTCGCCAGTTTCACCAGCAAAGGCATCAGCGTCCGCAGATCCTCCGCCGTGCCGTATTTTCCCAGCGCCTCCGCCGCCGCGATGCGAACGTGGGGCGAGGTGTCTCCCAGGCTCTTCCGCAACGCGGGCGCGAGCTTTGCCACTTCATCAGCGCCACGCATCAGCACGCCCATCACGCCCCAGTACCGCACGGCACTGTCAGCATCTTTCATCGCGGTTTCGAGTTGCGCCGTCACACCCGGCTGCAGGGAACTCGCCAGATCCGCCGTTGCCAGAATCCTCTCAAACGGGAACTTCTTCGGGTCACGACTCAGCTCATAGGGCGTGGAGCCCTTTGCCCGCTCATGCATTTCTCCTTCGGGAAGCAAACCAAGATCACGCACCTCCAGTTCGTGCGCATGGTGCGACCGCCGGAACCGCTGCAGAATCGCCTGATGCCGCGCCGAACCGGCCAGATTTTTCACCTCGTCCGGGTCGTTTTGCAGGTCGTAAAGTTCCTCGGGCGGCTTGGTCTCCCAGAAGTACGTCCGGGGCGCCTTCAGCTTGCCGTCTTTGTACATCTGTTCCCAGACGGGCGTGGAGGCGAGGCTCCACATATATGTCACGTGCTGGCCGTAGATCTTATGCGGATTGTAGTTCCGGATATACACGTAGCGCTTGTCCCGCGTGGACCGCATCAGGTCATAGCGTTCGTCCATGCGGCCGCGAAAGCCGAATAAATACTCGCGCGGCGCGGCTTCGAAGTGCCCGGCAAAGGCCTTGCCCTGCTGGAAGGCCGGCGGCTGGATGCCCGCCAGACTCAGCATGGTGGGCCCCAGATCGATGGTCCCCACCAGGCGGTCGCTTTTCCCGCCCGGCACGTAGTCCTTCGGCGCGAGATGACGGAATTTCTCGGGGAATATGAGTATCAGGGGGACGTGCAGCCCGGAGTCATACGGAAAGCGCTTATAGCGGGGCATGCCGCAACCGTGATCGCTGGTGACCACGACGATGGTGTCTTCGAGTAAGCCGTCGGCCTCCAGTTCGTCAAGGCGCGCTTCATGCTGCGCGTCCTCGGTGGCGAGCAGGTCGTGATACTGCGCCCAGTCGCGCCGCACTTCCGTGATGTCAGGCATGAAAGCCGGCACACGGGCCTTCGCCGGGTCGTGAATCAGATGCTGATTGGACGGGGCTTTGAAGATCTGACTCTCATGGCTGGTGATGTTGTTGAAGACCGCGAAGAACGGCTGTCCGGGCGTGCGGTTGCGCCAGTGCCCGTCCTTCGGAGAATAGGCCTCGGGAGAAGCGTTTCGTGGTCCCTGCGTGGCATCCCAGGTGCCTTCCGGCTTTTCCAGGTTGTAGTCTTCCTTGCCGTTATTGGTGCAGTAATAGCCGGCATCGCGCAGGTAGCCGGGGAACATCTTCCAGCCTGCCGGCATGCGCGTCATGGATCGCATATGTTCCGCGCCGGTGGATGTGGGTGACACGCCTGTCACGATGGCCGTGCGCGCCGGTGCGCAGACGGGCGCGCTGGCCCAGACGTTGCTGTAGACGCAGCCGCGCTTCGCCAGCCGGTCGAAATTCGGCGTGGTGGAATACTCGTCGCCGCAGCAGTGCAGGTGCGGGCCGATGTCTTCCCACGTCAGCCAGAGGAAGTTCGGTTTCGGGGTCGGGGCGGCGTTCAGCAACGGGGCCGCCGCGATACCCGCGAGAAACTCCCGTCGGCTGGATGGATTTGACATGCCAATCAGAATATCCGATGAGTGGAGATAAGATGACGGTCATGAAATCCGGAATCTCCGCGGCGCTGGCCGCCCTCGTTGTCACCAGTTCGCTCTCGTTCGCGCAGCCCGCGCCCGCTCCCGCCAGGCCCTGTCCGGCGGACGGCTTCCGTAGCGGCTTCACCACCGGTTGTCCGCAGCGGCAGTTTGCCGACCCCGCCGATATCTCCGCCATGATGGCCGCGCTGCCGGATAAGCCAATCGTCGCGCCGAAGAGCCTGCGCCGCGTGCTGGTGCTCGCGCACGCGGCGGGCTTTGTTCACAGCTCGATTCCGCTGGCCTCGAAGATGGTGGAATACCTGGGTGATCGCACAGGCGCATGGATGACCACCATCACTTATGACGCCGCAGCCATCACACCCGAGAACCTGAAGCAGTATGATGCCATCTTTCTCGACAGCACCACCAGCAACTTCCTGGACGATCCCAACGATAAAGCGGTCACCGAACTGCGGCGCAAGGCTCTGCTTGACTTTGTGAAGGGCGGCAAGGGTCTGGCTTCCATCCACGCCGCGACCGACAGCTATCACACCAGCGGACCCGCACCCACCGGTACGTGGCCGGAGTTCAATGAACTGATCGGCGGGTATTTCAAGTTCCACTGGAGCTATCCCACGCTGATCCCCGTCAAAGTGGACGACCCGAAGAGCCCGCTCACGGCCATGTTCCCGGCGCGCGGGTTTGAAATGGTGGATGAGACCTATACGTTCGCGCAGGACTCGTTCAGCCGCAAGCGTGTGCACGTGCTCACCAGCGTCAACTACGCCAAAATGAGCGCCGAAGACAAGGCCAAGGAACCGGCGGCGGCGCGGCGGACGGATGGCGATTATGCCCTGAGCTACATTCAGCGCGTGGGCAATGGCCGCATGTTCTATGAGGCCCACGGTCACGACGAAAAGATCTATTACCAGCGCCCGTTTCTCGCCCACATGCTGGCGGGGATTCAGTACGCGCTGGGTGATCTGGCGGCCGACGACAGCCCGAGCGTGAAGTAGCTTAACGAATGCCCAGCGCCGCCAGACCCGCCGTCGCCGCCTGACGGAGCCGCGGGTCGGCGTCGGCCTGGGCGATGCGGAGTTCCGCCGCCGCCCCGGCCTTGTCGCCCTTGCGCGCCAGCAGCGCCCCCAGATCGAAATGGGCCTTGCCGAAGTCGGGCCGCAGACGGATGGCCTCCCGGTAAGCAGCGGCGGCTTCCGGAACGCGACCGGCGGCCTCCAGCAGACCGCCCAGAACTTCATGCGCCATCGGCTGGCCGGCATCCGCCCGCAGCGATTTTTCCAGATGCGCCCGTGCTTCCGCCAGCCGGTTCATCCGCGCCAGCGTGATGCCGTAGCTTAGCTGCACGGCAGCCCCGTCTCCCGCCTGCTCGAAGTGCCGGATGGACTCGGCAAAATCGCCGCGGTTGGCCAGCAGATAGGCCAGATTCGCATGTGCGCCCGGCAGTGCGGGCCGCAGTTGCAGCGCCGCGTGATATTCGGCCTCCGCCTCCGGAACCTGGCCGGCCTGAGCGAGTGCCGCACCCAGGCCGTTATGGCTTTCCGCAAACTCGCTGTCGAGCGCGATGGCCTTCCGAAATGACGTGATGGCCGCCTGCTGATCGCCCAATTCCGATTGCAGCAGGCCCAGATTATTCCAGGCTTCCGGCTGGTCGGGGTCCGCCTGTAAGGATTTCAGCATCGCCTCCAGCGGTTCCTGTGTCTTCCCCAAAGCCCGCAGCGGCTGCGCCAGACGCGACAGTAACAGCGCGGAGCCGGGCTTCTTTTCGAGCGCGGTGCGATAGGCCGCCACGGATTCTTCGGCGCGACCCGCCCGCTGCAGCGCGTTGCCCAGTTCCATGTAGAACTCCACGCGCTCCGGCTTCCGCCGCGCAAGCTCGGCCTGAAGCCGCGGAATCCCGGCCTCGGAATTGCTCCGCTGGCTGACCTGCGCCACGGCGGTGTAGAGATCATCCCGGTCGCCATACGGCGCCACTTCGCCGCGATATTCCATGCCAGGGCCATGCTTTTCCGGAAACTCCGCCAGCAGGTTCGCCGCGGGCCGCCGCTGAATCCGGTGGTCCGTCATCACGGCATGCACCACGTCTTCGGCGCGCCGTTTCGGCATGTGGCAGCCCACGCAGTTGCGGTCTGCCGGGTGCGCGCTCCCGTTGAGTTTCTCCGGCGCGTGGCAGCGCGCGCAGGCTTTGTTGTAGCTGTCGAGTCCCGCCTGGCCATGCCGCGCGTCGTGTGGATTGTGACAGGTGGTGCAGCCCAGTTCGCCTTTGCTTTCGATGAAGCACTTCGACTGGCGCAGCCGGTAGGCCGAACTCACGATTTCAAACTTGCCTTCTCTGCCGGAGCCCGGCGCGTGATCGAACGCAAGCTGGAAGGCGCTCAGCGCCTCACCGGGGCGGTAGGAGAACGGCCCGCGATCGTAGCGGCGAATCACATTCGGCAGCGGCGCGCTTGTGGTGGCGAGGTGACACTGCTCGCAGACTTCCATGGCGCGGTTTTTCGAGAGCTTCGACGGGTTCACAATCGCGTTCCGGATCTCCCCGACGGTCGCGCCACTCCGCTTCACGGCGCGAATGTGATTGCCGCCGGGTCCGTGGCAGCGCTGACAATCGATGCCCTGCGGGAGTTCGCCGGTATACAAAGGCTCCGCGCCGGAGTCCTCATGCCCGGCGGGAATCGCCGGGTAAGCGTTGTGGCAGAACATGCAGTCATAGCCGATTTTCCGGCCCACCGGCGGGTCGCTCATGTCGAAGCCGGGATTCAGCGCCCAATAGCCGCCTTTTTCCGCGTACCAGGCGAGGGGCAGTTCCGTTAGCGCGCCTCTGGCGTTGCGATGCAGAAATGTCCGGACGTGGTTGCCGGAGCCCATCACATAATCGATCTTCTGCTCCCCGGCGTTCCCGGGCTTGCCACCGGGTCCGCTCTGCCACCAGCGTTCGTACCATGCGCCGTCCCGCGCGGCGATCTGATACCAGGTGGAGGAGGCCTGGTGAAAGTAAGCTTCCGGATTCGGGAAACTCGCCGCGTCCGGCATGTGGAAGGCTCGCGCCATGCCGGAAGTGGAGTAACCGCGCGCGAGATCGGCATGGCATTCCGCGCAGGCTCCGGCGGCCACGTATTCGCTTTTCGCGAGCGGTTTCGCCGGCTCTGTCCGGGAACAGGAAACCAGGCCCAGAAGGGCCGCCACCGCGGTCACGCACCACGATTTTCCGGAGTACCGCATCACAGAAATTCAGCATCCGGCAAGGGACGGCGGGAGCCCACGGTAACCATTTTGAGTACGATCATAGCAGTCATTCCCAATCGCACTTTGTTGCTTCCTGTAATATCATCACTGTCTGCCGGATCAACCATGAAAATGCGAATTTCCCTGCCTCTGTTGCCCGTTGCTGCCCTGTTTGCCGCCACCCTGACTCTCGCTATGCAGCCCGCGAGGCAGGCCTCCGCGCCTCCGCGTCCCCAGGGACCCTGCGACATTTACGCCGCTGCCGGAGACCCCTGCGTCGCCGCCCACAGCACCACGCGCGCGCTCTATGCCGCCTATAACGGTCCGCTCTATCAGGTACTCCGCCAGAGCGATGGGAAGACTCTCGACATCGGCGTGGTACCCGCTACGGCCTCGCCGGTTGCCGACCCCGGCGGCTATGCCAACGCCCCCGCGCAGGACTCGTTCTGCGCCCATACCTTCTGCTTCATCAGCATCGTTTACGACCAGTCCCCGAAGCATAATCACCTGATCCAGGTGCCGCGCGGCGGCTTCAGCGGCCCTTCCATGGGCGGCTTCAATAATCTGCCGATTGCGGATATGGCGCCGGTCACCGTCATGGGCCACAGGGCCTATGGCGTCTTCATCGAGCCCGGCATGGGGCTGCGCCAGAACGATGCGAAGGGCACGGCGGTCGACGATCAGGCGGAAGGCCAGTACTGGGTGATCAACGGTCACCACTACAACTCCGGCTGCTGCTTCGACTATGGCAACGCTGAAATCGACAGCCGGGACGACGACAACGGCACCATGGAGACCACCTACTACGGCAATGCCACCGCCTGGTATCACGGCAATGCACCTGGTCCGTGGATCATGACCGACCAGGAAAATAACCTGGTCGGCTGCGTGAATGCCGATGGTTCCAAACTCTGCCCCACGCTGCCCAACATCACCTGGCGCTTCGTCACCGCCATGGCGAAAGGCGAGCCGCACCACTGGACCTCGCTGGGCGGCGACTCGCAGAAAGGTTCTCTTCAGGTGATGTTCGATGGCCCCCGCATCGATTTCACCTACGACCCCATGCGCAAACAAGGCGCGATTCTTCTGGGCAACGGCGGCGATAACAGCGTCGGTTCCCAGGGCACGTTTTATGAAGGCGCGATGACTGCCGCCGGAACATTCCCCTCCGATGCCACCGACCAGTTGGTGCAGGCCAACGTGGTGGCGGCCCGGTACGATGTTCCCCGTCTGAGCTTTTCCGCCGGCCTGCAGACCTTTTCGCCCGGCTCTTCGCACGAAACCACCCTCACTTTCACCAACACCACGGGCGCGCCGGCGCAGGGTCTGGAACTCAGCCTGACTTTACCGAAACAATGGAGCGCGACCGCCTCCGGCAAGCCCGCCGCGACGTTCCCGCAACCAGTGGCCCCCGGCGCCAGCGTCAGTGCGACGTTCCGCGTCACCTCGGGACCGGCGGCATTCAATGGCGACCTCACCGGCAATGCGCGCTGGACCAACCAGGGCGTCCGGCAGTCTGAACTCGCCGTGGCAAAGGTGCGCAACGTCAGCCCGGTGAAGATTAATGAATTCCGGCTCGGTTCGCCGGCCAACCCGACGGATTCTTTCATCGAACTCTACAACGCGGGGTCGAAGCCGGTGGACCTTTCCAACTGGACCCTCACCGAACACTCCACGCAGCAGGCCATATTCTCTGATGTGAAAATTCCCGCCGGCGCGAAGCTGGCTCCCGGTGGCTTCTACCTGCTGGGCATGTCCGGTTCCGGTCTGGCCGTGCCCGCGCGCAAGGGCGACACGACGGTTTACGTCCGGAGCACCACCGGCATGAGCGCGGGGGACTCGATCACCCTTGACGGAGAAATGCGCAAAATCGTGACCGTCGGCACCGCTGCGGGAACCGCCACGACCGTCTGGCAGCCGCTGCCGGACGGCCCGGTGATCAAGGTTCCGGTCGGGTCGGCCAGCGTGCCGGTCACCAGCACGACTGGTTTTGCGCCGGGCGAAAAGATCGCCATCGGCTATGGCGCGACGTTTCCCACTGTGGGGCGCGGCGTGGAAAAGTATGAAATCGCCACGGTGAGCGCGGTCGGCAAGCCGGGCACGCAGGCCTTCCTGGGGGTGGATGCCCCAGCGGGTTCAACGAATATCAAAGTGACTTCTGTTGCGAACATTTCGGTGGGCGACAAGATTCGTCTGGATATCGACAGCGTTGGGCACGGCATTGAAACTGTGACCGTCACGCATGTCGGCGCCCAGGCAAACCGCACGGCGCTTTCGGCGGACGCAGCGGCGGGCGCGACCAGCGTTCGCGTGCGGAATGCCAACGGCCTCGCGGCGGGGGACAAGCTCAATATCGGGATCCCCGCGAACCGGGAAACGGTCACCATTACGGCCGTGGCGTCAGGTGGCCCGGCGGGCGCGGAAGTGAGTTTTACACCGGCGCTGGCGCATCCGCATGCCAGCCGCGAATGGGTGGTGGCTCCAGGCACAGGTCTGGATCTCGCGGCGCCGCTGCGGTTCAGCCATGCGTCCAACCTGCCCTTCAGCGCGTCCGGAACCGGTCTGCGGCTTCAGACCGAAACGGCGTGGGCGCATTCGAGTAATGAACCTGTCCTGCCGCTTGGCACCGGTCTCACGCTCGACAGCCCTCTGACGAAAGACCACGCGATCGACTCCGTGGTGCGGGATGCGCGGGTGAGCACCGCCGGCTACCAGGGCAACCCAACCCCGAACCAGTGGTTCGGTGGCCCGGCCCTCTCTCCCGCCGCGGGCAGCATGGTGCTGCGGGATGCCGCCGGACTGGTGGTGGACAGTCTGAACTACGGGCTTCTCGTCGACCCCTGGGCCGCCGAAGGCTATCAGGGCACTTCCGGCGCGGGCCAGAATGGCTGTCGCGTCAACTCGCCTGGCCCGGCGTTCCCGAATGCGCCGGTGATCAACCGGAGCGCGGGCCGCTTCCCGGATGGCGCGGATACCGATAGCAACTGCGCCGACTTCCTGCTGCAGGCGGCCACCACCCTCCCCGCTGGTTCCGCCGCCGGTGCGACGAACCTCAAGGTTGCGGGTGTAGCCGATTTCCTCGCGGGGCAGACGATTCTCGTCGATACCGGCGCGAATCAGGAGACCGCCGTCATTGCCACAGTGGGTACCGGTGGCGCGACCACCTTCAGCGCGGGCACAGCGGCGGGCGCGACGGTGATTCCGGTTGCCACCGGACTCGGCTTCGCGCCTGGCCAGACCATCACGATTGACACGGGCGCGAACCAGGAGACCGCGGTCCTCGCGGCGGCGACCGGCGGGGGCAGGGGAGGTGGGCGAATCACGCTCTCCGCACCGCTTGCCCGGGCTCACGCGGCGGGTGCGCTGGTTTCCGGCAGCGGCATTACTTTGACCACCGCGCTGACCAAAGCCCACGCCGCCGCGGCGCAGATCACCAACAACGCGCCCACGCCGGGCGCGCCGAACCGCTTTGACGCCCGGGCGCGGAAGTAGAGGGCTTAATCGAAGAACCCGCGATCTTCCTCGGCCAGGTACTTTCTGGCGGCCCGCACGTTGAAAGTAACGCCCAGGCCCGGCTTATCCCAGACGTCGATAAAGCCCTGCTTCATGATGGGGTCCGGCAGGCCGTCGATAATCTGATACCACCATTCGGGCTGCCCGAGCGGGTATTCGAAGGCGATGTAGTTCTGCGGCAGTGCGGCGGCGAGATGCACATGAGCGGCCAGTCCGATGAGGCCATCGAAGATGCCGTGCGGCGCGATCAGGATGCCGTGCAGGTCGGCATATTCCGCGATCCACTTGGTTTCAGCCAGACCACCGACATCTTCCGGATCGGGCCCCACCACGTTCACGGCCTGCTTTTCAATTAAATCCTTGAAATTCTGGCGTAAATAGATCTGCTCGCCCGTGTGGATCGGCACGGAAGTGCTCATGGTCACTTCGCGGAAGAGTTCGGCGTTGGGGTATGGCGTGTAGTCGCCGGTGATGAGATCTTCAAGCCAGGTGATGTGCAGCGGTTCCATGGCTTTGGCGAACGTGATGGCGTCTTTCACCATCCAGCCGGGGCCGCAGTCGAGCGCGAGGCCGATGTCCTTGCCCAACACTTTCTTCATGGCCTCCACGCAGGCCACCACATGGTCCATGCCGCGTTCCGTCATGAGGCCGCGATCGGGATGCGAGGCGCCGGTGCGCGGGTCGTCGTACCAGGCGCCGGGGATGGCCTTCATCATGGCCTGATTGTGGAAACCGACTGCCTGTTTGATGAGCGTGAAGCCTTCCTTCGCGTCTTTCATTTTGCCAGCGATTTCGGCGTAATCCCGCGGCATATTGCCGGTCATGGGGAAACGGACGCCGCCATTGTAGGCCCGGACCTTGTCCCGGATCTTCCCGCCGAGGAGCTTGTACACCGGCACGCCGGCGGCTTTTCCGGCAAGGTCCCAGAGCGCGATCTCAATCGCGCTCACCGCCGCGCCCCAGGGCTTGAACGCACCCAGGCGGCGGATCTTCAGCATCACCCGCTCCACGTCGGTGGGGTCTTCGCCGATCAGATAATCCTTGTAGAACAGCACCATCGGCTTGAGATACGGCTTATACGACTCGGCCTGCCCGAAACCGGAGATGCCCTGATCCGTCACGATGCGAATGGTGGGGCTTTTGCCGATAATGGCGCAGCGAAGATCGGTGATTTTGATGCGCGGCCTGGCGGGCTGCGCGTTGAGCGTGGCGGCTGTGGTTGCCGTGGCGAGGGTTCCGGCGAATTCTCTGCGGGTGATCTGGCTCATGAATATTCTTTCCTGTCCTGGCTACGAACCGTTGTTCACATCGAACGTGGTTCCGTTGATATTTTCGGGGCACTGACTGCCGAGCCACAGGATCGCGCCCGGAACAGACCGCGCGCATCCCGTCATCCCTGTGCGATTGCGGCAGTTGTTCGCACGGGAGCCTGGTGGTTGGCCCCGGCGCGACGGCGTTGACCAGAAAGCCGAACTTTCCGAGGACTTTCGCCCAGGCCCGGTAATGAGAGTGGTCTTCATCCGCCCACTGATGCTATCAATCTCACCGGCGTTATGCTATACCCATGAACCGCCGTACATTTCTGCAACTTCCCGCCGCCGCGGCTCTCGCCGGCGTCGCTTCGGCCGCCACGGTGAACAAGCGTGATCGGATGCTCGCCTGGCTTGCCGGGGAACGCCTGCCGAACTACACGCCCGCCGCGTTCTTCCTCCACTTCGGAGACCCCTACAAGGCCGGCGTCGCCGCTGCGCAGCGGCATCTGGAGTTCTTCCGGAAGACCGACATGGATTTTCTGAAAATCCAGTTCGAGCAGACGTATTCGCGTCAGGAGTTTCTGCAGAAGCCCGCGGACTGGTCGAAGCTGAAGCTCGCGAAGCTGGACTTCTATGAGCCGCTGCTGGTCACGGTGCGGGAACTCGTGAAGGCGGAGAAGAAGAATTCGCTCATCCTGATGACGCTCTATTCGCCGTTCATGTGCGCGGGCCACTGCGCCACCGCGCCGGTTTTGCTGCGGCACATGGAGGAGGATCCGGAGGCCGTGAAGAAGGGCCTCGAAATCCTCACTGAGAGCCAGTTGCTCTTTGTGAAGGCCTGCATCAAAGAAGGCGTCGATGGCTTCTATGCCTCCACTCAGGGCGGGGAAGCGAAGCGCATGAGCCGGCCTGAGCTGTTCACCAGATATGTGAAGCCCTTCGATCTGGTGTCCATGAAGGAAGCGCAGGCGAAGTGCCCGTTCAACATCCTGCATGTCTGTGATTACGTCGCGCCCTATTCGAATTACGATGCCTATTACGACTATCCCGGCCACGTGGTGAATTCCAATGTGAAGCTGACCGATCATATGGTCGCGGGCACGGAGATTGCGAAGCGCTTCAACCGTCCGTTCATGGGCGGCATGGACCGCCACGGCATCATCGGCACCGGCACTCCCGCGCAGGTGGAGGCGGAGATCCGGCAGGTGGTGAAGAACGCCCCGCCGCGCTTTATCCTGGGCGCGGACTGCACGGTAGAGGCCGATACCAGCTGGGACCGGCTGCGCCACGCCATCGGTGTGGCCCATCAGGTTGGTGCGTAAGTGCTGGACAGGCGGGCGTTTCTGGGCGTCACGGCACTCAGCCCCGCCCTGCTCACCGGCGCGGATCACAGAGTCTCGCGCGAGGTCTTTCTCCGCTCGCCGGCGAAGGGCACGGCTGTCATTGCGACCGCCGGCTACACCAGCCTGCGCGGCGGCGACATGTATTCGGTGGAACAGCGGCTCAGCCGGTCTGACACTGTAGACGTCGCCTACTATCGCTACTCGAAGGATCACGGCAGAACCTGGGGCCCGCCCGTCGAACGCAGGACGGGTGAGAAGCGCCCGGAAGGCATGTTGCGTCGGAGTCCGCGGACGTCGATTGTCGACCCGAAGACCGGGCGGTGGATCGAGTTCCACGTGGAAGGGATTCTCCCCACGGATGATCCCCTGGAAGGCATGCGCCAGTGGAACGTTTATTACACGTCAAATGGCGTGGCGCGCCAGATCATCCATGAAGGGGCGGAGTTCGATGCGCGACATCCGCTGCCGGGCATTTACACGGGGAGGAACATGGTGATGCTGGGTGATGTGGCGTCCACCCCGTTGCCGATGAAGGACGGCTCGATCCTGTTGCCCGTCGTCACCACCGCCCTCGACGCGGAGGGCCGGCTCTACAATCCCGGCGGCGGCTACACCTGGACGGAGGCGATGGTGCTGCACGGGCGCTGGAGTGGTGACCGGCTGGTCTGGCGCGCTTCGCAACCGGTAAAGGGCGATCCGCTGCGCTGCACGCGCGGCATGGACGAGCCCACGCTCGCTCAGTTGCCTGATGGCCGCCTTCTCCTGGTGATGCGCGGGTCCAATGACAAGAAACCCTCATTGCCCGCGTACAAGTGGGTTTCGTGGTCCACCGACGGGGGCTTTCGCTGGACCGAACCGCAGCCGTGGACCTGGACGGATGGGACGCCTTTTTACTCCCCCAGCGCCTGTTCCCAATTGCTGCGGCATTCCAACGGACGGCTTTACTGGATCGGCCACGTCAGCGCCACCAATGCGCGCGGTAACCGGCCGCGCTACCCGGTTTATGTGGGTGAAGTGAATCAGGACAACGGGTTGCTGATACGGGACAGCCTCATCCGGATTGACGACCGGGCGGAGGGCGACGACGAGATCCTGATGCTGTACAGCGTCTGCGCTCACGAAGACCGGCTGAACGGTGATATGGCGCTGAACATGACGCGCCTGTTCGCCTTCGAAACGGGCTGGGTGGGTGACGCGCTGCTATACCGGATAAAAGTCTGAATCCGGCCCTGCCTTAAATCCAGCCCAGAGCAGCGCGGGCCACAATCCAGAGCTTCTCCGAAACGCCCAGGGAGACACGCCGGCGCAGAACGTCGTAATGCGATTCCGCGATCCGGTCCAGCAGGCTCGAATAAATCTTGATCAGCGCCCATAATGACGGTCGCGCCGTGGGCTGAATCAGCGAAAGCAAGGGCCGCGACTCCTCGTAATAGCGCTTCGCCCGTGCAATTTCGAACTCGATCAGCGCGCCGAAACGTTCGGAGCGATAGCCCTGCGCAAGGTCTTCTTCGGTGACGCCGAACCGCCGCAGATCCTCGGCGGGCAGGTAGGAACGGCCCAGTTCCGCGTCTTCCTTCACGTCACGAATGATATTCGTCAGCTGGAACGCGATGCCGCACTTCTCGGCCAGCGGGATGGCCTCCGGCGAAGTGAAGCCGAAGATGTGGATGGTGGTGAGCCCCACCACGGAAGCCACGCGGTAGCAGTAGCGGTAGAGCTCATCGAAGGTCTGAATCACCTGTTGATCCAGATCGGAAGCAACCCCGGTGATCATGTCTTCAAAGTACTGGTGCGGGATGTTGTACCGCTGCACGGTATCGAGAAAGGCGGGCCAGACGGGGCTCGCGTCCGGGCGGCCGGCGAACGCGTCGGCCAGGGCATCTCGCCAGCGGTCCATGGCCTTATGGGTAGCGCCAGGTTCGTCGCTCAGGTCGTCGCAGTAGCGCATGAAGGCGTAGACCGCGCACATGGCGTTCTTGCGATCCGGATCCAGCAGGACGAACGAGTAGTAGAAGTTCTTGGCGCGGGACTTTGCAACGGCCCGGCAGTGCGCGTACGAATCGGCGAGCGAAATCATCGGAGAGCCACGCGCACCAGTGCCGAGATGAGGAGGCGCACGCGCTCCGTTTTCGAGACCCGGGGCCGCCGCGAAAGCACGTCATAACCCTGCTTCTCAATCTTGTCGAGAATGCACATGCCGCCGCGGCTGAACAGTTCCAGATCCACCGAGAGCCGCTTGTTCACCATGCGGGCGAGCGGAAGGCCGGTTTGGAAGTAGCCGCGGGCGTAATCGACGGCCTCGCGCATCACTTCGCGGAAGCGGTCGTCAAACCGGTGGGCGAACATTTCTTCCACCGTGTAGTTATTTTTCGCGAGCAGGTTGAGCGGCAGGTAGACGCGATCCTTGTGCTGATCGACCGTCACGTCCTGCCAGAAGTTGGCCAGTTGCAGACCCGTGCAGGTGGCATCGGAAAGGCGCTGGCGTTCGGGGTCGGAATAGCCGCACAGATAGAGCACCAGCCGCCCGACCGGGTTCGCGGAATAAACGCAATAATCAATAATTCCGGCCCAGTCCTGATAGCGGGTGACGGTTTGATCCTGAATGAAGGCGCGGATCAGATCGGCGAAGGGCTGCTTCGGAATACCGTACTTTTCGACGGTGCCGCGCAGGGCGACGAAGACCGGATGCCGCGTCTCGCCCGCATACATGCGATCGAGTTCGCCTGACCACCAGTCGAGCAGTCGCAGGCTTTCCGGAACGTCGCCAATCTCGTCGCCAAGGTCGTCCGCCCAGCGGCAGTAGGCGTAGACGTTGTAAAAGTCCTGATGCAGTTCCTTGGGCAGCAGGAAGCTGACTACATGAAAGTTCTCGTAGTGGTTGGTGGCGAGCCAGTGGGAATACTGTACCGACTCGGCATGCGACCAGACGCGCCCCATCGCCTCCGGATTGGCGACGAAGTCTTTGGGCGACAGTTGGGGAATCACGGAATGATCGCCGTCTTCAGGGTCGTGGTGCCTTCGGCGAGCCGGAACAGCACAGACGAGAGGTTTTCGAGCGACTCCTCGTTATCCACAAAGTCGCGCGCGGCAATGCCGCCGCTGGCGATGATGTCGAGCGCTTCGCGCATGGTGGAGGGCGTGTGGTGGAAACTCGCCTTGCAGGTGAGTTCGGAGTAGTGCAGCAGGTTGGTGTCGAGTTCGACGCGGGTGCCGCTGGGCGGGCCACCGAAGAAGTTGACCGTGCCGCCGCGGCGCAGCATCTCCACCGACCAGTTCCAGGTTTCCGGCTTGCCCACTGCTTCAATCACGATGTCCGCGCCGTGTCCGGCGGTCAGTTCCCGCACGGCGGCGACGGGGTTGCTCCACTCTTCCGTGGCGACGAAGCGATCCGCGCCGAGTCGAAGCGCCTTTTCCTCTTTGAGACGGCGGCGACCCACGGCGATCACGCGCGCGCCGCGCAGTTTCGCGAGGCGGATAAACATAGACCCGATGGGGCCCACGCCGAGAACCACCACCGTATCGCCGGCGCGCATCTCGGAATCCTCCACGCCTTTCACGACGCAGGCGAGCGGTTCGGCCAGCGCGGCATCCCGGTAGTCGAGGTGCGGCGGGATTACATAGGTGTTCAGGCGAACGATTTGCGCTGGAATCTTTATGAATTCCGCATAAGCGCCGTTATTAAACAGCAGATCTTCGCAGAGATTCACGCGTCCGCGACGGCAGTAGAAGCAGCGCAGGCAGGGAGCGGAGTTGGCCGCCACAATGCGCTGGCCGATTTCAAAGCCCTTCACGTTGTCGCCCACCGCGACCACGTCACCCGCCAGTTCATGGCCGAAGAGAGCCGGGGGAACAATCATGCGGGCATGGTAGCCGCGCAGAAATACCTTCAGGTCTGTCCCGCAGGTGAGGGCCGCGCGAACCCGTACCAGAAGGTCTTCCGGGCCAATCTCCGGCACCGGAACCCGTTCCACCTGCACGTGCTCTTTGCCATAGAGCACCGCGGCTAGCATCGTTTCGTTCAAGCGTTCTGCTCCTGAGCGAACTGCTGGGGCCGCACGACGATCTTCAGAGGGTTTTCCTGGGGGAATTCCCCGGGGTGCGTCGCGAGCCGGAATGCAAATTCGATCTTATCAAGTGGGACGCAGTGTGAAATCAGAAGATGTACAGGCAATTTTCCGCTGAAGACGAGGTCGGCGGAGGCGGCCTGAATGTCGACGGAAGCGCTGTAGGAACCGAGCAGGGAGCGCTCCGCCACGCAGATGCTGGCGCCGGAGAGTTCGATCCGTTCCTTATCGGAAGTCTGGGCGAACAGCATGATCTTCGCGCCGGGACGGGTGGAGCGGATGGCCTCCTCCACCAGGCCTTTGACGTTGGTGGCCACGAAAACCATGTCGGCTCCACGACCCTCGGTGAGCTCTTTCAGTTTGGCGGCAACGTCATCGGTGCGCGGGTCGAGCGCGTAATGCGCGCCGGACTGCCGCGAAAGTTCAAGCCGCAGCGGCAGGGTGTCCGTCGTGACCACCGTGCAGCCGCGCAGTTTCAGAATCATGGTGAAGATCAGGCCGATGGGACCCTGACCCTGCACCAGAACGACGTCATCGGGCTGGGGATCGCACTGGTCCACCGCCTTCAGGCAGGTATTGACCGGCTCCACGAACGCGGCTGTTTCAAAGGGAACGCCATCGGGAATCTTCTCGACGCCGCGTTCCACAATCCAGTCCATGACGCGGACGTACTGCGCGAAGCCGCCGCCCGCCGGTTCGAACCCGGCCGTGATACCGACTTTCTTGTAAACCGGGCACTGCGCATAAAGCTTGCGTTTGCAGTAAAAACAGGCGCCGCAGGGGATGTGGTGGAAGGCGATGACGCGGTCGCCGGGCTGGTATTTCGTGACGTTCTTCCCGACCGCCGCCACCACGCCCGCGGTCTCGTGCCCAAAAATCCGGGGCGGGCCGAGCAGGTTGTACTCGATCTTTTTGAGATCGGTATGGCAGACGCCACAGGCCTCCACGCGGATCAGGATTTCACCGTCGCCGATGGCCGGGGTGGGCACTTCGTCGACCGACACGACGCTTTCGCCGCGATAGACGGCGGCGCGCATTGTGGCGGGCAGTGAAACGTCAGTAATTGCAGTTGGCAAGAAACTCTCCCAGATTCTTTGATGCAAGCGCTGACCGCTTCGCGAGACGAATCAGCTCTCCAAATCGTTTTACCGGACTACCAAAAGCGCCGAAAACCAGACGCGGGATATTCATCCTTCCGTCGGCCATCAGGCAGACGTTCAGATGGTTTGCAAAGTCTTCATCGGCCAGATCGCTTACCGAACGGACGCAGAAGAACGGAACACCAAGTTCTTCGGATGCGCGCGCCACGGCGGCGGCTTCCATTTCTACAACAATCGCGCCGGATTCCCGCAACTGCCGCTTCTCCGCGGCTGTTTCCGCAATGTGGGAGATGGAAGCCAGCACGCCGCTCGCGGCGTCCGGTCCGGCAGGGCGGCTTACACGATAGCGAGAGCCTTCCGAGTGAACTTCCGTGGCGACAAATATATCTCCAATTTTAAGCGATGGGTCCAGCGCGCCACAAAAGCCGATGTTAAAGACCGCACGGGGCTGGAATCCGGAGGCGAGCGCGGCCCGGACGGCAAGGTCCGCCCGCTTCCAGCCCGCGCCATTGGCGATGGCAAGCATCGGGTGTCCCTGCCAAAGGCCGTTGCGCGCCCAGTGCACGGGAAGACCAGGCGTTTGCCGCTGTTCCCAGTGTTCCGTCCAGGGGGCGGCTTCGCGGTGATCGGCGGCGATAAACAGAACGCTCACGGGCGTTCCGGCCGCCGGGATTCGTACCAGCGGACGGCGTCCACCAGGGCCTGCCGCGCGGGACCCGGCGTCCAGCCCAGTTCCGCAGTAGCCTTTGCGTGAGACACCCACATCTTTTTCTTCGCCATGCGCACCGCTTCCATGGGGGCGCGCGGCGGAATTCCCGTGAGGTGCGCCAGCGCGGTGGTGACTACGCCGGCCGTCCACGCAACCACGTAGGGCAACTGGATTTTGGGCGCGGGGCGACCGGTGATGTCGGCCAGTTCCCGCAGGATCTGCCCCAGAGTCATGTTTTCCGCGCCCAGAATGTACCGCTCGCCCGGCACGCCCCGTTCGCAGGCGAGCAGGTGGCCAAGCGCGACGTCGCGGACGTTGACGACGTTCAGCCCTGTGTCGATATAGGCCGGCATCGCCCCGTTGAGGAAATCCTGCACGATCTGGCCCGTCGGTGTGGGTTTGAAATCGTGATCGCCCATGGGAGCGGTCGGGTTGACGATCACGACCGGAAAGCCGGAGCGGGCGAATTCGAGGGCGACCTCCTCGGCCATGAACTTCGAGCGCTTGTAGGCGCCGGCCATCTCCGCGCGGGCGACGGGCTGGGTTTCATCGCCGATTCCGTTGGGTGGCACACCGATGCAGCCGACGGTGCTGGTGTAGACGAAGCGTTCCAATCCGGCGTCGCGAGCGGCGGTGAGCATATTGCGGGTTCCGTCGACGTTTGAATGGTAGAGGTCGTCCGGATTTTTCGACCAGAGCCGGTAGTCGGCGGCGACGTGGAAGACCTGGCCGCAGCCGGACGCGGCACGCGCGAGGGACGCGGCGTCGCGAAGGTCGCCGGTGACGGTTTCCACGGCGAGTTCCGGGATTTTGCTGCCGGGGCGGACGAGGGCACGCACGTTGTGGCCGCGCTCCACAAGGAGGCGTGCCACATGCCATCCGACGAAGCCGGATGCGCCGGTCACAAGAGTTGGTTTCATGCGGGTGTGCCGGGGTTCCTGCGGGCCGGATTACCGGGAGAAGGGAAGTGGAAGGACAACTCCCAGTGTCCTGCACCGGGGGCCGGTTCGACAAGAGGGGGAGCCAGTCCCCCTCCGCATTACATCTGATCGAGGATCGCGTTGAGCGTGGCGCTGGGACGCATGGCGGCGAAGCACTTCGCTTCATCGGGGAAATAATAGCCGCCGATGTCCACGGGCCGACCCTGCGCCGCCAGGAGTTCCTGGGTAATCGTGCCCTCGGCGGCGGTGAGCGCGGCGGCAAGAGGCGTGAAGCGCTGCTTCAGTTGCTGGTCGTCATTCTGGGCGGCCAGTCCCTGTGCCCATGCCAGCGCGAGGTAGAACGTGGAACCCCGGTTATCAATCTCGTTCACCTTCGGCGACGGGGAGCGCGAGTCGTCGAGGTACTTGCCGACGGCTTCGTCCAGCGTCTTGGCAAGAACGCCCGCGGCGGGGGTACCGCCTTTGGTCGCCATCAGTTCGAGCGAGGGGGCAAGCGCGCAGTACTCGCCGAGCGAGTCCCAGCGCAGATGGCCTTCTTTCACCAACTGCTGCACATGCTTCGGAGCGGAGCCGCCGGCCCCGGTTTCGAAAAGTTGTCCACCCTGCAGCAGTGGCACGATGGAAAGCATGCGGGCGCTGGTACCCAGTTCGAGAATCGGGAAAAGATCGGTGAGATAGTCGCGCAGCACGTTGCCGGTCACTGAGATGGTGTCTTCACCGCGGCGGATGCGTTCGAGCGAGAAGTTGATGGCGTCCACCGGCTTCAGAATCCGGATATCGAGCCCCGTGGTGTCGTGTTCGGCCAGCCCGGCCTGGACTTTCTGAATAATCTGAGCGTCGTGGCCGCGCTCCTGGTCAAGCCAGAAGATAGCGGGTGTGCCGGTGGCGCGGGCGCGGTTCACGGCGAGCTTCACCCAGTCGCGGATGGCCGCGTCTTTGGTCTGGCAGGCGCGGAAGATGTCGCCCGTGCTTACCGTCTGTTCAAGCAGCGGATTGCCGTTCTCATCCACAATGCGGATGATTCCGTTGCCGGAGGCGATAAAGGTCTTGTCGTGCGAGCCGTACTCTTCGGCCTTCTGCGCCATGAGGCCGACGTTGGAGACGCTGCCCATGGTTGCCGGATCGAACTGTCCGTGCTGTTTGCAGTCTTCGATCACAGCCTGGTAGATGGTGGCGTAGCAGCGATCCGGAATCACCGCAACGGTGTCCTGGAGCTGATCTTCCTTATTCCACATGCGGCCGCCGTCGCGGATGACGACGGGCATGGACGCATCGATGATGACGTCGCTCGGGACGTGAAGGTTGGTCTTGCCGGCGCGCGAATCGACCATCGCGAGGCCGGGACGTTCCTGATAGCAGGCCGCGATGTCGGCTTCGATTTCCGCCTTTTTCTCCGCCGGAAGCTGGTCCAGCCGGGAGAGCAGATCCGCCATGCCGTTATTGACGTTGGCGCCGATTTCCGCAAGGACAGCGGCATGTTTGCTGAGCGCCGCGCCGAAATATTCCGAGACGCAATGGCCGAACATGACCGGGTCTGAGACCTTCATCATGGTGCACTTCAGGTGCAGGGAAAACAGGGCGTTATCCGCCCTGGCGGCGGCGAGTTGTTCGGCGTAGAAGCTGCGCAGAGCCTTTACGTCCAGCACGGCGGAATCGATGATTTCGCCCGCTGTGAGCTGGATTTTAGGCCGCAGCACTTTCACCGCGCCCGAGGCATCCACGAATTCGATCCGGACGTTGACGGGTGCGTTCACCGTGACGGATTTCTCGCTGCCGAAGAAGTCCTTTTCGCTCATGTGGGCGACGCGGGTTACCGAGCCCGCGGGCCACGGCTTCATCTTCTGCGGGTGCTTGCGGGCGAAGGCCTTGACGGCGGCGGGAGCGCGGCGGTCGGAATTCCCCTCGCGAAGAACAGGATTGACGGCCGAACCGAGGACGACGGCGTAGCGGGCCTGAATGGCGCGCTCTTCGTCCGTGGCGGGCGCGTCCGGATAATTTGGAACATTGTAGCCCTTCGCCTGCAGTTCGGCGATGGCATCGCGCAACTGTGGAATCGACGCGCTGATGTTCGGCAGTTTGACGATGTTGGCGTCCGGGGTTTTGGCGAGTTCGCCCAGCCGGGTGAGCTCATCCGGAATGCGTTGTTCCTCGGTGAGGCGCTCCGGGAAGTTGGCGACGATGCGTCCGGCGAGCGAGATGTCGGCGACTTCGACCTCCACCCCTGTACCTTTACAGTACGCCTGCAGAATGGGCAACAGCGCGTATGACGCGAGTGCCGGTGCCTCGTCGGTCTTTGTCCACGTGAGCTTCATATAAGTGATTGATTGCGGGGAAATGGCGGCCTGAGAAGCGGTCGCAAACTGAAAAATCAGGATATCATGGCAAGTTCTTCTGGCCCCTTTCCGGAGCCGGGGCAAAGCGTTGATTCTCTTAGGCCCTCGCCTGGCCCGCGAGTTTTTCAGCCTCGGCGCGGATGCCGCGCAGCATGCCGTCGAACACGAAATGGTGGAAGGGCAGGACGGAGTACCAGTAAGCCAGCCCCAGCAGTCCTTTGGGCTTGAACAGAGCCACCTGTTCGAGAGTGCAGCGGTCGTCCGCGGTCGGCACAATCCGGAACTCCAGCAGGGCTTCTCCGGGCAGTTTCATTTCCGCGCGCAACTGCAGCAGTTGGTCTTTGGCGATGCCACTCACACGCCAGAAATCGAGAGCCTCTCCATAGCAGAGCTCTTCGGGATGGCGACGCCCGCGCCGCAGCCCCGGGCCGCCCACCAGCAGGTCCAGCCAGCCGCGAATGCGCCACATCCAGTCGGCTGCGTACCAGCCGTGTTCCCCGCCCACCTGGCAGACGGCGCGAAAGGCGGCGGAAGCGGGGGCCTTCACCGGGATGGTGCGCGCGTCCCGAAACAGCGTTCCACCCGCCCAGTCGGGATCTCCCGGCAGACGGCCCGCCATTGACCAGTTGGTGGGCACCTCATGCCCGGCAACCCGGGCGAGCGCGGCGTGGATGGATTCCCGAACGGTCAGCAAGTGCTGTGGGATCAGAGTCAGAATGCGCTGGTCCCGGCAGACGACGGGATTTCTCAGCCCTTCGGCCAGGGGTTTTGCGATCTGATGACTCAGCGGCGTGACCAGGTGAATCCAGTAGCTGCTGAGTCTGGGAGTGAGGAAAGGCAGCACGACGATGCCACGGTGTTTCAGGCCCAGTTCCGAGGCCATGATCTGCATGATTTCCCGATAGGGCAGGATTTCCGTGCCGCCGATATCGAAGACCTGGCCCGTGGTTTCCGGCGTTTCGAGCGCGCGCACCAGGTATTCCAGAACGTTGCGGACGGCGATGGGCTGGCAGGGCGTGGAGACCCACCGCGGGGTCACCATCACGGGCAGCCGTTCCACCAGGTACCGCAGAATCTCAAAGGACGCCGAACCGGAGCCGATAATCATGGCGGCGCGCAGGACCGTGACCGGCACGCCGGTGGAGCCGAGGACATGCTCCACCTCTCTGCGGGATGCGAGGTGTTCGCTCAGGTCAGGCCCGGTCTCTCCCAACCCGCCCAGATCGAGGATTCTTGCGACCCCGGCCTGTGTGGCGGCACGCGCGAAGTGGAGCGCCAGGTCATTGTCCTGCTTTGCGTACCCGTCTCCGGCGGACATCATGGAATGAACCAGATAAAAGGCGGCCTCGCAACCCGCAAGGCCCGCGGCGAGATCCCCTTCGTTATTGAGGTCAACCGCACAGACCTCCAGATTCGGATGCCCGGACCAGTGCCGGTCCCGCAGCTTCCGCGGCGTCCGCACGAGGCAGCGCACGCGATAGCCGGAATCGAGGAGCAAAGGAGTCAGGCGTCCGCCGATATAGCCAGTGGCGCCGGTGATCGCAATCGTTTTCAAATGCTGATTTCCTTACGCCACCCGCCGTTACGCGACCTGGCAGGCGGTGAGAATTGCCGTATTGTAAATATGGTCGGCTGTGGAGCCGCGGGAAAGATCGTTGATCGGTTTGGCGAGCCCCTGAAGAATCGGCCCGATCGCCTTCGCCCCGCCCAGCCTTTCGGCGATCTTGTAGCCGATATTGCCAGCCGAGAGGTTCGGGAAGACCAGCGTATTCGCATGGCCGGCGACCGGCGAGCCCGGCGCCTTGGAGCCGCCGATGGAGGGGATCATCGCCGCGTCAAACTGCATTTCGCCGTCGACGTTGAGTTCCGGATTGCGTTCGCGCAGAATCTTCAGGGCCGCGAGCACCTTATCAATTTCCGGATGCGAGGCGCTTCCCCTGGTGGAGAAAGACAGCAGGGCGACGGCGGGTTCCACCTGCAGGAACTGCCGGGTGGTCAGGGCGGCGGCCGTGGCGATGTCGGCCAGTTCCTGAGCGGTGGGGTCGATGACGACGGCGCAGTCGGCAAAGGTCATCACCCCGAACGCGGCGTCGGGGTGCACCATCAGGAAGGCGCCGGAGACGGTGCGTATGCCGGGCGCGGCTCCCACGCAGTGCAGGGCGGCACGGACGGTTTCCGCGGTGGTATTGACGGCGCCGCCGACGCAGCCATCTGCCTGACCCATCGCCACCAGAAGGGAGCCGAAGTAGAGCGGCTGACGGGCGATGCTGTCCGCCTGCTCTTCGCTGACGCCTTTGGCGGCCCGCCGCTGGTGGTAACAACTGGCGCAGGCCGGCAGGTGCGGGGAACTGGGCGGGTCGATCGTTTCGAGGCCGAGCGCGGTGTGGCGGGCGATCAGGACGGGTTCGGCCACGCGATCCTGCTTCAGGCGGCGGGCCGCTTCGATCACCCGAGGGTCATCGCCTTCCGGGAAGACGATGCGGCGGCGCGTGGCGCGGGCGCGTTCTTTGAGTTGTTCGAGGAAATCCTGCACGGTTAGTCACCTAAGAAGCGGCCGTACTTCCGGAGTCCGGCCACGTTGTCACAGACGGCTTTGAGGCCGGCGGTAAGGGGAATGGCCAGCACCAGCCCGGCGGCATCCCACAAAAATGCCCAGAACATCAGCGAGAGGGTGACGATGAGCGGGTTGAGATGCACGCGGGCGCCCACCAGCGTGGGGTAGAAAACGTTCATGGCGAGCAGGTGCATGCCGACTGCGATGAGGACCGCGAACAGCATCACGCCGCTGGGCGCGCCGGTGGCCAGAGCGACCAGGAACGGAGGCAGCAGGGACAGCACAATTCCGGCGTAGGGCACCAGGCTGAGAAAGCCGCTGAGGACGCCGATCAGCAGCGGATATGGCAGCCGCAGCCACGCGAACAGGAGGCAGCTCACCACCGCTAGAATGGCGCCGATCAGAAAGTTCCCCACCACGAAGGCGCGCGCCATGCCGGCAATTCCCTGCACGCTGCGGGCGGCGGTCAGGCGCGAAGGGCCGTCGAAGAAGTGCAGGAAGCTGCGGTAGATGTGGTCCCGCCAGCTCAGCATGAAGTAGACCAGCAGAGGTACGAAGGATGCCATCAGCGCATATTGATACAGCGTGCCGAGTTGCGCGTAGATGGCGGTCGAAATCGGGTTGTCTTCGTGAATGCGGACCTCCGGGATGAACCCGGGTTGTGGCTGCGGCGGTTCTGTGTTGGCCGGGGTCTTCCGGTTGTTCTTTTTGGTCACCGGTGCGGGGGCGGGTGGCGGATCGGCCTTCCGTGCGGGGACCAGCAGCCGGGCGGCGGAATCTTCCACATGCTGGATGCGCGCGGAAACGCCTTCGATCATGGCTCCCAGGTTTTGTTTGAGCGCGGGCACGTCGCTCGCAATGGTGGAGAGCTGATTCCACGTGCCAAGGCCGACGAAGTAAAGCACCAGCAGCGCGAGCGTGCAGACCACAAATGCTGCCAGACCGCGCGGAATCCGCAGTTTGGTGAGCAGGCTGACAAACGGTTCCAGAATCAGCGCGATAATGACGGCGGCGATGGCGGTGATGAAAACAATCCGGGCCCAGTACAGGATGCCAATGACAACGCCGATCGCGATCACTGGCAGAGCCCATGCGGCGGCGTTGTCCTGCCCGGATTCCCCGTTGCGGACGTCGCGTTCCCCGGCTGCGCGAACATTGGCTGTGCGAAACACCACCTGGCCCACCTGTTTTCGAGCCTAGCACGGGGAAAGCCTACAATCGGAACGTGAGCACTGCTGCCGGGAAAGAAGAGCGGATCCTCGCGCTGGATCTGGGGAAAAAGCGGATCGGTCTGGCGATCAGCGACGAATTGGGCTTCACCGCGCAGGGGCTCGAAACCATCGAGCGCCAGGGCCGGCGGGAAGATATTGAAACGCTGCGGCGGCTGGTGTTGGCACACGGCGTGACGCGGTTCCTGCTGGGAGATCCGCTGCATATGAGCGGCGATGCGAGCCGGCAGGGTTCCTACACACGGGAGTTTGCCGGCGAACTGGAGCGCAAGACCGGGCTCCCGATCGTGTTTCGCGATGAGCGCTGGACCAGTAAGGAAGCGGAACGCACCATCCGGGGCGAGGGGGTCGCAAACCGGCAAAGGAAGCCGACGATCGACCGGCTTTCGGCGGTAATTCTGCTGCAGAGTTACCTTGATGAAATGCGGATGGTGAAAATGAGAAAGCTGGCGATGAGTCCGGAGCAGGAAGCTTGAGAACCCTGTTCCGGCTGTTTGCGTTCGTGGTGTTGCTGGCCGTGGCGGGTGGCGGTTATGTCCTCTATCGGTTGAGCCAGCCTTACAGCGGTTTTTCGGAACCGGTCTTTGTGGAGTTTCCGAAAGGCACCAGTACGGCCGGGATGGCCAGGGTTCTGGCGGAAAAGGGCGTAGTGCAGGATGCCTGGCTGTTTCTGGCGGCGCGCGCCGTCCGGCGTGGGGCCCATCTCCAGGCGGGTGAATACCGGTTCGAAAAACCGGCCTCCGCGCTCGACGTGTATGGGCGGATTTCGCGGGGCGATATCTATTACATGGAGCTCCTGATTCCGGAGGGCTACAACCTGTTCGACATCGCGGCGGCGGTGGAGAAGTTGGGCGCCATGAAAGCCGCGACTTTTCTCGCGGCGGCAAAGAACCCGGCGCTGATCCGCGATCTCGATCCCCGGGCGGAGACGCTGGAAGGCTATCTGTTCCCCAACAAATACCGGGTCTACCGCCACACCACGGCGCAGCAGATCTGCCGTCAGATGACCAATGAATTCCGCCAGCAGTGGCAGGCCCTCAAAACCAGCCGGAACGTGCATGAAACGGTGACGCTGGCGTCGCTGGTGGAAAAGGAAGCAAAGCTGCCGGAGGAGCGTCCCAAGGTCGCGTCCGTCTTCCGGAACCGGTTGGACCAGGGCATCAAGCTCGATTGCGACCCAACCACGGTCTACGCCGCGCTGCTCGAAAATCGCTACCGGGGAGTGATTCACCGGTCGGATCTGGATAACCGGAATCCTTACAACACCTACCAGCACACAGGTTTGCCGCCGGGTCCCATTGCGAATCCCGGCTTGCGTTCGTTACAGGCCACGCTGCAGCCGGCGGAGACGAAGTATTTGTTCTTCGTGGCGAAGGCGGATGGCTCGGGCGGGCATAACTTCTCCGAATCCCTCCGCCAGCATGAGGCGGCGGTTGCACAGTACCACCGTGCCTCGGGTCACTAAGAAGCAACAACTCCTGGAACTGGCCGCGCAGCGCGGCTGGCAGCGTATTGGCGAGGCCGAATGGGCGCTGATTCGCGCGGCGATGCCGAACGTTTCGCCCGAGGACCTGCAAGGCGCGGGCCTTCCCGCGGATGCGCCCTGGTGCGGCGTGCGTCAGCATACCTTAGGCGAACTGGAACAGACGCTGGGCGCATTGTCCGCGGTTTACGTGGCGCGTCCGGATCTGCGGAAGTTCACCCGTGCCGTGGTGGTACGGGCGAAAGAACGAGCCAAATGGGCTTCACGGAGTGCCGCCGTCGCGGCGGAGAAACGGGCGCTCAAGGCGGAGATGGCGGAGTGGATGCTGGTCTGGCTAAGTGATCCCGACCTGTTTCCCGCGTGGGTCGCGCTGCGGCGCAGGGCGTTATCCGCTACTCATCCGGGTTGACGGTCACGGGCGTCACGGGGCGGCCGTGGAACGGGGAGTTTGGATGGCCGATGAGAAGCTGCGTGTACCAGTCTCCGGTGCTGACTTCGATCTTCGGTTCCGCGGCATCCTGCGGGAGAAAAAAACGGTAGCCTTTGGTGACGGGAAAGCCGGCCTCGATGGGGTCCACCAGGGGTTCGCCCGACTCGTTCGCGGGCAGCAGGTAGTGACGTTTGGCGTCGACCACCAGCACCCGGACGCCGGAGGGTTTGATCGTAGGGTATTTCGAATCGTTATCGAAGCGAACGGTGGTGACCACCTGGCTATCCTCCACGACGGCACGGAGGACCGTGGCGCAGAGGCCGTCAAAGCATTGCTTCTTCCCGACAGGCAGTTTCTCTGAGCGGCTGAAGACTGAGAACAGGGCGAGGAGCAACAGATAGCCGGTGACGGTCAGTCCCGCGGCCTGCAGGTTCCGGATGACGGCGTCTGATCGGAAGCGGATAAACGAATAGAAGGCCTGACCGAGGAATGCACCCGTGGCGGCGACGGAGGCGATCAGGATAAGCGTGGAAAGGATCACCATCGGCGTGTTTCAGTCAATAGTCCAGCGTATCGCGCGGGTCTGCTTCATTCGCGCCGGGTTTCCCGGGCAAATTTCTCTTCCGGAGCGAGGACCAGGTTCCGGCGTCCCACGAACTGGAAGTAGAGAATCCCCAGCAGGAACCAGATGGCCGCGCCCACCACACCGAAGCGATAGTCCGGGTTCAGGAACAGAGTGCCGAGCGTGACTGCCGCGATGAGAATCGCTGCCATCGCTCCGGCGACGCCCAGGGGGCTGCGGTAGGGCCGCTCCAGCTTCGGGAAACGCGCACGCAGGCGCAGGAATGAAACCATCTGCAGGATGTAAGCGATGACCGCTCCAAACACGGCCATATTCAGCAGCACCGCGCCGGTGGGGCTCTTCTGGCCCGCAAAGTAGATAGCGAGTGCCACACCATAACCCAGCAACGAGCCGGCGATCAGAGCGCGTTCCGGCGTCTGGCGTTTCCCGCTGGTGACGGAGAGCCACGTCGGGAAGTAGCCGGCGCGGCTGAGCGAATAGATCTGGCGGCCATAGGCATAGATGATCGAGTGGAAGCTGGCGGCGAGTCCGGTGCAGGCGAACAGAGCCAGAACTTTGGCGAAGGCGAAGGGGCCGAAGATGGTGCGGAAGCCGAGGAGCAGTGGCTCGTCGGACTTGCCGACCAGCACCGCGCCGGGCTCAATCCCCGCATTCAAAATGATGGTGAGGAAGGCGAAGACCACCAGCGTCGCAAAGCCCAGCCAGAGGCCTTTGGGCATGTCCCGGACAGGGTCATGCGCTTCCTCGGCGGCGAGTGGCAGTTGTTCGATTCCCAGGTAGACCCAGAGCGCGAAGGGCAGCGCGCGCAGCGTTCCGGCCATGCCGTTGGGGAACCAGCCATGCGCGCCCAGCGCCCAGCCGTGCAGGTTGAAGCGCGGGGCGGCGCCCACAAAAAAGAGAACCAGGATGGCGAGGGCGCAGAGGGTAATCCACAGTGAGACGCGGAATGAGAGCTCCACCCCCACCATGTTGAAGCCCACAAAGACGATATAGCAGAGAAGCCACCAGAGCGGGTCCCAATGCGATGACGTGCCGAAGATGGAGCCCAGATAGCCGCCCAGGCCAACCACAATCACGGCGGGTGTCAGGATATATTCCATGTTCTCGGCGAGGCCGGTCACGTAGCCGCCCCACGGTCCCATGGCGGTGCGGGCGAAAGAGTACGCACCCCCGGCGTGGGGCAGGGCGGGGGACATTTCCGCAATCGACGAACAGAGCGCGGCGAAGAGGAGCGTCATAATGCCCAGCGCCGCGAGCATGCCGCCGAAGCCACCTTCGACCAGTCCGAAATTCCAGCCGAAGAAGTCGCCGGAGATCACCGCGCCAACGCCCAGGGCCCACAGATGGAGCACGTTCGCGTGGCGGCGGAGGGTGCGGGCGGCAAGGTATTGTTCGGTGGCGTGCGCGAACTCAAACGGCGGCGGCATAGTAAAGATGCTCGCACGCCGCGCACGTCAGCTGGCGCCCTCAGCTGGCGCCGGATGCCGAAGCCTTCGCGGTGGACGAGTGAAGCAGGCGGGCGAGGTCACTGATGGAATCGACCCCGAGTTTCGCGCGGATCTTCTCGCGATGGCTCTCGACGGTACGGATGCTGACGCCAAGCCGTTCCGCGATTCTGCGGTTTCGCAGACCCGCGATGAGTAATCGCGCGACCTGAAGCTCGCGGATGCTGATGGTGTTTTCCGAGCGCATCCGCGTGGCGAGTTCCGGGTTGCCCGTGATGGCAGCTTCCAAAGCGTCCGTGATGGCGGAGACGGGGTCAGCCAGAGAGACGCAGCGGAACGCACCCGCGTCCGCCAGCGCGCAGGCCTGCCGCGGGCACGGCGGCTTCCCGCTCAGAACCACCACCGCCAGGCCCTGCCGGGTGAGTTGCCTGCACGTCTCCTCTCCGCCGAGCGAGGGAAGCCGGTGATTCACGATGGCGATGCCGGCGCCGATCAGCGGTGCTAAAGCGAGAGCCTGCACTGTGTTGACCGCCTCCGCGCCCGGGACCCACAAGCCTGGTCTTTGAGACAGAAGTTCGCGCAGGCCGAGGCGTGCGAACGGCTCATGCTCCGCGACGAGGATTCGAACTACGGGCATGCTCTGGGTTGGTTTCGGTGTTGGGTTGAGCGGAGAGAAAATCGATCAACTCATCAATCTCGGCGCGGCGAGCGCGGAAATAGTCGAGTACGGGGTCGAAGACGCTGCCGGAATCGGGCGTCATCCCGGCATTTTTCGGCGCGTTTCCGGCCACGTTGTCGACCACGAGAAACGGGCGTTTGGCGCGCGGTCTGATCATATCTTCACGTTAGGGTGTCCGGCATGCGTGAAGAAGCGGCGTCAGGCCGGATTTCACGTACGGTTTTCCGGTTTTTGCATGTAGGATGCGGGTGCGCGGGGCCGGTCTTTTGTCCGGGCCTCAGCGCGCGGGAAGCCGGGCGGTCAGTTCGGCGAGGAACTCGTCAAATTGTGTGGACTTATCAAAACATGCGCTGGCCCCGGCCTCGATGCAGATCGAGCGGGAGACGGCATCGCAGTGGTTTGTGAGAACAATGATCACCGGAGCGTCGGGGCGTCCCGAAAAATGGCGCAGAACGTCAATGCCGGAGCCTTCCGCCAACTGAAGATCCAGCACGATGAGATCCGGCTGCAGCCTCTCAATCTCTTCGATGGCTACCGTGGAACCGGTGGCCGGCCCCAAAATGTGAAAGATCTGCTTGCCGTGGCAGTCTGTGATGGCTTCGATTTCAAACCGGATTCTGCGGTGGAGTTCGGGCGAGTCTTCCACATGAAATATGGCATACCCGCGCCCGCCTGACCCGACCGTTTGTCTCAAGCCGCAAGCATAACGGTGAAACCGGCTTTCCTGAACCGGAGGAACTCCCGGGAATGGCTCAGACGAAATGCCGGCGCTGTCAGTGTTTGTCCTGCGAGTCGCGTGCGCCCAGTCCTGCGCTGAGGGCGTACTTCATCAGCTCCGCGTTGTTCCGAAGCTGCATTTTTTCAAGGATGCGCGTCCGGTAAGTGCTGATGGTCTTCACGCTGAGGGACATCTCAGCCGCGATTTCAGAGACCGTCCGGCCCGCGGCGATGGAGAGCAGTACCTCGTATTCGCGGTCCGAGAGCGTTTCGTGCGGAGGCTGTTCCTCGTCGCGCCCCACCGCGTCCGCCAGAATTTCCGCGACCGCCGCGCTGACGTACTTTCTGCCGGAGGCGATACGGCGAATCGCGCCGATGAGTTCTTCGGGCGCGAGGTCTTTGTTCAGGTAGCCGGCGGCGCCGGCGCGCAGCGCGCGGATGGCGAATTCGGTTTCCGGGTGGGCGCTCAGGATCAGCACCTGAATTCGCGGGTGCAGGGCGCGGAACTGGCTCAGCGCTTCGATGCCGGACATGCCGGGCAAATTGATATCGAGCACCACAACATCGAAAGGGTTGGCGGAGGCCATTCCGAGAGCCTCCCGGGCATCGCCCGTCTCTGCGACCGCCATATCCTGTTCGTCGGAAACGATCTGCCTCAGACCCTTGCGGACGATGGGATGATCGTCAACGATCAGGATTCGAATCATACAGTAGCCTGTTCCTCTCCGAAAGCTTTTTCGCCGGATTCGCGCGGCAACCGCGCCACGATGGTGGTACCGCCATCCGCTTCACTCCGGATGTCGAGAGCGCCGCCCGCGATGCGGGCTCTTTCCCGCATGCCGATGATCCCGAGCGATTTGCGTTCCGGCCGGAAGGGCGGCATCCCGATTCCATTGTCGTGCACGGTCAGCAGCAGCCAGTCTCCGCCGGAGGCTTCGTCTGGTTCCGTGATTTCGAGGCGAATCCAGGCCTCCGTCGCTTTGGCATGCCGTCCGATGTTGGTGAGCGACTCCTGGCAAATCCGGAATACGGTGGTGGCCAGATCCCGGCTCAGCGACACATTGCGGGGGCCTTCGTAATGGCAATGGATCCCGGTGTGTTTGCCGAACTCACCCAGCTGCCATTCGATCGCGGCGACCAGGCCGAACGTGTCGAGAATGCCGGGACGGAGTTCGGTGGCGATGCGGCGGACATCGCGAATGGTGGAGTCGACCATGCCGGTCAGTTCGTTGACGCGTTCGACCACCGGGATTCTGGCCGGGTCCGGCGAGGTGAGCGCCTTGCGCAGACTGATGAGATCGAAGCGCATCGCGGTAAGCTGCTGGCCGAGTTCGTCATGAATCTCACGCGAGATCTGGGCGCGCTCTTCTTCGCGGACGGATTCGAGGCGCGCCATGAGGTCGCGAAGAGTGCGGACCATTTCCTCATTCTGCGCCATGCTGCCGCGGAGGGCGCGCTCCACGCGCAGACGCTCCATTTCCGCCATGGCGCGGGCCGCGAAGATCTTTAGCATGGGTTCGGCATCCAGAAACTCGCGGGAAGTCTCGCGTTTGTAGAGGACGGCAATCAGACCAATACAACTGGACGGGTCGCCGGAACTGAGCAGAGGAGTGCCGAGGTAGCTCTCCATACCCTGTTCCCGCAGCAGTTCGTCTTCCGGAAACAGAAGGCTGACGTTGGCCGGGTAATAGCAGATTCCCCCCGAAACCACGCCCTCACAAGGCGTGCCCCGCAGCGGATAGGTTTTGGGCGGCAGCAGGGAATCGGCGGAGCAGCAGGCGAGCATGCGGATGGACTGTCGATTTTCCGTCAGCTCCCCGGCCATGGCGAAATCGGCCTGTAGCGCAGTGGTGAGGCTGCGGACCAGGCAGCGGAAAAATTCATCGCCCGTGGCGGAGGAAGTGCCTTCGACGATCACGCGAAAGGCTTCTGCGGTGCGGACCCGGTGATTGCTTTCCGCCTGCAGTGCCGAGGCCATCGCGTCAAAGGAACTGGCCAGCACACCGATCTCGCCCTCGTAACCGAGACCGGACCGGGCGGAGAGATCGCCTCCGGCCAGGCGATTGGCTTCCCGGATCAGGCCCGAAAGGGGCTTGGTAAGGTACCGGTCGCTGCCGTACCACGTCAGGCCGAAGACGAGCAGGGCGACGGTGCCAAGACCGGCGAGGTGCAGGATCAGGCGTTCTCTCGAAGGCTTGTAGATATCGCTCGCCCGGACTTTCAGGATGACGGCGAGGTCGCCTTTCGGACCGGTGCGCAGAGCGGAATAGAGCCGGGCAATGCCGTCTTCGCCTTTCACTTCGCCGTTGAAGCCATCCTGGGCCGTCAGGCTTCGCTCGAAGGGCGGAGCCGCGGAACCGGCGGGAAAGTTCGTGGAAGGGGGATTCCGTGCCGCAATGTTACCGCGACCGTCGAGGACCAGGAGGATTGCCTGAGGGGGAATGGGAATCCGGTTGACCTGGGCGCCAAGCCACCGGAGGTCGAGCGAGGCGGCGAACATCAGACCCGGGTCGCCCGATCCCCCGGCATTTTGGATCGGGCCGACGATGGGAAGCTGCGGCAGTTTGGTGGAGGCGCTGACCTCGGCGGAACCGATGGTGATCTTGCCGGTCTCCCGCAGACGCCGGATGACTTCGACTTTGGCCGGAGTGAGCGGCATCATTTTGAGTCTCGTCGGATTGCGGGCGGCGCAGATGATGGCTCCGTCGTAAGCGGTGACCGTCATGTTGGCGAACTGCGGGAAGGAGGGGAGCAGCGCCGCCAGCGTTTCGTTGCACTGCGCGGCATCCCGAAAGGCGGTGTTGCTTCCAAATCCGGGAATGAGATCGGTGGTGGACTGGATGACGCGATCGAGGTCCTTCTTCACCAACTGGACGGTTGCCCTTGCCTCAGCCTGCGCCTGGGCTGCGTCGCGGCGTCCCTCATCGATGGCCAGCCAGACGGACAGACCCGCCAGCGGTACGACCGCTGAAACCAGCAAGGCCAGGACCTGCCTCCGCAGGCCACCCGGGACAGTAAACATAGGAAGGAAGTTCGTGCCGAATTATACCGTGTTCGCGCGGTTGTCGGAGTGGGAGTCCGGTGGCAGTGCCGCGACTTTCACAGGGAATTCACATCGAAGGCGGGAACCAGGGTACAATCAAAATTACAGCCTTCCTGGTCCCCCGCCCATCTTCCCGGTGTAGTAAAATTGAAATCGGAATTTATCTTAAGCGCCAATAGTCCGGAGCACTTCCCCGCCGATGGAATGCCGGAGATCGCTTTTCTGGGGAGAAGCAACGTCGGCAAGTCCAGCCTGATCAATGCTATCGCAGGCCAGAAGAAGCTGGCATTCACCAGTAATACACCCGGACGAACGCAGTCTTTGAACTTTTACCGGATGGACGACAGGATGTATTTTGTCGACCTTCCCGGCTATGGTTACGCAAAAGTCCCGTTAGCTTCCAAGGGCGAATGGGCAAAACTCATTGAGCACTACTTGCAGGAGCGGAAGACTCTAAAACTATCATTTCTGATCCTGGACGCCCGGCGCGGCTGGATGGATATGGACCTCGACCTGAAAAACTGGCTCGAAGCCAATAACCGTCCATACGTGGTCGTCGCTTCCAAGATCGACAAACTGAACCAGGCAGAGCAGCAGCGCGGACTGAAGGCCATCCGGCAACACGCCGAGCCGCTGCCGTTCTCGGCCATAACCGGCCGGGGAGTGAGGGAAATTTGGCAAGCGATATCGAAAACACAAACACACCAACCTTAGACACACCGCCTCAGGGGCAATCGGCCCCCGAGAAGACGGCTGAGCAGCCCGCCCGGGAAGCTTCGTCCGACAAGACCGAAGAAACTGCCGCAAAGCCTGCTCATCACGAGAGACCGCCGCGCGCGCCCCGTCCTCCGCGGCAGGACGCCGCCCGGACCGCCGACGCTCCGAAGGCGGAAGCTCCGAGGGCCGAAGCCGCTCCGGTGGCCGCTCCTCCCGCCCCCCAGGTGGACGGCAACACTCTCACGCCGCCGCCCGCTCCGCCCATGCCGGTGGAAAGCGCTCCGGTGGCTCCGCCGCAGCAGGTGCAACCCCCGCAGAACCGCCCCCCGCAGCAGCATCATCAGGGCGGTGGCAATCAAGGCGCCGGCAATCAGGGCGCTGGTAATCAGGGCGGCAATCCGGGCAATCAGCAGAACGCCGGAAACCAGGGTGGCAACCCCAACAACCAGCAGCGCCGCAATAAGCCTCCCCAGCAGCAGGGCCGTACCGGTGAACGTCTTGATCTTGTCGAACTCAAAGACAAGAGCATCATCGATCTGAACAACATCGCCAAAGAGATGGGTGTTCAGAATGCCGCCGGCTTCCGCAAGCAGGAACTGATCTTCAAGATCCTGCAGACGCAGGCGGAAAAGAGCGGTCTGATCTTCTCCGAAGGCGTGCTCGAATGCCTGCCGGATGGCTTCGGCTTCCTGCGCGCACCCGAATACAACTATCTTCCGGGTCCGGACGATGTTTACGTTTCGCCGTCGCAGATCCGCCGCTTCGATCTCCGCACCGGTGACACGGTGTCCGGTCAGATCCGCCCCCCCAAGGAAGGCGAACGTTACTTCGCGCTCATCAAGGTGGACGCGATCAACTTCGAACCACCCGAGGAAGCGCGCAACAAGATCTTCTTCGACAACCTGACGCCGCTCTATCCGAACGGCCGGCTGAAGCTGGAAACCACGCGCGAGAACTTCTCAGGCCGCGTGATGGATCTGGTGACGCCGATCGGTAAGGGTCAGCGCGGTCTCATCGTCGCGCCGCCCCGCACCGGTAAGACGATGTTGCTGCAGAACATCGCGAACTCCATCACCACCAATCATCCGGAAGTCTCGCTGATTGTTCTGCTGATCGACGAACGTCCGGAAGAAGTCACGGACATGCAGCGTTCCGTGCGCGGTGAAGTCATCAGTTCCACGTTCGACGAACCCGCCACCCGCCACGTGCAGGTTGCCGAAATGGTGATCGAAAAGGCCAAGCGTCTGGTGGAGCATAAGAAGGATGTCGTCATCCTGCTCGACTCCATTACGCGTCTGGCGCGCGCTTACAACACGATTGTTCCGCCCTCCGGCAAAGTTCTTTCGGGCGGCGTGGACTCCAACGCTTTGCAGCGCCCCAAGCGCTTCTTCGGCGCGGCCCGTAACATTGAGGAAGGCGGTTCGCTCACCATCATCGCGACGGCCCTTGTCGATACCGGCAGCCGTATGGACGACGTGATCTTCGAAGAATTCAAGGGTACCGGCAACATGGAAATCCATCTTGATCGGAAGCTGATTGAGAAGCGCGTGTTCCCGGCCATTGATATCAACAAGAGCGGTACGCGTAAGGAAGAACTGCTGATGCCGCCGGATGAGCTCAACCGCGTTTATATTCTGCGGCGTGTGCTGAGTCCGCTGTCACCGGTGGAAACGATGGAATTGCTGCTGGATAAGCTGGGCAAGACCCGGTCCAACATGGAATTCCTGCTTTCGATGAACCGGTAATTCCGCGCCAACGCGGGAAAACCAGGGGGGACGCGCCATATGGCGCGTCCCCTTTTTTATCGCTTGTACCCGATCATGCGCAGAAAATCGTGGCGGTGTGTCCGGTCCGCTTCCGATTCGAGCCCCTTCGGAGACGCGCCGTCAATTACCCCCATCACGCCTCGGCCCTGTTCCGTCTCCGCCACCAGAACTTCCACCGGGTTCGCCGTGGCGCAGAAGATATTGCAGACCTCCGGTACATCTTTGATCCTCCCCAGCACGTTAATGGGAAACATGCCGGTCATCACGACTGCGAAGAAGTGTCCCGCGCCCACGGCCGTTGCGATATCTACCGCCGCCTGCCGCAGCGCCGGATCGGTGCCGTCGCTGCGCGTCAGGCAGGGGCCGGAAGCTTCATTGAAGGCAACGCCGAACTTCGCGCCCGGCACCGTGTTCACGATCGCTTCGAAAACATCTTCCACCGTTTTGATGAAGTGGCTCTGCCCCAGAATGATGTTGCCGTTCTCCGGGATGGTGAGCCGTACCGCGTGCAGATTGACCATAAACGATCAGCCTACCAGCAGCATCAACACGATCCGCATCACAGAGTCTGCGTCACAATTGATTTGTGCGACCCTTCTTTCTTACCTTTACTTTTGCCGCGCTGCTGAGCGCCCAGTCACCGCTGGTCGACCGCGTGGGCCCCACCGCTTTCGTTCAGATTCAGGCCGAGAGCTTCAAAAGCCTGACCCCGCGTCAGCAGGCTCTGACCTACTGGCTCACCCAGGCGTCCATCGCCATCGATCCCATCATTTATGACCAGGAGTCGCGCTTCGGCCTGCGCCAGAAACGGGTGCTTGAAGCCGTGGTGGCGGCGAAGGATCGCGTCGATCCGGCGATCTATGCCAGGGTGCTGCCCTTTACCAAGCTGTTCTGGGGCAACAAGGGCAATCACAATGAGATGACGGCGCAAAAAGTGCTGCCGGAGTTCACGGCGGACGAACTGAAGAAGGCGCTCACCCAGGCGGGGCATAAGGAATTGCTCGTTGAGGTGGATGCGCTGAACCAGTCGCTTTTCGATCCCGCTTATGAGCCGATGATGACGGCCAAGAGCCCCTCCGGCGGGAAGGATATTCTGCAGGCCAGTTCGAACAACTTCTACCTTGGCGTGAGTCTGGACGATCTGAAGGGTTTCAACGAGAAGTACCGGCTGAACTCGCGCCTGGTGAAGGAAAGCGGCCGCCTGGTGGAAGAGGTTTATCGCACCGGCACACCCGATGGCAAGGTAAAGCCGGGTCTCTACGCCACCTACCTGAAGAAGGCCAACGGCTATCTAGAAAAGGCCAAAGCCTATGCCGAACCCGCGCAGGCCAAGGTGATCGACGATCTGATTCGCTACTACCAGACCGGCGAGTATGCCGACTGGGTGAAGTTCGGGATCGACTGGGTACAGAACACCGACACGCCGGTGGATTTCGCCAACGGTTTCATCGAGATCTATCGCGATGCGCGGGGCGCGAAGGGCACTTCGCAGAGCTTTGTTTCCATCACGGACCAGAAGCTCTCCGCCGCCATCCACAAAATCGCCGATAATGCCCAGTATTTCGAAGAGAAAGCCCCCTGGCTGCCGCTTTATAAGAAACAGGGCGTGAAGCCTCCCACCGCGATGGCCGTCGAAACCACTGTTCTCACGGGCGATTTCCACGTCACCACCATCGGCGATAATCTGCCGAACGAAGACGAGATCCGCGCGAAGTATGGCTCGAAGAGCTTCCTGTTTGGCAGCAGTTCGCGGGCGTTTGATGTAGTCACGGGCTCGGCGTTGATCGATGAGTTCGTCATGTCTCCGGAAGAGGCGGCGCTTGACCGGAAGTATGAAACGGAAGCGGATGAGTTGCTGACCGCCCTGCATGAAGTGATCGGGCATGGGTCGGGCAAGCTGAACCCGAAGCTGACCAATGTGGCTTCGTTTTATCTGAAGGAGTATTTCTCCACTCTCGAAGAAGCCCGCGCTGACCTGATGGCGCTCTGGAACGTGTTTGATCCGAAGCTGAAGGAACTCGGCATCGTGAAGACGGACGACATCGGGAAGGTGATGTACAACAACGCGGCCCGCACCATGCTGGCGCAGCTCCGGCGCATCCCGTCCGGAGACACGATTGAGGAAGACCACCAGCGCAACCGGCAACTGATTGCGAACTACATCATGGATAAAACGGGCGCAATCGCCTATGAGAAGCGCGATGGAAAGACCTACGTGGTGGTGAAGGACTACGCGAAGATGCATGAAGGCGTGGGGCTGCTGCTGGCCGAACTCATGCGGATCAAGGGCGAAGGCGATTATGCCGCGATTAAGAACCTGATCGATCAGTACGCGGTTCACTTCGATCCAAAACTGCGCGATGAAGTGGTGGCGCGGTATCAGAAGCTCAACCTGCCCACCTACTGGGCGGGGGTGAATTCAGAACTGAAGGCGCAGTTCGACGCGAAGGGCAAGGTCACGAAGGTGGAGATCAGCTATCCGCGCGACGTGGTGAAGCAGCAGCTGGGCTACTCAGCCCTCTATCAGTAAGCCCTGTATCAGCAGCCTTGCCCCGGTGCGCGCCTGGACCTGCTCCGGGGTGACACCCGGGGCGGTTTCGGTAAGCAGCAGGCCCTGCGGCGTCACGCGGATCACGGCCAGTTCCGTGATGATGGTGTCCACCACGCGGGAGCCGGTGAGGGGCAATGTGCAGCGCGGCAGAATCTTCGGCGCGCCATCCCGTGTGGTGTGTTCCATGGCGACGATCAGCCTTTGCGCGGAAGCCACCAGGTCCATCGCGCCGCCCATGCCGGTAACCATACGTCCGGGGACCATCCAGTTGGCGAGATTGCCTTCCTCATCCACCTCCATGGCGCCCAGAATGCTGAGGTCGATCCGGCGCGCGCGGATCATCGCGAACGAATCGGCGCTCGAAAAGTAGCAGACGCCGGGCAATTCGGTGACGGTCTCTTTACCTGCGTTGGTGAGATCGGCGTCCTCCTCGCCGGGCAGGGGGTAAGGGCCGACCCCGAGCATGCCGATCTCAGCCTGTAGAGTCACATCCATCCCGGTCGGCACGTACCCGGCGACCATGGTGGGGATGCCGATTCCGAGATTCACATAGAAACCGTCGCGGAGTTCGAGGGCGGCGCGTTGTGCGATGCGTTCACGCTTTTGCTCTGTCGTCATCATCAGGCTTGCCGGAACCTCAGTTTGTCCACACGGCGCTCGTACAACCCGCCCTGCAGGATTCGTTTCACGTAGATGCCGGGGGTAACGATATGATCGCCATCGAGTTGGCCAGGCTCCACCAGTTCTTCCACTTCGGCAATCGTGATCTTCGCGGCGGTAGCCATCATGGGATTGAAGTTGCGGGCGGTCTTTCGATAAACCAGGTTGCCCTTGGTATCGCCGCGCCAGGCTTTGACGAGCGCGAAATCGGCGGAGAGGGCCTCCTGGAGCATATAGGCGCGCTCGCCGAACCGTCGTAGTTCCCGGCCTTCGGAGACGCTGGTGCCAACACCGGCCGGAGTGAAAAAGGCGGGGATGCCCGCACCAGCGGCGCGGATGCTTTCGGCGAAATTACCCTGGGGCATCAGATTGACTTTCAGCTTTCCGGAGAACATGAGGTCGGCCAGCAGGGGATTTCCGCCCACATAGCTGGCGGTATGTTCGGAGATGGAGCCGCATTCGAGCAGCAGGCTGAGTCCGGCGCCGGGCACCGCCATGTCATTCGCCAGGGTGTGGAGGTTCCGCACACCCCGCTTCACCAGTGCCCGGATCAGGTTCTCCGGGATGCCGCAAAGCCCGAAGCCGCCCACCATGACGGTCGCGCCATCCGGGATATCTTCAATGGCCTGAGCGGCGCTTGCAAAGACTTTGTTCCCCATAAAAGCTGAACAATCATCGTATAGAATTGCCAGATGGCCATGTGCAAAAAATCCGCCCTGCTGTTCGCGGCAGTTGTCGCGGCTTCGTTCGCGGAAGAGACGCTGAAGACGCCCATCAATGATGACAACGTCCGGGTGCTGGA
>CAIUOG010000015.1 GCA_903900705.1 uncultured Acidobacteriia bacterium
CGTCGTCGCGCCCGTTGCGAAATGAAAAAGCCGGTCATCGGAAGACGAACTCGAATCGAATTCATATTCGATATCGCGGATCTGCCGCACCACCACGCGCGCGTGTTCCGCCAGGCGCAGCGCGGCGGGCGTGGGCACCAGATGCTTGCCGCTGCGCACAAACAGATCCGTGCGCAACTCCTCCGCCAGGCTCCGCAACTGCATGCTGATCGCCCCCGGCGACACAAACAGCTTCTCCGCGGCCTTCGTGACGCTGTTGCAGTCGATCACGGCGAGGAACAGTTCCATCTGGCGGAATTCCATAGCTTTAATTGAGCGGTGCTTGAATGCGGCGGCAGGCCCGCCGCGTTTTCCTTTAGTCAGAGCATCTCACAACCTGTGATATTCCTTCTATAGCCCCATGCTTTCCAGACGCGAATTCGCCCTCTCCCTCTCCGCACCCCTCGCTGTGCCGCTCGCCGTACACGCCCAGGGCAAAGCCCTCCAGGCCCGCATCAAGATTGATGCCGACCGCCGTGTGGGCGACATCGACCCCAAAATCTACGGCAACTTCGCCGAACACCTGGGCCGCTGCATCGAAGGCGGGCTTTTCGAAGAAGGCTCCGCGCTTTCCGATAAAAACGGCTACCGCCGCGACGTCATGAAAGCCGTCAAAGATCTCGACGTCACCCTGCTCCGCTGGCCCGGCGGCAACTTCTCCTCCAACTACAACTGGAAGGACGGCATCGGCCCGCGCGGTCAGCGCCCCGCCCGCCTCGAAATGGCCTGGGGCACCGTCGAAAGCAACCGCTTCGGCACGCACGAATTCCTGGACTACACCGAAGCCCTCGGCATTGAGCCCTACGTCTGCACCAACCTCGGCACCGGTTCCTGGACAGACGCCCAGCAGTGGGTGGAATACTGCAACGTGGCCGATGGCACCGCCATGACGAAGCTCCGCCGCCAGAACGGCCGCGAAAAGCCCTGGGGCGTCAAATACTGGGGCCTTGGCAATGAGATGGATGGCCCTTGGCAGATGGGCCACCGCACCGCCGAAGACTACGGCAAGTTCGCCCTGGAAGCCGCCAAGCTCATGAAATGGACCGACCCGAACGTGAAACTGATCGCGGCCGGCTCTTCCAACTTCGGCGCGGGCATCGATTGGGTCGGCTGGAACCGTGAAGTCCTCGCCTACCTCAAAGACCACATCGAATACCTCTCGCTCCACACCTACGTTGGCAATGCCGCCAACGACTATTACGACTTCGTCGCCGTCTCCAATCAGCTCGACGACCGCATTAAAACCGCCGCCGGCACCATCCGCGCCGCTCTCGGTGGCGCTCGCCCGCAGAAGCCCATCTACATCGCCTTCGACGAATACAACGTCTGGTACCGCGCCCGCGGCAACAAGGAGCGTGGCCGGAAGATCCTCGAAGAGCATTACAATCTCGAAGACGCCCTGGTTATCGCGACCATGCTGAATACTTTCGTCAATAACGCCGATACCGTCAAAATGGCGAACATGGCGCAGATCGTCAACGTCATCGCGCCCATCTTCACCAACGAAAAAGGCCTCTTCCTGCAGACGATCTTCCACCCCCTGCAGTTGTTCTCAAAGAACACCCGCGGCGTCGCCCTCGAAACCTTTCTCGATTGCCCCACCTATGACAGCAAACACTTCGGCAAGGCGGCGTATCTGGACGTCTCCACGTCTCTCAAGAACGGCGCGGTGACCCTCAACGTGGTCAACCGCCATCTTGATCAGGACGTGGAAGCCGAAATCGAAATCCAGGACGGGGCGTTCCAGGGCCGCTTTGATGTCGCTCTGGTCACTGGCCCGGACATCAAAGCCGAAAATGATTTCGGCAAAAACCCTGTCCAGACCGTGACCAGCACCATTGCACCCGCCGGCAATAAATTGCGGCACCGCTTCCCGCCGCACTCCTACACCATGCTGAAGGGCCGTCTCGCTTAATGAACGAAATCCGGCTCTGCGCCGCTATTTCACCGCGACCGTAACCCCCGCGGGACTTGAAATGCCACCCACGGTGACGATCACGGGCAGATTCCCGGAAGGAGCGTTATCCGGTACGTAGACATTCGCCTGGAAGACGCCGGAAACAAGACTGGGCGCAGCTCCGAAGTAGGCGATTTTCGCATTGACGCCGCCAATGGAAATTTGCACGGGCAGCGCCGGCGAGGGAAAACTCGTCTTATTGCCCAGGCCATCCACGCCCGCTGGAATGGTCTGGCCTTCTCCGGTCCCGAATAACACGACCACGGAGCCTTTCGCGGCCGGAGTGGCTGCGGAGTTCAGCGAATAATCCTGGTTCAGCGAGGCCGCGTTGCCTGTGCCGGAGGCATCGGCGGTGAACAGGCCTGGCGCGGCGCTGACCACCGGAACCGCGACCGGAGTGGAACTTTGGCCGTTGTAGAGGACCTGCATCTGGGTGGAGGCCTTCCCCGCCACCGAATAAGGCACAATCGCGCTCATCTGTCCGTTGACTGAGTAGATCACCGGAGCCGCGACGCCGTCGAAGCGAATCGTCGTATTACCGGCGGCTTTCGTGAGGTTGCCGCTCGCGTCGAAGATGGCTCCGGCGAGGGCGGACGGGCCGAAGCCGAGGCCGAAGAGCGTAACGATTTGTCCCGGCGCGACCGCCTGTCCCCGGTAGCTCGCCGCGCTCACCAGGCCCGCGGCCGGCGCCCAGACCGTCCCCGGCGGAACGACGGTGACAACAGCCGTGGCGCTTTTCGCCCCGTCCGCAAAGGAAGTGGCCGTAATCGCCACGGGCGTTGGCACGCCGACTGTCGGGGGCGGCGTGTATCTGCCGGTTTGCGATACCCGCCCCACGGCCGGCGTGAGAGACCAGCGGACGCTGGTATTGAGCGGACCCGTGACCGCGGCGGAAAGTTGCGTTCCGTTCGAGCCCGTGTAAACCGCGGCTTGAGCCGCAGTTACAGAAATTGCCGCCGGGGCTGTGCCCATCGAGAGCACCAGATTGTAGTTAGTGTTGAGACCGGCGGCGTCCAGCGCCGCGATTTCGACGGTATAGGTCTCGCCCGCGACCACCGGGATCTGGAAGCCTGCCAGAGTGCGCGCCGTCGTATCGCGGGGTATCCTGGTGCAGGCAAGCTCACTGTTGGGCGCGCTGTTCGCGTAGGCGGTGATGACGATGCCGGAGTTGCCGAATACATCGAGGCGGTCGCCCCGTCCCTGTACGTTGAGGAACCCTGACACCGTGGGCGTTACCCGCCACCAGGCCGTGCCGAAATCGGCTGAGCCCGTGCAGGAGTGTACAGGGTCTGCGCCATCGCTGGTGAAGTTGCGGATGGTGATCTGTTGCAAAGAGGGAATCGGCGCAAGAGGCGCGTTGGCGCGCACATCGGAACCGACATGCGTGAGGAGTGCAGCCTGTCTGGCCGTGACGGATTGTGTTGCCACTGAAAGCGTGGCCGAAGCTGCGCCGGGATTTAAGTTCGCCGCGACGTTGACGAACACGGCGCCCGAGCCCACGCCTCGGGCGGGGGACTGGACGGAGAACTGCTGGGAACCGCTGGTGGGAATGGCGCTCCAGGCACAGCCGTCCTGCGTGGTGACCGCGATGGCGTAAGTTCCGCCTTCTCCCGAATCGACGACGTCGGTGGGCGAAACCAGAAACGTGCAATTCGCGTGAGCGGCGGGCAGCGGCGCACGCCAGACGCCTCGCCCATGCGTAAACACGAAGAGATAGTTGGCCTGCGGGGAATCGAACGCGAGGTCATCGGCCACCGCGCCGGGCAGCGTGTCGTCATGCGCCCAGGTGGCTCCGGCGTCAGTCGAAATCATCAGCCCCAGGTCCGTTCCCAGGTAAAGCGTGGACGGTGTCGCAGGGTTCACCAGCAGGGTATACGAGGGGGAATCCGGGAGGGCCGTGGAACCCGCGCCGTCGGAAACAGCCCACGTCTTACCTCCATCGTTGCTGCGATAAACGTGGGCTGCGGCTTTATTTCCGTTTAAGGTATTCGAGTAGATGGCGTAGACACGGCCAGGCGTGGAGGGATCGAAGGCGAGACTCGCTACGATCGCGCTGCGCGGGCGAACGCTGCTCCAGTTGCCCGCTCCGGTCAGAACATTTGAGCCCGCAAATATAAAGCCATCCCGGGTGCCGAAAAGAACAACGTTGGAATCAAAGGGCGAAACCGCGATCGCGGTGATCGTGCCTCCGCCCGTGTCGCCCGATGCCGTCCAGTTGGCGGCCCAATCCGGGGAACGCCAGAGGTTTTGGGAACCCCCGATATACACGTTATTGGTATCGTTGGGGTCGATCGCGAGAACGGCCGAAAAAGGGAAGTTGCCCGCCGGCTCTGTAATGCCGTTCACGGCGTTGCCGATATTTGCGCCGCCGTCCACCGAGCGCCGGAGGGACAACAGCTGCGAGGAGAAAAGGATGCGGGCCGGGTCCACCGGATCCACGGCAACCGCTTCGCCATCGCCACCGCCCAGGGTGGTCCAGGAATTAAATCCGGTTTCAGCCCCTCGCACAATCCCGTTATCCTGCAACCCGCCCATGAAGTACTGACCGCCAGGGTAAGCCGCGCCCCGCCAGAACTGGTTCGTCGAGTAATCGGTGTTGAGCTGCGTCCAGGTCAGGCTGGTGTTTTTGACGTATTCGGTCTGGCAGCCCGCTCGTGGGCCCGTGGACACGGCGGCGCGGGCGTTGTCACTCCGGTAAATGCCGCCATCCGTGATGTGGAATATAGTCTGATTGGTCGTGCCGTTGAAGCCGTTCGCGAAGATCAGGCCGTGTCGATCGGAATGGGAACCAGTGAGGTTGGGAACGCTGTACCAGCCTTCCGCCACTCCCCAGTTACGGCCGCCGTCGTCAGAGCGGTGCAGTGACGAGTTGCCCGCCCACACGATATCGGGATTCAGCGGGTCTACGGCAATAAACATTCCCCACGAGCCATACCCGACATCGGCTGGAATCGGCGTGCCGTTGGCGCAGTAAGCAGGCGCAAAATTGCTGCCGTAGCTCAGGATGAGGGCGTTGAAAGGGTTCGGGTCGGACGACGAGGTCTGGGTGCTCCACGAGTTGAGATCACCGTTCGCGGCGGAACGGTACAGGCCCGCCAGGCCGGAGCCTTCCCGATAGCCCTGGTCCGATTGTGGGTTTGAGCCAATGCCGGCGGCGGCCACGTAAACGACAGCCGGGTTGGAAGGTGCGATGCCAATCGCGGCGCGGCCCATGTTGGCCGGGGAGAGTACTTTTGTCCAGACACCCGCGCCGCCCGCGTCCGTATTCCTCCAGATAAAACCGGCGTCGGAGGATCGGACGCTGCTGCATGCGGCGAAGAGCGTATCGGTGGGCGTGTCGGTACGCGCCACCAGGTCAACGCAACCGTAGAAGTCGGCGCTCAGTGGAGCCCTGGTCCACGTCACTCCTCCGTCTTTGGTGGAGAGCAGCCCCGTATCGGTGGCGACATAGAGATGTTGCGAATTCACCGTGCTGACAACAATGCGGTTCACGTACGCAAAATCGGCCTTGCCGAGCGTTGCGGGCAGGTAGTTCCAGGTGTTGCCGCCATCCGTGGTTTTAACAATCCCCAGACCGGAGAAGTAAGCGTAACGTTCGCCCTGGCCGGCGTAGATGACCTTGGGGTCTTTCGGGTCGAAGGCAAGGGTGCTGAAGGTCAGGTTGGGCAGCCCATCCGTGAGGGGAATCCAGTGTTGCCCCGCGTCCGTCGATTTCCATATGCCGCCCGTAACAGCCGCGGCGTACATGGTATTGGGGTCCGTCGGATGGATCAGCAGTGCGCGCGTCCGCCCGCCGATCGCTCCGGGGCCGAGCGACGTCCAGCCGCCATGAACAGGCCCGGCATTGAACGTGGCGGCACGCGGGCTCGCGCTCTTCCGCGGCATGCGTGAGAGTTGTGCAAAAGCGGCCTGAGCATCCGAAAGCGAGATGCCGGCGCCAGGTGATGGTTCGCGGCGGGCCCGATTCCAGTCGGCGGCGGGACTGCCCGTCTCGTGCTCGCCGTCCTCATTGCCTTCGGCATCGCCGGGTGCGGCTGCGGGTGAGGCGACAGGGGGGGAGACCCGCGCTTGTTGCGCCGCGTAGCGTCCGCAGGAAGACAGAAGAAGTGCGAACGTGAGGAGGATGAGTCGAAACATGAGCCTTTAGGATGGCGCATGCTTCTCACCGGAAGTAATGTATTTGCCGCTGTCCCGCTCCTTCCCTTGCGGCGGGTCCGCGTCGTTAACCCCGCCGGCGTCGTCGTTCTGATCCCGGCGCACGCGTCGTACTGATCGCGTCGTACTGATCAATGAGGCGCAAGGTACGCGAAGCACGGAGATCCGCCAGCGCCCCGGGGTGAGTACACTTTCGCCAAAGCCTCCCCATCGCCCACGGCAACTTCGCGGGCGCGGTTGCCTTCACTCCGGGCGTCGACGGTTCAGCTACCGGTTCCGGTTCCACCGCGCGCCTCGGCGACCAGAGCCGGGACAACATCATGATGGACAAAATCGCCGCCATGGATACAGGCAATAATGGCCAGATGCTGCAGATGAATATCGAATGTCTGGAGCCGGCCAGTTGACGCCGGGCACATTGCCGCTCATAGATCGAAAATGATGACGGACAAAAGCATCATCGCCTTTGTGGCTGTTGACGATCTCGGCGAGTGGGGGCCATTTACGTTGCCGCCTGCGCCGGGCGTCGTGGCGTGGCTGGCGCACTCTTCAGGAAACTCGAAGTCAAAGCCCGCGAACTGGGATGAGGTTGCTCAGGATGGATAGTTCTCTAACAGCCGCTCCCTTCCACGTCAGACACGGCTTCCGCGAGTTGGAACGCGGAACGCACTGGTTACAGGATGGTCTGATGATGATTTGCGTCGTTATGGAGAAGTCGCTCTGAGGCCGCTGCACCGCTACGGACCTGGGCGTAAATTTTCTGGGTGCGCTGCCGCTCGATCCGCGGGCCGCCAACTTCTATGAACTGGCAACGCTGGTGCGAATGCATGCGGTCGAAGCGGCTAACGCCACGGCCTTCATCTCGCTCACGTGCAATCTAATTTGCGGACGGTTTTTCCACGCGATCGACCACGATTACTTCGACATTTTCTTTTTTCGATTCGAGATTGAGTCCGAGTTCCCCCCGCATGGCCGCGATGATTATACCGGTGGTGTCCTCGAATTCCACTTTCATGACATGTTCGCCTGGCGGGAGATATGCGGTGAAGTCCAGCACGAAATCGTACCTTCCTTTAAGGCCCGTCATGTCGACGACTGGCGCCTGAAGCGGACCTGCCATGAAGTCGGCAAAGTCCTTCATCGTGGTTCCTCGCACGACTGTACCGATGGCCGAGTTCTCCCTGAACGGCGGCGTGTCCGTGGCGGATTCGTGAAGTTTGTCCCCACGCTTCGCCACGGTCATCACATAAGACCGAAGCGTTTTGCCTTGCCGATGAAATGCTAACCCAAAACGGTCCGCGAGCAGGGTCCGCATCATCAGCTTCATCCGCTCGTTGCCAACAGGCTCATCAGCTTTCGCGACAATATCGAAATGCTCCGATTGCAACCATTCCGGCCCTGAAATCTGGCTGTCTTGTACGGTATATGCCCATTTGATGCAGGTGGCAACGGTGACATCACGCATCCTCAGATAACCGGGGTCGGTTCGGGTGTTTCCATCGTGCTCAAATTGAACCTCGCCGGCACTTGGCCGGATCGAAACCACCGCGAACGACTGCGCCGACGCAAACGTGCATGCAAAGACGGCGAGACCGAATGCGAATCCTACGTTCGTGGTTCCCATATTCAATGGCAACGCGGAACGGCGTTCGAAAGTTCTAAAAATCTTTCGCCGGATGCCATCGGTTCCAGCCGGGCCGTCCCGAAACTTACCCTTTGTGAGACGGAGAAGGTGTACGCCTGTGCCGGACAGCAAATATAATCCCCGTGCTCAGTCCAAAATAGGGCGCGCCGTTGGAAATGGGACCTTCGCCCGCGTTGGCGCCGTGGCTGCGTTGGCGGTTTGAACTTTCCAAATTAAGGCTGGTCGAGGAAAGGCGAAGCAGGTCAAACACTGAATCGAGATAAACTGGTTTATTGCGGAAGTTCAGCAAATATCGATATTTCTCGGAACTCAAATGGGCCGAGAAATTCATGGACGGCGAGTTGCGTTTCCGCTCGCTCTCGCAGTTCAAGCAGATCGAAGACGGTGAGGTTCGGGGCGATCTGCGCGAAGGTTCCATTTCCTTCCAGCCCAAGGGTGGCTTGGTCAGCAACATTCAGACTCAGGGCAAAGCCTTCAGTCTGCCTGAGGGTTCGTATTTCAGTTCCGTCGTCAAGACCGAGGAAATATTCATCATCTGCGCGAGTAACTCTATGACCGACGAACTGCGCGGGCGGTTCGAGGCCAAGGCTTGTGTTCAAATCTATCGGCCAAAGAATCTGCTCGCCCGCATCGGCTATGAGCTTCCGAGGACGGCCACGCTCCGTGCTGAAGCCGTTGTTTACTATTCGCCAGTCAACGAGCCGGGACCGAAATGGGCGTTCCCGGAAAGGATCGCGTTTTCCAAGATCGACAGTTATGCTTGGCAGGATGAGTTTCGGTACGTGTTTGCGATCACGAATGCCCTGAAGTATGGAAGCACTCAGCAAAAGATCGTGATCCCGAATCAACCGCCGGGAACCGCCGTCCCGCTGTCACCGCCCGAGCCCCACGATTACCTCATGAAAGTCAAATCGCTGGGAAGCATCTGCAAGCTGCACATCTTCTAAATGATCCTTCCCTTCAGGAAACGCATCGCCCTTCACAGAAAGGGTGACGGACCTGATCGGGCAAAACCATCTGCTGGCGAGAGAATAGGCGTCGTCACGAACGGGCAGCCGTCCGCCGTTTTTACGTAACACCGGTTCTCAGAAGGTCGCCGTCCGGCCTCCCACCGACCCCGCCGGCATCCTCCAAGCCGCATATGCAGTACACAACTCCCATTCCGAACCACCCCGGCGAACACCACACTCGGTTTTTCGGTTTCCCCGCCCAGTTGCGCCTCCGGGTGCCCGATCCGCAGAGCCATTCCGGAATCATCCTGCCTATCCGGGTTTTAGCCGTATCCCGCAATTGCTTTCATACCGCCGATCCGATACGCTACCAGGTCATGAAGGCCTCTCTCGCGTCCCTCTTCCTCTTACTCGCTTCCCTCGCCCCCGCCTCCGCCCAAACCCCCATCACCCCGCCTGACAAATTCTTCGGCTTCCAGCTCGGCGCAGACCGCAAAATGGCCCGCTGGGACAAAATCGTCGAATACTTCTACCTCCTCGAAAAGGAAAGCGGCGGCCGCATGAAGGTCATCAACATGGGCCCCACCTCCGAAGGCAACCCCTTCCTCATGGCCATCATCACCGCACCCGCCAACATGGCGAAGCTCGACCGCCTCAAACAAATCAACTCCCAGCTCTCTGATTCCCGCGGCATCCCCGAAGCCGAAATCAAAAAACTCGCCGCCGAAGGCCGTCCCATCGTCGTCCAGTCCATGAGCATGCACGCCACCGAAATCGGCGGTGCGCAAATGGCCCCCGAACTCGCCTACGACCAGCTCGCCCGTACCGACGAAGAGGCCCGCCGCATCATGGACAACGTCATCTCCATCATCGTCCCCTGCTTCAATCCCGATGGCCAGATCATGGTCACCGACTGGTATCGCAAATACGTCGATACCCCCTACGAAGGCAGCAACCCGCCCTGGCTCTACCAGAAATACGCCGGCCACGACAATAACCGCGACGCCTTCCAGCAAAACATCCCCGACTCCCAATACATGGGCAAGATCCTCTTCACCGAATGGAAGCCCGAAGCCTACGTCGACCACCACGGCATGGGCCCCTTCGGCGCGCGCATCTTCCTGCCCCCCTACGCCGAACCCGTCCGCCCCAAAGCCGACCCCCTCGTCTGGCGCGAACTCAGCTGGTACGGCGCGCATCAGGCCTACAAAGAGGAGGAAGCCGGCCTCTCCGGCGTCTTCAACATGGGTCAGTACTCCGGCTGGGGCCACTTCGGTTTCCACTGGATCACCCCCTTCCACAACATCGTCGGCATGCTCACCGAATCCGCCGCCGCCCAACTCGCCTCTCCGCTCTTCCTCCACCCCGAACAACTCCAGGGCGGCGTCCGCAACATGCCGAAATACGAGGAGGAAACCGTGTTCCCCAACCCCTGGCCGGGCGGATGGTGGCGTCTCCGCGACATCGTCGAACGCCAGAAGGTCTCCGCCTGGGCCACGCTCGATCTCACCGCCCGCAATAAAGACACCGTCCTCTGGAACGCCTACCTCAAAGGCAAACGCCAGACCGAGCGCGGCGCCGCCGGCAAGCCCGGCGCCTACGTCATCCCCGCCGCCCAGCACGATCCGCTCACCGCCCGCCTCATGGTCAATAAACTTCTCGCCCAGGGCGTCGAGGTCAAACAGGCCACCAAATCCTTCAGCCTTCCCGACGGCATGACCTACGGCGTCGGCACCTTCGTCGTCTCCATGGCCCAGCCCAAGATGGGCGTCGTCCGCTACCTCCTCGGACGCACCTTCTTCCCCGATAACGAATGGACCCGCGAAAAAGACGGCAATCCCATCCGCCCCTACGACATGTCCACAGACACCATGTACGAATACATGGGCGTTCGCGTCGACCCCATCGATGATTTTTCCAATGCCGATGCCTTTACCGCCGACCTCAAAGTCCTCTCCGCCCCTCTCCAGTCCGAAGGCAAAGTCACCAAAGGCGTCGCCGGCTATTACCTCCGCGGCAACCTCAACGAAAGCTTCCACGCCGTCAACCTCCTCCTCGCCAAAGGCATCGGCGTGCGCCGCGTCGACAAACCCTCCAGCGGTCTCAAAGCCGGCGACTTCGTCATCCCCGCCGCCTCGGAAGCCGTCCTCAATCCCATCGCCAAAGAAACCGGCGTTGATTTCCGCGCCCTGCAAACGCCCATCGTGAAGGATATTCACGACATCAAACGCCTCCGCATCGGCATGTACCAGCGCTACGGCGGCGGCAATATCGACGAAGGCTGGACCCGCTGGATCTTCGACCATTTCGCCTTCCCCGCCGTGCCTCTCATGGACGCCGAAATCAAGAAGGGTGATCTGAACAGCAAATTCGACGTCATCGTGTTCCCCGAAGACTCCACCGCCACCATCGTCGGCGAAGCCGCGCCCCCGGCTGCCGCCGCCCCCGGTGGCAGGGGTGGACGTGGTGCAGCACCGGCTCCCGCCGCCGAAGCTGCCGGCGGTGGTCGTGGCGGCAGCATCCCGCTTCCGCCCGAATACCGCACCGGCATCGGCGCGGACGGCGTCACCGCTCTGCGCGCTTTCGTCGAAAAAGGCGGCGTCATGGTCACCCTCGGCGGCGCGAGCAACTTCGCCATCGAGCGCTTCGGCCTCGCCATCCGCAACGTCGTCACCGGCAAATCCAACCGCGAATTCTGGTGCCCCGGATCGACCTTGAAAGTAAAGCTCGACAACACCAATCCCATCGCCTACGGCATGCCGCGGGACGCCTTAGCCGTCTACCTCATGGGCAGCCCGGCCTTCGCCCTCACCCCCACCGCCCACAACGAGCGCTACGAAATCATCGCCCGCTACGCCGACCGCGACCTCCTCCAAAGCGGCTGGCTCGTCGGCGAAGAAACCCTCGCCAAAACCGCCGGAGTCGTCGCCGCCCACGTCGGCGCCGGCAAAATCGTCCTCATCGGCTTCCGCGCCCAACACCGCGCCCAGACCTACGGGACATTTAAATTGCTTTTCAACAACCTGATCGATTAATTCGGTTGCGATGCGGGGTAAAGGAGCGTATCATCCTCAGAACGGGTGAAATGTGACACCAATGACAGCGGACGCCAGTCCTTCGGTTCTGATCTGCTATGCGGAAAAGGACATGGAATTTGCGGCCCCGCTCGCCCGGCAACTTCAGTCGCAGGGCTTCCAGAGTGTCCTTTTCAATCTCGACCTGTCCCACCGGTTTTTGACGGAATTCAGAAACACCATTGTCGTGCTTCTTCTTTCGCCCGCCGCGCTCCGCTCCAGCGTTGAGGCCAGGAATAGAGCAGCGTCCGATCTGCAAGCCGGTCAAACGTCCATCATTCCCGTGCTCGCGCGCCGTTGCGACTGGAAATCCGGCTTTGCATCGTATCGGGTCCTTCCGGAAAATCTCACTCCTTTGGCCGATTGGACCGAACGGGACGCGGGTCTGCGTGAAGTTGTCGCCGCCGTTCTGGATGCCGCCGCAACCTTCGGAGGCAAAACCAGGAAGAAGAGCAAAGCGCCCAATGCTCCGGAGTTTTCTCTTGTTCCCGAAAAGCACCCCGACGGAGTCACCGTCGTCATGTTTTCCGAGTCCGGCTCCCGCTGGATTACCGCCGGCGCGGACCACCGGGTGATTCTCTGGGAAGGCAGAAAGAAGCTTGACGAATGGGCACACTCCGGCCGGGTGGGTGACGCCGCCATTTCTCCGGATGGCAAGTACGCCGCATCCCTCTCCGTGGCTGACGGGACTTGCCGGATCTGGTCGGCCAACACCGAACAAATCGTCTTTCGGGACATCACAGAGGGCGAATGCCTGGCCCTCTCCAACGACAACTTGTACCTCGCCCGCCAGGGCGCGGTTTGGTGCCTCCATCTCAACTCCCACAACCACACAAGACTGACCTTGAGTGACGTATCGGCCCTCGCGGTCTGCGGTGATCAACTCCTCGCGGGAACGAACGACGGCGACGTCTTCCTGGGCTTGCCGAAACGGACGTTGGTTTCTCAGTTCACCTTACCGGTTCGGCGTTTCGCCGTGAAACCGGGTACACCGTATGCCGGTGTAATCGCCGACGGCGCCTTCCTGCTTTCGCTCAAAGGCCGGAATCAGACCCCCGCCTCCCTGGCCCATCCCGGAGCTTACGACATCTCTCTTTCCGCCAAAGACTCCACCTTGACCGTCTCGCCGGACTATGCGGCCATCTGGGCTAAATCCGGAACCGCGCCACAATCCCGGCTCGACGCCCCCAACGGAACCACCTTCACCGCCGGCGGTCTGTCCCCCGATGGCCGCTTCGCCATCCTCGGCTGCGACAACGGCGACCTTCTCGAATGGAGACTCGCCCCCGCCGCCAACCTCCCGGATTGGGAACTGCTGCCGCCTCCGTCTCCTCTCCCCACCGGCCCCGAACGCCTCGAACTCGCCTATCTCGCCGTTCTCGCGAATCCCCGTTTCTACAACATCCTCGAAACCTTCGACGAGGCCACTCTCAAAGAAGCCCTCGCCGGCGCAACGGCGTCCACCCTGCGAGAGCAACTTCCCGGGCGTAACCCACCCGCCCTCTGGTCCGCCTGGGCGCGGAACGTCCACAAAGACAAGCTCAACCCGCCGACAACCGTATGAGAGCCCGACACCGTAGACTCGTCCGCCTTGCCAAACGAATCGCCGGCGGGGAAGTCGTCTTTTTTATCGGTGCGGGCTTCTCAATCGATAGCGAAAGAAATACTACCGACACTCTCATCGCCCGCCTTCTCGCCCGCATCGAAGCCCTTACCAATGCATTGAAGTCATCCCCCGATCCTGCATGCAGTCACGTTGCGGATGAACTCAGTAAGGGTATTCGTGCCACTTTCGGTCTCGACCAACAGAAATCCAGCCTTTTCGATCCGGAAACGCTGAAGAATAACCTGGAGATTCTCGGGCGTAACTACTACCTCATCAATGACTGGTCCTGCTCCGCGTTCGATCAACTCCTCGCTGCCCTTCATGGAAAGGTTCCGGGCGATCTGGCCCAAGGCGATCTGGCCCAAAAGGTTGTCGTCCAAGAGAACCTCCTGCTGCGGTGTTTCTGGTCCGGAACCCCCTTCAGCAACCAGACGCCCGCCGAACTCATCGACTTCGCCTGGTATGACAATCTCCGTACCCTCTGGAACGTCCCGCTGACCGGCCATCGCGATCTCGCTCTCCTCGGCAAGGTTCTCTTTCTGGAAACGCTCGGTTTCAACTGTCACGAAGTCATGGGTGGCTACCCGCTCGATGCCGTCGTGCCCGGAGGAGAAGCGCTGCTGCGCCCGCGGCACCACGTACTCGCGCATCTCGCGGCTGAAGGGCTGTGCCCTGCGCTCGTCACCACCAACTACGACCAGCTTGTGGAATGTGCCTACCGCGACGCCGGCATGCTGCCCCGCTTTCCCGCCACGTCCGACCCCGCTAAAATCCCCTTGAATAGCCGATACCGCTTTTTCAACCGCATCGCGGAGGCAACCGAGTTCTTTTCTCGTGACGATTCCCGAGGCACCGCCCTCATTCATAAAATCCACGGTTGCGCGGGTACCTATCGGATGCGTCGCGAAGCCGACCCCATCGCCTTCCGCGACTTCCTTGCCACCATCGTCTTCACCTATCGCGAAATTCAGAACTGGCGGGAGGACTCCTGGTCCCGCGACTACCTCCGCACACTCCTCCGCACCCGAACTATCGTCTTTGCGGGTTATAGCGGTGCGGACCCCGTTCTTCACGACACGATTCGCACCGTTTACGAGGAAATGGCCTCTTACCAATTCAGAAGCGGTAGTGCGCCCGATCCTTTGAAAGCCCCGCAAGCACGGGCCTTCTTTTTCGGTCTCGAGTCGAATCGGGACTTTTACGGCATGGAAATCCTCCGCGCCGCCAGCGCCGCCTCCGGTGGGCTTTCCCGCCAACTCAGTGACCACCCCAATCTCATCACCTTCTATCGCGCCAACGAAACCGGTTTTCCTCATCTCGACGAGGCCTTCCTCTGGCTCCACCACCTCTGCTATCGCGAAATCCAGAAACAGGTCCTCCAAGCCGAGTTGCGCCGCATCGCATACCAGCTCTTTGACCGACCCTGCGCCGAAAACGAAGCCACGCTGATCACGGACAGTTTCAGGTGTCTTTGTGCCGCGGAGCACTGGGAAGCCAGGCTCTTCGGCGCCGGCAATGACGACACTCGCCGCAGATTCACAAGGATGGTCGCCTGGACCCACGGTTTCCACCTCAAACTGATGCGCGAATTCGCCATCGCCGAAACCCTGCTCAGTGATCGCGGAGACCGCTCTCGCATCCGCTTCATGAAATGCAGCCCCTGGTATCGTCCCGTCTCGGAGCACCCGCAATGGGCCGCCTGGGGCGTCGTCATCGAACTCGCCACCCGTCGTCTGCTCTCCCGCCATCAGGGGAGCCCGGACAACTGGACCACCAACCACCCGCATCGCGAGCCAACCGAAACCGATCCGCCTGCCATTCTCTTCGCAGCCAGTCCCCGGAAAGACCAAAAGATCAAACAGGGACAAGCCTTTGTCCGACGCGCACTCATCATCGAATGCCCGGCGGCCCGCGGCCATCTCGAACCCGCCGCCAGACCCCGCCATTTAACCGCGCTGCCACCTCTCATCTGGCAGGTCGGTCCCGGCGCGGTACCCTGGTGGTCCACCGAAGACAAACGTCGACCCAAAAGCACTCCGGACGCCCGGCGCCTCTGGAACTGGGCCTGCGGCGCGACCTCTGATGACGAAGAATTCCTCGGAGAAGACCCCTATGTCAGATGAACTCCAACACTCCGATCCGTGGATACAGGATCTTCGCAAGAGTCCGGCCTGGTTGAAAATGGATCTCCGCGAGTGCGGCAGTGTGCAGGAGTTGCTCGACCATCCTGCCGACGAAAACGAGAAGAAAACCAAACAGACCGCCTTCGCCGTTGGCCTCTCCATTCGCGTCGCCGAGTATCACGACATCAATCCAGCCATGCTCATCTACGACGCGCAGGGCGGTACCCTCGGCTTCGTTCAGAAAGTCACGCCCTCGGAATCCGCGATCCGCGAGGCGATCGACAATGCGGTTTGCTTCCGTCAGATCGCCCTCGAACTCGCCACTGCCGGCACCGCCAAAACCGGCAAGCCCGTCCTCGCGCTCCAGGTTGAATTCGTTCTGGTCACCGACGATGAGCTTGCGGTCTCCCGGATTCTTTCCGACCTCGCCCGCAAAACCGGCTACCTCCGCCTCGTCGGCATCAGCATTCTCAAAACCTCGTCCTTCGGCTCCGAAGCTGACCTCCGCCGGGCCTTCCCCTGGCTCCTGAAGTCCACCGGCCACTGGTTTGAGAAACACTGCCCCGTAACGGTTTCAAGCCCCTGGCGGCAGATCGGCGACAACTTCACTCTGCAGCTGACGAACTACCGTCTGCGCGGGCAGCGCAACCTCACCTGTGACGCCCGCGCCAATCTCCACCTCCTGCATGGCCACAACGGCTCCGGCAAATCCACCTTTACCGAAGCCCTCGAATTCGTCGCCACCGGCCAGATCGAGCGCATCGATGATCCCGCCGCTTACTTCGCCACCGTCCATCATCGGTATGGTCCTCAGGGGCAAAAGACATCCGAAGCCACGGTCGCCTTCCTTGCCGGTCCGGAGAATGCGCAGAAGAGCAAGGTCCGCGTCACGGAAGACAACAAAATCCATCGCGAACCAGTGGAAACCATTCCACTCCAGGCCAAATCCTTCCGCCTCGACAGCACGTTTATGGAAAAGCTGGCCAGAGCCAACTCCGTGGATCGTGCGCTGCTCTTCCTGGACGCCTTCACTCCCGGCGGCTCGAAGGCCTGGCAGAGCGGCCTGGAGGAACGAAATAAGCTCCGCGACGACATGAACGCTCTTCCTGCCGCCGCACACGCCCCCACCAATATTGACGACGGCAAGCTGGCCGACTGGCTCGCCCGCGAATACTCCGACGAAAACGGCAACACCCCCCTGTTCGAAGCCACTCTCCTGCCTCTGGCCGCCGAAGACCTCGACATTCTCGCCCGCGTCTACCCCGCGCTTCCTTCTGCGGTCTCCGCACTCCGCGCGGCCAAAACAGCCTCTGCTCTCACCGGCGCCGCCGCCCAGATTGACAGCGTCTTCACTGCCCTCCGCGCCAATCTTGCCAACGACCAGAAGTCGCTGCAAACCACCCACAACGTCTTCACCGAATTCCGCAACTGGGTCGCCACCGGCCAGACCGAGCGCGGCACTTCCTTCGAAACCGATCTCAACGACTGGCTCGATCTCCAGGTTCTCGTCGACCTCAATGCCAAGTACGTCGATATCGCATCCACTCTCGCCGATGCCCAAAAACTCGGCTGGCAGCCTTCCCCCGAAGAGAGCGCCCTGCTGCCTTCCGGCCCCTTCAGCGACGACCTGCTCTCCCGCCTTCGCGCTCGCGCCAATAGTCTCACCACCGACCTCAATCAGGCCCGCGCCCGCGTCCTCTCCTGGCAGCAGCAGCCCACCGCTGCCGTCACGCAAGCCGGCTCTCCCTCCACTCCCTCGTCCGAATCGTTTCGCTCCTGGCTCACCGACGCCGAAAAAGCCGATCTTAACCGTGCCGCGCCGTGGCTTGACGCCTTAACCCCCCTCTCCGAGCCTCTCGGGGACGTCCTCGCCCGGGCTCTCGATCAGGACCTCCCGGCGACCATTGGGAAATCCGTCGTCGGCAGCCCGCAGGGCCTCGAAACGGCCATCGCCGAAATTCAGAAACTCCTCAGGGCACTCGACACGATCGGGAAACCGGAGATCGGCCACGCCGCTGATCACCTCGCGAAAATGGAACAAATCGCAGCCCGCGCGAAGGCTTTGCAAAGCGCGGCATCACTCGCAGCCGCCAATCTCTTCAACAGCCTCGTCACCGGCAATGAGGAACAGGAAAGTCTCGTCAACGCCTTCAACGAACTCCTCGCCCTCTTCACTCCCGCCCGCTGGAATTACCGCGACCTCAAACTCGCCACCACCACCGGAGCGACCTCCCTCGGCCTCAGTACCGCCGACGGCGGCCGCGCTGACCTCCTCCTCAACACCGCCGAACTCAACGCCTGGGCGCTCGCCATGTTCCTCCTCCTCGCCTGCCGCCTCCCCAACCCCATGCAGATCCTCGTCCTCGACGACCCACTACAGAACATGGACGAACTCTCCGTCGTCACCCTCGCCCGCGGTCTCGCCCGCCTCATGCCCATCTTCCCCAAAGGCTGGCTGATTCTCGGCTTCTTCCACGGCGAACAAAACGTCGAAATGATCCGTCAGGAAAACGAGTGCCACGTCTACCACCTCTCCTGGCTCCAGTCCCGCATGGAAACTGTCAGCGCCCTGGAGAAAGTCGAGGTTCTCAGCACCGCCCCCGCCGACCGGCAAACTCTCCATCCCGACTGGTTTGCCGAACAACCCAGGTCTCTCGCCGCAACTCCCTGATTCAGGCGAGCATCTCGCAAAACCCGCGTTTCGCCAAAGCATGTAAGCTGCCTTCAGCTGGATTGAGGAAATTGTGCGGGAAATCGGAGTTCGAAGCCAAAAACACGCTGGGTTCTCGACTGGACCGGTTCGCGTGCCCGGACTGGCTCTCCCCCGAACAGGGCGGCATTCAGTTGCTCATCGCCCCAATCCTCGGGGAGCGGCCATTTCAGGTTGCTTCGTTCGGCCCGGGCGAGTTAATCGTTCACCGTTCCCAGTCCAATCGAACAACTCCGGGCAATCTGTCTCTGCCCCAGGTTGAACTCGTACTTCAGTCGTGGAACTTCTTTGATCTTCCGCATGGACAGTCTCCTGGCCGGCAATGGATTCTCCCGTTCGGAGGATCGCCTGCCGGTCGATTATGTCCAGCGTTCTTCGCTACAAAAATGATTCGGGATGATGGTGAACGCCATTCCGGGGGGCGGAAAAAGTGTTCGGCTTCACCCCGGAACAGCGTTCACCTTGAGCCCGGAATCGCGTTCACCTTGCCCCGGAATACGCACGGCAGAACCTCTCTCATGCAGCTGTTCGGCGATCTTTCATGGCCAAAGTTGATTGCCGCGGCTGGAGCCGGTGCTGCTTACGCCGCAAATGCCGTTATCGACTCAATATTGGCAACCCGCGCCGCCAAGCGAGAATGCAGCATCTCATATATTTTGTCGCTGGACGACTAAAGTCAGTTACCAGATCGTCTGGACGTTCGAAGCGCGGATGCGACCGTCTCGGCTTATGACCGGAACGCCCAGAAAGACTGCCGTGGCTGAGACGATGCGATCCGGCATATCCGGCACGGCCTCGCGGGATACCTTACGCATGGCGTCCACGACTTCAGCCGTGAACGGGCCCTCTTCCAAAACGTGATTGGGGTTTTTGAGGGCGGTCTTTATATCGTCAAACGCTGACGCCGGAAGACGCTTCTTTTCGACCAGATAAACCACCTCGGCGAGGCTGATGGGCGAAAGAACGATCTTCTTCCTCGCGATAGCGGCCTGATCGAAAAACTCTTTGGCGATGGCTGAAAGCCGGGGATCGCCGGATAAAAACCATATGGCGGCGTGAGTATCCGCAACGCCCGCGATCATCAGAGATCTTGCGCGAAGTTACGAAACATTTCGCGACGGTTTTCATCGATCTCTTCCATGGACGGAGCGGGCCCGTACTTCGCCCACATACCGTATCCGGTTTCGAACGGCTGACAGGAGCTTCCGAGCTCGACGGCCGGCGCTAACGTTTTTTCAATCACGCTACTCGCATAGCGAGCGGCCGTGACGCCCTGCGCTAGCGCCTGCGCTTGCAGCGCGGCCCCAATTTCGTCCGGAATTTGAATGGTCAGGTCCATGGTGCGAATCCTTGTCTTTCTATTAGTTTAAAGGAAATAGGCATCGCTGTCACGATTTCAAGATCACCCTCTTTGCCTCTCCCTCTCTGGGACAGCGGCCTTCATCCGAACCACGTTGGCCCAAAACCAAAACGCGGGGCGGATCCTTGAAGGCCGGAAAGCAATTTCAAGAGTTTGTGAGTTTACTCGTTTACAGGTGAAGGATTGGAACTGGGCCCCTGCCGCCGCTGTACGGCGGCCTCGGCGTTGCGGGCGGTCTCGAGCGCGTAGCGCTCGCCGCTTTCGCTCTCCTCAAGTAGCCGGGCGGCGGCGTCCTCGACGGACCAGCCCCAATCAATCGCGGTCATGCACCATGTGAAATCCGCTCGGCTAACGTCGGGCCGGTCCTGCCCGTGCGCCAGCGGCGCGCGATCGAGGCATAACCGATAGCTGTGCCACTCCCCTGGCCGCAAGGCGCCGCCTGATTTTATACGCTGCGGCATATCTCGAACTCGCTCGCCGCCCTCGACCAGGAACTGGGCGCCGCCGCTATCCCGAAGCGCCTCCCAAAGTCACACCAGCATTGCAATTGCAAAGAATCCAGATCAAAAACATGACAAATCCCCCATAACCCCCAGGTTTCCCGGGCGCACCCCGAAGCCATGTCCCATTTCCGTCCCATCCCCCGCTATACAGGGTATGATCGCTACCTTTCCGGAACGCCTGGCGCTCTACGCCGCCGTCGCCCTCGCCAACTTTCCCATCGTTCTCGCGCTCGATTGGTACTCACAACACGCGAATATCCGCAAAATCTATGACCTTCCTCTCGAAAGAAAACAGATCGACCGGGAAATCAAAAACAGCCTCGTAACCACGCCCATTCACTCCATCCTCCTCGCGGCCTTTGTCGAATCCGGCCTGCTCGTCCCGCGCGGCCCCGAATCTCTCCTCTCCATCGCCCTCACCTTCATCGTCACCCTCGTCTGGACCGAGATCTGGCATTACGCCTCCCACCGCGCCATGCACTGGAAGCCGCTGCACTTCATCCACCGCGAACACCACCGCTCCTGGGTCACCGGCCCCTGGAGTTCCGTCTCCTTCTCCACTCTGGAAAAACTCATCTTCTCGCTTGGCATCATCGGCTTCATGGCTCTGCTCTCGCATGCCGTCACCGTCTCCCTGCCCGGGATCGTGCTCTACTACCTCGTCTATTTCTTCACCAACGCCCTCGGTCACTCCAACATCGAGATCCGCTCTTCGGACTACTACGAAACCCTCTTCGGCCGCGTCTTCAATACCCCGACGTACCACGCCATGCACCACGCCCGCTACATCAACAACTACGGTCTCCTCACACCCTTTCTCGACCGTCTGTTCGGCACCGCCTGGCCCGACGCCGAACGCATCCAGCGCCGCGTCGCCGAAGGCGCCCCCCTGCGCAAACTGAATGAGCGGCCATGCTGACCGTCGAAGCCGTCCGTTGCGCCGCCCTGCGCCAGGATGTTTACGCGCTCCGCTACCGCGCCTACCTTCACGAAGGAGCTATCGAACCCAACCCGTCCGGCCTCTTCCGCGATCGCTACGACGACCAGCCCAACCACATCCTCTGGGCCCTGTTCGACGAAGGCAAACTCAGGGGAAGCCTCCGCACCGTCTGGTTTCATCCCCGGGACCCATGGTCCATTCCCGAACGCGACTGCTTCCCCGAAGCCATCGCGCAAACTCTGCCGCCCGAAGCCCGCCTCATCGCCGGCAACCGCTTCGTCACCGAACCGTTTCGCGCGCACCGCACCGCCGCCTACGCGATGGAACTCTTAAAGCACCACCTCGCCCGGATGCCCGGCCGCGCCGACTACGCCTTAGCCGCCGTCCGCGCCAACCACCTGCGCTTCTACCGACAAATCATGCGCATGGACCGCATCTCCGAACCCCGCATCTATCCCGGCCTGAACTGCCCCATGTACCTGCTGGCTTCCAACGTCGAACAGAACCTGACCGTCATCTGGGCACACACCCCCGCGCTCCGCCCGGACCCAATGACGGACGAGGCCGCCGCATGAGTCTGTGAATGCGCCGAAACCCCTGCCACGCCGGGTTTTACCGCGTGGCAGGGCTACGTCACTTGCCGCTACCAGACGCGACAGGAACCCCCAAACCTCAGTCACACCTCATCCACCCCCTCTTTCCCCCATCCTTTCCACAACTTACCCGCCCCAAACCCCGCGCGCCGCCCGCCCCTGTGCGATAACCGGCACGGGGGACCCACGCCGGGTTCCCTCGCCTTCGCCGGAACTCGGTCGCGCAAAAAACGAAAAAATTGCGGAACGAACCTGCCAGGTGATTGAAAACAAAGCGCCGGCTCTCGGAATGTACCTGCGGGAGCTACCCGGATGAGCCGCTTTTATGCGCGCAAAGTGAGCAAATCGATAGCTTTTTTACGTTGTTTTGAGTGAGCCGCTAAATCGGCATGCCGCAAAAAGCGGCATACGGCAACGCGGTAAGGGAGGAAATGAACATGAGCGAACGGAAGAACACCAAAACGGCCGATCCCAAAATGGACGCCGCCAATATCGAACTGACCGAACAGGAAACCGCCGAGATCTCGGGTGGCCCCACCGCGGTGGAATCCCCCGCGAAACAGCCCCACTTCTAAACAAAAAAACGGCCGGGTCCCGAAAGACCCGGCCGTTCCAGTCAAACGAAGGAAAAGCTACTTGTCTTAAAACTCGTAGCGCAGGGCCAGCTGCAGAACGCGGGGTGCCGCGCCTGTCGCGTAAGCCGTGATTTCCCCGAACGTCGTGGGGTTCGCGAGGCTCAGGCCAGGGTTGCCGAAGTTCACGTTGTTGAACAGGTTGAACGCTTCGCCGCGCAGGCTCACCCGCTGGTGCTCCCATGGCAGAGTCACGCTCTTGCTGATCGCCAGATCCGTGTTGAAGAAGCTCAGCCCGCGCAGAATACCGCGTGAGCCAACCGTTCCCGGATCAGACGGCACAAAGGCCGCCGCCGCATTCGCCGCATTCCCGAAGACGCTGGGGATGCCGCTCGAATCGAACTGGAAGCCATGCGCCGGAACCTGTGCGCCGGGCGCCAGTATGCCGTAGGACGAGGTCAGATAGTTGACGTTGTACGAACCCGCCGCCGAAACGTTCAGCGGAGTGCCCGTGCGGAACGTGATCAGCGAAGAGACCTGCCAGCCGCCCACCACCTGGTTCAGCCAGCCGGAAGCGCCGCCCAGCAGAATCTTGCCCTTGCCGATCGGCAGTTCCAGAACCGCGTCGGCGGACACCGTCTGGCGGCTGTCGAAGTCGGCGGGACCGCGGAAGGCGTTCGGATTGAAGCCGTCCTGCAGCGCGCCGCCCGTGCCGCTCGTTTCAGAGCTGGAACCGTTATCCAGCGCGTGGCCGAACGTGTAGTTGAAGTCGTAGCCCCAGCCGTTTGAAACGGCGCGGCGCAGTGTCAGCGTCGCGGCGTTGTAAGACGACTTGCCGTTGTTCGTGTAAACCAGCAGGCCGGAGTTCTGCAGCGGGAAGAACGTGTTGCAGCCCGTCTTCACAATGCAGGTGCCGTTCGATTGGCGCACGCGGTCCACGTCATTCAGACCGTCCAGCCAGCTTCCGGCGTAGTTGCCGTAGACGTCATAGAAGAAGTTGGCCGTCGCGCTGCCCGGAATGTAGAGGTTCTTCAGTCCGGCGAACATGTTTTCGTAGAAGGGCTGCACCGGAATCTGTCCCGGGTTGGCCTTCACCTGCGCCGGCGTCAGTCCGCCGTTGCTCAGCCCCGCCAGTACGTGACCGGCGGCAATGTAGCTCTGGCCCGAAACCGGGTCCTTGAAGGTGGAAAGCGGCTGGCCGTAGTCCTGCACCACAATGCCTCTGTGGCCCAGACGGCCCACGTAGCCGATTTCGATGCTCATCTTCATCGGCAGCGGACGCGCGTAGCTCGCGTTCAGCAGGTACTGATAAGGCGCCTTCAGCGTGCTCGAAACGCCGCTGAAGGAAGTGAAGCCGCCCGTGATGTCGCTGGGAGTCAGCGGGAACGAACCGCCGGCCACCGTCGGCAGGGTCGGCAACGCGCTGCCCGTGTAGCGGAAGGCCGTCGTGAAGTTGGTGTTCACCGGCTGTGCAACCGTCGTCGCCAGACCCGGCGAACCGGAGGACGCGAAAGACTGCGCCATCGCCGTGCCGTAGTGGTCGTATACGATCGCCGCGCCGGTGCGGAGAACGCTGCCCTTGCCCAGCCACTTCTCCACCATCGAGCCGTTGTCCGGGCTGTACGCGATGGCGAGCCGCGGGGCGAAGTCGCCCTTGTCGAGGCCGTAGTAACCCGCGCCGCCGTTGATCGGTCCGCCCAGACCATAGGTCACGCGGGCGCTCGAAAGCTGCGCGTTCGCAATGCCGTTCTGCGCGGCGTAGTTGCGGTCCGCGAAGAAGTTGTTCAGAGGTGCGGTCGGAATCACTTCGCGCCCGTTGATGTCGTACGGAACGCCGGAGATGCCGTAACGCAGGCCCAGCGTGATCGTCAGGTTCGGCTTCCACTTGAAGGTGTCCTGAATGTAGCCTTCGTACTCGTGGTCTTCGAACGCCGTGGTCACCGGGTTGCCAAAGGGAATCGCCTGGCCCTTCACGGTGTAGTTGTAGGTGGCGCCGAACTGGTTCAGCAGACCCAGCACCGGCCCGAAAGCGTTGGTCACGTTGGTCGCGGAAGAAAGCGACGCGCCGCCGCCGATGTAGTTCATCACCAGCGTGGAAAGGTCGCCGCCCAGGCCCAGCAGCGTGTTGCGGCTGAAGCTGTAGTTCGGAACGTTGTTGAACGTGTTGTTGTCGTTTTCGGCGAACCGGAAGTTCAGGCCGAACTGGATCGAGTGGCGTCCCTTCGACCATGTAAAGTCGTCGGAAAAGTTCGTCGTCGGCGCAACGCGCTGAGACGGGCGGGGCACCGCGATGGGTGACGCGAAGTAGAACGTCGGCAGCACCGTTTCGTTACCGGTCGACGCCGTGCCCAGCCGCGTGTAGCCGTAGTTCACCACGTTCACCATGGCGGGCGACAGCACCGCCGTGTACCGCGCGCCCATGCCGCGGCTGTTGTCCAGCGTTCCCTGCGGGGATGCCTGTCCGGGGAACTGCGCCAGGTTGGTCGCGCTGTCCTGGCTTGCGCCGTTCAGCGTGCCGCGCAGCGCCACCGTATGCTTGCCGGCCGAGTCGATGTTGTAGTCCAGCTTGGCAACCTGTGCGTGGTTGTCCAGATGCTGCGGAGCGTTAAAGGTCAGCACGTTGAAGTTCAGGCCCTTGTCGGCCGACGCCAGCGGGTTGTTGCCCGAAGGATACTGGCCCAGATAGCTCTTCATGTAGGACGATTCGCCAATGTGCAGCGGATCGATGTTCGTGATGTCCGCCGCGTTCAACGTCACCGTCTGGCCGCTCTTCAGCGGCACCAGGATCAGGCCCTGCTTCAGCGTGTCGCTGGGGACCGTCCGGTTCACCGGGGTCGCGCTGCGGTCTTTGCGGCCTTCCCAGTTGTAGAAGAAGAACAGGCGGTTCTTGATCACCGGACCACCCAGCGAAACGCCGTACTGGTTTCTCACCAGCGCGGAGCGCTTGACGCCGGCGCGGTTGCTGAACCAGCTGTTCGCCGTGAAGTCCGTGTTGCGGTTGTATTCGTAAGCCGAACCGTGGAACTGGTTGGAACCGCTCTTGGTCACCACCGAAACCTGTCCGCCGGAGGAACGCCCCTGGTCGGCGCCAAGCCCGGCCACGGTCGTGCGGAACTCCTGCACGGAATCGAGCGGGATCGGAATCACGGCGTTGAAGCCGTTGGCGCCCGCGTTGTCGTTCACGTCCACGCCGTCCAGCAGAACGTTGTTCTGGTCAGGACGCGCGCCCAGCACCTGGCCCGTTGAGGCCACGCCGGGCTGTACGCCCAGCAGCGCCACGATGTTGCGCGTCTGCAGCGGGATTTCCTTGACCTGTTTCTCGGTAAACGGGTTGCCGACGGATGCGTTTTCCGTGTTCACCACGGCCGCTTCGGCCGTCACGTTCACGGTTTCCGTCACCGCGCCCACTTCCATCCTCACGTTGAGGGTGGCCGGTGTCGCGGTCTGCAGGACAACTTCGGTTGCGTGGAGGCGGAAGCCCGGCTTCTCCACGGTAATCTTGTAGCGTCCGGGCGCCATCTGCGTCATTTCATACGCGCCAAGGTCGCTCGAAAGCGCCGCGCGGGTTGCGGATGTGTCCTGATTCTGAGCTTTGACGACGGCGCCGCCGACCGTTGCGCCGGCTGAGTCGGTAATCAAACCGTTCAGCGAACTGTTTTGTGCGGCAAGTGGTAAGACACTCAGCAAGAGTGCCACTGCGAGATGAGCTTTCAAGTTTGCCTCCGTGGCTTGGAAATGAGCTGGGGATGAAAATAAAGCTGACGGGGGTAAAGCTGTCTCGACGGGGAGGAAGTCCGGATTACGAAGTAAGGGACTTTCCGAATGTATACAGGTGGATCGGGGGAACTCGTCTGAGAGTTCGGAGAAAGATAGACCGGTATTCATATTGTTCGCTGAAACGGGCCGGAATGTCAAACTCTTCCCGGCGCTGCAGAGGCATGGTACCGCTGCGCCGCACGGTATTCTGGTCACATGAAACCCCGTGATGTCCGGAACCGAAAAGCGGGGCGACGCGCTGCCGGTAACGCCGAAACCGATTTGTTACAACAGGTTCCGCTACCGGCGTCGAACTGGCTGCGGGGCGTCACCGTCGCTTTCACCGCCCTGTGCCTGGTCGGAATTTTCTCGAAAGAGATTTCCGATACGGATTTTTGGTGGCACCTGCGGACCGGACAGTGGATCGTGTCGAATCATACGCTTCCCGTCCCAGACCCGTTTTCGTTTACCTCGGCCGCGGCCCCGGTATATGCCGGGGAACTGGCGGTCCGGAAGTTTAATCTGGTCCACCAGTGGCTGGGCGAAGTGCTCCAGTACCTTATCTATCTGGTGGCGGGCTTCCCGGGCATCATCGCCGCCCGGGCGCTGCTGCTGACAGCGGTCTGCGGTCTTACCGGCCTGGTGGCGGGCCGGCTGTCCGGCGGTTTCTACGCGGGCGTCGCCGCCGCCTTCGCCGCGTCCTCGGTTCTGGTGTCTTTCGCGGCGGACCGTCCGGCGCTCATCACGTTCCTGTGCGTCGCGGTCTATATCGCCCTCCTCGAATTTCGCCGGGGCTGGTGGGCTCTGCCGTTGGTCGCGGTCTTCTGGGCCAATTGCCATGCCGGCTTCTTCCTGGGCTGGGTGGTGCTTCTGGCCTACTGTGCCGAAAGCCGGAGCCGGAAGCTCTGGCTGATCTCGGCACTGGCGGTCGCCGCCTCCGGGCTGAATCCGAACGGCTTCGGTGTGGTCGCGACGCTGCTGGCGTACCGGCGGAGCTCCATGCTCATGAGTCTGATCGAGTGGATGCCCCCCCGGTTCTGGAGCCCGCCGTATGGCTTCTGGATTCTGCTGGCGGTCGCGACGCTGGTGCTGGCCATTTCGTGGCGGAAAGTGCGTCTCACCCACTGGATTCTGTTCGTGGCGTTCGCCGCCGCGTCGCTGACGGCGTTCCGCAACCTGCCGCTCATCGGGATTCTGGCGCCCATCCTGATCGCCGCCTGGTTCCCCTTCCGCGGTCGGTTGCCCGCGCTGCCAGTCTGGTTGCCCCCGGTCCTCGCCGCTGCCGGACTCCTCGTGGTTGGCGGTCAGGGCGCCTTCGGTCATACGCGGGTCGCCGAATGGGTCCTGCCCTCCGGCGCGGCGGACTACCTCGAACGGAACCACGTCACCGGCCCCGTGTTCAACACCTACGAACAGGGCGGGTACCTGATCTGGCGTCTCGCACCCCAGGCGCAGGTCTTCATGGACGGGCGCGACCTGAGTGAGGCCGCTTACCGGGATTACCAGAAGATCCTCTTCGACGGTGGCGACCAGATGACCACCGCCCGCGCGGAACTGCTGAACCGCTACGGCGTGCGGGTGGTCGTGATGAATACGATGGATTTCGTTTCGGGCAAGCTCTACCCCCTCGCGCTGGCGCTGGCGAATCCTGGCACGCCTGATTGGCAGCTGGTGTACGAAGACACGCAGGCCGTGGTGTTCCGGCGGAATCCGCCGCCCGATACCCCGCCCCTGCCGCAAAAACTGGGCCGGGTTCTGAAGCACCTGAACAACGAGTGCGCGGCTTACGTGGAGAACTCTCCCGAAGATTCCCTCTGCGCCCGGACGCTGGCCGATTATTGGATGCGCAATCAGGTGAAGGACTACGCGCGCCGCATGCTGCGGCTTTATCTGGCGCACGCGCCGCAGCCGGATGAGAAAGCGGAGCGAGCCCTGCGCGACCTCGAACTTCGCTGACCGGAAAGATGCGGAAAAGGTTGTGTAAACCTCCGGAACCCGGTACACTGGAGAATTCGGGGCGTGGCTCAGCCTGGTAGAGCGCCTGGTTCGGGACCAGGAGGCCGGAGGTTCGAATCCTCTCGCCCCGACCAATTTAACCGCAATCAATCAAAAGGCCGAAAGCTTCCGCTTTCGGCCTTTTCTGCATTTCGCTCTGTCGGGGCTTGCTTGCTAGTTCTTCACCGGCAGCACCACCTGGTTGCTGGCAATTCCGCTCTGCGTGATCACCATCGGCAGGTCTCCATCCGGAGTGCCCGCCGGAACCAGGAAGTTGATCTGGTAGAGGCTGACAATGCCGGGCGTCAGGCCGACGAACTGGTAGGGCTGCACCACGCCATTCAGCGTCAGGACCGGCGGATCGGTCGGACGCGCCAGCGGCGAGGAGGGCGATGCAGCACCACTTGAAACCGGCGTATCGGTCGGGCCCAGACCCGCAAGGTAGAAGATGATGTACTCGCCGGGTTTGGCGGGCAGAGTTTCTGAAACCAGCGAGCCGTCGAGATGCTGGGCGATGATCAGGCCGTTGGCGAAGGCGGCCACACCCGGGGAAACCGTGGTGAGCTGCAGTGTATCCGGCGTGGAAAGCGCGCCGTTCGCGCTGACCACCACCTGATACTTTTTACCAGGCGTCAGTTCAAACGGGATCTGCGCATTGATCTGGCCGGGGCTCACATAGTAGAGCGGCGCGGCGACGCCGCCGATCAGCACCGTGGTGCCTCCCAGGTTCGTGTTCAGCGGCAGCACGGAGGAAACAATCGGCTGCGCCGCGAGGTTTGAGCCGTAGATCTGGACAATGTTGCCCGGTCCGAGCGAACCGCCCACCAGCGGGGCAAAGGCGTGGAGAGTGCCGTTGGGCGCCAGCAGCGGCGCCGCATTGGCGGTCACGGAGCCGGTAATCTGTGTGGTTGCCGCCGGGAAGCCCGCCGCGGCGCCCCGGGCCAGAATGGTGACCTGTCCGGAAGTTGAGCGCGGCGTCCACGTGGCGGAATAGTCGCCGGAGACGGAATCGATCGGCGTCAAGGCCAGCGGCGGATCGCCGTTCGAGAAGGTCGCCACCACCTGGCCCTTCGGTACGGCGCCGCCGCAGTCGTCCACCAGATGGATCGTCAGGGGCGTCGGCCAGGCGGTTGGCTGGGCGAAGTTGGAAACGAGACCGGTCTGGGTGAGGACCAGTTTTGACGGGGAGCATGCGCCCGCCGCTTCGGTCAACAGGATCTGGGGAGTTGCCTGCCCGTTGACGCCGGCGGCGATCACCATCGTGACGTTCACGGTCCGGACGGCGGCGCTCGAAAACGCGTAGCTCACTCCACCGCGATAGACGCCGACCGGGAGCGAAGCCGGATTAAACGTCAGCGTCGATTGTCCCGGGGCAGAGGTCGAAGTGGTCCCCGTAGAGGGGCTGACGGTGAGCCAGTTGCCCCCGTCGGTCGTGCTCGCCGAAGCCTGGTAGGGAAGGGGAGTGTTCGAACTGGCGAAGACCGTCACGGACGCCGTTCCGGTTGCGCCGGAACCGCTGACGAAGGAGGTCTGAATACCGGCGGGTACCGGGCTTGGGGTGACCGGGGTTGCCCTCTGCTGGATGTTGAGGACCACCTGGAAGTCCTGCGGCGAGTTGACGACATCGCCGGAGGTCACGCGGATCACGCCGTAGTATGTCTGCGGAGTCAGTTGCGCGATGGCCGTCGGATCGAGCGAGAAGGAGACATTGCCGGGGACGGCGGCGGACGCCGTGCCTCCCGCTGAGTTGCTCGAAAGCCAGTTTGAGCCCGGCAGTACGGAGGCCGACCAGTTGACGGAAGTATTGCCCGCCACACTGACCGCGAAGGAGCCGGATGACTGACCGGGCGACGAACCCGCGGGCGCGGAGAACTGCTGGCCGGAGGGGCCCAGCGTCAGGGTCACGTTCGGCGCCACCAGCAAAGTGACCGGAACGGAAGCCGTTCCCGCTGAAGACGTGATGGTGATGCTGCTCTTATAGAAGCCCGGCGTCAGACCCGTGGGGTCCACACTCACGGTGGCCCGAACCGCCGGTCCCGCCGGAAGTGACGACGGCACGCCACTGACCGAGATCCAGGCCGCGCCGGCCGTTGTCGACTGGATGGTCAGGCTTCCCCCGCCGGAGTTCTGTACGCCGAGGCTTTGCGGCAGCGGAACCGGGCTGGATGGGGACGATGAGAATGCCAGCAGGCTGTCCGTCAGAGACAATTGCGCGGGGGGAGCAGTAACGTTGAGAGAAACCGCGATGGTCTGGGTGCTGCCGGCGCAGGGGCTCGGCGCAACGCAACTCACGGTAATGGAAGTCTGGTACGGAGTGGTGGCCGCCTTCACGGCGAGGGCATTCTGGTTGAGCGCGACGGTAATGCTGCCCGGCGTTGTGGTGCCGCCGGTCACATCCAGCCAGGGCACGGCGGGCGTCACGGCGACGGCATAGTTCAGAAGCTGTAGAATCACGCTGGACCGAACGGTGACGTTTTCGGGAGTCGGCAGCCCGGTTGCTCCGCTCATGAGCGAGAACGGCAGTGAAGTGGTGGAGATGATCAGGTCGGCCTGTGCCGGCTTGATCAGAATGCTGAAGGCGCCGGTGGCGGTCTTCGTCGGCACGCTGGAGTCGGACGCGGTGATGGTGAAGCTGGCTGCGCTGACGGAATCGGACGTCGGGATACCGGAGATCTGGCCGTTGGAAAGGCTCAGTCCAGGGGGCAGGTTACCACCGGTCAGAGTGAACGCGTAAGGGGGCGTACCGCCGGTCGCAGGCAGAATCTGCAGCGGATAATCCTGTCCGACGACACCGTTCGGAAGACTTCCGGAGGACAGCGTCAGCGGCTTCGCGCCGATTGTGATGGTAAACCCACCCGAGGCCGTCGTGGCGCCGTCGGACACCTGGGCCGTGAAACTGTAAGTTGCCGCCGTCAGCGGGGTTCCGGAGAGGCCGCCCGCACTGCTGAGCGAGATGCCATCCGGGAGATTGCCGCCGATGATCAGCCAGGAATAATGGCTGCCGCCGGCTCCGCCCGCCGCATGCAGAGAGTCCGAGTAAGGGGTTCCCACAACGCCGGAGGACAGCGCGCCGCTCAGCACCGTCAGTTGTGGCGGCGCTGTGATGGACAGTGCGAGTGTCGCAAATGCGGTGACGCCGTTGGCATCCACAACCTGAACGGCGACGGAGAAGCTGCCCGCCGCCAGGGCCACGCCTGTAATCACCCCGGCGGACGACATGCCGAGGCCGGCCGGAAGTCCGGTCGCCGAGAAGGCATAGGGTGCTCTGCCGCCCGCGACGTTCACGGCGCTTTGATAATGACTGGTGGTGTTGCTGGAAGGCAGTGAAGTTGTGGTGATTCCGAGGACAGAGAGCGTGGCGCTCAGGCTGACCTGTGTGGAACTGGAATCGGTGACCTGAATGGTAAACGCGTAGTTGCCGGGCTGTTGCGGACTACCGGTCAGCGCGCCTGTGGAGGGGTTAAGGGTCAGACCCGCCGGCAGGCCGAGCGAACTCCAGGTGTATGGCGGATTCCCTCCGTTCGCCAGATAGCCGACCGATACCGAGCCGCCGAGGGCTGTTTCCGGCAGCGATGTGGAGCCGCTGATGAGCAGCGGCGGGTAGCCAATGAAGATGGAGACGGCGCCGGAGGCGGATTGACCCGCCAAACTGTCGACCAGATTGACGGTCAGATTCGAAAAGTTGCCCACCACGACCGGGGTGCCGGACACCTGACCGGACGAAGAGACACCAAGGCCGGCAGGCAGATTGAGGCTTGACTAGGAGAAAGTTCCCGATCCGCCGGTCGCCGCGAGAGAGAACGGGCTGTAAGCCACGCCCTTCTGACCGGCGGGCAGCGTTGTCGTCGTAATGTGAACCGGGTCATAGACGGTCAGCGTGACCGTCTGCTGCACGGGCTGAATCCCGTCATCCGCCTGGGCGATAAACGAATAGACGCCGTGCGCCGCAGGGGTGCCCGAAACCACTCCGCTCGCGGACAGCGCCATACCGCCCGGAAGCCCCGTGGTTCCGGAACCGGAGACGATGCTCCAGGTGTAAACGCTGTTTCCCTGCGCGGTGAGGGTTACGGGCGTGTAACCCGACCCTGTGATTCCAGGTGGCAGCGTGCCGGAACTCGTGATCGAGGGCGCGAGCGCGGCGGTGACGCCCAAAACGTCTACCGCGTAGTTCCCGTTTCGCTGAGAGGGAAAGAAGTCCCAGAATCCGGCGGCGGCATTCCCGGGCGGCTGCGTGAAGTTGGCCTGGCCGTTGTAGTAGAAGGAATCGAGGATAGAGGGGCCGTTCGGAATGTTATCCGACTGGGTGAGGACCGCGCGGTAAGTGCCCGCCGGAAGCTGTACGGAAATGTACGCATCCCAGCACGAATTGGTCGAAGAGTCAGCCGCAACCTGGCCGCAGCCACCGTCTTTGTTGAAAACAATGGTCCCGCCGGACGAATCGAAGAGAGACAGCGTGGGGTCGAAGCCCCCGCCCGGGATCACGGTCCCGGCCGCGTTGGTGCCGCCCGCATAGGACCACGTCCTCAACTTCACCTGCGCTGGCTGCGCGAGCGTGAAGAAGAATTCGCGCTTGTCGTTGTCGCTCGCGAATACGCCGCGAAATGAAAAATCGGCCGCCACTGCCTGTGCAGCGGCCAGGGCGGCAAGAAGGGATATGAGTGTTAGCCGGCGCATCGCACAGGATAGTTGTCTCCGAAGGGTATCCGGACCTGACTCTAGTATCTTAGACGGAACCGGCCTGTGTTGTCGCGATATTAAAACCGAATTCGCAAAGATGCACGATTATCGTCACGCATTTTTGGAGGAGAATGCGGCCGGACCGCCCGTTACTGCAGGGAGATGACGACATTGGCGGGGGTCTGCACTCCGCCGACGAGGGCGGACAGGGAAACGTCGCCCGCCCCCAGTCCGGCCGGAATCGTCAGGTTGAACTGGAAAAGGCCGGCGCTCGACAGTCCCGCGAATCCCGGTTTCACGCTCACATTTTTGATGAGGAGATTGACCGGGTTGGCGGCGGGAGCAACGCCGGAGAAGAGTTGCCCGGCCGGAACGGCGGTGGTGGTGGGACCGAAGCCGACGCCGAACAGGGCAACGCTGTCGCCCGCGCGCGCCGCCACCGTGGCATAGCCAAGCGAGTTTCCGGTGGGGCCCAGAATGTCATAGGTGCCCTTGCCGTAGGCCCCGGAGCCGTCGGCGCGGAGGATGATGCCCGCCACGTGTTTGGAATCGAGAAGACTGAAGGCGGGTGCGAACTGCGCCAGGTTGACGGTGGAATTAGCCGAGCCATGACTGGTTGTGACCGTTACCATCACGGGCCCGGAGGAGCCGTCATCGGGGGCCTGCAGGTCGATCTGTCCCGCGCTCACATAATAAAGATAAGCCCGCTTGCCGTTGATGGTGACGCTGGTGCCGCCCAGAGAAACCGGAAAATCCCCGTTCCAGACGACCGTGGAATCGGCCAGATTGGCGCCGTAAATGGAAACCCATTCGCCGGGCTGGATGGTGGTGGCGGAACTGTAGATGGGGACCACGCCACCGGAACGGATGGAGGGCGCGGTGGTGCGGAGTTCGTAGCCGATGACGTCGAGCGCGACCGCTTCGGGCGAGGTGGGTGACAGGTCGGCTGGAGTGCCTGTACAGGTGGAGGCGTATTGCACCAGCGGCGCGGTCGCTTCGATCGCACATGCGGGGCTGAGCCAGTCGCCGTAGTCGCCCGTGCCGTTCTGATTGAAATCAACCAGCTTGTTCTGGCCGTCGAGGGAGAACCATGCGGTGACGGAGGTGCCGGTGGAGAGGCCTCGAACGCCGGGGGTGGCGTAACGGAAAAGGTCGTGCGGTTTGACGGCGGTGTTGCCTGCCGAGTCCATCGAATTGGGCAGGATGGAGCCGAGCCCCAGAACCTCGTCGATCTCGTGTTCGATCAGCCTCTGCGCGTCGAACTTCGTGGCGGCGATGCCGCCGGTCCGGGAGAACTGGAAGGCTTTGGCGGAATTCAGTGAAACGATGCCGTCCCAGGAGCCGGTGAACGTCTCCGCATTATTCACAAAGCCGATGAAGCCGGGGGTGTTCAGACCGAGGGCTCGGCCGAGCGCCGTATTCACCTCCACGCGGGCCGCCGGCGCCGTGGCGGGCAGATTGCTCAGCGCCGTCGAATCAGAGGGAGTGGCGGAGCGATTCCGGAGAGCCGTCAGGTAATTGGCGTAGGCGACGGAATAAAAACCATAGGCGCTGTTGGCGAGATCCGTGGCGGGGCTACCGGAAACCTGGTTTGGCGAGTAGCGAAAGAGAATGGTGACGGTAACCGGGTCGGCGAAGAGGCCCTGGTAGATGGCAACAGCGGAGTTGATGGCACTTTGGATGGCGGCGCTGTTGGCGTCGGACGTGATGGTGGCGTCAAAGACGGGAACAATGGTGAGGCCCGAGGAAGAGGTTGCGCGAGGGACAGGTGTGGCTGCGAACTCCGGCCCGGCAAGGGGGGCGGGCGTGGTGATGCCGTGCGAGTGACCGATGCCCGCCCCGGAGGGCAATCGCTGCGCATGGGCAACGTTCCCGACGAGCAGCATCCCGAACAGCGGCAGGGCGAAAAGGCGTCGGGACATCATAGCTACGAATTCTCGCACACCCGGCCGGGATTCGAGGCTGGCTACTGAATGGTGCTGGCGCCCTCTGTGCCGAACTGTTCGGTCATCACGTTCCGGTTCACATGGCGGTCCAGATTGATGACGTAGGTTTCCGGCGCGTCGAGAAGCACCGGCGAATGGGTGGCGCAGATGATCCGGAAGTTTCGCTTGTCGACGAGTTCCATCATCATCTTGAGAATGCGGCGCTGGTTGGAGACGGAGAGCGCCATTTCCGGCTCGTCCAGCAGAAGGATCGTGCCAGGATCGAGCGCCGGGAAGTTCTGCTGGAACATGGCGAGCATGACCTGGCCATGGCTGGCCAGTTGCAGGAACTCCAGCATTTCCGGCTGATCGCGGAACAGTTCCAGCTGCATGCGCGGGTTGTGCTGTTCGGCGTCGAAGAGGAACACTTTGCCGGGCGTGAGTCCCTGCCAGTCCAGATTATAGAGGTAGCCCTCCGCGGCTTCGCCGCGCAGCGCGTACTGAATGGAGTGCAGCAGGGTCGATTTCCCCGAACCGTTTTCACCGGACAGCATGACGAGCGGGTGCGAAAGATCCACCAGCATGGGCATGTGGAAGTTCAGGTTCGTGAAAACCGGATGAGCGAGAATCTTGAGAAACATCCAGATTTCAGAGTAACAGCCGGGCTGAGGATGGTTATGCGGCGATCAGTCCGGAACGCTTCAGCAGGGCGTCCGGGTCGGGATCGCGGCCCATAAAGCGGCGATAGAGTTCGGCGGGGTCTTCGCTGTCGCCCTTCGAGAGGATGTTCTCGCGGAACTGCGCGCCCACTTCCGGACTGAAGATCCCTTCGTCGCGGAAGCGTGTGAAGGCGTCGGCGTCCAGAACTTCCGCCCATTTGTAGGAGTAATAAGCCGCGCCGTAACCCACGGGACTCGAGAACAGATGCGTGAAGGCGGCGATCATCGAGTAGTTTTCCGGCAGGGGGGCGGGGACGAAAGTCTGCAGAATGGCGCTGGAGAACCCGATCACGTCGCCATCGAGCGCGGGATCAAACTCGCGGTGCAGCTTGAGATCCACAATTCCGAAGCCCAACTGGCGCATCTGCACGTTGGCGCCGCGGTAGGTGCGGGCGCGTTTCATTTTCCCGAACAGTTCTTCCGGGATGGCTTCGCCGGTCTGGTAGTGGCGGGCGAACAGGTCGAGAGCGGCGCGTTCCCAGCACCAGTTTTCCATGATCTGGCTGGGGAGTTCCACGAAGTCCCAGGCGACGGCGGTGCCGGCAAGGCTGCGTACGGAAACGCGGCTCAGAACGTGGTGCAGCAGGTGGCCGAACTCGTGGAAGATGGTTTCCACTTCGCGGTGCGTCAGCAGTGCCGGTTTGTCGCCCACCGGAGGCGTCAGGTTGCCGCAGATGCAGCCGAGGTGGGGTTCGAAACGACCGGGGGTGTCGACGCCGGTGAGGAACGCGTCCATCCAGGCACCGTCGCGCTTGGTTTCGCGGGGGAACCAGTCGGCATAGAAGCCGCCGAGCAGCAGCCCGTCGCGGTCGTGCACTTCGTAATAACGGACGTCGGGATGCCAGAGCGGCGCGTCTTCGCCGCGCGTGACGCGAATGCCGTAAAGCCGTTCGACAATCTCAAACATGCCGTTGACGACTTTCTCCGCCGGGAAATAGGGCCGCAGTTGTTCCTCGTCGAATTCGTAAAGGGCGCGCCGCTGTTTTTCGGCGAAATAGCTGATATCCCAGGGCTGAATTGCGCGTCCGGCAAAGGCTTCGAGGGCGGCATTTTCCTGCACGTAAACCGGCTCGGTTTTTTTGTGCATTTCTTCGAGGAACGCCATGGCGCGCGCACCGGAATGGGCCATGCGGTCGTGCAGAATGAAGTCGGCGAAGTCGTTGAAGCCGAGCAGGCGGGCCTTTTCACGGCGGAGTTCAAGGATTCTGGCGATCAGCGGACGGTTATCGCGCTCGGGCTCCGTGGCGCGGGCCGAGTAGGCGCGGTAGAGCTTTTCGCGGATGGATGCGTCATCCAGATATGTTGCGGCGGGGATGTAGCTGGGCGCCTGCAGGGTGAAGCGCCAGCCGGAAAGAGATTTGGATTCGGCGCTTTGCCGGGCCGCGGCGAGGGCGCTGGGCGGCAAGCCGGCGAGCTGCGCTTCATCGGTGATCAGCAGTTCAAAAGAATTGGTGGAGTCGAGAACATTCTCTGAGAATTTTGTCGTAATAGCGGACAGCTCAACGTCAATTTCGCCGAGGCGCGCCTTGCCGGCAGCATCGAGTTCTGCGCCATGGCGGCGGAACGAATCGAGGGTTTTCTGCAAAAAACGCTGTTTCGGACCCGTCAGTAATTTCGCTTCCGGAGTTTCCGCGTAGCCCTGCAGTTGCTTCCAGAGGCCTTCATTGAGAGGAATTTGCGAGTAAAATGCGCTGGAAGCGGGTTCGACCGCGTTCCACGCCGCGCGCAGTTCCGGACTGGTGGCAACGCCTTCGAGGTGCCGCACGATTCCGATCGCGTAGTCGAGGTTTTCCGTGGCCTGTTCGAGGGCCAGCATGGTGTTGTCCCAGGTACGCGGAGCCGCGTCCCGGACGATGGCTTCAATGCGGGCTTCCGCCTGAAGAATGAGTTCCCGGATTCCAGGCTCCACATGGGCAGCTTCGATCCGGTCAAATGGAACTCGCCATGTGGCGTGTAAAAGCGGATTTTCGGACATGTTGTGCTTGCGGTCAGCGGTTCCATCCGGCCCGGGAAACGGGCGTGGCGAGGAGCACATTCGCCGATTTTCGGAGGGTCGGGCGTTTACGAATACTGTATTCTCTCACGAGAAACCCGCCGAAGTTGTAAATCATCTTTGCATGAAGTCTTCGGCGTGAGTAATAAAGTCGGGATAAGCGCCCGCGCCGAGCTCGTAAAGATCCATGCCCTGGCGCTCGCCGTCGCGGGAGACGCGCATGGGCACGAAACGGTTGAGCAACAGGTTCAGAGCGAACGAGAGAGGAAAGACGAAACCGAGCAGGGTGGCAATGCCGGTGAG
>CAIUOG010000016.1 GCA_903900705.1 uncultured Acidobacteriia bacterium
AGCATGTCCCATTCGAAAACCGTCGTGAAGCCGAGCACCACGAACGAGTAGGCGACGAAGAAAAGATGATCGGTGCGAAGCTCCCAATCGACGGCGGGGCCCGGCTGATAAAAGGAAAGCGCCATGAAGCGCGGAATCAGGTACAACGAAACGAAGACCCCGGGGACGGCGAGGAAACCCAGCATCTGGTAGATGTTGGTGTCGTAGCCGGAGCCTGCGGAGAGCGCGTCGCTTTCGGTGAAGCGGTCGCGAAAGATGTTCAGCAACTGGCGGAACGTGGTCATGTCAGCGTTCCGCAATCAGGGCGGCGATGCCGGTGGCGCGCGCTTCCATGTCGTCCTGCCGCACCAGTTGCGTGAAGATCTCTTCGAGGTTCGGCAGTTGCATCAGGTGGCGGAGCCGGGTGACGGAATCGTCCGCCACAATGCGGCCTTTGTAAATCACCACCACGTGCTCGCAGACCTTCTCCACCAGTTCGAGCACGTGGGAGATATACAGCACCGCCTTGCCGCGCGCCGCCAGCGCATGCAGCAGGTGCCGGAAGAGCAGGGCATTGGCGATGTCCAGTCCGGATTGGGCTTCGTCGAAGATCAGGAAGTCGGGGTCGTGCAGCAGCGCGGCGGCGATGAGGACGCGTTGTTTCATGCCCTTCGAGTAGGCGGAAATGGGCGTCCAGCGGGCCTCGCCCAGCGAAAGGCTGTCGAGCAGCTCGTTCGATTTTCGGGTAACCGAAGCCTCGTCCATGCCGCGCAGCCGCCCGGCAAGCTGCAGGTATTCAAAGCCGGTCAGGTAGCCGTAGAGATTCGGCTCTTCCGGAACATAGCCGAGTTGTCGCCGGTAGCCGGTCAGGTCCTGGCGAATGTCCACTCCGCGGAAGGAAATGGAGCCTTCGGTAGGGTGCAGCAGGCCGGTCAGCATTTTCACCGTAGTGGACTTGCCGCTGCCGTTGGGGCCGAGGTAGCCGGTGATTTCGCCGCCGCGCACCGTGAAATTCACATGGTCCACGGCCGTGTGCCCCCGAAAGCGTTTGGTGAGTCCTTTGATTTCGACCATGGCGAGACCTTTCTAACGGGGCATGAAGCCGATAAACAGCTCGAAGTAGAGCAGCGAGAGGGACAGAGCGGAGAGAATCACCAGACCGTTGCGGAGGTGCATGGGCAGTGCCACGGTCAGGATTTCGAGCAGGGCGAACAGCCAGACACGGGCAACGCCGGGAAGCTGCCCGGTGCGCCACGAATCCTGGAGGTCGTCTGTAAAAACGGAGAGCATCTCCGGGCCGAACTCCTGGCGCATTTCCCGGGGATAGAGCCGGAGCAGAGCGGCGTAAAGGGCATGGCTGACAGAGAAGAAGCGTTCCATGTCAGTTCTCCGGCACCAGATTCAGGTCGTGCGCCAGCCGCACGGCGGAGCGCATGCGGCGCAGGTCGTGTTCGAGCAGGGTCCGGCCGTTCCGGGTCAGTCTGTAATAACGGCGGCGGCTGTCGGGATCCTGGGTGGCGGCGGGTTCCGGGGTCTCTTCGATCAGGGCGAAGTCCATCAGGCGCTGAATGGTCGAGTACAGGGTTCCGGGGCCCATCCGGAAGCTGCCGGAGGAAAGCAGTCGCGCCTGCTGCATGATGGCGTAGCCGTGGCGGTCCCCTTCGGCCAGGGAAAACAGGGTGTAAAAGACGGCGGGAGTGAGAGGCAGCAGACGCAGCAGATCGTCCGGGAGTTGGTTGGCCGTGCTGGAAAAAGACATGGCTGATATATCCGTAAGAGATATATCAGCCAGTGATGTACCGCGTCAAGTGTGAGCGTCGATTGTCTACTGCACCGTGATGCCGGAGGCCTTTGCGGTGGCCCCGCCGATGGACAGCGTGACCGGTTGGTTCCCCGTTCCGATGCCAGCCGGCACCGTCACGTTGATCTGGTACAGCCCCGGCAGACCGGGCGTCAGGCCGCTGAAGGCGACCGCGGCGGGCTGGCCTCCGATGGTGACGACGGGCAGGGTGGTGGTTTGCGCCAGGACGGCGGTGGAGGCCGGATCGCCCGATGCCGGCTGGTTCGAGACCGGTCCCAGCCCGTTGCAGTAGAGCGAGATGATCTTACCCCGCTTCGCCGCATTGGTGGAGGTGATGATCGGGTTCGAGGCGTTGAGCGGATCGATAGCCGCCACCACGCCCGCGCCGATCTCGAAGAAGGCCGGGGCATAGTTGGCAATCGGCACCGTGACCACGTTCCCGTTGACGCCGTCAATCGTCACCTTCACCTGGGCCGAAGTCTGCCCCTGCAGTTCCCACGGAACCTGCACGTTCACCTGGCCGGAACTGACGAAGACCAGATGGCCCGGAACGCTGATGCCGGCCGAAGGGACGTCGAAGCTGACCCGCACGAAATCGATGGCGGCCGGCAGTTTCGCGGTCTGTGTCACGTCCGTTGTGTCGCTCAGGCCGGAGCCGTAAATCGCGATGTAGGAACCCGGCGCGATGGGCGACCCGGAGGCGGCGGAACCGGCGTTGACGACGCCCGCGGAGGTAATGGCCGGAGCGTTGCGGAGGTTGCCGGAGAACGTGTATTCATACTGGTTGCGATTGCTGCACGCGCCCAGGCAGCCATCCACGGAGTATGTTCCGGTCTGCGTTCCGGCGGTCGGCGTGGCGTAGGCGAAGCCGTAATTGTCGGTGGTTTTCGAGACGTTCGAGAGCGTAACAGGCGCGCTGCCGGAGTTCACCCGAAAGTTGACGGCCGTGTTCGGGATCGGAACGCCGTTCGCGTCGGTGATCTGGAAGGCAAGAACGCCATCGGGCAGAACCTGCCCCACGGCCCCGTCGTTACTGATTCCCGCGATGGGGGTAAAGTTCGCCGGTACCGTGCTGCCCACCAGGAACATGTACGGAACGCGCAGCGTGGAGGCCGCGCCTGCCACCGTGATGGCTCCGTAGTAGAGTCCGGCGGCGGGCGCGGTGCCGGAAAGGGTCAGGTTGACGGTGGCGCTGGCCCCGGCCGCAAGGGCGACGGAGGTCTTGTCGAGCGCGACTTTGGCGACCGTGGCCGAGGTGGTGGCCACCACGGCGAGGGTCAGGTTCTGTGCCGAAGTTCCAGTGTTGGTCAGCGTAATCGGGACCGTCTGGTTCACCGCGCCGGAATTGAGCGCGCCAAAGGAGACGGAGGCCGGCGCCACCGTGAGATTCGACTGAATCGCAAGGTCCGCCGCGACTTTGCCGGAGCCGGTCTGCAGAATATTGACCGCGCTTTCCGAGTAATCGTCGGTCAGAACATCCTGCGTGGCGGTGGTCATCAGGACGGATTTGATCTGTGCGGATGAGTAGCCCGGGTGCATCTGTTTCACCAGCGCCGCGGAACCTGCCGCGAGCGGCGTGGCGAAACTGGTGCCGGCCGCTCCAATGTAGCCGGTGGCGCTGTAGACGTCACCCAGCGGGTCAAACGTCTGCGCGCCCATGTAGATCAGGTCCAGATTGACGCCGCCGCCGCCGACGGAAAGGATGTCCGGCTTGATGGCGTTGTTGCCCAGGGATGGCCCGACCGACGAGTAGCCGACGACCTCGTTATAAGGACTGACGGGACCCTCGAAGACGGAGGGGTCAATGATGACGTTGTAGCCGGGGTTCGCCGCAATGAAGGCCTTGAGCGCGACGCCATCGGAGTTGGAGATCAGGACCGAAGGCTGGGAGAAGCTGCTGACGCCGGACGGGGAGAACGGGTAATCCACGCTGGCCGGGTAGTCATAGAAGATGACGCCGGCGGCGCCGGCGTCCGTCGCGTTCTGCATCTTTGTGCCGAACGTGCAGCCGGTTGCGCCGGAGGGGCCGCGCTGCACCAGAACGAACTTCCCGCTGAGGGAACTGGCCGGAAGGGCGGCGCAGGCGTAGCCGTCATTACCGGTGGCGGCCACGTCGATCAGGGGAGCGGCCAGTGCGCCGGGAACCCCGAAGCCGAGGTTGACATACGCCCCGTCCGTGGACTGCGCGGTGATCAGCGCGAGACCGGAAGGTACGTTGGCGCCGCTGATCTTCACGGCGGGGTTGAACGTGTGGGAATTGGTGGTGGCGCCGATGGAGAGCACGGACGGCGCGGTGCCGGGTGAGGCGACCGAATTGAAATTGGGATAGCCCAGACTGTTATAGCCCTGGTTGCCTGCCGCGACCACAATCAGGGGAGCGCCCTTCATGGTGGCGGCCTTCTCGAACGACCAGGCCGCGATATCACAGGGAACGCCCGCCGCGTTGCCGCAAACGGCGCCGGTATCGAGCGGGCCGGAGAAGGCGGGGCCGCCGATGGACATGGACACGATATCCATGCCGTCGTTGATGGCATCTGTCAGAGCGGCGATCAGGACGTCGTCAGTGGAACCATCATTCACTTCCGGCGAGCCGAAGACTTTGTAGCTTCCGACCCAGGCCTTCGGCGCCATGCCGGTGATGCTGACCGAACCGGTACTGGTGTTGCCGGCGGCGCAGGTGGCAACGGCCGTGCCGTGGCCGCTGTGGTCGCGCGCGGAGTAGTCATCGGGGCTCGATTGGGTGGGGTCGATGGCGCCGGTCCCGAGGGCGAGTTGGCGAACGTAGCTGCGGGCCACAATCACCTTGTTGTTGGTGAAATTCGCACAGTCGGACGGCGTGCCGCATTTGGGAAATCCGGCGGGAACGGAAAGAGTACTGTCCTGCAGGGAGGGATGATTCTGATCGATGCCGGTATCAATGATGCCGATCTTGATGCCCTTGCCCGCGTTCGGAATGCCGCCCAGAAGACCCCACGCGGTGCCGCTGTTCCCGGTGCTGTTGATCAGCTGGGTGGCCGCGTTCAGGCTGCGCTTGTACTTTCGCAGGCGAACCACTCCCTGCACGCCGGGCAGGGAGGAGAGCTCAGCAACCCGCTCCGGCGTGGCGCTGACGAAGATGGCGTTGACCAGCAGGCTGTTAGACCCGGTCACGGTGAATTTCCGGTTCGCCAGTTCGCGCGAGAGAGTCGCCTGACGCAGTTCGAGCGTTTGCCGGTAATTGCCGGCCGCCTGAGACTGCAGCTCCGCGCGGGAGGTGAATTTATCGGCAATCGGGGGATCCGCGAGGACCAGCGCATACCGGTCCGCGAACTGGGCGGAGAGCGGAGCCGAGAGCACGACTGCCAGAAAGGCCACGCGGAGAGAGGGAACGGATTTCAGGGACGACATCTTTTTAAGGCCTGTGAGCAAGACATTTTCTCCTGTACCAGAGTACTGGAACGGTGAACGCTATAACATCCAACGGCGTCTCATCCGGTACGGTTTCGCTAAGAATGTTAAACCGGTGGCGCAATCGCACAAGTGGGACGGACTATCGTTCGAAAACAAAATGGATAACCTGCGAGCCGGCCACGCGCTTCCCGTCTTTCCGGGCGGGTTCAAAATGCCATTCCCGGGCGGCGCGCTGGGCGCGTTCAGTCAGGTAAACCTCCAGCGCTTCGCGCGGTTTGTTGACGGGGACGGCGCTGGTGACGCGCCCCCTGGTATCAATTTCGGCCCGGATATCCACCGGCACCCGTCCTTTGATCCGCGGTCGAACCTTCGCCGCAACCACGGGCGCCACCCGGTGGGTCGCCTTCGGCGGCGTGAAATCTGTGTGGTCGGATGCGGCGGTATGAGGCGCGGATTTAGGATTTTCCGCGGCCGCGCGCAGAATGCGGAAGGATTCGGCGGTAACTTTGGCGTCTTTTGCCGTGCTCTCCATGCGGAACGTCACGTCGCGTCCCTTTGGCGTGAACTGAGCGGAGGCGGCCGCAAGGACGTCGGGCGTCAGCTCGATGACGTTCTGTTCCTCGCCATCCTTGACCAGAAGGCGGGTTTCGCGAGCTTCCGCCAGAGCGGCGGCGTCGCGATTCCACGAGATACGCCATGTTTCCGCCGTTGGGTCCACATATAGACCGATGGGGCGGTTCTCCTGGCTGGCAACCGGGACGGCAGGCGCGGACGGGTTCCGCAAACGCCAGCCGACGCCGGCGACTGCGGCTGCGGCCACTACGATCACGACGGCAAGCAGCGCCCGGAACCGGCGAGATGACGTCACCCGGTCCGCGGGAACTTCAGCGGGTTCCACGTCCCGCGGGAGTTTCGGCTCAAGGAAAAAGCGGCTGTTCGGGTGCGGCAAGGGCTGGTCGGAATTGCCCGGGCCAAAGTCCGGTACCAGTCTGTGGGGCTTGGGATTCGCCTCCGCACCGGACTGTAAAACGGGTTCTTCGTTTGTCCCTTTTGCGACTTCCGGAGGGACGACATCCGGCTGTATGGTTTGGTTCTCACCCACGTTCTTTACCGCCTTGTCTGGTGGAACTGACGTGTCAGGAAACCCGCGGGGTTCATTCGTGTCGCCGATGTGAACGAGAATTAATGGGATGGTCGCGCGGTTTTGGGGTGGGCCTGGTATGGCGGGTAACGGTTCCGAGGCGGCTCTGTCATTCAAACGAAACACGCCGCTGGCTATCATGGAGACATATAGCTAATGGGAAGTCTGTTCCTGTGAACCTCATGAAAGGCAGGTGTCTGTGAACTGGAAGTTAGTCACTCCTCTGTTGTTAACGGTTTGTGCAACGACCGTGCTGGCACAGTCCGGCGGTCTGGCGAATATCTCGGGTGTTGCGAAGGACCAATCGGGGTCGGTGGTTCCGAATGCCAAAGTCGTGGTTTCGAATACCGCGCAGGGCATCTCCCGCACCATTCAAACGAACGGCGCAGGTCTGTTTGCGGCGCCGGCTCTCACTCCCGGTAAGGATTATTCGGTCGCTGTCACGGCGACGGGATTTGCTCCTTATGAACTGAAGAATATCGAACTGCGGGTCGGCCAGAATCTTGATCTGACCGTCACTCTTTCGGTCGCGCAGAGCTCCACCTCGGTGCAGGTCAGCGACGCGGCTCCGCTGGTGGACGACACCAAGAAAGACGTTTCCAACGTCGTGGGCCAGCAGCAGATTGACTCGCTGCCGATCAATGGCCGCCGCGTCGACTCGTTTGTTCTGCTGACGCCCGGCGTCACCAACGATGCGACCTTCGGTCTGCTGACGTTCCGCGGGGTGGCGGGCAATAACTCATTCCTGCTGGATGGGAACGACAACACCGAACAGTTCTACGACGAGAATGCCGGCCGCACCCGCATGGTCTCGCAGGTATCGCAGGACGCCGTTCAGGAGTTCCAGGTGGTCTCCTCGAACGTGTCCGCTGAATACGGCAAGGCGATGGGCGGCGTGGTCAACACCGTCACGCGCAGTGGCACCAATGAGTTCCACGGCGCGGGTTTCTATTTCTTCCGCAGCACGGGCTTTGATGCGCGCGACCCGTTCGCCGCGTTCACCCCGACGGAACATCGCGTGCAGACCGGTGGCACGCTCGGCGGACCGATTGTGAAGAACAAACTCTTCTTCCTGATCAGCTCCGACATTACGCGCCGCAATTTCCCGATGGTCGACAGCCTGACGCAGAACGGCGTGATTGATCCGATCGCACAAAAATGGATCGGTTGCGGAACGCCGTCGAACGCGACGGAACCCGCGGCATCGGCATCGCAGTGCAGCGCCATCAACACGTTGCTGCCGCGCTTCTTCGGCGCGATTCCCCGCACAGCGCAGAACGATCTCTACTTTGGCCGCGCGGATTATCACTTCTCTGACCGCAATACTTTCAGCGCCAGCTTCAACTATCTGCGCTGGAAATCGAACAACGGCATTCAGACCGGCGCAGTTTCAACCAGCGGTTCGGCCATTAACGGCAACGGCGACGACTATGTGCGCGTTCGGAACGGTAAATTCGCCTGGACTTCCGTACCGTCATCCAACATCGTCAATGAGTTCCGGTATGGGTGGAACACGGATCGTCAGGCGGACGATTTTGACTCGGCTGAACTCGGTGGTGGTCTCGGCCTCCTGAACGTTTCGGTTGCGGGCGCCAACATCGGACCGGCGAACTATCTGCCTCGCGTGGAACCGAGCGAAACCCGTCATCAGTTTGCGGACGATCTGACGTGGAGCAAAGGTGTTCACACCTTCAAAGCCGGCATCGATTTCGCTTCCACGGAAGATTATGTCTTCTATGCTCCGAACCTTTGGGGCACCTACACCTACCAGACAGTGAACCAGTTTGCTCTGGATTACGGCAGCACGAGCGGGACAAAGTACTGGCAGCGCTACTCGCAGCTGTTCGGCAATCCGGTGGCGGATTACACGATCAAGGAACTGGCGCTCTACATTCAGGACCAGTGGCGTGTGACACAGAAACTGACGCTCAACCTCGGCGCGCGCTATGAGCGTTCCTACGTCCCCTCGCCCAGCATCTTCAATCCGGATTTCCCCCAGACCGGCAAGATTCCGACCGGCAAACTCAATCTGGAACCGCGCCTGGGTCTTGCCTATAAGATTGACGACAAGACTGTGGTCCGGGCCGGCTTCGGTACCTTCCATGCCCGCTTCCTTGGTGGCCTGGTGGACAACCTCTACACGACCAATGCTGTTTTCCAGATCTCGGACACGCTGAACAGCACGACGCCGGCTCAGCTGGCCGCGGGTCCCGTGTTCCCGAATCGCCTGGCTGCTCCCCCGGCGGGCGCGAGCGTGGGCGCGGCTTCCATTCAGTTCCTGCAGCCGGGAATCAAGACGCCGTACACCGAGCAGTTTTCGCTCTCGGCGGAACGGCAGCTGCTGAAGGATACGGTGATCACGGTCTCCGCGCTTCACACTCACGGCGTCAATCTGTTCGGTGTGCAGGATCTGAATCTTCCGAATCCCACGACCTCGTTCACGTACCGGATCAACGATACGAGCGGCAATCAGGTGGGAAGCTTCTCCACTCCGGTGTACACCGGCACGCGCCCGAACTCCAAGTACGGCGCGGTGCTCCAGGTGACCAACGGCGTGAGCAGTTTCTACGATGCGCTGACGGTTTCGCTCGAAAAGCGCTTCTCGCATGGATTCCAGGCCCTGACTTCTTACACCTGGGCGCATGAAATCGACGACGGTCAGGGTGCGGGCGGGAACGCGATCTTCTTCAGTTCCGCGTCGCCGTGGACCTATAACGGCAACTACGGATACGACAAGGGAAGCGGCACACTGGATCAGCGGCACCGCCTGGTGCAGTCGTTCGTGTGGTCGCCGGAGTTCACGAAGCGGACCGACTTCTTCTCACGCTATGTGATCAACAACTGGCAGATGTCGGGAATCGCCACGTTCCAGAGCGGCAGACCGAGCGGGAGCGAGACGATCCGCGTGACGGATACGCCGGTTGCAGGCATGATTTCCAGCAGTTCACTGAACGGCCTGGGCGCCAACAGCCGCGCGCCCTTCCTGCCCGTGAACGGACTGTACACTCCGGCCGCCTACCGTGGTGATATCCGCATCAGCAAGATCATCCCCTGGGGTGGTTTGGACAACAACTACCGCAAGCTGTTCCTGAACTTCGAAGTCTTCAACATCAGCAATTCCTGGTCTCCGACGAGTCTTTCGACGCAGGGGTACACGGAAGCGAAGGGTGTGCTGACTCCGACGCCGGCGTCTTTCAACGTCGGGACAGCGGACGGCGGTTTCCCGGATGGCACGCAGGCGCGCCGTATGCAGATCAGCGCCCGCGTTACCTTCTAGCCAATGGATTGAGTGGCACTGAAAAGGCCGGGACTCTTCGGAGTCCCGGCCTTTTCTTTTGTTACCAGCGGATTGCTACCAGCGGAGCAGGACGAGTTCGGAACAGAAGCCGGGGCCCATGGCGGCGAGAACGCTCCACGTCCCAGGGGCGGGACGACGGTTGAGCATCACTTCTTCGAGCACCATCAGGACGGACGCGGAAGAAAGGTTGCCCATTTTGCGCAGGCAATCCCAGGAGGCGGATAACGTTGTATCGTTTACGCCGAGGGCCTGCTGCGTTGCACGCAGAACTTTGGGTCCGCCGGTGTGGACGACCCAGCAGCCGATGTCGCTCAGAGACAGGCCGTGTTCAGACAGGAACTCATTCATATCGCCACCCAGGTTCTTCGCCACCACGTCCGGAACCTGCGGCGACAGTACAATCCGGAAGCCTCTTTCCGAGATATCCCAGCCCATCACCCTTTCCGTGTCCGGGTAGAAGATGGATTTTGTGGCGACGATCTCAGGACCCGGCGGGACCGGGGAACTGGCCACGCAGTTGTCTCCGGCGATGATCACGGCCGCCGCGCCATCACCGAACAGGCCGGTGGAGATCAGGTTGGCGACCGAAAGGTCATCGGTTTGCAGCGTCAGAGAGCAGAGTTCGACGCTGAGCAGGATGGCGTACTGATCGGGATAAGCACGGACATAATCGGCGGCGCGGGCAATGCCCGCGGCTCCGGCGACGCAGCCAAGGCCGAAGATCGGGATCCGCTTCAGGTTGCGGGAGAGTCCCATGCGGTTGATCAGTCTGGCTTCGATTGAAGGGCTGGAGATGCCGGTGACGGAAACGAAGAAGAACGCGGCAGGATCCGTGTTTTGCAAGCCCGCGTTTCGAAGGGCCTGACTGATGGATTTTTCGCCCAGTTCCTGCGCGGTTTCTATCCAGACGTTGTTGGCCTGCCCGAATGTAAGGGACGGGTAATCGTCGATTGGAAGGGACAGATGGCGTCCGTCGACTCCGACGTTGGAGTGGAGCAGTTCCAGCTTCCTTCCATCCGGGATGCGATCACCCCAGTGGCGCAGAAAGGCCGCGACCAGTTCCTGCTGATTGTAGTAGTGGGCGGGAAAAGCGCTCGCCACAGAAAGTATTCGCATTCGGAGGTTAGTGGAGTTTCGCCAGTTCTTCCCGGTACAGGTGATTGCCCGGGAACTCATTTGCCAGCGACTGGAGCTTCTCGCGCGCTTTGGCCGGGGAGTGATCCCGGAGGTCGGCTATGGCGAGCAGCAGCCGGGCATAGGGCTTCAGGTAGTGCCCTTTGTCGGCGGTCAGACGAAGCCGGTCGAGGCCGGTGGCCTTATCGGTCTGGGCTCCACCCATCTGGAGGAACCATCGCACCGGGGCGGGCTTGAGGCTGAGCAGGTAGTTTTCGAGGCCGACGGCGATCCAGGCGTCGTAATAATCGGGATGTTTCGCGAGAAGCTTTTCGGCCACCTGCCGGCTCTGTTTGACTTCGGTGAGGGCGGGCATGGCGCGTTTTTCAATCAGCGCGGTGTAGTCGGCATGCAGGCCCAGGCGAAGCGCCATGGCGAGTTGCGCGCCGGGGTCATCCGGAACCATCTTCAGCCGCGCATCGGAGAGAGAATCCGCCTTGGCGAGAGCGGCTTCGAAGCGGCGCTTTATGGCGGGATCACCGGGCAGCTTGTGAAAATCGAAGAGGCTTTGATCCTGGCTCCAGAATTCTGACTGGAGGATATTGAGACGTTCAAATTCTGAAAAGAGAAATGCCGCGGCGTCCGAGACGGCGCCCATCGGGTCCGCGGGATTCAGCTTTGCGTAGTTGTTGAAGGTGACGTGAGCATCGGCAAAGCGGAGGTTGTACATCTCGTTAAAGCCCCGATCCAGCAGACTGGGTTCGGCGGCGAAAACGGGCGTAACTGACCAGAGCAGCAGGGCTGCATACATCCTCATCCTCACTCCATTGTCTGATGCCGCCCGTCACCACGGCGTTTCATTCGGAAAGTTTTCGTGTTGACTTGACGGACGCGTTGATTGACCCTAACCTCAAGGGTTGCGCAAAGAGCGGCTCTCCCCCCTGGGGTCCATGGGAATCCTGATCGGGATCTACCTCGCGGTCGTGTTTCTGGTGCCCCGGCCGGATGTATTGAAACCGGAGGCGTGGCGTTTGCTGGGGCTGTTCGCCTCGACGATTGCGGGCCTGATTCTGCAGCCGATTGCGGGTGGAGCCCTGGTTCTGATCGCGATGACGCTCTCCACGGTGCTGGGCGGACTGACGATTCAGAAGGCGCTGTCGGGCTATTCCGATCCGGTGGTCTGGCTGGTGCTTTCGGCCTTCTTCATCTCAAACGCATTGCTGAAAACGGGATTGGCGCGGAGAATCGCTCTCGTATTTGTGCGGATGTTTGGACGGACTTCTCTGGGTGTTTGTTACGCGCTGGGCTTTACGGACCTGGTGCTGGCGGCGATTATCCCGTCGAGCGGGGCGCGTTCAGGGGGCGTGGTGCTGCCGATCGCGAGGTCGGTTGCGGAAATCTATGGCTCGAAGCCTGGGGAAACGGCATCGCGGTTGGGGTCATTCCTGATGGTGGGGGTGTACCAGTCCATCTGCGTCGTCTCGGCTACACTACTGACGGCGCAGGCGAGTAACGCGCTGGCGGCCCGGATGTCGGCGCAGTTTTTGCACTATCCGATTACGTGGAGCAGTTGGTTTCAGGCGGGGATAGTTCCGGGTCTGGTTTCATTGGCGATTGTTCCGTGGTTCGTGTACCGTCTACACCCGCCGTCCGTACGCGAGACGCCGGAGGCTGCAGGATTTGCACGGTCCGAGCTGGCGGCGATGGGCGCGATGAAGCGGGATGAACTAATCGTCTGTGGGGTCTTTATCAGTGTGTGCGGGCTGTGGGTTTTCTCGAAGCTGGACGCCAGCGTGCCGGCTCTGCTGGGCTCCGGGGTGCTGTTGGTGTCCGGCGTCCTCGAATGGAAAGAACTGATGGCGGACCGGATCGCATGGGACGTCTTCATTTGGTATGGGGGTTTGTTCGAGATGGCGCGGGCGCTGGGAGAGGCGGGTGTGAGTCAGGCGTTCGCCGCGGGGGTGAGTTCATCGCTTGCCGGATTCGGCGTGGTCACGCTGTTTACGGTGACCCTGCTGGTTTACTTCTATTCGCATTATGGTTTCGCCAGTATTACGGCGCACACGCTCGCTCTCTTTCCGGCATTCTGTACGGTGCTGCTGAGCCGCGGCGTTCCAGTGGGGCTGGCGGCGTTTTCACTGGCCTGTTTCGGGAACCTGTGCGCCGCACTGACAAACTATGGGACGACGCCGGCGCCGATGTTTTTCGCCCAGGGATATGTCAGTTTTGGGGCGTGGTGGAGGATCGGGTTTCTGACGTCGCTGCTGACGCTGCTGGTCTGGGGTACGGTGGGTTTTGGGTGGTGGAAAATGATTGGAATCTGGTAAATGATCAAAAGCGTAATTCTCGACCTGGGAAAAGTGATTGTGCCGTTTGACTTCCAACGGGCCTACAAAGGGATGGAAGCGCGCTCCGGGGTTCCGGCGGAGGTGATTCGGCGAAGGCTGGGGGAGACGGATCTCTTCCGTCAGTTCGAATCAGGGAAAATATCAGGACTGAACTTTGCTCATGAAGTTTCAGTCCTGCTGAATATTTCGATTCCATATGACGAGTTTATCCCGATCTGGACTTCGATATTTCTTCCGGAAACATTGATTTCGGAGCGGGTGATTGAGGAACTTCGGGGCAGGGCGCGGCTGGTGCTGCTTTCCAACACGAATGTGATTCATTTCGATATGCTGCGCCAGTCGTATCCTCTGCTGCGCCACTTTCACGCGACCGTAGTCTCCTATGAAGTTGGCGCCATGAAGCCGGACGCCGCCATCTATGAGCACGCAATTCGGGCGGCGGAGTGCGGGGCGGCGGAGTGCCTGTTTTTCGACGATATGCCGGAGAATGTGGAGGCGGCCAGGGGCTGCGGAATTCAGGCGGAAGTGTTTGAATCGGAGGCTCAGCTTCTTGCCGTTCTGACGAGGAACGGCATTTCGCTTTTCGATTAGTGGAAGGGACAGGGTTACCCGAGGAGGCCGCCGTGACCAAGGCAGGAGACTTCCCAGGTGGAAACGCGGTAGCGGGCCAGTACGGGCGGCAGGAGAATATCGATCACGTTATTGCGCAACGAGCGAAAACAGCCAGGGGCGGACAGGATCGGAATGTCGTTCCGGTAACCCATTAACAGCAGGTTTCCGGGTTCCACGGGCGCCAGAAAACGCTCGATGTCGCAACCGATTCGGCGCATGGCGAGGCCGACTACGTCATCCGGCCCGGCGGGGGCAGTCGTGGACGCCACCAGAATGGCGGAAGGCCGCGCACGCAGTAAATGCTGCATTCCGCGAGAGACATGTTCTTCGTTTTCGAGCACGGAGAGACTGGTCTGGGAATGGATTCCGAAGCGCTCGAGTTTCTGACGGAGCACGGGTTCAAACAAGACGCGCGCACGGTCTCCGTTGACAGGATCGCAGTAAAGCACTGCCACCGACGCGCCCCGCACCGGGCGAGCCTGCATGATGGGGCCCCGGTCACGAAGCATGTTGAGGGAACCCTCAAAGTCCGATTTGGACATGGCGAAGGGTGCGCTTTTGACGGTGGCGATTCTCTGCCCGGCCGTGGCAAAAGTGAAATTGAGGGCTGTGGCGATGACCAGGCCTGAGGTGCAATTCACCTGGCGGAGCAGATCGTCATCCACCAGAACGCAGGAATTCTCGGTCGCGATCAGATTGGCGCGACCGCCGGGA
>CAIUOG010000017.1 GCA_903900705.1 uncultured Acidobacteriia bacterium
CGGAACGATACCTTCGGATTGTGCTTCGCCAGCACTTTCGTGATAGCCGCCGTCAGCGTCGTCTTGCCGTGATCGATGTGACCGATCGTGCCAATGTTGACGTGGGGCTTACTGCGGTCAAATTTTTCTTTCGCCATGTGCCACCAATCTCCTGTCTGCTAAACCTTGTAAACGGAACTACTTAGTAACCTTGCCCTGAGTCCGCGCGACGATTTCTTCCGCGATATTCTTCGGAACTTCCTCGTACCGCGAGAAGTGCATGGTAAAGCTGCCGCGACCCTGCGTGCGGGAACGGAGTTCGGTTGCATAACCGAACATTTCGCTCAGCGGCACGCTGGCCTTGATGATCTGGGCATTGCCCTGAATTTCGGTACCTTCGAGCTGGCCGCGGCGGGAAATCAGATCGCCGTTGACCGGGCCCATGTATTCGTCCGGAACCACCACTTCGACAGCCATGACTGGTTCGAGAAGAACGGATTTGGCCTTGCGGGCCGCTTCCTTCACGCAGATCGAACTGCAAATCTTGAACGCCATTTCCGAGGAGTCGACGTCGTGATAAGCGCCGTCGAAGACCGCAACCTTCACATCGACCATCGGGAAGCCAGCCATGATGCCGCCTTCAAGGGCTTCGACGACACCCTTTTCAATGGCGGGGATGAATTCCTTGGGCACGTTCCCACCCTTGACTTCGTTGACGAACAGGTAGCCCTCGCCCGGGTTCGGCTCCACACGGAGCTTGACGCGGGCGTACTGACCGGAACCGCCGGTCTGCTTCTTGTGCGTGTAATCAAACTCGGCAACCTGGCGGATGGTTTCGCGGTAAGCAACCTGCGGCTTGCCGACGTTTGCCACCACGTTGAATTCACGCATCATGCGATCCACGATGATTTCAAGGTGGAGTTCGCCCATGCCGGAAAGAATTGTCTGGCCGGTTTCGGGATCGGTCGCCACGCGGAAGGTCGGGTCTTCCTGCGCCAGCTTCGCGATTGCCATGCCCATCTTTTCCTGATCGGCCTTCGTCTTCGGTTCAACGGCGAGCTGAATGACGGGCGTCGGGAAGTCGATCTTTTCGAGAATGATCGGCTGGTTTTCGTCGCAGATGGTGTCGCCGGTGGAGACTGTCTTGAGACCAACGGCGGCGCAGATGTCGCCCGCCATGATTTCAGTGATGTCTTCCCGCTTGTTGGCGTGCATGCGCATCAGGCGGCCCACACGCTCTTTGCGACCCTTGGCAACGTTATAGACTGATTCGCCGGCGGACATCTTGCCCGAGTAAACCCGGAAAAAGGCCAGCTGACCGGAGTACGGGTCCGTCATGATCTTAAAGACCAGCGCCGAAAAAGGCGCGTCGTCGGAGGTCTGACGGGTCAGAATCTTTGTCTTGTCATCGACGTCGGTGCCATTGATGGACGGAACATCGAGTGGCGAAGGCAGATAGTCGACAACCGCGTCGAGCATCGTCTGTACACCCTTGTTCTTGAACGCCGAACCACAGATTACCGGGAAGATGTTCATCGCGATGGTTGCCTTGCGGATACCGGCGCGGATCTCTTCCACAGTCAACGGCTCACCATTGATGAACTTCTCAAACAAAACGTCGTCGGATTCAGAGACGGCTTCAATCATCTGCTCACGATACTGCTGAGCTTTTTCGACCAGGTCTTCCGGGATTTCCACCACGTCGAACTTCGCGCCCAGCGTTTCATCGCGCCAGATCACTGCCTTCATCTCGACCAGATCAACAATACCTTTGAACTGATCTTCCGCGCCGACAGGAATCTGAATCGGTACGGGACGCGCCTTCAGGCGATCCACAATGGTGCCGACCGAGTAGTAGAAGTCAGCGCCAACGCGGTCCATCTTGTTAATGAAACAGACGCGGGGAACCTTGTACTTATTTGCCTGCCGCCAAACCGTTTCAGACTGAGGCTGAACACCAGCCACTGCGTCAAATACGGCAACCGCTCCATCGAGCACACGGAGCGAACGCTCCACCTCGGCCGTGAAATCCACGTGACCGGGGGTGTCGATGATATTGATCTGCATGTCGCGCCATGAGGCGGTCGTTGCAGCCGAGGTGATCGTGATACCGCGTTCCTGCTCCTGCTCCATCCAGTCCATCGTGGCAGTGCCTTCGTGGACTTCACCGATCTTGTGGGACCGGCCGGTGTAGTACAGGATGCGTTCCGTAGTGGTTGTCTTACCGGCATCGATATGAGCAGCGATGCCAATATTCCTCATCCTCTCAAGTGGTACAGTGCGTGGCATTTGATTTGTTTTGGCGTTACAGTCGTTTTCGGTTGATTACGGCCTTCGGGCGATTGTCAGGCGATACTACCAGCGATAGTGGGCGAAAGCCTTGTTGGCTTCGGCCATGCGGTGAACGTCGTCGCGCTTCTTGATTGCGCCGCCGCGAAGATTCGCAGCGTCGTTCAGTTCGTTCGCGAGCTTGTCCGCCATGCCTTTTTCAGCGCGACCGCGGGCATTACCGAGAATCCAGCGGATCGCCAGACTGGTCCGGCGATTCTGAGGCACTTCGATCGGCACCTGATAGTTGGCGCCGCCCACGCGGCGGGTCTTCACTTCGAGAAGCGGCTTCGCATTCTCGACAGCCTTCTTGAACAACTTGATCGCTTCTTCGCCTCCGCCCTTTTCTTCCAGCTTTTTCATGGATGCGTAGAAGATTTTCTGAGCGGTCTGCTTCTTGCCGTCCCACATCATGGAACAGACGAACTTTTCCACCAGCGTCGAGCCGTAAATCGGATCGGCCGCTACTTCACGATTATCTGCGCCTCTGCGTCGTGGCATATCTGTCTAGTCCTTAATTACTTCGTTGCGGCTTTAGGCCGCTTGGCGCCATACTTCGACCGGCTCTGCTTGCGGTTGGCAACGCCAGCCGTATCGAGCGCACCGCGGACCACGTGATAGCGAACGCCGGGAAGATCCTTCACACGGCCGCCGCGAATCAGCACGATCGAGTGCTCCTGCAGATTGTGCCCAACACCGGGAATGTAGGTCGTAACTTCGATGCCGTTGGTCAGCCGGACGCGGGCGACTTTACGAAGCGCGGAGTTCGGCTTCTTCGGGGTCGACGTGTAGACACGCGTACAGACGCCGCGCTTTTGCGGGCAACTCTGTAATGCCGGGCTGGCAGTCTTCCATGCGGGCGCTTTCCGCCCCTTACGCACAAGTTGATTGAATGTCGGCACGTTATTCCTTACAAATTAGCTTTGGCGCGATAAACGCCTCTGCGTGAACCACATACTGCTCAAGCTCAGGAGAATCCGCCACACCAGCGCAGAATACTTACGCCGAGGCGGCTGAATTCATTTGTAACTGCGTCGTTTCTTTTGATTCGAGCGAAGCGTAACTGCTTGATCGCTCAGGCTTTAGACAGGTCCATGTCTTTTTGCGACGCCGCTTCGCGTGTGTTCAACGAAACGTCCGCTAAAAACCTCGGGACCTCGCTCCGGGCCGGATCTCCGACGCCGGAGATGGTAGCCAGGAACTGATTAAGCTACAGCCAAACCTTTACACGATAGCGAACTTGACATCCCGTTGTCAACAACAAGCTAAACAGGGGAGTGCCATCACTACCGACCGAGCGCGTGATACCGAAGTACCTGCGCCCGAATCACTTTTTGAAGTATAACAGATCCGTGTCTGGGATCACTCGCCGGTGTTGAGTTTTTCCAGATCTTTCGCCTCGCCGAACGAAATGCACTTCGTACCGGGCAGAATCTGCCTTAATAGTCCGGCCAGAACCGCGCCTGCGCCGACCTCAAACCATCGGTCCACACCCGCCGCCTGCAGCGCTCCAATCGATTCCGTCCATCGAACCGTGTTCGGCACCTGCTGGTAGAGACCCTCGCGCGCCTCCGCGCCGGTACGGATCTCTCTGGCCTGCCAGTTGTTGATCAGAGGCACTGCGAGATCGGCAAAATTCGTCGCATCAAGATCAGCCCGCAGGCGCACCTGCGCCGGGGTCATGAGGGCGCAGTGGAAGGGCGCGCTCACCGGCAGGGGGACCACACGCTTCGCTCCCGCCGCCTTTGCCAGTTCCATGGCCCGGTCAACGGCGCCTTTGGTTCCGGCCACCACAACCTGATCCGGCGAATTCAGGTTCGCCGCGGAGACAACCTCGCCCTGGGCGGCCTCCGCGAGCACGCCCTCCAGTTTTTCGAGAGGCATTTTGAGGATAGCCGCCATGGCGCCAACGCCTTGCGGGACGGCTTCCTGCATGTACTGGCCACGCTTTCGCACCAGGCGAAGCGCGTCGGCAAACTGCAATGCGCCGGCCGCCACCAGAGCCGGGTATTCACCCAGGCTGTGGCCGGCAACAAAATCGGGCGAGCCGGTTTCTTTCACGAGAACGGTCCAGGCTGCAATCGAGACGGCCAGGAGAGCGGGCTGCTGGTTCTCGGTCAGGCGCAGCGCATCTTCGGGGCCCTCGAAACATAGCCTGGAGATTGCGAAACCCAGTGCGTCATCCGCCTCTTCAAAGCGAGCCCGGGCGACCGGGAAATTCTCTGCCAGCGACCGCCCCATGCCCACGTATTGCGACCCCTGCCCTGGAAAAAGAAATGCCGTTTTCATCTGTATTCTCTTATCATTATGCGGTAGCCGCTTTTTCCGGAGTCCCTCCCTTTCATGACAGCCAGTTCTCTGCTTGCCGCCATCGAGATCGCCGTGTTTGATCCGTCGTCCCGCGGCACTTTGACGCTGACGGGGCTCTGTCCGGACTGGCTGAAGGGCCTCGCCGAACCCGGCGTCCCGATTGCGGCGGAGGAGGTATTTCCCTTCCTCACCGGGTTTCTCGAAGTCGCGGCTACCATCTGGAATGACCGGGAGCAAAGGCCGCTGCTCTCCGATATCTGGGTACAAACCAATCGGGATGGAGACGATATCGCGCTTCGCGCCACCGCCGCGACGGTGGAGGGCATGCCCTTTCTGCTGATTCAAAGGCTGGGGGAGGAGTTTGAGGAGAGGCAAAGCGCGTTGCAGCGTTCGCGCGACCGCGGACTTGACAACGAGCGCCTGGAACGAATCGCCCGCGAGTTGTCTCTCGCCACCGCCGAGGCGGAAAAAACGGTGCAGGAAAAGAGCGATTTCCTGGCCGGCATGAGCCACGACCTTCGTACTCCGCTGAACGCCATGTTTGGTTTCACCACGATCCTGCTGCAGGAACGCGCCGGAAGCCTGAACCTGAAACAGCGCGGATATCTCGAACAGATCCGGCATGCGGCCGAGCATCTTCAATCACTGATCAGCGATATTCTCGATCTTTCCCGTATTGAGGCCGGCTTCCTCGATCTCCGCGCCGAGGAGTTTCCGCTTGAGGACGCGCTTGGTGAGGTAATCGAGACGATTGCCCCACTGGCCGACGCCAAGGCCATTCGGGTCTGCTGCGCGCCCGCTGACCTGCGGGTCGCGCAGGCAATCTACGCTGATCGGACCCGTTTCCTGCAGATCCTGTTCAATTTGCTCAGCAATGCAATTAAGTTCACCAGTCGCGGCGGGACCGTGTCCGTTTCGGCAACCACACTGCCGGGGGAGGTGGAAATCTCAGTCGCGGATACGGGCCGGGGCATTCCGCCCGAGGAACTGACCGCGATCTTCGGGAAGTTTCATCAGGTCCGTCTGCCCGGCGACGGGGGTGGCGCCGGGCTTGGCCTGACCATAACACGCCGTCTTGTGGAACAACACGGCGGTGAGATCCGGGTGGAAAGCGTGCCCGGCAGCGGGAGCCGGTTCATATTTCGGTTGCCCTTCAGGCGTTAGCCGTGGCTGCGCGGTCCGCCACTCCGGCGGCTCGGGCCTGTTCGGCGCGCAGAATCCGATTCACAACACGGCCGTGCCATGCCTTGCCGGAACGAGTGGGCACCGCGGCATCGTTCAACCGATCAGCGATCTTGTCGAAGCCCGCGCCCTGTGCGCGCATTTCGAGCATGCGGCCAATAACTTCGTCCTCGCCGGGATAGAAGCCGAAGCGCTTGCGGCCACAGCGCGACCGGGCGGACGACTTTTTCGGCAGCTCCGGGGACGAGATGGTCCCGGGAACAAAACTGAAACCGGCAGGTCCGCCGGCCTCACTGTATGAAACTGCAAACATTTGGATGTTCATCTCCTCTGATTCCTGTTCCGCTCAAGAGCGCGTGGAGTGCCAAATCCAGGAACGTTGAGTCGCAGAGAGAACTTTTTCTTTTCAACACTTTACGAGTACGGTCCGGGGTGGCGCATCCGGACCATTTCTCAGGCGTCGGACTACCCGATCATTTGGTCTCGCAGGAGAGACGCCGCAGGTCTCTCCTGCAAACGAGACAGCGTCAGCCCTGCACGTTCCGAATCGCCAGGCGGTTTTCCGGGGTGGCAAAACCCGCCGCGCCAAAGCTCTCGCGGATGAGCTTGTTGGTGTCGAAGTAGACCTGCCAGTAATCCGGCTGCGCGCAGTACGGACGCACGGCGAGCACGGGGCCGGCCAGGGTGAAGGTCAGGATTTCCACGTCCGGCGCGGGCGTCTTCAGGACGTTGGGAATGCGGCTCATCCCTTCTTTCAGGAGCCCGATAGCCGCGTTGTGGTCAGTGGAATGGTCCAGTTGCGCGACCAGGTCCACGCGGCGAAAGGGATTTGTCGAGAAGTTTTGAATGGTGTCAGAGAAGATCTTCGCATTCCCTACAATTGTCTGGATGTTGTCCGGAGTGTTGATGGTGGTGCCGAACAGCCCGATCGCGGTCACCGTGCCCACCATGCCGCCCGCGCTGACAAAATCGTCAATCTTGAAGGGCCGCAGTATGACGAGAAAGATGCCGGCGGCAAAATTCGAAAGCAGCCCACTCCAGGCCGCGCCGATGGCGATGCCGGCGGCGGCCAGCAGCGCCGCGAACGTGGTGGTCTCCACTCCGAAGAAGCCGAGCAGAGCGATGATCAGCGCGATGCTCAGCAGGCCGGTCACGCTCGAATGGATGAACTGAACGATGGTCTTGTCCAGTTGCCGCTTGTTCAGGGCGGTTGAAATGATGTTCGAGGCCAGTTTGATCAGCCAGCGGCCGACAATCCAGATGACAATCGCGCCCAGAATCTTCATCCCGACCTGGGTAAGAACGGTCATCGCCGTCTGTGCAAGTGCGTTGAAATCAATGTTCATTTTGTGTCTCCTCTTTTTCCTGTGAGCTTTCTTTTGTGAAACAGGCTCCGCATGACGGAACTACCGCGCGAAGGTGAATCCCAGACCGGTGGTGTAAAGGATATCGTTCGGCTTGCGGCCCGTGGCCGGGGGCGTGACGTAGCGGTCGCTGATGGAAATGTTCCAGTTGAGCCACTTCGTCAGCCGGACCGAAGTACCGGCGTCAAAATTCAGGCGGTAGCTGCCCAGGTGGTTCAGATCGTTAAACATTCTGGCGGACTGCGTCAGAGTCGCGGTCTTGCCGAGCTTCCGGGTGTAATCATCGCCGAAGAAACCTTCGGCGGATTTCGTGGTCGCGGGGGTGCTGTAGGAGGAATGGTTGAAGTCGCCACCGCCCAGGATGTCCAGCCGCGACGTATCAGTCTTGAAGGCATGAAAACCAAAGCCGCCGCCAAGCACGAACCGCAGGTCCAGATTCTGGAACCGGTCGTATTCGTAGTCATTGAAAGTGTTGATAAAGAGCTTCGATCCGAGGTTATGGTCATAGGCCAGACCGCCGCGAACCGCCTGGGCGGTCTCGGAATTCTTGCCGCTCGAAAAGGCCGACGCCTTGATGGTGTTGAAATACACCGTCATCTTGTCCGTACTGGTGACACGCCGCGCCATAGCGCCGATGGTGAAGGTCTGGGTCTCCGCGTTGCCCTTGCTGCCGGCCCAGCCGAGGGTCCCATTGCCCGCCCAGAGTTCCGTCCAGCCCGGGTGCAGCAGGCGTTCGTATGACTTCTGTTCATCGGCATTGCGGATCGCAGTCACCTCCGCGGTCGGGATGACGGACTTCGTGGCGCCGGACGCCACTTCAATCGCGCCATTCGACGTCGTGACAGTGCCCTGCAGGGCCTTGCCGTCTTTGGTGGAAATATTCAGCGGCGTGTCCGCCCGAACAGACTCCACTTTGTCCCAGGCGGTGGTAATGACACCAAAGAGATCGCTCTTGATAGTGAGATTTGCGCCGTCTTTTTTGACAATGCTCCCGGTGATGCGGTCACCGTTCTTCAGCACAATCTGGTCAGCGAAGGAGGCAACCGGGGAGCAGGCTGCAATCAAAACGGCGAAGGCCGGCAGGCGCCGGAGGCTTATAGGTTTGGAAATCATTGGAATTTTCATGAGGATAAGAGTTCGACAGGGACTGACCGTCAGGACGGACCAGCCCGGCAACATCATACAATTGAAGCGCCAAAAGGGCGAAAAGCCAAATGTGAATTTAAATTCATTCTTTTCAGGGCATTGCGAGAACCGGGAAGCGCGGCTCCGGGGCGTGGGATATCGTCCGTAAGAACCAACGCCCCATAGTCTCACTGGTGAGACTGTGGCAGACTGAAAAACGCGACCCATGGCAGACTCACCCATCACCCTGCTCGCCATTGATGACGACCCTCAATCGCTTGAGCTCGTTACGGCCGCCCTTGAACAGGACGGCCTCGAAATCCTGGTCGAAAACGATCCCTTAGCGGGAATCGAAACCGCAAAGAGACGCCGACCCGCCATCGTGCTGCTCGACCTGGTGATGCCGCAGTTATCCGGCCTCGAAGTGCTCGACCAACTGGTTCGCTTCGATCCGGCGGTGGACGTCCTTCTGATGACGTCCCACTATTCGACGGAATCCGCGGTCCAGGCAATTCAACGCGGGGCGGCCGACTATTTCAATAAGCCCATCGACGTCGCCCGCCTTCAGGATCGCGTGGGTGGCCTGCTCGCGCAAATTCGTCGACGGCGGCAGACGAAGGTACTTGATCAGCAACTGCTGGAAGCGAACTGCTTTGAGGGCATGATTGGCCGCAGTCCGCTGATGCTGGAAGCCTTTGCCCGCATTCGGCGGGTAGCGCCGCACTTCCGCTCCGTTCTGATCACGGGTCCAAGCGGCGCGGGCAAGGAACTGGTCGCCAAAGCGTTGCACCGGCTCACCCCGGTGGCAACAGGGCCGCACATCGCGTGCAACTGCGCGGCGATTCCGGAAAACCTTGTGGAAAGTGAACTGTTCGGCCATGTTCGCGGCGCGTTTACGGGCGCGTTGCAGGATAAAGCCGGGTTGTTTGAACATGCCCATAACGGAACGCTGTTTCTGGACGAGATCGGCGAAATGCCGCTCGCCACGCAGGCTAAGCTGCTGCGGGTTGTCCAGAGCCAGGAAGTGCAGCGGGTGGGTTCCCCGGCGGTGCGACGGATGAATGTGCGCATCATTGCCGCGACGAATCGCGACCTGCGGGCGGCTACCCAGCAGAAAAGCTTCCGGGAAGACCTCTACTTCCGTCTGTCGATGGTGGAAATCCGCATGCCCGCGCTCGCGGAACGCAGGGAGGATATCCCGCTGCTGCTCCGCCACTTTGTGGATTACTATGCCAGCCAGTTCGGCAAAACCGTGGAGGGTCTCACGCGGCGCGCCGAAGCCAGACTGCTGCGTTACGCGTGGCCAGGAAACGTGCGGGAGATGGAGAACGTGATCGGCTACGCCTGCATGATGTCGGATGCGGGCCGCATCGACCTCGATCACCTGCCGGAACACCTGCAGGACGAAGCACCGCCAACGGATGCAGGGGCCTGGCCCATGGTGTCGATCGACGAAATCAGCCGCATCCACGCCCGCAAAGTTCTTGACCTCGCGGGAGGCGACAAGGTGGAAGCGGCGCGCATCCTGGGCGTGAGCCGCGCCACGCTCTACCGGCTTCTGGCCGTGCAGGAAGATTAAGTCAACGCAGTCCCGCGGCGGCCAGCATTTCAAGAAACTGCCCGCGCGTGCGCATATCGATCGATTGCGAGACCAACTTCCCTTCCCGATCGAACACAAAGCTTTTCGGGATGCCATCAATCACAAATGCCTGATTGACCTTCCGGCCCGGATCGAGCAGAATCGGATAGCCGATTTTCTTCTCCTCGATGAAGGGACGCACTTTGGCATCCTCTTCGTCCGAGATGGCCAGAATGACCAACCCCTGCGCCTTGAACCGGCTGTAGAGCGCGTCCAGATCGGGCATTTCCTTCCGGCAGGGAGGACACCAAGTCGCCCAGAAGTTCACCAGCACCACCTTGCCCTTCAGTTGCTTCAGAGTCCAGGCTTTTCCATGCAGATCGGTGAGCGTGAAATCGGCCTGCCGGCGCTGCTGGTCGTCCGCCTGCAAACGGGCCATCGCGGCGGTCAACAACGGGCTCTCCGCGGAAACCCTGACGTGTTCATAGCGAATCAGTGAGGCCAGTTCAACCCACGGCGACTCCGGCATACTGCCATTCGAAGCCATCTGCTGTTCCCGCAGCGCCGCGGCCAGGGCCTCGGCAACGGACTGTAAAGCATCGTGGCCGAAATCACCTTCTGTTGAAAGGCTTGCGAGACCGCTCGCCAGATTCAGCTTGTTTGCCGATGACGGCAGGTCCCGGATCTTTGCCGCCAGTTCGCGGGTCACCGCGCCACGGGTTTCATCCGGCACCTGCCGCAGCGTGCGGATCTTATCAAGAAGGGGCTTTTCCTCAGCACTCCAGACGATCTGCGTCTTCTGCGCAAAAATCAGACCGGCCAGCAGAAGACCGGCGGATAAACGAAAGCTTCTCATGAATTCCTCCCCGTCCCCCTGAGATGTCCATCAGACAGCCGGGGATTCCCGCTTCTATCGGCCGGTGAACCGTGGCGCGCGTTTTTCGAGGAAATGCGCCACGCCTTCCCGGAAATCCTCGCACCGCAGGCTGGACAGCATCTCATTTTCCGCGACCTGAAAAGCATGATCCAGCGTCTGGGACAGCCCCTGATATACCTGCCTTTTGATGACCTGGGTGGAGCGTGGGCTCACGCCCACAGCCATTTCCCGCGCATATTCGGCCACCGTCGCCGCGAACGCTTCATCCGGCAGCACACGGCTGACCAGGCCGATCTGCCGGGCCTCCGCCGCATCCACCAGGCGCGCGGAAAGCAGCATTTCCATCGCCGTTCCCAGCCCCACCAGCCGAGGCAGCATCCACGCCAAGCCAAACTCCGCCACCAGCCCGCGGCGGGCGAAGGCCGTGCCGAACTTCGCCGATTCGGCCGCGATCCGGATGTCACAAAACACAGCCAGCGCCAGGCCCAGTCCCACGGCATGACCATTGATCGCCCCGATCACCGGTTTGCTCACCTCCGGCAGCGGCGCGCGGCGGGACGCAGGCGACGTTTCCGGGTCCAGCCCATCACTCACAATCGAGGTCAGCAGAGACATATCGGCTCCGGCACAAAAGCCCCGGCCCGCGCCTGTCAGCACGATCACCCGCACCTCGGGATCCTGATCGGCAGTCTGCATCGCGGCCCCGGCTGTTCGGGCCATGTTGGCGGTCCAGGCATTCAGCTTGTCCGGACGATTCAAGGTAATGGTGGCAACGTGGTCAGCGACTTCGTAAATGACTTCCATGGCGGCAGTCGCATTGTCTCAGATTAAGCTGGTGATATGCAGCCAGAGCAGCTTCACTCGCACTTCAACGACCTGCTGCGCGAGGTCCTGCTGATTGTGGGCGCGCTGTTTCCGATCGTCAATCCTCTGGGTAACGCACCGATTTTTCTGACGCTGACCCGCGATCTTTCCGCTGCCACACGTACTTTGCTGGCGCGCAAAGTCGCGCTGAACGGCTTTGTATTGCTGCTGGTTTCCATCTTCATCGGAACGCACATCCTCGCTTTCTTTGGAATCTCGCTGGCGGTGGTCCAGGTGGGAGGCGGCCTGGTGGTAATCTCCACCGGCTGGAAGCTGCTGCAGAGTTCCGGAGAGGAAGATCCGTCCCGAAAGAAAATGAGCGTCACGGAAGCCGCCAAACGGGCGTTCTATCCGCTCACGCTCCCGCTGACGGTGGGCCCGGGCTCCATTTCCGTCGCCATCACAGTGGGCGCCAACCGGGACCAGGGCATGGCCATGACGCCGATCGCCATCCTGGGCGCGGTTCTGGGCGCGACGGCGATTGCGGTCAGCATCTACCTGAGCTACCGTTTCGCCGGACAGATTGCCCGCGTGCTGGGTGAGACGGCGATGAATGTGATTCTGCGCCTCTCCTCGTTCATCCTGGTCTGCATTGGCGTGCAGATTCTGTGGAATGGCGTGAGCACGATGCTCAAGACGTTGCGGTGATAACGCCGCTACGCAGAGGCCGTCTCTTCCAGTTCCGGCAGATCCGCCGGCTCCGGCCGCATTGGCTTGAAGACCAGCACTGCCAGAGGTGGCACGGTGATCGCGATATGGTGCGGCATTCTGTGCCACGGCTTTGACTGCGCCTGAACACCTCCTCCATTCCCCATATTGCCGCCGCCGAACTGCGCCGCGTCGGAATTCAGAATTTCCCTGTAGTAGCAGAGTTCCGGCACTCCGATGCTATAGTTCTCCCGCGGCACCGGCGTGAAGTTGCAGACAATCACCAGGTAGTCCTTCGGGTTCTCCGCCCGCCGCACGAATGAGATCATCGACTTCTCCACATCAGAGAAATCAATCCACTCAAAGCCCTGATGGCTGAAATCCACCTGGTACAGCGCGGGTTCATCCTTATAAAGCCGATTCAGTTCCTTCATGTACGACTGCAAGGCCGCATTCAGGGGCTGCTGCAGGATGTGCCACGGAACCGAAGTGTGATGATTCCATTCCAGGGCATCACCGATCTCGCAGCCCATGAACAGCAACTTCTTGCCGGGGTGCGAATACATGTAACCGAGGAACGCGCGCACGTTGGCGAACTTCTGCCACTCGTCTCCCGGCATTTTTGAGAGCAGCGAACGTTTGCCGTAAACCACTTCGTCGTGCGAAATAGGCAGCACGAAATTCTCAGTGAAGGCGTACAGCAGGCTGAACGTGATCTGCGTGTGATAGCCCTTGCGGTAGAGCGGGTCCATGCTGAAGTAATCGAACATGTCGTGCATCCAGCCCATGTTCCACTTCATGGTGAAGCCGAGTCCGCCGGTGTAGAGCGGTCTCGAAACACCAACGTAAGAGGTCGACTCTTCCGCAATTGTCATCGCGCCGGGCACTTTGTGGACCAGTTCGTTGAAGCGGCGGAGGAAATCGATCGCCTCCAGGTTTTCGCGTCCACCGTGGCGGTTTGGAATCCAGGTACCGGGCTCGCGGCAATAGTCGAGGTAAAGCATCGACGCGACGGCATCCACGCGCAGACCGTCGATGTGGTATTCGTTCAGCCAGAAGAGCGCATTCGAAATCAGAAACTCCCGGACTTCATTCCGGCCAAAGTTGAAAATGAGCGTTCCCCAGCCGAGGTGCTCGCCCTGGCGGGGATCTTCGTGTTCGTAGAGCGCGGTGCCATCGAACTTCGCCAGACCATGGGCGTCCTTGGGAAAGTGGCCGGGAACCCAGTCGATGATGACGCCGATCCCCTCGTTGTGGCAGACGTCGACAAAGTACTTGAAATCGGCCGGGGAGCCATAGCGCGACGTGGGGGCAAAGTAGCCAGTCACCTGGTAGCCCCAGGACCCGGAGTAGGGATGCTCGGAAATTGGCAGCAGTTCGATGTGCGTGTAGCCCATGCGCTTCACGTAGCCCACGAGCCGGACCGAAAGTTCGCGCCAGGTGAGAGGCCGCCCATCCGGACCGTGCATCCACGATTCGAGATGCACCTCATAGGTAGAAAGCGGCTGGTTCAGTGGCTGCAGTTCACTGCGCCGCTGCATCCAGGCGGAATCGTTCCATTGATAGCCTTCCAGCGAACAGATCACAGAGGCGGAGAGCGGTGGCAGTTCGGCGCGGAACGCAAAGGGATCCGCCTTCAATTCCTGATGGCTGCCGTCCTGCGAGCGCACGAAATATTTGTAGGACTGCCCTTCCCGCGCACCTGGGATGAAGATCTCCCAGACGCCGCAGTTGCGGTGACGCATGGGGTGACGGAGCGTATCCCAGTCATTGAAATCACCCGCCACGGAAACGAATGACGCGCCCGGGGCCCACACGGCGAACAGGACGCCCTGGATGCCGGCGAGATCCAGCACATGCGCGCCGAAGGACTTCCAGGCCTCATACAGCGTGCCCTGTGAATGCAGGTGTAAGTCAAATTCCGTGATGATGGTGCCGAAGCGGAAGGGATCTTCCATCACCCGCACGCCGCCGTGATAATCCTCCAGCCGGAACTGGTAGACGCCGGGATTGTGCTTCAGTTCTGCCACGAAGAAACCGCGCGGATGGACCTTCTCCATCGGGATTTCCGCGCCGTCTTTGAGCAGCGTCAATGTCTGCGCCTGCGGCAGAAAGGCGCGCACCTCCCAAACCGGTTTCGGCGCTTTGCCCGCCTTCGGCGCACCCACCGGAGGCTTCACTTCAACCGGATGCGGACCCAGCACGCTGAAAGCGTCCCGATGGTACCCGCCGATGATTGCTTCCATTTCCGCAGCGTTCATGAGAACTTCGATTATATGGCTCTTGCAGAGCTTCACCTGCACCTTGAAGGAACTGTCGACCGCGAAACCCTGCTGCTACTCGACCCGGACCTCACCCGCGCCGAGGTGGATCGCATGTGGGCCTACACGGATTTCACTGGTTTTCTGGACTGTTTCAAGTTCGTTGCCCAGCGCCTGCGCGGACCGGACGACTACGCGCTCATCACGCGGCGCATGATCGGCAACCTCGTGAAGCAGGGCGTGACCTACGCGGAAGTCACGCTCGCGGCGGGCGTGATCCTCTGGCGTGGTTTCGAGTTCGACGCAGTCTGGCGGGCGATTCGCGAGGCGCAAAGGGAAGCGCAGCGCGACGGCTCCATCGAAATCTGGTGGAACCTGGACGCCATCCGCCAGTTTGGTCCCGATCATGTGATGGAAGTCGCACAACTTGCAGCCCGATATGTGGATGATGGAGCGATCTCTTTCGGAATCGGCGGGGATGAACGTCGCGGCCCCGCGCGCGGTCTCGCGGCCGCGTACCAATTCGCCAAAGACGCCGGTCTGCGCCTGACCGCCCATGCGGGCGAAACCGATGGGCCCGATTCGATTGTGGGCGCGCTCGAAATCGGAGCGGAACGCATTGGCCACGGCATTCGGGCCGCGGATGATCCGGAACTGATGCGGCGTCTGCGCGATGAACAGATTCCCCTGGAAGTCTGTATCACCAGCAACGTGAGAACCGGCGCCGTACCAACGCTGGCGCAACACCCGGTTCGCACGCTTTTCGAAGCCGGCGTGCTGATCACGCTGAATACCGACGACCCCGGCCTGTTCGACACCGATCTCGCCAACGAGTATCGCGTTGCGCGCGAAGTCTTCGGCTTTACCGAGGACGAACTACGCCAGGTGAAAGCCAATGCCATGCGATTCCGCTTCCGGAAATAAGGCGGCGGCAACGGTACAATAAAGGTTCTTTCAGTCCATCGAATGCCAGAAAACCTCCTGGCCAGCCGGTTTTCCAAATCCCTCCGAGCGGCGTTCGGAGCGGCACTCCTGCTGGTGCTGCTCACCTACGCCAACCACTTTGAAAACGGATTCCATTTTGATGACGGGCACAGCGTCGTGGACAATCCCTGGATCCGGGATATCCTCAACGTGCCGCGGTTCTTTGTGGATGGCTCGACGTTCAGTACCCTGCCGCCCAACCGGTCTTATCGCCCGCTGGTCACCACCACGCTGGCCTTCGACTACTGGATGGGCCACGGGCTGCAGCCATTCTGGTTTCATCTCTCGACATTCATCCTGTTTCTGGCGCAGCTGAGCCTGATGTTCGTGCTCTTCCGCAGGATTCTGGACCGGGCGCGGCCCGATGCGGAAAGCAATCCCTGGATCGCGCTTTTCGCCACCACGCTGTACGCCGTACATCCGGCCACCGCGGAAACCGTGAATTACGTGATCCAGCGCGCCGACCTGCATGCGGCGCTCGGCGTGGTGGCAGGTCTGGTGGTCTACGCGCTTTACCCCGGCGCGCGCCGCTTCGGACTGTACCTCATCCCCGCGATCCTCGGGCTGCTGGGCAAACAGAGCGCCGCCGTCTTCCCCGCCCTGCTGTTTCTTTATATCTGGTTCTTTGAGGAAGAGAGCTTTCCCAGGGCACTGAAGAGATCCCTTCCGGGCTTCGTCACGCTGGGCGCCGCCGCGCTGTTCTCGGCAAAAATGAACCCGGCGACCTTCGTCACGGGCGCAACACAGCCCTGGGCCTACCGCCTCAGCCAGCCCGCCGTGCTGCGCGATTACTTTCGAAAGTTTTTCCTGCCGGTGGACCTTACCGCTGATACAGACCGTGTGGCGTCTGCCAGTCTTGCCAACCCCGACTTGATCACGGGCTTCATTTTCCTGGCGCTTTTCTGCCTTGCCATCTGGTGGGCCATGCGGACCCGTGAGCGGCGTCCCATCGCCTTCGGCCTCGCCTGGTTCCTGATCGCCTCACTGCCCACCTCCCTGATCGCGCTCGCTGAAGTGGAAAACGACCACCGCATGTTTTTCCCTTTTGTCGGCGTTACGCTTGCGATCTGCCAGGGAGTGGCACTTTTGCTGGAGTACCAGGCGTCAGGAAGGCGCGCGATTCCCCGCCCCGTGATTGCCGCCGGCTGCTGCGCCTTGCTCATCGTTTTCGCTCTTGGCACCCGCGAGCGAAACCGGGTCTGGCGGACCGACGAATCTCTGTGGAAGGATGTCACGGTCAAAAGCCCGAAGAATGGTCGCGGCCTGATGAATTACGGCCTCACAAAGATGGAGAAGGGCGATTACGCAACCGCACAGGAGTTTTTCGAGCGCGCGGCGGTCCTGAACCCGACTTACTACATTTTGGAAACCAATCTCGGCATTGTTTACGGGGCCACTCGTCAGGCGGTTCGCGCTGAGGCCCATTTCGCCCGCGCCATGCAACTGGCGCCGACAGAGGTCATCCCACGGTACTTTTATTCCCGCTGGCTCCATGACTCCCAGCGTCTGGCCGAGGCAGAAGCACAACTCGAAGCCGCCGTTGAGCTGAATCCCGACTACATCCCGGCGCGCCATCTGCTCATGAAGGTCTATACCGAGCTGGGAGACGACGCCAAACTCCGTCTGCAGGTACAGCAAACACTGGCACGCTTCCCGGCGGACCCGGTGGCGGGGTCCTATCACCCGATTCCGTCAAGCCCGGCTGCGGCAAACCAGCCGAGAGCAAACCAGCTGAGAGCAAACCAGACGCCGAATCCGGTGGGAATCGCACCCGAATCGCCGGAGGGCTACCTCAACCGCTCGCTGCTTCTCTATCAGGCCCGCCAGTTCCCGGCCTGTATCGAACAGGCAAAACAGGCTCTCAAACTGCGTCCGAATTATCCGGAAGCGTGGAACAATATTGCCGCCGCGTATAATTCCATGTCGGAATGGGACCGGGGGATCGCAGCCGCGGACCAGGCCATTCGGCTGCGCCCGGATTACCAACTGGCGAAGAACAATCGCGCCTGGGCGGTGTCACAAAAGGCGCTGCACAAATAGCTAACGCGTCCAGCGGGCATAGAAGATATCGAGCAGCACGCGGAACAGGCCCGAAATCTTCTGGCCTTTTTGCAGTGAATACTCCGAGTAGCTAATCTTCACCGGCGCTTCCGCGTACCGCAGCTTCAGGGCGCCGATCTGATCGAGCAGTTCCGAAGCATGAGCCATCCGGCTCTGCGTGATCCGGATTCGCGAAGCCGCTTTGCGGGTGAACAGACGCAGGCCATTGTGCGTATCGGTCAACCGGAGGCCGGACTGGTACCGCGTGAAGACGACCGCGGCCTTCAGAACGAACTTTCGCAAGGGCGGCATCGCTTCCACCGTTCCGAGCCATCTCGATCCCAGAACCACATCCACGTTGTGTTCCACCAGAATCCGGGCCATGCGCGCGAGTGATTCCGGGTCGTGCTGACCATCCGCATCAAACGTGAAGATGTACTCGCCGCCTTCGAGCAGCGCGAAGTCAATGCCCGTCTGCAGACTGGCGCCCTGACCGAGATTCACGGCGTGGCGCAGCACAACCGCGCCGCCGGCCAGGGCTTCGCGGGAGGTCTCGTCGGGTGAACCGTCGTCCACCACCACCACCCGGGGACAGATGGCGCGCAGTCGCTCCACCACGCCGCGCACGACCCCGGCTTCACGCCATGCCGGGATGACGACCCATGCGCTGCGCAGGATCGCACCAACCGGGTCAGTGTCTGTCATGATCCCCTGGCCGAAGCGGCGACTGGATTGCGATCCGCCGCACGATTTCTGTTAATACCCGCTCATTTTCCCTGAACCGGAAGTAAAAATTCGCGGCCACGAGAACGCCGCACAGGACGGCGAAGTAAAGCAGCAGATCCGCGCCGCGGCCCACTCCGAATAAGGCGGCGGCCTTCATGGTGAGGTCATTAAAAACAACGCTGATTGCGCCGGCGAGAAAAAACAGGATAACGAACAGGAACTGCAGCCGGGAAAGACTCTTCCGGCTGCCGATGTACGCGAGAATCAGGCCGAGGCCCAGCAGGAGAACGGGTACGATCATCGAAATCCGTCAGGGATCAGGTTATCACCGAAGCCGCGGGATCAATTGGGGGAATCGATACCGCGTGCCACAATCTGAGCGATGTCGAGCAACTTCGGCGGATCGTTCGAGACCGTCTTCAACGCATCGCGGAACATGGACGCGCAGAACGGACAGCCCGCAGCCACCGTGGACGCGCCGGTCGCTACCAGCTCCTCGGCCCGGGCGATATTGATCCGCTTGCCTTTTTCTTCACCGAGGAACATCTGTCCGCCGCCGGCCCCGCAGCAGAAAGACTTCTCGCGGTTGCGCGGGGCTTCGAGCAATTCCACGGCGCGGCTCAGCACCTCGCGTGGTTCGTCATAGACGCCGCGATACCGACCCAGGTAGCACGGATCGTGATAGACGGTGGTTTCCTTGTCGCCCGCCGTCATCGGCAGGCGCATCCGATGCCGCGCCAGCAGTTCGGTGTGGTGCTCAATCTCGACCGTCCGGCCCGCTTCCTTCCAGTCCGTACTCATGGTACGGACACAGTGAGGACAGATGCTGAGGAATTTCGTGGCTTGGCCGGCGGCGATGTTGTCGAGATTCTCTTCGGCGAGGGTGGTGAAAAGGAGATCGTTGCCCAGGCGGCGTGCAGGGTCGCCATTGCACTTCTCTTTGCGAAGGACGCCGAAGGTGATGTCGAGATAGCGGAGAATTTTGACCAGCGCCAGAATTGTCTCCCGTCCCGCCGCGTCGTAGGCACCCATGCAGCCGAGCCACAGGCAGTATTCCTGGGTTCCGTCGAACCAGGGCAGACCGTTCTTTTCAATGAACTTGCCGCGTTCACTGCCCGCCATGCCGAGCGCGTTGCCGTTGCGCTCCAGGGTGAGGAAGAGTTTGGTGCCGAACTTGTCATCCCAGGAACCCGTGTTGACCGCGCCGCGACGCATGCCGATAATCATCGGCAGGTGCTGAATCCCCACCGGACACTGGAACTCACACGCGCCGCAGGTGGTGCACTGAAAGACCGACTCTTCGGCCAGATGCGCGCCCAGCAGCGGGGTTTCCGAAGCGGGTCCTTCTTCGTTCAGATAGCTGCGCATGCCCAGAATCAACTGTTTGGGGTTCAGCGATTTACCGGTGTTGTAAGCCGGACAGTGTTGCGAACAGCGACCGCACTCGACGCAGGAGAATGTCTGGAGCGAAATGGTCTGCGTTATGTCCCTGCCGTTGACCAGGCCGAAATCCTCGTCGCCGGCCAGCTTCGGGATGTCGCTGAAGCCCTCGCGCTTCAACAGAATCGTGGCGGGACTGAGTACCAGATGCAGGTGCTTGGTGTGGGGGACCAGGGGAAGAAACACCAGCAGCGCCAGGGTATGCGTCCACCAGATCAGCCGCCCGGCGACCGTGGTCTCCGGCAGCGGCAGCGAGGCGAGATAGGTCAGCATCAGGGTCAGGATCAGACCCGCAATGATGCCGGATTCCCACGCCACCTTGCCGAACCAGATCGGCCGCAGCACAAAACGCCGGAAGGCCAGAAACGAAATCGATACCGCCACCAGCAGCGCAAACACTGCCACCAGGCCGAAATAGGCCTTGCCGAAAAGACTCTCCCGCGAGAGCAGGGGAAGGCCGAAACCGGTAGCGAAATGATTGACGGTAATCAGACCAAAAGCCAGAAAACCCCAGAAAACAAAGGCGTGTGCCATGCCCGCCGCCGGCCTCTGCGAAATTACCTTGCTCTGTAAGAGCACCTCCCAGATGAAATCCCGCAGGCGAGAAACCAGGCGGCCCGGCTCCAGAATGGCATCCGGTTTTGACGCGAGAATGATGCGCAGGACACGGCGGAAACGAACCCAGAAGCCCGCGGCGGAGGCACAAATGAGCAGAAGAAGGAGGATCTTTTCGGGCAGGGAGAAGGCCATAGGGCTCTTATGTGAATCTAGCATCCGGCAAATCTCATCGTCGCCGTGTACACGCAAACGCTGATCCCCCGTATAATAAAGGGAAGTTACGGACGATTGGGTTTGAGGGACTGTAAGCCGATTTTCGTCGGGAAACGCTTTGTTATCAGGAGATCATAACGTGTCAGGTTCAGCCACAACCTTCAAACCTTTCTTGTTCGCAGCCGTGTGCGCTCTGTCGCTTCTGGAAGTTCCGGCATCCGCGGCGATTGCCAACGTAAGCTTCAGCGCGTCGACGGTCATTTTTAATACGATGGCTGGCACCACGGCGCCGGCACAGCAAGTCGGCATCATCAGCGACCAGAATGTCGTGCTCTCCGCCGTTTCGGTTCAATATTCCGATCCGGCCTTTGCCGGATGGCTGGCCGTCAGCCCCCTCCCGGGACCGGGTGGCGTGGCGCTCACGGCTGGTGTTCCCCTGACCTTGACACTTGGCGTGAATAATTCCATCGTGCCCGATGGCAACTACACGGCGCAGATTCTCGTCAACACGGCGGGACCGGCCAATCTTCCGATGCCGGTGACCGTTTACATGAATGTGACCGGCAATTCCGGAAGCGGCAATCTCGGTGAGACCATGACGGTCACGCCTGCCAATGTCTCGTTTGTTTTCCAACCCGGTGGCGCGGTGCCGGCGGGCCAGGTTCTCTCCGTAGCGACCAGTGACAACATGCCCGTGACGGCCACGCCCAATACTGATAGTGGACAGCCATGGCTGCTTGTGACTGGAGCGATCACCACTCCGGGTAACCTGACCGTGAGCGTGAATCCCTCCGGGCTTGCTTCGGGCACCTACACCGGGAACGTTACCATCGTTGCGCCGAATACGCTGACGCGGGTACCCGTTACGCTGACCGTCGGTTCTGTCGGATTCTCCACTTCCACCACTTCGATCACCATCAACGAACCGCAAAGTTATGGTTTGTCCGCCAATTTCCCGCTGATCGTAACCGCCTCGACGCCGACGGCTTTCTCCGTACAGACGTCTACCACGGACCCGGGGCGCTGGCTTCAGGCTGACGTGGCGAATGCGACCACGCCCGCCACGGTGAACATCCGTGCAAGCGATAGCAGCCTGCAGCAGGGCACTTACACCGGAACGGTAACGCTGGCAGCCGGGCCGTCGAACGTTGTGACGATTCCCGTCACCTTGAATGTCGGTCCGCCGGCAACCCTGAGTATCGGGCCGTCCTCTCTGAATTTCACCTATTCCATCGGCGGTCCGACGCCGGCCACGCAGCTTTCGAAAGTCAATTCTCTCATCTCGTCCAGCCAGACCTTTACCGTTGCGGCAACAACGAGCGATGGCTCGAACTGGCTGCTGCCGACGGCCTCGCCCAGCACCACGCCGGGAATGGTGAACGTCGTGGTGAATCCGGCGAATCTTGCGGTCGGAACTTACACCGGGGTTGTGAACGTCACACCAACGACGGCCGGAGCCAGCCCGCAGCCGATTTCCGTGAGCCTCACCGTGAATCCGGCTCCGCTTCCGGTCGTTCAGAGTGTCACCAGTTCGGCCAGCTATGCCTCGGGCACCGTTGCGCCGGGTGAGTTGGTTACGATCTTCGGCTCCAATATCGGGCCGGCCAGCCTCACCGTGCCGCCGTCCGGCTCCGTGCCGACCAGCCTCGCCGGAACCGCGGTCACCTTCGATGGAATACCCGCGCCGATTTACTACGCCTCCGCCACCCAGACCAGCGTGCAGGTCCCGTATGGAATCGCGAACGGTCAGACGGTCATGCGCGTGACGTACAACACCGCGGTTTCGTTGGCCACTCCGCTGCGCAGCACGCCCGCCTTCCCGGGCCTTTTCACGGCGGACTCCAGCGGCCAGCACCAGGCGGCGGCTCTGAATGGAAACCTCAGCGTCAATACGGCCTCGAACCCCGCGGTCAAAGGTGGTGCGGTGGTTCTATATGGAACCGGTGAAGGCCAGACCAGCCCGCCCGTCGTCGAAGGAACGAAGGTTCCGCTCGTGGCGCCTTTCCCGCAGACGCCCTATCCGGTAACCGTTACCATCGGTGGCCAGACCGCTTCCGTTCTTTATGCCGGTGAAACACCGGGGCTGCTCTCGGGGCTGTTCCAGATCAACGTCGCGATCCCCGCTACGGCCCCATCCGGCCCGGCTGTTCCCGTCGTGGTGTTCGTCAACGGACAGCAGACGCAGGCGAACGTGACGATCGCGATTCAGTAAAATCACACGGCACCTTCAGTGGTTCCGGCAAATTCGGGTCGCGTCCTTCGGGACGCGGCCCTTTTTGTTGGTGGAGGCAACCGTTCAGCGAGTCTCCACCGGCGTCGCCATATCGATTGACTTCGACCCGGATGCCACCGCGTCCGCCAACCGCTGACTGGCCTTGCGCCGCTTGGTCTCTTTCTTCGCGTCGTACATTAGTTGATCGGCCAGTTCCAGCAGGCGTTCCGCGTCCGAGGCATCGCGGGGATACAGAGCTACGCCCGCGCTGATGCTGATCAGCTTCTCCCCACAGACACGGAACCCGGCATCCGGCCCCAACTCATGGATTCGCAGAAGAATACCCGCAATACTCTCCTGATTGGCATCGGGCAGAATCAGCACAAATTCATCTCCGCCCAGCCGGGCGACATGATCGGTGGCGCGGCAGCAATCGAGCAGTCCTGTCGCCACCTCCTGCAAGACCTTGTTACCGGCCAGATGCCCGTGAACATCGTTGGCCTGTTTAAAGCCATCCAGATCAAGCAAAATCACGGCGACGGTGCTGGCCCGGTCCGCGGCATCCCGAATCTCCGCCTCCAGCAACCGGAAAGCCGACCCCGCGTTCAGAAGGCCGGTCAGTTCATCTTTCTCGGCAGCGTGCTTCGCTCTGCGGAAACGCAGCGAGTTCTCAATCGCAAGACCCGCTTTTGACCGAATTGCCAGGAGCATTCGCAGATGGTCCTGATTGAACGCATCCGGCCGTAACCCGTACAGACTCAACACGGCCACAACGCCATCCTGACCGTTCAGGGGCACCGAGATGGCGGAACGCAGACTCGTAATCCTGGTCGGATCATTCAGATAGCCCGGCTCCACAGCCGGATTGCCATTCAGGATCGGCAGATCGTTCTCCGCCACCCAGCCTGAAAGGCCCTGCCCGACGGGAATCTCCAGTGACGAGAACAACCGAAAGCTCTCCCCCTTCACAAACTGGGGCACCAGCTTCATATTCTGACGGATAAATATCACCACAGCGTCATGGGGCACCATATTGCCCAGGCGCACCGCCAGCAGGGCGAGTGTCTCGTCGAGGCCGAGCGAGTTCCCCAGATCGTTGGTGATCTCGACCAGCAACTGGACCTCCCGCCGCGCATTGGCAATCGCCAGCGTAAAATTCTCCGGCTGCTTCGAAAGGGGAATACTATTGGGGGCAAAGCCCGTCGCCGGCGCCAGCCCCCGCTCGATCTTCACGTTGTTGGAAATCCGGCTGCCGGTTTCCCGCATATCGAGACGCGCCTTGACCTCCAGTTCCTTATGCCGCAATTGGAGCAGAGTCACAATTCTCGGATCGAAAGCCTTCCCGGACTCGGCCGCGACCATCTCCATCGCCTTTTCAAGCGGCAATGCGGGCCGGTATTGCCGGTCCGAAGCCAGGGCGTCGAGGCAATCCACCGCCGACAGGATCCGTGCCCCTATGGGAATCTCTTCCCCGGCGAGCCCGTCCGGATAGCCCGATCCGTCAAATTTCTCATGGTGCGACCGGACAATCGGCACGACAGGATATGGAAACGAGACGCGCTCCAGAATCTCCGCCCCGACAATCGGGTGGATTTTCATCTTCTCGAACTCCTCCGGCGTCAGGCGGCCCGGCTTTGAAATGATGTACTCGGGAACAGCCAGCTTGCCGATGTCGTGCAGCAGCGCCGCAGCCTCCACGGCCTTTAGTTCCGATGTCGAGAGGTTCAGCTCCTTCGCCAGTTCCACGGCGTAGACCTGAACCCGCTGCAGATGGGCGGCCGTCGTGTCGTCCTTGGCTTCGATGGCGAGCGCCAGCGCTTCAATCGTCCGCCAGTGGAGTTCGGCCATCTGTGCGATGTGCTTCTGCTGCTCGTCGACGCGCCCGAGATACAGCGTGTAAGACCGGTACACCAGATAAAGAGGAGGACCGCTCAGCAGGAGGCCCTGCCACGGCACGTACTGATTGATGAGGTGCAATGCCCCGGCGATCGCCCCGCCGGCAAGGTATTGCGGAGACGTCCAGATCAGAATTTCTTTCCAGACCTCAAACGCGGACCGGTTCGCCGTGAGCGAGATAATCCCGGCCACAATCCAGGTGTTGGCGAGGAAATAGACCATCGACGCCGAAACCAGCGCGAGGCAGCGCGTCGGATCCAGCGCCGCGATCGACTGCATCTGCAGCACTCCCCAGGCCGCCAGAATCGGCAGCGGGATCGAGAATGCGCTGAAGACCACCTGTTCCCAGACCGGAGTGGCCCGGGGCCGGATCAGAGTCTGCGCCAGCACGCTGCAAACCCCGATACAAAGCGCCGATTCGAGTTGCAGTTCGAGCAGACTCACGATGATAAACAGATAGTTCATCGAGAGCGTGCCGAAGACGCCCGGCAACTTGATTTTGAAGCCCGAAGCCACCACGGCAGCCGCCAGGTACAGGCCAAACCGGATCAGATTTTCCTGCGCAGGCCGCCAAAGTGTCGCCCCCCAGACCAGAATCCCCAGCCCCAGCAGAATGAAGAAAATCCAGTAGAGGCGAGCGGTGAGTGACATCTTCATCTCACTCTGCTATCGGCGGACCAGGTACGAAACTTTACAGGACTAACGAACCAGAGTAATACCGCCCTCCACGCCTAACACCGTCCCTGTAATGTAGGAAGCGTCTTCGGAAACAAGAAACGCCACGGCCTTCGCGATATCGGTGGCTGAGCCCAGCCGTCCGAGCGGCAACTTTGCGCCTTCCACACGAATCTGTTCTTCGCTGGCAAAACTCCGCTCGCCCGGAGTATCCGTCCAGCCAGGCTCAATTGCATTGACGCGGATACCGCGCGGCGCCAGTTCCAGTGCCCAGGTGCGCGTCATCTGATTCACCGCGGCCTTGGCGCCGTTGTAAGGCGACGAGTTCACGTACGGAATATGCGCCAGCACGGAACTGATCGACACGATATTCCCGCCGTTCCCCTGCGCAATCATCATCCGCGCGGCGAGTTGACTGAAGTTCACCACGCCCCACAGCGTTGCGCCCCAGGTCTTTTCGATGTCCGCGCGCTCGAGGTCCACCAGCGGCTTCCGCACAGTCTGGGCGGCATTGTTCACCAGCACGTCCACCCGTCCGAACCGGTCCCGTACCAGCCCGAAGAAATGCTCTGTCTGCTCGCGGTCGCCCGCGTCCATCCGGTGGAACAGAACCTCGCTCCCGCGGGATTCCACCGCGGCGCAGACATCGGCTCCGTCTCCCAGGTCGCACAGGGCGAGGTTCGCGCCCCGGCTCGCGAGTTCGAGCGCCACCGCCCGGCCGATTCCCCGGCCGGCGCCCGTAACCACCGCCACTTTCCCCCGCAGATTCTTTCCGCTCACAGTTCCTTCGAATAATGAAACAGATTTTCCAACCCGTTTTCCCGCACCACGTAGTTATCTTCCAGCCGGATGCCGCCGTGCAGAGCCGGCGTGTAAATCCCCGGCTCCAGCGTAATTACATCGCCCACCTCAAACACTTCGTCCGACCCTGGAATAATCCGCGGCGACTCATGGCCGTGATGCCCGATCCCGTGCCCCAGATGATGCCAGAAACTGCCCTGCGCCACGGGCTGCGTGTCCAGAAACTCCTTCACCTCGCGATATACGTCTTTCGCCCGCACGCCTGGACGCACCAGCCGCTCGGCAATCCGTACCGCCTCGCAAACCGTCTCCCAGGCTTCTCTTTGCAAGTCCGTCGGCGCGCCCGCGGCAAACGTCCGGCAGGTATCCCCAAAGTAGAGAGCCGGGGCCGGAAACAGATCCAGCACATACAGGTCCCGCTCGCCGATCACACGCCTCGTGGGAGAGCCCCCGCCTCGAATCGCCCGCTCGCCGACCGCGAAATCCCCACACAACTGCACGAAGGTCCCGGCCTTCCGGATCACCGCGGCCTGCATTTCGTTGTAGATATCGAGTTCCGTCAGTCCGGGCGCGATACACCGGCGCGCCTCGTCGTACGCGGCCCGAATCAGTTCGAGCGAGGCCCGGATCTCGCCGATCTCGTCGTCTTCCTTATACTTCCGCAGGCGAAGCAGCATGGCGTCAGCGGCGGTAATCGCCGCTCCGCGACAGTGCTCGCGCACAATCCGTTCGAAGGCGCAGGGCGTCGCCGAGTGTTCCACCGCTACAGAAGACCCGACCGGCGCAAGCCAGTCCGCCAGCAGTAACGCCGCGTCATCAAATGGCTGATCGATCACTCGCTCAATCGAATACGTCTCGACCGCGCGGTAGTCGTCAAGGCCACACCCCGACCCCGCTGAGCCGACCAGCAGACTTCGCCCATCCGCCCGAATCGCCAGTATCGCGGGCGATTCGGGGGGATGGAGACTCCCGCTCAGGTAATAGACGGTCCGGTAGTTCCCCGTCACAAACAACTCCACCCGCTGCTCTTCCATCTGCCGGAGCAGACGCCGACGCCGAGCCAGGCACCCTTCCAGTGTGAGCATTACCGTTGAGGCTCCTGTGTCCGTTTCCACTCGTCGTACTCCGCGGGCGGCAGGACAATCAGCAGACTCCGCATCTGGCTGTGCCCCAGACCGCAAAGTTCCGCGCAGGCGATCTCGTACTGTCCGGGCTGGTCCACGTGAATCTCCAGCGGAATCTCCATGCCCGGCACAATGTCCTGCTTCGTCCGCAGTTCGCGCACAAAGAAATCGTGGATGACATCGCGCGCGTGCAACAACAGCAAAACATCACGGCCCGCGGGAATCCGCAGGCTCGCTGTGACAATGTCATCCACACCCGCCTTATCCGCCGGATCGATCCCGAACGGATTGCCCGCGGCGTCGCTGATAAATTTTGGAACCGTCACGCCGAACTTATTGTCGGGACCCGGATAGCGGAAGTTCCAGGCGAACTGGTGGGCGTAAACCTCAATGGTTTCCTCGCCTTTCACTCTTTGAGGAACCTTCGCCCAACTGCGGGAACCGGTAAAGGCCAAAGTCAGAAACACCGCCGCCGTGGCCAGAGTCCAGACAAATTCCATCCAGCCGTGTGGTTTCCCGCCCACGTGCGGAGCGGCGCGGCGACCACGGAGGATCGTTACCGCCAGCAGCAACTGCAAGACCACAAAAACGAACGCGCACACAGCCAGCGTGCGGCCAAACTGCCGGTCAAACGCAATGGCGTCCGCGGTAATCGAATGGGGGAACCAGACAGGAGGGAAGAAGAACAGACCGCTCACAATGAGCGTTAACAGAAAAAGAATCAGAGCAGGCAGCAAACTTGAATATATACCCGCGGGACGGGAGCCGGCTGCAGTCGTTGCCAGCCCCCGTCCGGGATCGAATAACTTATGCTGGCTCGGGGAAGAGGTAACCCGACTTCGACAAAGACTTCTGCATCAGGCTGATCGCGTCCATCTCAGAAATATTCCTTGCCTGGGATACTTCCGAAATGAGCATCGTGCGGGCGCGATCGAGCATTTTCTTTTCGCGGAACGACAGAGGCTTTTCCGCCTGGAGCCGTACAAGCTGTTTGAAGACTTCCGCGATTTGTAGAAGACTGCCGGTGAGCATCTTCTCGCTGTTGATTTTGAACCGAACTTTCCAGTCCTGGAGACTTTCGAATTCCGGACCGGCAAGGTATGCCAGAACCCGGGCCACATCTGTGGTTTTTGAAAGTTTGCGCAGGCCGATAGTTTCGGCGTTTGAGAAAGGAACCATCACCGTCATGCTCGAGCAGAAGAGACGAAGGAGGTAAAACTTCTCCGGCCGCTGCTCGAAGTAACGAGTGCTGATGTTTTCGATCGTCCCAACACCCTGGTTGGGATAGACCACTTTTTCACCGACTGCGAAGGTCATCATACGTTGAGCCTCCCACCTGACTACCGTGTGAATGAATTGAAATTTAACTTCAACGAGCACCTCATCATAGGCTCAACCAATTCTTTTGTCAAGTAGTCGCGTCAAATGAATGATTCTGAAACATTTGTGTGTTATTCAGAGGTTTTCCGGCCACCCGATCCCCGCCCTGCCTAACTTTAGTCAGGGGAGCTTACAACCCGGGTTTTGTAACCCTATCCACCCGGCATGGGTGGCTACCCGCCAGACGCCGGCGGCCTCTAATCGCCGTGTGCAGCCACAGCTTTCGGGTGCTGCTCGCGTTCCTCCAGCAGCAAGCGCCGCAGCATCCGAAGGTCATTCAGTATCCGGCAGCCGGAGGTCATGTGCTCATTGAGCTTTGCCATTTTAAACTGCACCAGCTGGAGGGCTTCGAGACGCCGCGCCGCGCCACTGCGGCGCGCCAGATCCATATCGACTTCCACTTCCGCCATCACCTCGTGGATCGTCTCCGCAAGCAGTCTGACGTACTCGTGTGAACTCTCGATGTTGTCGAACGGAGTCTCGGCCATTCCTGTACCTCCCCCGGCCGGGCAGCTGGTTCACTGCCGGGCAACTACTTATGCGTCATCACCCACACGCCATCCCACGCATCGCCCGGCGGGTGTTCACGCATGTAGGCGATGCGCTTCAGATAAATTCCGGCCAGCCCGTCGGCCGGGTTGCACTGCTGCGCCGCCCGAAATGCCGCTTCCCCGCGGTTCCAATCCTGACGGCGGTAATATTCCAGCCCATCCTTGAATGACTCCAGACATTCCCGCAGACGGGGAAACGTCTCGTCCGTGTGATAATCGAGCACTTCAAATACCGAAGAGGGTTCTGACTTTCCCTTCACGATCACCCGGTCGACTTCGCGCACACGGTACGTACCGCGCAGCTTGTGAAAAGTGTTCTCGCTGATCAGAATGCGCGCCCCATACTCCTTGCACGCGCTCTCGAGACGCGAGGCGAGGTTCACCCCGTCGCCAATCACCGTATAATCCATTCGCTTCGGCGACCCGATATTTCCGGACACAATCTGGTCGGTATTCAGCCCGATCCCGATATCCACCGGTCGCTTGCCCGCATCCACCCTCCCGGCGTTCCAGCGCCACAACTCCTCGATCATCGAAATCGAGGCGCGCACGGCCCTGTCCTCGTCATCGTCATGCGGCAGCGGCAACCCGAAGACAGCCATGATGGCATCCCCGATGAACTTGTCGAGCATCCCGCCATGCTTCTGAATGCAGTCCACCATGATGGTGAAATATTCATTCAGCAGACTGACCGTTCCGTGCGCGCCCAGGTCTTCCGTGATCCCGGTAAACCCGCGGATGTCACTGAACAGCACGGTGCCCACCACGCTCTTGCCGCCCAACACGTCCTCGCCTCCGGCCAGGAGCTTTTCCGCGATCCCCGGATCCATGTAGCGAGACATCGTGGATTTCATCCGCTTTTCAGTGGAGAGATCCTCAATCATCAACAGCGTCCCCAGCTTCTTCGACGGCTTGTCTTTCTCGCCCTCGGTCATCAGTGGCAACACCGTCAGGTTGACGGAAAGCTTTTCTTCGCCCGCCACCATCTCCGCATCCACCGTGATATCGGGCTGCAGGGTCTTTTCCACCTCGGCGATGTGTTCCAGAATCCAGGCGTTCGGGCCGGTAAAGAACTCCGCCGCGGGACGTTTCACGATATCCTTTTCGGCCACCCGCAGAATTCGGCATCCGGAGTGATTGCAGGTCACAATCCGCCCGTCTTCATTGAGCGTCACCACACCGTTCGACATACTCTGCAGTACGCCTTCGTTGTAGTTCTTCATGTTCTGGATATCGTCGAAGAGCTTGGCGTTTTCCAGACTGATGCTCAGCTGCGCGGTGAACACTTTGAGCCGCTTCTCGTCCTCGCCGGAGAACGGGCCGCCCTTCTTGTTCAGCACCTGCGTCACGCCGATGACCTTGCCGTTCTTGTTTACAATCGGCACACACAGAATCGACCGCGTGAAGTAGCCGGTCCGTTTGTCGAACGACGGATTGAACCGCAGATCGGCATACGCGTAGGGGATATTGATCGCATGCCCCGTGGTAAAGACCGCACCCGCGATACCCGCCGTGTTCGGCAAACGGATCTCGCCGACCGACGCGCCCATGGCCACGCGCGAAAACAGCTCGTTCGTCTTCTCGTCGTTCAGAAACAACGTAGCCCGGTCCGCCTGCAGCATCCGGGCCGCTTCGGTCACCACCTTCGACAGCATCGTGCTCAGATCCATGTCGGACGTGACTTCCGCCACCAGATCCAGGAACTTGAGTTCCTCCTGGCGGGCCACCAGCATTCGCTCCATCACCTGCGCGCTGCGCAGCGTCATCGAGGTCTGGGCGGTCATCGACTCCAGCAGGTCCAGATCGTCCTGCGTGAAGTGCCCCATCCGCTTGTTCAGGATCTGCAGGACGCCGATCACTTCCTTGCCCGGCGTCACAATCGGCGCGCACAGCAGGTTCCGCGTCACAAAGCCCGTGTCCGCGTCGACGGACCGATTGAAGCGCGCGTCGTTATACGCGTCATCGATAATCAGACCCTTGCCGGTATGAAAGACGTGGCCCGCAATGCCGGTGTCGTTCGGCAGGCGGATCTCCCGGAAGCCGACTCCCTGCGCCACCCTTGAATAGAGTTCGTTCGTCTTCTCGTCATTGAGGAACAGGGTGCCGCGCTCCGCCCCCGTCTGCTGCGAACTCACTTCCACGATGTAGCGCAGCAGTTCATCCAGCGTTTCCGCCGCAGCCACTTTCGTCGCAATCTGCAGAAGCAGGCCTGTCTGCTGGCTCTTGCGCCGGGAACGGCTGGTGATCCTGGTGACCTTCGCCGGACCGGACGAAACCGCCACGGCGCCTTTCGCCCGCGGACTACTTGCCATTCCGCGCCTCCAGCATTTCCCGCAGTTCCACAATCGTCAACTGGAGTTGCTTTAGTTCACTTCTGGACGCCGCCTGAATCGACTGCACCTGCTCGGCATACTTCGATTTCTGCCGGTCCATCTCGTCGCGCATGGCCTGCACGGTGGACCGCAACTGCATCAGTTCTTCATTCGCCGTCGCAATCGCCTGCTGCGCTTTCTGCTGCTCCGCGAACCGGACCCCTTCCAGTTGCTCGCGCATCGCGGTGATGGTGTTGCGCAGTTGCTGGATCTCGGCCGTCGCCGCCGCAAGCGGACTGACGCCCGCGCTCTGGGCGGGGCCCTGGACCCCTCCGTTC
>CAIUOG010000018.1 GCA_903900705.1 uncultured Acidobacteriia bacterium
AATGCCGGGAAATTGCAGTTGCAGTGGTCCTGGTCGAATGCCTATCAGGGTCTGGAGACCACGCCGCTGGTGAGCGAAGGCGTGATGTTCGTCACGGCTCCGAATGAGGTGTGCGCCCTGGATGCCCGCGCCGGGCGGGAGATCTGGTGCTACTCACGGCCCCGGCATTCGGCGGAGACGATTGCGGGGGATGCCGCGAAGGGCTCCAATCGCGGTGCGGCGCTGCTGGGTGACCGGGTGGTCTTTGCCACGGACGACGCGCACCTGATCTGCCTGCACAAAATCACCGGCGCTCTGATGTGGGATGTGGACGTGAAGGAAGGCCCGGGCGCGATGGGGTCCACCGGCGCGCCGCTAATTGCAGGGGATCTGGTGATAACCGGTATCGCGGGCGGAGATGCGCCTTTGCGGGGTTACGTGACGGCTTACCGGGCAGCGACGGGCGAGCAGGTCTGGCGTTTTTTCACGGTGCCCAGGCGGGGCGAACCAGGCTCGGAGACGTGGAAGACGTCAGGGCCATCTGACGCCATCGCAGTGGGTGGCGGCGCCACCTGGACCACCGGCTCGTATGACGCGGGGACCGGCCTGCTCTACTGGCCCACCGGCAATCCCTATCCGGATACCGACGGGGACGAACGCGCCGGCGACAATCTCTACACCGATTGCGTGGTGGCCCTCGACGCGCGGACCGGGCGACTGCGCTGGCACTACCAGTTCACCCCGCATGATCTGCATGACTGGGATTCGACGGAGCCGTTCGTCCTGATCGACACCGCCTACCAGGGCCGCGACCGCAAACTGCTGCTGCATGCGGATCGCAATGGTTTCTTTTATGTGCTGGATCGCGTGACCGGCGAACTGCTGCTGGGCAAGCCCTTTGTGCGCAAGCTGACGTGGGCGAGCGGGATTGGCGCGGACGGGCGTCCGCAACTGCTCGAAGGGAATCAACCCACAAAGAAGGGGGTGCGAACCTGCCCCGCCGTGCGCGGCGCCACCAATTGGTATTCCACGGCGTTTAATCCGGAAACGAAGCTGTTCTACGTGATGGCCGTGGAAGACTGCAGCATCTATCAGCAGACCAGGGCGGGCGGCTTCGAGCCTTACCGGGACCCGGCTGATCCGGCGGAGAAGTATCTGCGGGCCATTGATATCGAGAGCGGCAGAATTGTATGGGAAGCCGGGCAGGTGGGGCCGCCGGAATCGAACTATTCGGGCGTGCTCTCGACCGCCGGCGGCTTGGTCTTTTACGGGGAAACCGGCGGCAGTTTCGCCGCGGTGGATGCGAAGAGCGGCGCGAACCTCTGGCACTTCAATACGGGCCAGGAGTGGAAGGCGTCTCCGATCACCTACATGGTGGGCCAGAGGCAGTACGTGGCAATTGCGGCGGGTGGGAACATCCTGTCCTTTGCATTGCCCGACTAGTCTCACCGAGGGGAAAAGGATCTAATAGAAGCGATGCGATCTTTGTTGCTGTTGCTGACCCTGAGCCTGGCCGCGTTCGCCGCGGAGCCGTTCTACAAGGCCGAACTGATCTTCCCGCAGGAGAAGTGGCACAACCACTCGTCCTCCATCGTGGAACTGCCCAATGGAGACTTCCTGGTGTGCTGGTTCCACGGCTCGGGCGAACGTACCGCGGACGACGTGCGCATTCTGGCGTCCCGCTGGACCCGGAAGAGCGGCCAGTGGAGTGTTCCCTTCACCCTGGCGGATACGCCCGGTTATCCGGACACCAATCCGACCATGTTCATCGACAACCGGCAACGCCTGTTCCTGATGTGGCCGGTGATTGTGGCGCACACGTGGGAAAGCGCGCTCATGAAGTACCGGATTTCGACCGACTATCAGCAGGAATCCGGACCGCCGAAGTGGGAGCATCAGGACAACATTCTGCTGATCCCGAAAAACATCGGCGCAAAGACACGCGAGGTGCTGGGAAAGGATGTGGACCTGCCGGGGAAGGACGGCGAGCGCGCCCGCAAACTGATCGAAAAGGCCGACGATGAATACTTCTCGCGCATGGGCTGGTTCACCCGCACGCACCCGCAGCAACTGCCCTCCGGTCGCATTCTTGCGCCCATGTATTCCGACGGCTACTCATTCGGGATCATGGCGATCAGCGATGACGGCGGTTATACCTGGGTGGCGAGCGAGCCGATTGTCGGTTACGGGGGGATTCAGCCCTCGGTGGTGCGGAAGAACGACGGCTCGCTGGTGGCCTACCTGCGCGACAACGGCCCGCCGCCGAAGCGCGCACAGATCAGCTACTCGAAAGATGACGGCATGTCCTGGACGGGCGCGAAGGATACCGAACTGCTGAATCCGGGGACCAGCCTCGAAGTGGTGAGACTGAGCAACGGTGACTGGCTTGCGGTGCACAACGATCTGGAGCAGGGCCGCTGGTCACTGGTCGCGACGATTTCCGATGACGAAGGCAAGACCTGGAAATGGCGGCGGCATCTGGATGGTGACCCGGCGAAGAAGGCTCCCGTGGAATATCACTATCCGTCCGTGATTCAGGCGCATGACGGCGCCATTCACATGACCTACAGTTACTTCACGCCGGAAGGGAAGTCGATCAAGCATGTGCAACTGGCGGAGGATTGGGTGAAGGCGGGGGATCCGAAATAGCCATGCGATTTCTACTCTCCCTGCTGTTGGTCTGCCTGCCCGTGTGCGCGGAGACCACCGTCGCAGACCTGTTCGAGGCAAAGACTCTTGCCCGCATCGCCGCCGCCGACACGCAGCTGGACGGAGTGCTGGGCGTTGCGGCCATCGACCTCACGACGGGCCGCACGCTCGCCTACCACGCGGACGCGGTTTTCCCCACCGCCAGCACCATCAAGGTGCCGATCATGATTCAGCTCTACCGCGCCATCCGCGCGGGTGAGGTGAAGCTGACCGATGTGCTTCCGGTCACCGTGAAGGAACTGGTGGAGGAGAGCCCGGTGGTGGAGAAGGCCGCGAAATCCAGCGGCAAGATCACGGTGCGCGAGTTACTCGAAGCCATGATGCAGGTGAGTGACAACACGGCCACCAACAAGTTGATCGAACTGCTCGGCATGGCGAAGGTGAATCGCGCGATGGACGAGGCCGGCCTGCTGCAAACGCGGCTGCGCCGAAGGATGATCGATCTCGCCGCCGCGCGACGCAACGAAGAGAATGTTTCCACCCCGCTCGAAATGGCCCGCCTGATGCAAATGATCTGGCAGGGAAAAGCGGTGGACGAAGCGGCGAGCCGCGACATGCTGGAGGTGATGACGCCCACCAAAGCGGAAATCCGGAAAGTGATTCCGGCGGGCATCCGCGTGGCTTCAAAGCCTGGCTGGCTTGACCAGGTGAAATGCGAGGTGGCGATTGTTTACCTCGAAAATGTTTCCCTCGAAAAGCGTCCGTTCGTGGTCAGCGTCTATTCCACATATCTGAAGGGCGACGGGAATCCCACCGGAAACATCACGGCGATTCTCTTCGATTACTTCAGCCGGCTCGCGAAGAGCAATCTTTACGGCCGGGGCCTCTGACCAGCCCGAATCCCTGAAGACAGGCCCCCTCGCGCTAAAGTCAGTATCAGGGAGTAACGCACTTTGATTCCGGGCAATCCTGTACCGGCAGGCGAAGGCAGAGCGAAATCGCTGGCGGACGTGCATCGTTCGGTCCGGACCGACCACGTGTCCTGGTTCCGCAAAATGCTGGCGTTTGGCGGCCCCGCCTACCTGGTCAGCGTTGGGTACATGGACCCGGGCAACTGGGCCACCGACCTTGACGGCGGCGCGCACTTCGGCTATCAGCTGCTCTGGGTGCTGGTGATGTCGAACGCGATGGCCGTGCTGCTGCAATCCCTCGCTTCGAAACTGGGCATTGTGACCGGGCGCGACCTGGCGCAGGCCTGCCGGGAAACCTATCCGCACCGCGTGAACGTGGCGCTCTGGCTGCTGTGCGAGATCGCGATTGTGGCCTGCGACCTGGCCGAAGTGCTGGGCGCGGCGATCGCGCTGAACCTCCTTTTCCGGATTCCGCTGCTGATTGCGGTGATGATTACGGCGCTCGACACGTTGCTGGTGCTGGGGCTGCAGAAGCTGGGCATCCGCTATCTGGAAGCGGTGATTCTGGGGCTGATCGCCGTGATTGCCGTCTGTTTCACCGCTGAAATCTTCATGGCGAAGCCGGATTTCCTCGGCGTGGCGGCCGGGCTGATTCCGCGAATCGACGGGAAGAGCCTCTACACCGCTGTCGCCATGCTGGGCGCGACGGTGATGCCGCACAACCTCTATCTGCATTCCGCGCTGGTGCAGACGCGGCGCATCGGGCGCAGCATCGAAGAAAAGCGTTCCGCCGTGCGCTGGAACATTCTGGACTGCGTGATCGCACTGAACGGCGCCATGTTCATCAACGGTGCGATTCTGATCCTGGCCGGGGCGGTTTTCTACAAGGCGCACAAGGATGTGACGGAAATCCAGCAGGCCTATCTGCTGCTCGCGCCGCTGCTGGGCACGGTGGTGGCCGCCAAGCTTTTCGGCATCGCGCTGTTTTGCTCAGGCCAGTCCTCCACGCTCACCGGCACCATGGCCGGGCAGATTGTGATGGAAGGCTTCCTGAATATCCGTGTGCAGCCGTGGCTGCGCCGCCTGGTGACGCGCGCGCTGGCGATTGTGCCCGCCATCGTGGTGATCTGGCTGATGGGCAACGCGGGGACGTTCCGGCTGCTGATTTTGAGTCAGGTGGTGCTGAATCTGCAACTCCCGTTCGCGATTATCCCGCTGCTGCATTTCACCAATGACCCGCGGCGCATGGGCGTGTTTGCGAATGCCTGGAAACTGCGGCTGGGCGGCTGGGTCACGGCGGTGGTCGTGGTGGGCCTGAACCTCTGGCTGGCGGGGCAGACGATCGCGGACTGGGCGAAAGCCTCCGGCAGTTACGCCCCCGCGGTGTGGGGCTTTTCGCTGGTGGTTTGTGGCGGCATGTTTGGGCTGCTGGGTTGGATTACGGTGCAGCCCTGGCTACGGGTCGCGCCGGCGGTTCCGGCCGCGCCGCCGACACTGGGGCTGGAAGTCGCCACTTCGGAACTGATCGCCGCGCCGCGCTACCGCCGGATTCTGGTCACGCTGGACCACTCACCGCTGGATCGTCTGGCGCTGGGCCATGCGGTCGGTCTGGCGGCGCAACACAAGGCGCGGCTTTATCTGCTGCACGTGGAAGAGGGAGTGACCAGTCAGATTTACGGGTCGGAATCCTCCACGGCGGAGGTGGAGGCCGGCAGGAACTACCTCGATAACCTGGTGGATTCCCTGGGCGAGATCGATATCGATGTCGAAACCGCCATCCGGCATGGCTCCCGCCCTCGCCGCGAGATTGTGCGATACGCCCTCGAAATTGAGCCGGACCTGGTAGTGATGGGCGCGCACGGGCACGGCGGGCTGAAAGATCTGATCTTCGGCAACACCATCAATCCGGTCCGGCACCGTCTGAACATCCCGATTCTGGTGGTCCGCAGCCCGGGGGTCTGAGGTCGACCGCATGCAAAAGTGGGACACAGCGTCCCAAACCCGTGTCCATCCGGGACGGGCAGACCGCAGGGAAACAGACTAAGTCCTTCAAAATCAGCGCCCACATTCGGCATGGCGATTGCTGTTCTGTTCGTCGGAGTATTTTATGCCCCGACTGGTCCACATTGCCGTCGTGTTGCTGGGTATCGCGTTGTTCGCGCGTTGCGCGGACGCGGCGACGCTGCAGCAGCTCTCCATGGACCAGATGTCGCAGAGCGCCACCTCCATTGTCCGCGCGAGCGTCACTGGTTCTTATACGAGCGTCATCAATTCAACCATTTATACGCACTACAAACTCCAGGTTCGCGAGACCTGGAAAGGCAGTTCCGCAGTGGAAGTGCTGCTCCCGGGCGGCGTCGCCAATGGCCTGCGGCAGGCGTTTCCGGGTGTTCCGGCGCTCTCGGTCGGTTCGGAATACGTGCTGTTCCTGTGGAAGTCGTCCAGTACGGGCATCGTACACGTGATTGGCCTGACGCAGGGAATCTACAACGTGAGCGGGCAGGCGGACGGCTCCACGGTGGCGTGGCGGCCAAAGATCGGCGAGATGATGCTGGATGCCGCCGGCAAAAGAGTGGCGGACCAGGCGGTCAGCATAGACCTCAACGCAATGCGCCTGCAGGTGCGGAAAACTCTGGGAACGGCGGGTATCGTCAAATGAACCGTCGCACGCTGGGCTTCCTCGCGCTCGCTTTGTCACTCCCGGCTTCCGGGTACTACCACTTTATTCACTACCTGAACGGTTCGAATGCGCCGGAAAAATTTGACCTGTCGGCCCTGCCGAACAAGACCGTGACGTTCTTCGTTTCCGAAGCCGGTCCGTCGTTCTATACGGCAACCGATACCTTCAACTCCGTGCTGAGCCAGTTGCGACAGGCGACCGGGGTCTGGAACGGCGTCGGTTCTTCGGATATCCGGGTAGCGTTCGGGGGCCTCGAAAACATCACGACTTTCCAGAGCACCCCCGGCGGTGATGTGGTTTTCGAAGATCTGGCGCCGGGATTACTGGGGTATGGCGGGCCCACGTCGGTATCGATTCCTGTCACATCATCCACCGGAGCGGCGTTTGTGCCGATACGGCGAGCCACCGTGCATCTGAACCGGAATCTGACGCTGCAGCCTGGCCCGAGCTATAACGAGACGTTCTTTATGACGGCGGTGCATGAGATGGGCCACGCGCTCGGCCTGCAGCACACTTTCACGTCGTCCACCATGTCACAGGCCACCACGCGGGCCACCACCCTGAGCCATCCGATTGATGCCGACGATATTGCCGGTCTGTCTGTGCTCTATCCCAATGCCGCGTTTGCGAAACTGGGCAGCATCACGGGCCGTATCACCACCGGCGCAAACGGCGCACACCTGACGTCCGTGGTGGCGATCCGCGCCGGTGGTTCGGCTGTGAGCGGGATGACGAACCAGGACGGGACTTACCGGATTGACGGGATTCCGCCCGGACAATACTTCGTGTACGCACACCCACTTCCGCCGGATGCGGACATCCGGGGACCGTACAATGCCGCCGGCGGCACGGTAGCGGCGTCCGGAGCGACGAACGCCCTGTTTTTCCCGGGGACGACTGATCTCACACAGGCGACTCCGATTTCCGTGCAGGCTGGAAAAAGCGTGGACGGCATCAACATCGCACTGGCCAGTCTGCCGTTTGTACCGGTTTATGACGCGGCGATTTACGGCTATTTTGGCAACAGCACCGCGGTGAAGCCGGCCTACGTCGATATGCTGGCGGGTAACACCACGGTGGTCGCGTCCGGCGCCGGGCTGGGTTCGAATGGCCAGGCGGCGGGCCTGGGAGTGCAGTTCCTGGGTGGCTCGGCCCGGATTCTGAGTGGTGGAGTCCGGCCGTATCTGGCGAGCAACAACTACACCTACGTGGCGCTGGATCTGGGCTTTAATCTGGGCGCGGCGACGGGACCGCAGCATCTGGTCTTTACAACGCCGGGCTTTATGCACGTACTTCCGGCGGGGATTATTGCCACACAGAAGCTGCCGCCGACCGTGACCTCCGTCACGAACAATGGCGACGGAACCGTGACCATCGCCGGAACCAACTGGGCTGCCGACAGTCTTATCTACTTCGATGGCCTGCCCTCCGCCATTCTTTCGCTGGACAGTACGAATTCGATCGCTGTGGTGACGCCGCCGGCGGGCGCGAACGGCCAGACCGCGGTGGTCACGGTATACAACCCGGACGGCCAGAACTCGCAACTGGTGCAGGGCTCGTCGCCGGTCACGTATTCCTACGGAGCTTCCTCCAATCCGGTCATCACCTCCGTGACGCCCTCGTCACTGCCGGCGGGTTCGGAGGCAGTGGTGGACATTACGACTGCCGGTTTCGCCCCGACGACGGGAACTCCCGCCATCGGCTTCGGAACCTCCGACATCGTGGTGAGACGGATTTTCCAGCTGGGCCCGAATCACTTTCAGGTGGACGTCTCCATCGCTTCGGCCGCGGCGCTTTCGAATCCCGACATCAGCGTGATTTCCGGCTTTCAGCTCGCCACGGCGGCGGCTGGCTTCCAGATCTCGCCCGCGGTTCCCGGACTGCCGGCGGTGGTTCCGGTTCTGACCAACGCGCTGCCAGGCCTGAACGGTTCTTATGCCTCCGCTACTGTCACGCTGACGGGCAGTAACCTGCTCGCGGCCGGCTCAACGATTCCGGTGGTTTCCATCGGGGGGCAGAATGCCACAGTGCTGGCGGCAACCGGCAGCCAGATTACACTGCAGATCCCCACGGGACTGGCCGCAGGACCCGCGGTGCTGGCGCTGAACAATGGCGCGGTGAATGCGTATCCGGTTCTGGTAAACGTGGATTCCCAACCCGCGGTGATCACGTCACTGCAGAATTCCGCCGGTACGGTTTTCGATTCCACGCACCCGGCGCACCAGGGAGATCTGGTGAATATCACGCTCAGCAACTTCGCCGCGTCCGGCGCCGTAATTGCGCCCGGCAGAGTGCAGGTGAGCATCGGCGGGGTGATGCACGACGTGCTCCAGGTGACGTCGCAGCCCGGCGGTTTATTTCAACTGAGCCTGCTGCTCAACACAGGCGATCAGATTGGTGTCAGCCAGCCGGTGGTGGTGTATCTGGATGGCCGGAGCAGCTATCCGGGGCTTCTGCCGATCGCGCGTCCGGACGGCACCTTCACTCCGTTCGATACATCAACCGACCAGCAGCCGTAGGGGTTTAGCTGGCGCCGCGGCCCGAGAGGACTTCCGGAATCGTCAGCAACATAATCCGGGCATCGAGACCGAGCGACCAGTTGTCGATGTATTCGAGGTCCATCCGCATCCAGGTCTCGAAATCGACCTGATCCCGGCCCTGCACGGCCCAGAGGCAGGTGAGCCCCGGTCGCATGCGCAGGCGGCGGCGCTGCCAGCGCTGGTACTGCGCAACTTCACTGGGGATGGCCGGGCGCGGCCCCACCAGCGACATATCGCCCTTCAGGATATTGAACAACTGCGGCAACTCGTCGAGCGAGAATTTTCGAAGCCATTTGCCGATGGGTGTGAGGCGCGGGTCATTGGGGATTTTCGTGGCGACGTCCCGGCGGGTGAGGTGAGCGACTTCATGGAAGCGCTGTTCGGCATCCACCACCATGGAACGGAATTTGTAGAACGTGAACAGACGCCCATTCAGGCCGCAGCGCTGCTGGCTGAAGATGACCGGACCGGGCGAGGTGAGCTTCACCAGAATCGCGACGAGCAAAAGCAGGGGGCTGAGCAGGATCGTCGCGACTACAGCCCCGGCGATATCGATCAGGCGCTTGGCAAGCAGCAGCACTTCGTCGTCCGGCGCGGCGGTGAAGGTGAGCATCGGGGTATTGCCGAGGCGTTCGAGCGCCAGTTCGCTGTTGACGTGCGGGAAGAAATCGACCGCCAGACGGCTGCAGACGCCTTCCTCGTCGCACCACAGGAAGACTTCTTCGAGGGAGGGCAGGCGATCGGAATCGACGGCGAACAGGATTTCGTCGATGACGTGCTTCGCGAGCATGGGGCGCAGCTCATCGAGCGGGAAGACCTTGTAGGAGCGCGCCAGCTGGACCGAGGAAGGGGCGGGCGCGACGTCCGGCGGCGCGAGGAAGCCCAGAATCCGCAGCCCTTCTTCGTGATAGCCCTCGAGATTGCGTCCCAGCCGTTCGGCGCGTTCCCCCAGGCCGACAATGAGGACGTAGCGCTGCACGCCGAAGCGGCGGCGCACGGACGGCATGAGGTGGCGCGCGCCCAGGCGGAAACCGGCCAGCAGCACCCAGCTGAAGAGGATGAAGGTACCGAGAAACGGGCGGCTGATGTTGAATTCGAGCCGCAGCCCGAACGCGATGAAGACCGCCATGGCGACAGCGCTGTAGCCGACCTGGCGGAGGGAGTCCCGGAGGATCACGCCCACGCGGCCGGCGTCGATCTTGCCGTACACGTTCAGCCAGTATCCGGAGGCGACCCAGGTGAAGGCGCAGAAGCAGAGGAGGAGGGTTTTTACGTCCTGCTGGAGGAAGAATTCGTTCCGGAGGTGGAGGGACTGGCGGAAGCGGTAGGCGAGTTCAAAGGCGGCGGCGGTCAGAAAAACATCTGATAAACCAAACAGAATCTTCGTTTTACGCTGCTGGCTCTGAAACATCTTACTGACTGAAGCGTAACACGCGGAAAGACGGGTGGCGAGAAGGGGCCGGTCAATGCTAGACTGAAAGTTCCCACCTTGTGGGCGCGTAGCTCAACTGGCAGAGCAACTGACTCTTAATCAGTAGGTTGTAGGTTCGATTCCTACCGCGCTCACCATCTTTCCACTACTTGGCTCTACGCCAACAACGGGGGCCAGTCCCCAAAATTTAGAATTTCAAGCCGCATAATACCTGAACGCGCATCCTGTACTTTCGAAGTCGCGGGCTCCGTAGGTCTGTCGGTCGATGAGTTCCATTTTGTTATTGCATCCTGTGCAGCTGCTTCAAATCGACCAAGACGGCAACCTGAGATGAGGCCTACCGAAAATCTCGCGCTTCACCGCGAAAGACCTGACGCCGATGCCAATTAATTACATGTTCTTCGGCGCTTTCCAGAAGTGGCCCAGCTCTGCTCAGGAGAAATGACCCAGGCATTCTGAACTGACCGCCGACATCCGCTCTGTCGGGCCGTGATGAAGACGATAGATCATCACGATGCCCGAGGCCCGGAAGAGACCGTGCACCATCTGTCGCCGGTGGTTCCGGCCGAATCCGCGAGTAGGAGACAGGCAGCGAGCCTGCGAGAGTTCCGACTGTCAGAAGGCGCGCCGTCAGAAGACCCAGGCAAACTGGCGTTATCGGAACCCCGGCTATTCCATCGCATGGCGGATCGACCAGCGCGCGGCGCAGCCCGAAGCGCCGGAACCGCTGCGATTGCCCCCGCCGCTCAACCAACTTCCCTGGGACGTCGCGAAAGACCAGTTCGGCTCACAAGGCGCTGATTTCATTGGCGTTATGGGAGCACTAATTGTTCGCGCCGCAAAAGACCAGATTCGTCCGTATCTCACTGATCCTAAGGCAGTTCCCGGCACACTTCCCTCGCTTTCGCAAAAGACCAGTCCGGAGTTCCCGCATACTCGGGCTGAGCCGCCCGACCATGCACCTGGAATTTCACCAGCTCGACCTGCGATGGGAGCACCTGCGAGTCCGTGAGCCACACCGACAGCGCCAACTGCTGGCGTCGCTGGCTGAGAGCGGACAGCAAACTCCCATCGTGGTTGTGATCGCCAAAGACGGGAGCGGTAACGCCACCCACCTGGTGATCGACGGCCACAAACGAATCGCCGCGCTCCGGCAACTGGGACGCGACACCGTCGAAGCCACGATCTGGCCGATGGGCGAAGTCGAAGCTCTGCTGTTATCGCGGTCGCAGCGAATGAGCCCTCAGGAGAGCGCTCTCGAACAGGGCTGGCTGCTGTCGGAGATGGAACAGCGCTTCCGTTACACGCTCGACGAACTGGCGCGCCGTTTCGACCGGAGCATGAGTTGGGTATCGCGGAGGCTGGCGCTTGTCGAACTGTTAGCGGCATAAATCCAATCAACAGCAAACGCTCCGCCCGTCTGCACTGCGACTGAAAATGTCACCTTCAGTCCATCGGCAACGGCGATCGAACTCTGGTGCAGTATTTGTTGATAAGTCACGCGCTCCGTCTCGGAGCTGGATAGGCGGGAGAGATCGACCCCGGTGAGCAATTCCATTGCTGCGCTGAGATCCTGAAATTTTCGCGTCGCCTCTGAATTGTGCGGGTTCCGGTCAGGGTGCCATCGCATCGCCAACGACCTGTATTGGCGCGTGATCTCTTGTGGGGTGATGGGAAGTGTGAGTTCCATTAGCCGAGCATACGAGGCTCTCTGGTCAGAGCCAAAAGCCAGTTACAAATGGGTAGCGGACAGATTCCGGCGCCATCCGGGTGCCTTGCCTTCCGATTTTGTGCCCGAAAATGTCGCGGTCGATTTCGCCCGGAAGACCGTCGATACCCTTGCCGTGGCGGGCATCGCGCGCTTCGGGATTCGTATCCACGGCGGCGCCGAATACCCAATGAAACTACGCGTCGCCGACCATCCAATTGAGCTCTTGTATTTTCAGGGCTGGTGGGATCTTGTGGACAGCAGGAGCATCGCGGTGATCGGAACGCGCCAACCATCGGAACAGGCTGGCGCGCGGACCAGAAGGCTGGTTCGCGGCCTCGTGGATGACGGGTTCACAATTGTTTCCGGCCTGGCAAAAGGAATCGACACTATCGCTCACGGTGCAACGATGGAAGGCGGTGGCCGAACCATCGCCGTTATCGGGACGCCCCTCAGCGTTCGATATCCAAGCGAGAACAGCGAACTTCAGGACAGGATCGCGCGGGACTTCCTCGTGATCAGCCAGGTTCCGGTGATCCGCTACGACCAGTCGAACCCGACCGCGAACCGGTTCTTCTTTCCTGAACGCAACATCACCATGTCGGCGCTCACCGACGCCACGATCATAGTGGAGGCCGACGAGGCGTCCGGTACCCTGATTCAGGCCCGGCATGCGCTGAAACAAAAAAAGAAACTGTTCATTCTGGAGAGCAACTTCCAGAATCCTTCGCTGTCATGGCCGCGCCACTTCGAGCAGATGGGCGCCATCCGTGTGCGGCGGTACGAGGAAATCCAGAACTATCTCAAGCGTTGATCGCCCGCTCGACGGACCGTCAAGTCCAACCCCGTTCGACCAGTTGGCTGTGCGCCGCAAATATATGTGAAGGAGGAAATATCTTGGCCTTCCGTTCGTTCCAGCTGTGAACGAGCCTTATCGCAAGATCGGGATCCTGAACTGAATCGGTATCCTCGCGCAAAACCCAACGAACGGTTGCCAACAACTCCATCCCATGTGGATTTTCAAATCCCTCGATCAGGTCACTGACGCGGTTGATTCGCTCCATCGTTGCGTTGTCATCGGCGAGGAACTTCGATGCCTCCGAGATCGCCTCAGGAAGCACTCGAACCGAGGCCTCGCGGCTTCGATCACCGTAACCGCGAATGAAGTGCCCTTCCATGCGCTGAAGGACGAAGTTCAATTCCTCGGCGTACGGCCCATACTTCTGCTTCACAAAGTTCAGTTTGAGCGGCTGGCCTGCAAGCTGAAGCAGGTAAGCGAGCTTTTGAATTTCGAGCAGCGTCAGGCGATAGCCGGGGATACCGTAGTCGAACATCATGGTGATGAGCGCGGCCCGGTTGTGGTTCATACGCGGAGGCGCGGTGGCCACAGGCATTTCTTCTACAGCCGGAGCGCCGTCCGGCGTGAACACCAGCACCTTCACATTCGGCAAATTGGCAAGGGCGGCCATGATCTTCGGCCTCACTTCTTCCCAGTCGAGGCCGCCGTTGCCGCATCCGAGCGGCGGAATGGCGATTGAGCGAATACCTTCCTTGCGGACAAAATCCACGAGATCGGTTAGCCCCGTGGTGATGTCTTCCATCCTGGACTTGCCCTTCCAGTGCCTCTTTGTAGGAAAGTTAACGATGAACCTGGGGTTGCTCAGTCTATCCGTCGGGACGACGAACATCTTGCCCGGCACCACCCCGCCCTGCTGGCAAGCTTTGCGATACTCCTCATAGTTCTGAGGGAAGGCCTGTTTGAACTGGAGAGCAATGCCTTTACCCATCACGCCGGCGGTATTCACCGTATTGACGAGGGCCTCCACATCGGCATCGAGAATATTTCCTTTCGTCAGTTCAACCATTGCGTGACTCTCAGTAATACCATGTGCGCCTCACCGTTACCGATGGCTTGTGACCTACATCCTGCAGCAAATCGTTTACTTGCTGCTCCATGGTGGCGTTAATCACGCCGATCTCCGTGACCAGGTTCCACGGAAAGAACTCGTGGACCAGGAACTCTGCCTGTCGGCGGCGTTTCCGATCCATATCCTCGTCCGTGTCATTCCACCACTTTGACTTCATAACCGGCCAATCGACCTTGTCCAGGTCCGCCAGATCTTCGAAGAACGACGAGTACGCCAATTCGGCGTGCCCTTCCGTGAACGCATACGCCAACCCGGCGTCTGCAACCGACTCAGCCAAACTGGTCAGATGGAGCACGGGTGCCTGACCTTCCTTGTACTGTTCGACGAATCCCCCGTGGATCGAGTAGAGCATCGGAGATCTCGGGGCGAAATAAAACGGGACATAGTCCGCAAGAGTGCCGCCCGTTCCTGTTGGAACTGGCCTCCGGGCTCGCCGGTCCTTGATGTGATTGTGCGCGATACCCACACTGTTGACGCGTTGTGCCAGCCGCGTCCGGTCGCAATACAATCCTCCGCATTCGATGATCGACTGCAGATTCCTCACGTGCGTGATGTGAAAGATTTCGGTCACGGGCAAGCGCTGCCTCGGCGAGAAGCCTCACGCCGATGGAGCGCAACCTGACCTCCGCGAATCTGTTCATCGTATCACCGGTGGTGTGTCGCCAGCGTCGGCGCTCACTTACATTATAAGGCGAAGAAAAGGCGAATTCAATGCTTATTGCTGGACGGCTGGACTGGGCACCCTGTGCACAGACACTGAGGCTGCGCGGATCTGAGGTGACCAACCACGAGACGAACGGCTCCGATCTTCACACCGTCCATACCACTGCTGATATAAATAATGGGAGATCCTTGCAGGCTTCGCGGTCGAGCAAGCCGGGGAAGGTGAACTCCTGCTGTCACTTGGCCAAGTTGTGAAGGTTCGCAGCCGGCGATACCTGGTAGAAGCTGTCGAACCCGCCCGGGAGCCAGGCTGGGAGCAGACGCTTGTCGATCTTTCCTGCCTGGAAGACGACGCTCAAGGTGAACGCCTCTCCGTCCTCTGGGAACGCGAAGTCGCCGCCCAGATACTTCAGCAGCCGGACTGGGGGCATCTCGCTCGCAAGGGCTTCGACGCCCCACACGTTTTCTCCGCTTACCTGCATGCCCTCCGCTGGAACCTTGTAACATCCACGAATCCGCGGCTGTTCCAATCGCCGCACCGCGCAGGCATCCAGATCATGTCTTACCAGTTGGAGCCGCTGAAAAAGGCGCTCCAGATGCCGCGCGTCAATCTCTTCATCGCCGACGACGTCGGACTCGGCAAAACTATCGAAGCTGGCCTCATTCTCCGTGAGATGATCATGCGCCAGAAAGTTAAGCGCATCGTGATTGCCTGTCCGGCCTCTCTCGTAACTCAGTGGCAGGGCGAAATGGAGGCCCGCTTCGGCCTCAGCTTCGTGATCTTCGACCGGGACTACCTCTTCAATTGTCGTCGCGAACGCGGGTACGCAATCAACCCGTGGATACCGGAAGAGGATATCAAAATTATCATCGTGGTCCTCTGGCACCAGCAGGGAAGCCGCGCAGGCACTGCGGGGGGCAGAAATAGTCTCCGTTACGGCTGGCACATGATTGCGCCTGATGACGGCGGTATCGGAGGGCAGCACAATCCGAAACATGGTCATGCCGCCTGATGGGAGGCCGAATTGGTCCTGCGGGCCGAGAAGAGGGATAAGCACTCGGAACTCGGAGCCGACACCGAGGTTGTCCTGAACTACAATCGTTCCTCCGGCTGTCTGTACAAGGGACTTAACGATGTGGAGGCCCAGTCCGGCACCGCCTTTTTTTCTCGTTGTGGAACTATCTCCCTGAAAAACTCGTTCGAAAACTCGCGCTCTCACGTCCGGCGTCATGCCGATACCGCTGTCCGTGACCCGGATTCCCATGGCCCTTCCCTTGGCCTGGGAATCCATGATATCTGAGATGCTCACCCGGACAAACCCGTTGTCAGTAAACTTTACCGCGTTTTCGGCCAGATTGGAGATGATCTGGTGCAGCCGTTTTCCATCTCCCAGCAGATACCGAGGCAGGGACGGGTCTATGTCGAAATCAAACTCGAGATTTTTGCCTCTTGCCTTCTTTGCGGAGGAGAACAAGGCTTGCTGCAGGCATTCGGCCAGATTGAATTCGACTGACTCCCAGTCGGACTGACCAGCCTCAATCTTTGATACGTCCAGAAGATCTGATATCAGGCCAAGAAGAACCTGGGCGTTTTGATTGATCCGAGCGATGCTGTGATGGAGATCAGTGCTCATCTCTTCGCCCGAAGCGATTTCCGCATGGCCGAGGATCGCATTCAACGGAGTCCGCATTTCGTGGCTAATAGTAGCCAAGAATTGTGTCTTCGCCTCGTTGGCGGACTCAGCCTCGGCTTTGGCCCGCTTGAGATCGGTGGGCGCCTCCCGGATCCTGGTCGTATCTTGTTGAACTGAGATGAAGCGTTCCACTTCGCCGCGATCGGTTATGGATGGGAGATATATGAAGTGTGACCCAGTAGGGAATCCCCGCTTTCGTGTAGTTCAGAATCTGGCACTCGAACGAGCGGCCCTGACTCAGGTGCTCCCGAATCAGCGCGATGGTTTCATGATCGGTTTCCGGGCCCTGGAGCAACGAACCAGGAGTACGGCCAAGCACATCCTGAAGTTCGTATCCCGTCTTGCGGGTAAAGGCTGCGTGGATCCATTCGATTTCGCCTTTGGCGTTGGTGATGATCACCAGATTATCTGTGGAACTCGCCACCAGCGAAAGTTTCGAGAGTTCTTTCCGGGCCAGTTGCTGTTGTGTCACGTCGTGCAATGCGCCGACCACGGCACCATCATCCAGTTTGGTGGACGCCAACTCAAACCAGCAAACAGAGCCGTCTATGTGACGCATCCGAATCGCAGGCCATTCTTTTTGGAAGCGGTCCGAAGTCTCAGCCAGCAGTTCGGCCAGTAACGGCCAGTCCTCTTCCACTACAAAGTTTTTCAGGGGCTGGTTCAAGCTTGCCGCAACGCTGTGGCCGAGCACAAACGCCCAGGCTCGATTCAGAAAAGTGAGATCGCCACTCGGTGCCGTTTCTAAAGACCACTTCCGACAAAACTTCCACTCTCCTGCGCATTGTTGCTTCGGAGGCAACAAGCGCTTCAGTCAATCGCCTGAAGCGTGCGGCATCATCGAGACGGCCCCGGGCGAAGAGTCGCAGGTCGATTACGGAACCGGCCCCATGGTCCGCGATGGGCAAACCGGCAAGTACCGGCGCACGCGTCTGTTCGTG
>CAIUOG010000019.1 GCA_903900705.1 uncultured Acidobacteriia bacterium
ACCACCTTGGTGGCGGGATCAAAGACGCTGGTCACGCTCTGATTCGTTTCCCGATCAAACCAGTCATTGCCGATGATGCCGCTGATATTGGGCGTCGCGCCGCTCAGAAACGTGGAGTGGCCGATGGCGGTCACGGTGAGCGCATGCGGGTAGTGCGCGTTTTCGAAAAACGCCCCATCATTCAGCAGGCGCTTCAGCCCGGCGGTATACGAAGCACGGTATTTCAGCAGGTAATCATAACGGAACTGGTCGATCACGATGGCCAGAATCAACTTCGGCTTCGCCGGCGCGGGAGCCTGTGAAAGAGAGGGCTGAGCCGTCAACACAAACGGCAAGGCAGCCAGCAGAATGGAGGCGGGAAAACGTCTCATGGGGATGGTTTTATTATGCCGTCCGGCAAGCCCCCCGCGGGTTACGATTCGGTAACACATGCGGGCAGAGTATCCTGCAGAGAACCCGTGCAAGGAACCCCGTGCCACTAGCCCGAAAGCTCAATCTCTTCGATGCCGTGATGATCGTGATGGGCGGAATCATCGGTTCCGGCATCTTCATGAATCCCTATGTGGTGGCGCAGCGGGTCCACACGCCGGAACTGATACTCGGGGTATGGTTCCTCGGCGGAGCGATGGCCATGGCCGGCGCATTCGTTTATGCGGAACTGGCGGCGCGAAGCTCCGAGGTCGGCGGCCAGTACGCTTACCTGCGTGACGCCTGGCATCCCCTCGTTGCCTTCCTCTACGGCTGGTGCCTCCTCCTCGTCATTCAGACGGGCGGGATGGCCGCCGTCGCCGTCACCTTCGCGAACTACCTGATTGAACTGACGGGCCTCGCGCTCCCCGCAAGTGTGGTTGCCGCCATCACCCTCGCCGCGCTGGCTGTCGTAAACATCGGGGGCGTGCGCCATGGCAGCACCATCCAGAACGTGCTGATGCTGCTCAAGATTCTCGCCATCGCGGTCCTGGTGGTCGCCGGCTTTGTGGTACCTGGTCATCCGCCGTCGCGGCCGCCGGAGGCCTCTTCCCTGCTCTCCATCGGTTCCGCCATGACCCCCGTCCTGTTCGCCTACGGTGGCTGGCAGACCGCCAGCTTTCTTTCCGGCGAAATGCGCGACCCCAAACGGGATCTCACGCGCGGCGTCATCCTCGGCGTTGCCGGAGTGATCACGCTCTACGTGGCGGTCAACTGGATCTGCGTCCGGGCGCTGGGTCCCGATGGCCTCGCCGTCACGCCCACCCCCGCCAGCGCCGTTATGCAGGCGGCCTTCGGCCCGGTGGGCGGCAAACTCATCGCGGCGGGAATCGCCATCTCCACCCTCGGCTTCCTGAGCCAGGGCATGCTGACCGCTCCCCGAATCTACTACGCGATGGCAAAGGATGGCGTCTTCTTCCGTGGCATCGCGCGGCTTCACCCAAAAACACAGGCGCCCGCCGCCGCCATCGCGCTGCAGGCACTGCTGGCCATCGGCATCGCGTTTTCCGGGCGCTATGACCAGATTCTGAACTACGTCGTATCCATCGACTTCATCTTCTTCGGTCTCACCGGCGCCGCGCTGTTCGTGTTTCGCCGCCGCTCACCGCAATCACAGGGCTTCGCCGTCCCCGGCCACCCCTTCACGACGGTATTCTTCATTGCCGTCTGCTGGATCACCGTGCTCGCCACCATCGTGAAATTCCCCGCCACCAGTTCCGTGGGACTGGCAATTCTGGTGGCCGGCGTGCCAGTCTGGATCTTATGGAACCGGAAAAAAGCGTAAGCGGGCGGGTCTTCGAATCGGCCTACATGGAGTGGGCGAAAACACGTTCGCGGGCGAAGTTCAACCTCGCGACGAGCGGTGTTCCAGGCTATCCGCTGGCCGGTCTCGGCGCGACGCTGGCGGATCTTGAAATCAACAAAAGCACTTCGGGCTACGGCTTTCCGCCCCTGCAGGAAGCGATTGGCGAGGAGTACGGCGTTCCCGCGGAGTGCGTCGTCGCGGGCGGCGGCACCTCCGGCGCGAATCAGTACGCCATGTCCCTTCTGCTCGGCCCGGGAGATGAAGCGCTCGTCGAACACCCCACCTACGACATTCTGCCCAACCTCGCGCTGTTTACCGGGGCCTCCGTGCGGTACTTCGAGCGGCGTCCGGAAAATGGCTGGAGCGTCGATCCCGAAGAACTCGCCCGCCTGATGACGCCTCGCACCAAACTGATCGTCCTCACCAATCTGCACAATCCTTCCAGTACCCTGCTCGACGAAGCCACCCTGACGCGTATCGGCGAAGTGGCTGCTCGCCACGGCGCGCTCGTCATGGTGGACGAGGTTTATCTCGATTGCGTGTGGGATGCACGGCCGCGATCCGCCTTCCATCTGGGCCCGAACTTCCTCGTGACCAGCAGCCTGACCAAGGTGTACGGGCTGAGCGGCCTGCGTTGCGGATGGATCCTCGCCCAACCAGAACTCGCGCAAAGACTGTGGAAACTGATCGATCTTTTCGATAACATTCCCGCGCACCCGGCGGAGTTGCTCAGCGTGATGGCCTTCCGCAAGCTGGCGGAAATCCGTCTGCTCTCCCGCTCCATGATGGACCGCAACCGCGCTATTTACCGCGAGTTTGTCGAAGGTCCCGGCGCGGCACTTCGCGGCGGCGTCCCGGAGTACGGCACCGTCGTGTTCCCCGAACTGCCCGTGGCGGACGCCGGCGAGTTCTGCGACATTCTTCGCCATCAGTTCGAGACCACCGTCGTACCCGGAACATTCTTCGGTATGCCCTCGCACGTAAGAATCTCACTCGTGACGCAGGAAGAAACGCTGCGCGAGGGACTCAAACGGATTCACGCTGCACTGACCATGATGCGGCATTAAGCAAAGCCCGTCGCCAGAACCGGATACAATAGGCCCACACTGTGCTGAACTCCATCACGCGCGCCGGACTCCTGTGCCTTCTCGCGATGTCCCCCGCCCTGCTCCCCGCGCAGACGCCGCCAACCGGACCGGCAACCCAGGAAATCGCCACCCAGGAAGAATCCGTCACCTTTAAATCCAAAGTCAACCTCGTCCTCGTCCCCGTGGTGGTCCGCGACAAGGCCGGCAAACCGGTCCCCAATCTGCGCCAGCAGGATTTTCAGCTCTTCGACAAGGGCAAGGCGCAGATCATCACCAGATTCTCCATCGAAACCGCCGGTGGCAAGGCCATCGCGCGTGCCCCCGAACTCGACCTCACGCCGGAAGAAAAGGCCGCCCTTGCCGGTGCTCCCGCCGTCATCGCGCCCGACCACTTTGTTGCCTTTCTCTTCGACGATATCCATATTTCCTTCGGCGATCTGGTCGCCGTCCGCGAAGGCGCGGAGAAGCACATCGCCAACCTCAAATCCACAGACCGCGTCGCCATCTTCAGCACCTCCGGCCAGACCACACTGGATTTCACCGACGACCGCAACCAGATTCACGACACCCTGCTGAAACTCCGCCCCCGCCCCGTCGCCCGCAACACCGTGCAGGAATGCCCCGACATCAGCTATTACATGTCGGATCTCATCGTCAACAGGAACAACCAACTGGCGCTGAACGCCGCAGCCGCGGAGGCCCTGATCTGCGCCAACCTCCCCGATATGCAGTCCGCCATCAGCATGGCGCAGGGGACCGCCTATCGCGTGCTCGGCTCCGGCGAGCAGGAAACCCGCGTCGCCATGTATAGCCTCAAAGATGTGGTCCGCCGCATGGCCCTCATGCCCGGCCAGCGGACTATCGTCTTCGCCTCACCCGGCTTTATCCGCCTCAATGACCAGTTGCAGGATGAAACCGGCATCATCGACCAGGCCATCCGTTCCAGCGTCACCATCAGCACGCTCGACGCCCGCGGCCTGTACACCGGGCAGCCCGATATTTCGAAGCGCGTCGTCAGTTTCCAGGCCGAACAACTCAAACGACAGTACGACCACGAAGCGGACAATGCCAATGCCGATATTCTCGCCGAACTGGCGGACGGCACCGGCGGCGCGTTCGTGCAGAACACTAACGACCTTGCCCGCGGCTTCCGCGAACTCTCCGCCGCCCCGGATGTCTACTACGTCCTTGGCTTCTCGCCCCAGAACCTTAAGCTTGATGGCAGCTATCATCCGCTCCGGGTGACCGTCAAAATCCCTCCCGGCCTCAGCCCGAAAGCCCGCCGCGGCTACTACGCGCCCCGCCATCTTTCGAGCGCCGATGAGGACGCCCGCGAGGAAATCTCCCAGGCACTGTTCTCCCGCGAGGAAATGCGCGACATCCCGATCGACATCCACACCCAATTCTTCAAGTCGAACGAGGCCGAGGCAAAACTCGGCGTGGTCACCCGCGTGGATGTTCGCAAACTCCATTTCCGCAAGGCCGACGGACGCAATGTGAACGACGTTGAGATCGTCACCGCCCTGTTCGACCGCAATGGCAATATCCAGCAAACCGTCAGCAAAATCCTCAAAATGAAGCTGCTCGATGCGACACTGGCAACGAAGGTCAACAACGGACTTGCGGTCCGGTGCGATTTCAAAGTCTCACCGGGAATGTATGTTATCCGGCTCGTGGTCCGCGATGCCGAAGGTCAAATGATGGCGGCGCAGAATGCCGCCGTGGAGATTCCGTAAAAATGAAGGTTCTTTCTCTGCTTGCCCTCTCTTCGCTGGTCGCCGGGTTCGTCCACGCCCAGCAGGAACCCATCGACAGCCACACCACCATCCGCAGCGAATCTCGGCTCGTGCTGATCGATTCCGTAGTCACCGATAAGAAAGGCGCCTACGTCCGCGACCTGACGAAGAAGGACTTCAAGCTCTGGGAAGACGGCAAGGAACAGCAGCTCTCCACCTTCCAGTACCAGGCGGACGGGTCACCGGCCTCGGCCAGCCAGAAACACTACCTGGTCCTGTTCTTTGACAACTCTACCGTTACGCCGGCCAATCAGATCTATGCGCGCCAGGCGGCCACCAAATTCATCGAGTCCAATGCCGGCCCGAACCGTCTGATCGCCATCGTGGAATTCGAAGGCTCTCTGCGCGTCGCGCAGAACTTCACCGACGATTCCGACCGGCTCAAAAAGGTGGTCAGCGGGGTGAAGTTCTCCAGCACCTCGCCCAACGAGACCTCCACCGGCCTCTCCGGCCCGGGTTTCACCAACTATTCCACCCGCAATGTACTCGGGGCGCTTCGCAATATGGCGAAAGGCCTCGCTCAGGTTCCCGGCCGAAAAACACTGGTGTTCCTGTCCGGAGGTTTCCGCCTGACTCCGGACACCCTCACGGATCTCACCGCCGCGGTAGACGCCTGCAACCACTCGAATGTGGCGGTTTATCCCATCGACGTTCGGGGCCTGGCCGGCCCCACCGTCGGCGCCATCGGCCCCCTGGGCGGTCTGCTGCGTTCGCCCGGACTCGCCATGCTGAACGCGGAACTTCTTTCCCCCCTGGCCTTTCAGATTAAAGGCGGGGGCGGTGCGCCCAGCGGCGGCTCTTCCACCGGAGGCAGCCCCGGCGCGGGCAATACCGGGGGAACACGCGCTCCGTCCGCGGGAGGCGGCGTAAACCCTGGCGCCGGCACCAGCTCACCCGGCGGCGCCAGGACCGGCGCACCGCCCAGCATTGGCACCAGCAATCCCGGTACCGGCAACCGCGGTGGCGTCACCCCCAACAATGGCGGGGGCGGCTTCAACAACAACAACAACCAGAATCAGCTGAACAACATCAACCAGAACCGCCTGCGCAATCTCATTCCCCCAACGGATCGCCCCCTCGGCGGCGTGCAGGATGTCCTCTATGACCTTGCCAACGGCACCGGCGGCTTCGTCATCGTCAATACGAATGACCTTCTGGGCGGCATGGAAAAAATCGGCCGGGAGCAGGATCAGTACTACATCCTCGGCTACGTCCCCACCAAGGAACTCGAACCCGGCGCATGCCACAGCATCAAGGTGAAGGTGGACCGCGGCGGCGCGGTCCTGCGCTATCGCACCGGTTATTGCGATGCCAAAACCGTGGACATCCTCTCCGGCACGCCCACTCAGCGCGAACTCGAAGCCCGGCTCAGCGGAACCGCGACTCCCACCGTCCAGGCCTCCATCCAGACCCCGTTCTTCTACATTTCCCCCAACACCGCGCGCGTCAGCGTCGCTCTCGATATACCCGGCGAAGGCATGAAATTCGTTAAGGATAAAGGGAAATTCCAGACAAAGATGAATGTGATCGGCATCGCTTACCTGCCCGACGGCGCCGTAGCCGCGCGTTTCAGCGATACCGTGAAGTTCTCTCTCGAAGACAAGAAGGCCGTCGAAAACTTCGCCGGACAAACCTTCCACTACGAGAAACAGGTGGAAATGGCCTCCGGCAAATACGTCCTCAAAGTAATCTTCAGCTCCGCGGCGGATAGCTTTGGCAAACTCGAAACCCCGCTTTCGGTCGATCCGTGGGAGCCGAAACAGTTCTTCCTCAGTGGCATCGCACTCAGCAAGTCCATCCGTAAAACGGACTCCGCCGCCGTGGGAATCGAGTCGGAAGTTCTGGAAGATCTGGTACCGCTGACGGTGGGAGGAATTCAGGTGAAGCCCGCCGGCACCAATCGCTTCCGGAAAACAGACAGCGCCTTTATCTACGCGGAAATGTACGAACCCGCGCTGACCGTGCCCGATCAGAAAGAGTACCCGGCGATGGGCGTCCAGATGATCCTGATCGACGCCAAAACCGGTAAGCTCGCGAAAGACTTCGGGATCACCCGGCTCGCGTCCGGCGGCCAACCCGGCAATCCGGCCGTCCCCATGGGCCTCAAAATTCCCATCGCCGACCTCGAACCGGGCCCCTACCGCGTGGAAGTGAAAGCGCTCGATTCCACCGGCGCGCAGTACGCCCGCTCCGTTGGTCTCGAAATTCAGTAGCCTACTGGCTCTTCCGATACCAGTCCAGGGTCGCCCGCATCCCCTCTTCGAAGGTGAATGCGGGCGCATGACCCAAGACCTTCACCGCGAGGGTTGTATCCGCCTGCGAATCCCGCACGTCGCCTTCCCGGGGAGGACCATACTGCGCCGCAATCGAGACACCTTCAATCTTCTGAAGCAACTCCCACGCCTGATTCAGCGTGATCCGCCCGCCGTTGCCACCGTTGTATACCCGTCCGGACGCGCTCGCCGGAGCCTTCGCCGCCCGCAGATTGAGCGCCACCACATCCTCCACAAACGTGAAGTCGCGCGATTGCTCGCCATCTCCGAAAATCGTGGGCGATGTGCGCGCCAGGATGTGCTTCATGAACAGGCTCAGCACACCGGAGTAGGCGCTGGAAGGGTCCTGGCGCGGACCGAAGACATTGAAGTACCGGATACTGATGGTCTCCAGGCCGAAACACGAAGCCCAGACCGACAGGTAATACTCGCCCATCAGCTTCTGCGCCGCGTAAGGCGACTTCGGCATTGTAGCCATGGTCTCTACCTTCGGGAGCACCAGCGTGTCGCCATAGGCGGATGACGACGCCGCGTAGATAACACGACGCACGCCGGCATCCTTCGCCGCGCGCAGAACATTAAACGTCCCGTTCACGTTCACGTCATGCGACGGAACAGGGTCATGGATCGACCGCGGTACCGAGGGAATCGCCGCCTCATGAAACACCATCTCCACGCCTTCCATGGCGTTGCGCATCGCGTCATAGTCGCGAATATCCACCTGGTGGAAGTCGATACGGCCCCGCACTTCCTCGATATTCTTCAGATGGCCCGTAAACAGGTTGTCGACCACCACCACCCGATCCGCGCCTTCACGGAGCAGGCCGCGCACCAGGGCGGATCCGATAAACCCGGCCCCTCCCGTAACCAGAAACGAACTCACCGCGAACCTCCCTTTGCAGTCCGCTCCTGCAATTTCAGATATTCGATCGTATCGGTGGCGATTTTCTCCCCGCCAAACGAAAAATCAAACGCTTCCACGGATATCCATCCATCGTAATGGAGCCGGTCCAGTGCCCGGAAAATACTGACGAAATCATAATTTCCCGTCCCCGGGTGTTTTCCATCCATTTCATTCACATGGACGTGCCGGATCAGCTCGAAATACTTCTCCACCAGCCGGGCGTGCGGCTCCGTCTCGTCTTCCGCATTGTGGCTGTCAAACATGGTTTTCAGCCCCGCGCTGCCGACTTCACGCACCACCCCTGCCGCCTCTTCCAGCGTCGTAATCACATCGCTCTGTGACTTCGGCAGAGCTTCCATCAGAATGGTGACGCCCCGCTCCGCCGCGTGCGGAGCCACGCTCGCCATCCCTTCGATAAAATTCCGCTTCGCCTCCGCCGGCGTCAGACCACCGGTAGACGACCGCTGTTTCGGAGAACCAAAAATCATCACGCCGTTGGACTCGCCATTCCCCGCCAGATCCGCACAAAGATCCACCAGGTTCCGCACATGCCCCCAACTCGCCGCGCGCAGTTCCGCGTCCGGGCCGGAAACATGAATCTTCTTCGGCGTCACCAGCAGCCAGTGCAGCCCCACGAACCCGATGCCCTCATCCGACATCATGCGACGGTATTCAGCGCGCTGTGCGGCGCTGATGTCGAGCGGATCAGCCGCCAGCGTAAACGGCGCAATCTCAATGCCTCCATACCCGAGCCGCCGCAGCAGCCGGCAGACCTGATCGAATGGCTGGCCCTCAAAGGCCTCATTACACATCGCGTAGCGGAAAGGAGCACCCATCAGCTACTCAGTTTGACAGACATGGCGTTTTGCCTGCGGGGGAATTGAGATCATAGGAAGTTGGACAAACAATCCGCAGTTCCCGAAGTGCGCGTCTCGCGCAAAGGCGCAGACCGGTTCCGCAACGGCCACCCCTGGATCTTCCGTTCCGATGTGCAGGATGCCTCCGCCGCACAGAGCGGCGACGTCGTCCATGTAGTGGATCAGAGCGGCCGGCACCTGGGCCATGCGCACTACAGTTCGTCTTCGCAAATCGCCATCCGCATGCTGCTGCGCTCCACCGAGGTGGCCGACTTCGGCGCGCGCATCGCCGCCGCCCAGCGCTTCCGCCGCCAGGTGGTCACCGATTCAGACGCCTACCGCGTTGTCCACGCCGAGGCAGACTTCCTCCCTGCCCTGATCGTTGATCGCTACGGCGACTGCCTCACCGTCCAGGCCCTGAACCAGGGCATGGATCGCGCCCTCCCGGAAATCGTGGCGGCATTGCAGGAACAGTTCGAGCCCCGCGCCATCGTTGGCCGAAACGACGCGGCCGTGCGCACGCTCGAAGAACTCCCGCGTGAAATCCGCGTGCTCGCGGGCGAACTTGATGGCCCCGTCACCGTCCACATGAACGGCTTCCGCATGGAGGCCGACCTCATGCACGGCCAGAAGACCGGCGTCTTTCTCGACCAGCGCGAAAACTACCTCGCCGCCGCGCTCTACGGCCGCGGCAAAGCACTCGATCTGTTCACCTGCACCGGTGGCTTCGCGCTCCATCTCGCCCGCGCCTGCCAGACCGTGGAAGCGGTCGACTCCAGCGAAACCTCGCTCGCCACCGCGAAACGCAACGCCGAAGCCAACAACATGGAAAATATCTCATTCCGCGAAGCCGACGCTTTCGAACTCCTGTCGAGCTACTCCTCGGCCCGCCGCACCTTCGACACCATCGTGCTCGACCCGCCGGCCTTCGCGAAGTCGCGCACCCAGCTCGACGGCGCGGCACGCGGCTATAAGGACATCAATCTCCGCGCCATGCGCCTGCTCCCGCCCGGCGGCATCCTTGTCACCAACTCCTGCTCGCACCACATGAGCGAAGCCATGTTACTCGATATCGCCGCCCAGGCGTCACTCGATGCCGGACGCACCCTGCGGGTGCTGGAACGCCGTACCCAGGCCAAAGACCACCCCATCCTGCTGACCGTGCCCGAAACGCACTACCTGAAATGTGTGATCCTGCAAGTGGTGTGAGCTGGGCTGGTTTGACATGGGAAGCAAAACTCGCGGAGGCCCTCTACGCGCGCATCGCCCGCGACGCCGCGTTGCGCCACCTCTTTCCGGGCAAATCGCACCGCTGCGCCATCGAAGCCTTCGCCGCCTTCCTCGTTCAGTTCTTTGACGGCCCGCCGGAGCAGACCCGGAAACGCTGGTACGTCAGCCTGCGGGAATCGCACGCCCGATTCCGGATCGACGAACCGAATCGGGCCGCATGGATGCGTTGCATGACACTGGCACTCGCCGACGCGGACATCCCCGAACCCCTTCGCAGCCGCTTACACGAACTCTTCCTCCACTCTTCCGGCTATCTGGTCAACGACGCCCCCACCTCGGACGCACCCCCGATCACCGACCCGGAAATGGCTGACCGCTGGGAACGCCAGCGCACCTTCGACCAGGCAGTGGACGCGATCCGGACCGGAGATACCAACACCGCTACCCACCTTGCCAATGTTCTGGGTGCGCCCGTCCGCCTGCTTGCCCTGATGGTTCGCAGCCGCCACTCGATACTCCGCCAATACGTCAAAGAGAAGGTCAGCGCCCAGCCGGCGCTCGTTCACGAACACGCCGCGGACCGCACCCTCCTCCAGGAAGCGAGCGGCCAGGGTGATTTCGAACTGGTGGAACTCCTGCTGCTTTTTGGCGCGGACGCAAACCAGAAGGGCAATCGCCCGCCCCTCTACTGCCTCGCCAACGAATGCCAGGGCTCCGGCGGCGGCCCCGTGGTGCACCTGCTCGTTCGGCATGGCGCGCAGGTGAACCGCGCGGACAATGTAAAGCGATGCACCGCGCTCCACATGGCGGCGCGCCGCGGCAACGTCGAAATCGCCACTGCCCTGCTCGACTGCGGCGCCGACATTCATGCGCGGGATAGCGACGGCGTCACGCCGCTGCGTCGCGCCCTCAACTGCCGCAAACCGGCCGTCGCTGAGTTACTTGTGCAGCGCGGCGCTCACCATTTGTGAACCCGCACCACCGAGCGATCCACCACTTTCAGATTCGGCTTCCCGCACATCGCCATGTCCCGGGCCAACTCTGTCTGCAGCATTTCCGTGATTCGCTGCACACCGTCCGCTCCGTAACCCGCTAATCCCCAAACTGCCGGCCGCGCGATCAGCACCGCGCTCGCGCCCAGCGCCAGCGCCTTCAGCATGTCCGCCCCACGCTGCAGCCCGCCATCCATCAGCACCGGGATCTTCCCCGCCACGGCCTCGGCGATGGCCGGAAGAACTTCAAGCGGATGCGCCAACCCGTCCGAAGGCCCGTCTACATAATTCGAAACCACAATCCCGCCCAGGCCCTTCCCCACCGCCATCCGGGCCTCGTCCGCGCTCATGATGCCCTTCAGCACCACCGGCGCCTGCACGCCCACGCGTAGTCGGTCGATCGCAGCCCAGTCCATGCCACCGGACGTAAGCGTCACCACCACAGCCTTCGCTCCCGCCGCCACCGCCTTCCGAGTCCTCGCAGGATCCGTGTCAGCGTAGACCTGATACCAGAATCCCGCCGTGCAAAGCGGAGCGATCTGTTCCAGCGGAGAACTCGCGTGGTCGGAAACCACCAGCAGCGCCTTCGCCGCCGCCGCGCCGCGCGCCATGGCAAGTTCGCGCTCCGGATGGAACCGCTTCAGCTCCGAAACCGGCCCGATCAGAATCGGCGCAAAATGCCGCTGCCCGAAAAGCTCCAGCGTCAGATCGAGCTTCGTCGTGTTCACCATCACGCGCGGACGCAGCGTGATCCGCTCAAACGGCTTTCGCGACGCGGCCTGCACCAGCGCATGCGTCAGACTGTCGAGCTTCCGTTTGGCCATCACCTCGAACTCGAACGCACTCACGAGTTCTTCAAGCGGCGTGATCCGCCCCGGCGCTTCACTCATCAATTGCGGCATCTGTTTGATCTTCAGGGAAAATTCGTCAACAGCATCCTGCGGTCGATCGACGCAAGGTTCGTCCGGCCCGTGTACCGCATCGCCTGAACCAATTCCGCCTGCAGAATCTCCAGCACCCTTTGCACGCCAGCCGCGCCGAAGGAACCCAGTCCCCACAGCGGCACGCGCCCCAGACAAACGGCATTAGCCCCCAGCGCCAGAGCCTTCAGAATGTCCGTCCCGCGCCGGATGCCGCTGTCGAAGATCACCGGCGCCTTCCCGCCCACGGCATCCACAATCTCCGGCAGCACTTCGAGCGTCGCAGGCCCGTAATCGAGTGACCGCCCGCCGTGATTCGAAACATAGACGCAGTCCACGCCATGTTCCAGGCAAAGCTTCGCGTCTTCCGGCGTCACAATGCCCTTCGCGATGAGCGGCACTTTCACAAACGGCCGGATCTCATCAAAGAACTTCCATTCATACCAAAGCCGGTTATCGCCCACCCGATAAGGATTCGAGTTAGTCGAAACACGGCCGGCCGCGCTCCGGAAGCCACCGCCCCGCCCCGGATTCAGATTCCGGTCATGCAGCGCGCGTTCATAGTAAGAAACCTGCTGATCCACCGTGACCACAACGGCCCTCGCGCCATTCATCTGCGCGGCTTCAAGATAGGTTCGGTTGGCATCCAGTTGCTGCTTTGGATACAGTTGCACCCACATGGGACCCGGCGCCGCCGCCGCCACTTTGTCGAACGGAAAACTGGTGTTGTTACTGAGAATCATCGGCGTGCCGGAAGCCGCTGAAGCCCCCTTGTGCGTCGCCAGTTCCCCCTCCGGATGAATCTCGCCATGCCCCGCCGTAGGCGAAACCAGCAGCGGAAACGCCATCTTCGTCCCCAGCACTTCGGTCGACGTGTCCATCGCGCCCGAAGACACCCGCTTCGGAATCAGTTCCACCCAGTCGAAGGCCTCGCGATTGCGCCGCAGCGTGAACTCCCCCTCCGCCCCGTAAGCCCGGTAATCATAGGCCTCGCGCGGCTGTTTTGCGTACGCCACCGTCTCAAAGTCAAACGCCGTGAGCAGTTCCTTCAAACCCGGAACGCGACTGTGATCCCGCACCACATCCTGCTGGCCCGGCAACAGGTCGCTGAGCAGCGGAGACCCCGCCAGAAAGGCGCCCAGCGCCCGAAGAGATTCTCTGCGATTCAACAGTTGCCCACCGTGGCCTGAGCATATTACACCCGCCTGGCCGGGTCAAATACCATCGCTTCGACGGCCAGTACTTTGGCACTGCAAACGTTCCTTCCATGCGTTCGGGCCCTGCCTGCTCCTCCCGCCATCAGTCGGCCTGGAATAATATGGGTTGCCGACGATGGATAACCAACCGCCCACAGCAGCCCCGAGTGTCCTGCCGGAGCAGCGCGCCGCAATGGAAAGGCTGTTGGTTAGCGGCATCGTGGCCCGCGCGCCGCGTTTGCGCGAGTTTCTCGCCTATGTCCTCGAGTGCATGCTCACGGGTCGACAGGACGAGGTCACCGAGCAGCAGATCGGTTGCCGGGTGTTCGGTCGTCCCGAAGGTTATAACCACACCGAAGACAACATCGTCCGGGTCACCGCACGGAACCTTCGAGCCAAACTGGATGAGTATTATCAGGGTGAAGGTTCTGCTGAACGCTGGATCGTCGAGATCCCGAAGGGCGGATACCTACCGTCGTTTCGTCTTCGGGAACCGCCCGAAACAGTGCCGGAACCGTCTCTGGCGGAGCCACAACCGATAAAGCCGCGCCTGCATCGGCGCGAAATCCTGGCCTGGGTGCTGTCCGGCGCCCTGATGGTGGGCTTCGCAGCGACGCTGTGGTTCCGTCCGGCCCCGCCGAAGGCCTCCTCGGCGGGCCTGATCAGTTTCCTGTTCCCCAATCCTTCCGAACGAGTGACGGTCGTCATGGTGGATTCAGGCCTCCAACTCTACCGATCCGTGGCGGGCCGCACCGTTTCTCTGGATGACTATGCGGGCGGGCGGTATCTTCAGTCCGGATTCCGGCTCGGCGATGCGCCACTCCCGGAGGAACTCGCGGGTTTCGTTCGCACCACCAGAAACACGACGTTCTCGAGCGCCTTCATTGCCGCCCAGTTCCTCCGAAGCATGCCCGCCGGACAAGTGGAAATCCGGCATCCAACCCAATTGAACTCCCGTGATTTTCAGCGCGACCATATGATTCTGCTCGGCGGGCCATGGAGCAATCCGTGGGCACAGCCCTTCGAAGCAAAACTCAACTTCCAGATTCTCACCGGGGCGCAGGCAAAAGACTCGATGGTGAAGAACCGCACTCCGGGGCCCGGGGAGCAGGAACTCTATTTCACCTCGCGCGAGGGATCACTGGAGACCAGCTACGCCCGCATCGCGCTTCTGCCGAATCCTGGAGGCAGCGGGAAAGTCCTGCTGCTGGGCGCCACCACCAGCGGCGCGATGGAGGCGGCGAGCGACTTCCTTCTCCGGCGCGAGCATCTCGATGCGCTAAGGCGGTTACTCCACCTCACGACTGCGGACCCGATTCCCTGGTTTGAGATCGTGCTGGAGGTCAAGTCCGTTGATGTAACACCCCATGGCGTGCGCATCATCGCCTCCCGGATCCCTTCGATCAACGGGCGCTAAGTGCTTTTTTCTGAATTGCTTTCACAGGTGAATCGGATAGTTTCCCAGGTGAATTTTCGGAAAATTCCCCTCGCGCGGAAGACCGTTACGTTACAGAATCAGAACTCAGTCTCGAAACGTTCGGGCACTCAGGACTTCCATGACAGAGGGTCTTGCCGGGCGCGACTCTGCGCGCAGAGCGCCCATTACACGAAGAACAATGATGACCGGACTGGGCGCCGCAGCCGCCGTCGCCACAGCGGAGGCCCGGAATTCTCGTCCCCGCAATGTCATCTTCATCCTTTCCGATGATCATCGGTATGACGCTCTCGGTTTCCTGAAGACTCAACCCTGGCTCAGAACCCCTCAACTGGACCGCCTCGCAGCCGAGGGCGTCCATTTCCGGAATGCATTTGTCACCACGGCGCTGTGCAGCCCCAGTCGCGCTTCGATTCTGACCGGCGTCTACGCACACCGGCATCGAATTGTTGATAACAACACCGCGATTCCCGCCGGCACGGTCTTCTTCCCGTCCTACCTGCAAAAAGCGGGCTACAAAACCGGATTCTTCGGAAAGTGGCACATGGGTGCGGAAGTTGACGATCCGAAGCCAGGCTTCGACCAATGGGTCAGCTTCAAGGGCCAGGGAACCTACCTTCCCAACCCGAACGGCCTGAACGTCAACGGCAGGAAGGTGCCGCAAAAGGGTTACATCACCGACGAACTGACCGACTACGCCGTCGACTGGCTGCGCACGTTACCCACAGATCAGCCTTATTTTCTATACCTCTCCCACAAGGCTGTGCACGCCGACTTTCAACCCGCGAAGCGCCATGAAGGCATGTACAACGAAGCCAGATTTAACTATCCGCCGACCATGCCAGCCGAAGGCGAGATGGCACAAAACCGCCCCCTGTGGGTGCGGAATCAGCGCAACTCATGGCACGGCGTCGACTACCCCTATCATTCGACGCTCGATATCGGCGATTACTACAAGCGCTATGCCGAAACTCTGATGTCTGTGGACGAGAGCCTGGGACGCGTACTCGACGAGTTGAAAACTCGCGGCGAACTCGATTCCACCCTTGTGATCTACATGGGTGACAACGGGTTTGCCTTCGGCGAGCACGGCCTGATCGACAAACGCACCGCCTACGAAGAGTCGATGCGCGTGCCAATGCTGGCGCGGTGCCCGGAACTGTTCTCCGGCGGGCGGACGATTTCCGAAGTGGTCGCGGGCCTCGACATCATGCCCACCGTGCTCGAAGCCGCCGGCGCCACAATTCCCGCAGGTCTCGATGGCCTCAGCTGGTTACCACTGGTTCGGAAAATGCCGGTGGAGTGGAGGACAGAACTGCTGTACGAATACTACTGGGAACGCAATTACCCCCAAACACCGACGATGCACGCGCTCCGCGGCGACCGCTTCAAGTTCATCCGATACCAGGGAGTCTGGGATATCGACGAACTATATGACCTGCGGGAAGACCCGCTCGAAAGCCGAAACCTGATTTCCGACCCCCGCTACACAAGCGTTGCAGCGGAAATGCGATCAAAGTTGTTTGACGCTCTGGAGCAAACCGGAGGCATGAATATCCCGCTCCAGCGCGACAAGGGTGCGCAAATGAACAAGAGAAATCCCGCTAAACAGCCAGCGGCCGACTTCCCGGCCGAAATCTACAACACGAAGAAGCCTCAATGACGAGACGCGACTTTCTGACCATTGCCGGCGTAACAGCGGCATCCCGGTTGAGCGGGGCCTCAGGCCGCGCACCCAACATTGTTTTTATCCTTTGCGATGACCTGGGTTTCGGTGACCTCGGCGTCTACGGGTCGAAGATCCCGACTCCAAACCTGGACCGACTGGCAGCGGAAGGCGTGCGCTTCACCAGTTTCTGTTCGGCCGATCCGGTGTGTTCGCCGTCGCGCGCGGCGCTCCTTACGGGTCGTTACCCGACGCGCGTGGGAGTGCCAACGGTCTTCATGCCGCAGGATCCGGGCGGTCTCAACCTTGACGAAACGACGCTCGCGAATACTCTGAAGGTCCGCGGCTACAAGACCACCTGCATCGGCAAATGGCACCTGGGCCGGCCCGAGCCGTACCTGCCTACTCGCCGCGGCTTCGACGAGTACTTCGGTATCCCGTATAGCAACGACATGACGCCGCGACCGCTCATGCGCAACACCGAAGTCATTGAGCAGACAGCGGAACTTTCCAGCCTTACCGCACGATACACCGAAGAGGCGAAGAAATTCATAGAGAAGTCGAAGGGCTCACCGTTTTTTCTCTATATGCCCCACACGTTTCCGCACATTCCGCTGGCGGCATCCGAACGGTTTCGTGGCAAGTCGCCGCTCGGGATTTACGGGGATGTGGTGGAAGAACTGGACTGGAGCGTCGGGGAAGTGCTGGCGGCGCTGAAGAAAAACGGTCTGGAGCAGGACACTCTGGTGATGTTTTCGAGTGATAACGGACCCTGGTATCAGGGAAGTCCGGGTAAACTGCGGGGCCGGAAGAATACAACCTTCGAAGGCGGCGTGCGGGAGCCCTTCATCGCGCGTTGGAAAGGCCGCATCCCGGCGGGGCGCGTCTCCGACGGACTGGCATCAATGCTGGACATCTTCCCGACCGTGGCGAAGCTGTGTGGCGCGGCGCTGCCGCCCAAGCCTCTGGACGGGATTGACATCTGGCCGCTGATGCGGGGCGAAAAGCCATTGATCGAGCGCGATCCATTACTGTATTTCGACAATTGGGATCTGCAGTGCGCCCGCTGGATGAACTGGAAGCTGCATCTCGCGCGGCATAACACCGCCGCGTATTCGGCCGCCCCCGTGGGTGGACGGCACAGTTTCCTGTTGCCGAGGCCGGAACTGTACAACCTTGCGAAAGACCCGGATGAGAGCTACGACCTGGCTGCGGATAACCCCGACGTCGTCGCCAGGATCCAGGCAAAAATCGCGGCGATGCTGCCCGGCTTTCCGGAGCCGGTTCGGAAAGCATTTGATGAGCAGCAGAAGCGGAAGTCGGATCCAGGTACGCAGAGCGGCGCCTACGGGCGTACGGGGCCCAAGCCCTAAACGCGGTCAGATCAGGTTAATAAGGGGAAGAGGCTGAGGATGTCTTTGTGGAAAGCGAGCATTGTTGCTCTTATGTTTATCGGCGCATCGTCTGCGCAGACGTCCACCGGCGAAATTGCCGTGGCGGTGAAAGATGCGAGTGGCGCGGCGGTTCCGAACGCGTCGATCACGGTTACGGGGGCCACCACCGGCAATCTGGCGAGGACGGTGACGACCAACGAGTCCGGGCTGGCTTCCGTGGCGTTGCTCCAGCCGGAAGCCTATGACATCGCCGTTACGGCGCAGGGTTTCGAAAAGCTCATTGAGCGTGGTGTCGAAGTGCGCGTGGGCAATGTTGTCAGCCTGCATCTGACGCTCACGCCTGGCAACGTGACTACGGAAATCACGGTTTCCGGTCAGGCTCCGCTACTCGAGGAAAAATCCATCACGCTGGGCGGTGTAGTGGAACAACGCGAGATTGTCGGCCTCCCGCTCAACGGGCGAAACTATCTCGATCTGGGGCAACTGCTGCCGGGCACTGTCCCTTCCGCCGGTTCCCGGGACCAGACATTCTCAGCCAACGGCAACTCCGGATTACAGAACGCGTTTCTCCTTGACGGCGGGCGAAACGTGAACTACCTCCGCGGTCTCGATAACCGTGCGCGCGACATGGTCCGTCCGCCCCTGGACGCTCTCAGTCAGTTCCAGGTGCAGACCAGCAATTACTCCGCTGAATTTGGGGCTTCCGCCGGCGCCGTCATCAACGCCGTCACCAAAAGCGGTACCAATCAGATCCACGGTTCGGCCTATGACTTTCTGCGCAACGACCGCATGGATGCCTTCGGCTATTTCAATACGGGGGTGAAAGCGCTGTTTGTCCAGAACCAGTGGGGCGGGTCCGCGGGCGCCCCGATCAAACGGAACCGCGCGTGGATCTTCGGAGCCTATGAAGGTCTTCACAACCGCAGCGAGACCACGGGGATCACGACTGTGCCGACCGTGTCGCTGCTGAAGGGCAATTTCGGCTCCACGCCGATTTACGACCCCGCTACCCTGGCGGCGAATCCGAGTGGCTCCGGCTACGTGCGCACGCTCTTCCCCAACAACACCATTCCTCCCTCGCGGTTCGATTTGATCGGAGCCAAAGTCGCGGGTTTCTACCCCGCGCCCGACGTCGCCGGCACGGCGAATAACTACATCCGCAACATTCCCCAATTGACCGATAACAAGAACGTGGTGGTGCGAGGTGACACTCAGATCACATCCAACGACAACATGTTCGCGCGTTTCTCGCTCACCCGGTCCAGGATCGACGCTTCCGCCACCCTGCCCCAACCCGCCAACGCGGCCACCCAACGGTCCATCCGTTCCGAAGGCGCAGGCTATGGCTACACGCGCAGTTTCAGCGCCAGCCTCATCAACGAACTTCGGCTCTCGTGGACGACTATCGTGATCGATCAGGACGAAATCGATCCCCTCAATCCACTGGTGAACGGACTGCTCGATCCCGCCATTCTGCATGGCACTCCCAATATCAACGTGAGTGGCGGCTTTGCAAGCATCGGCGCTCAATCCGGCGCAACCGGCAACTCTCCACTGAATAAAAGTTCGGGCGTTTGGGACATTTCCGACAATATGTCCAAAGCAGCAGGACGGCACCTGATCAAGTTCGGGGCGGATGTGCAGATTATCCGCCCCTCCACCTTCGCCGCTCTAAACGGGCGCGGAACGCTGGGCTTTACCGGGGTGTTCACCCAGAATCCGCTCGGCCGGTCCGGCACCGGCAGCGGCTTTGCGGATCTGTTACTGGGCGATGCCAACAGCGTTGCCACCGGCACGGTGGCGCGAGCCGTCGAACGGGGCTGGTACTCGGGTCTTTACGTTCAGGATCAATGGGCGCTCACGCCCTCATTTACGCTGAACCTCGGCCTGCGGTACGAACTGGTCTCCCCGTACACGGAAACATCCAATGGCATTGCCGACTTCATCTTCAATCCGAGCGACTCGCTGTTCGGACAATACCTGTTGGCGGGCCAGAACGGGCAGTCACGCACGCTTTACAACATGGACAAAGGGGATGTGGCCCCGCGGGTGGGCTTCGTTTGGCGGGTTCCTCGTGCGAAAGACCTGGTGGTGCGCAGCTCTTTCGGCATCTTCTATGCGCAGGATCAGGGCAACGGTGTCGTCAGCCGCATGACCAGCAATCCTCCATTCTATGGCTACGGCAGCGTCTCGATCACCAGCGACCAGCTCAATCCCTCCACCGGATATGTGCTGAGTTCAGGCTCACTCGCGGCCCGCCCCGCGGCGGCGCCAGCGGGGCAGTTTGTACTGGTGCCCTCATCCACTACCGCCCTCGTCGCCTGGGACCGACACCATCCCAACGCCTACGTGCAGCAGTGGAACTTCTCCATCCAGAAACAGCTCCCGTTTAACATGATCTGGGAGATCGCCTACGTGGGCAGCCATGGCGTGGATCTCTGGGGGCAGGCTGAAGGCAATCAGCCGTTGACGAATGGTCCCGGTGCGGTGGCGACGCGCCGCCCGCTCGCGAAATACACCGTGGCGCCCATCAAGGCGTTCGGCCCCTGGAACCTCAGCTCTTACGAAGGAATCTCCGCACGCCTCGAAAAGCGATTCTCCAACGGTCTGTCCTTTATCAATAGCTTCACCCATGGAAAGTCGCTGGACCTCCAGGACGGTTCCCTCGATGCCTGCGACAACTGCCCCAGCAACACCATACAAAACAACTACTATCGGGCGGCGCAAAAGGGGCCTTCCAACAACGACGTAGCTTACCGCTTTACCTCGGGCGGACTCTGGCAACTGCCGTTCGGAGCGGGAAAGCGCTATCTTCAAAAGGGATTTGCCGGCGCCATCACCGGAAACTGGAGGGTCAGCGGAATCTACGCGGTGCAGACCGGGACGCCTTTCACGGTGACGCTGAACTTCGACAATGCGAATGCTGGCACGGCATACTATCCAAACCGGATCTGCGGCGGCAGCCTCCCGAATCCGACCGTGACCACGTGGTTCAATACAGGTTGCTTCGTGCCGCCCGCCACCTATGTATTCGGCAATGAGGGGCGCAACTCCGTGCGCGGGCCGGGCCGCAACAACGTCAACTTCAGCCTGCATCGCCGGTTCCCCATCCCTTACCGCGAAGGCATGGGTCTGGAGTTCCGCGCTGAAAGCTACAATCTTCTTAATCACCCGCAGTTTGCGCTGCCGGCCGCCGTCGCCGGAAATGCGGGCTACGCCGCCATTACCAGCACATCCGTAGCGAACCGTCAGCTGCAAATGGCTCTGCGGCTGGAGTTCTGATCCGAATGAAGCAGTTCTTTCTCGTCGCGGTCCTGAATCTCGTGCCGCTGCAGGCTGCGGAAATCGTCGTATCGACCAGCGGCAGCGACCAGGCCGCGGGGACCATGGAGGCGCCGTTCCGGACCCTACAGCGAGCGTATGCCCAGGCGGGTCCGGGCGACACCATTGTGCTTCGCGGCGGCATCTATCGCGAGGCTGTGTCTGTAAAAAACAAAGCGGGTCGGGAGGGGGCTCCGATTACGCTCACCGCATATCCGGGTGAGAAGCCTGTCCTCTCAGGCCTCGATGTGCAGAAACTGGAATGGAAGGCTTCCGCCCAGGCACAGGTTTATGTCGCGGGGCTCGATGTAAACTCACTCGCTCAGCTATTCTTCAACGGGAAGCCGATGCTGGAAGCACGCTGGCCGAACGCGCCGCGGGACGCCAACGGCGACTGGAACTTCTTCTCAAAAGACGCATGGGCTGTTGTGGACCCGCAGGGCAACAGTTACGGAACGATATCGGACAGGCATCTGGCGGCGACGCGCCAGGATGTCACCGGCGCCCAGGCCGTGTTGAATGTTGGCCCCCAGTTCTTCACCTTTACCCGGCCCGTGAAGCAGCACTCAGCCGGCTCGCCCGTCTTTCATTACGACAAAGACCTGGGCCCGAGCCTGGCGAAGCACGACGAAGCCGGCAGCAATCCTTTGTTCAACGATGACCGCTACTACCTGTTCGGCATGCGGCAGTTTCTCGATGCGCCGGGCGAATGGTTCTACGATGCGGCGGAGAAGCAACTCTACTTTTACGCACCGGGTGGCGGCAATCCCTCCGCGGGCGTCGTGGAAATCAAGACGCGGCCCTGGGGTTTTGTCGCCGATGAGAACTCCGCGTTCCTCACCATCGAGGGAATCGAATTCTTCGCAACCGCTTTCCAATTCGGGCGGGACCCGAATCATAAGACTTCCCATATCGTGTTCCGGAACAATGCGGTTCTGCGGAGTTCGTGGACCGAATACATCGGCGTCACCGGAATGGATCCGGTTTATCCCACGATTGAGGCTGACCAATCCGCGGTAGTCAACAACACTTTTGCCTGGGGCGCGGTGAGCGGTCTGTATATCAATGGCTTCGATAACCTGGTCGAAAACAATGTCTTTCACGATTTCTGCTACAGTTCTTCGCTGACCTATCCACCCCTGCAGGTGAGTCGGGCCACAGCGGCAATGGTGGGTAAGGCGGGGCGCGCTACCGTCCGGCAAAACACCCTCTACCGCAGCGGCGGCATCCAGGCGCAGGTGGCACAGGAAGGCAATCAGGTCTATCTGAATGAATTGCGCGATTCGTTTCTGGCCTGTTACGGGGGGAACAAGGACACCTCCGCCCTGTATACGCAGAACACATTCTGTTCCGGCACTCGCCTTCACCACAACTGGGTTCACGGCGCGTATTCGGGCACTCCTCCGTTGCCCTGGGGCGGCGGCATGGGGATTCGTGGCGACGACAAAACCAGCGGCCTCACGGTGGACCACAACGTTGTGTGGGATCTGGGCGCTCCCGGCATCATGATCAAAAGCGTGGACGAACCCACGCCCGATCAGGCCAACCGCTGCGTCAACAACACCGTCTTCCATCACAGCGGCTACAACAACGTCAAAGGCGGGATTCTGATTCAGTCCGCCGCCGCGAATCAGAATGTCCACAGCACGGTGCTAAACAATCTTTCGGATTCCATCTTCGGAGGGTGGTTCGCCGCACCGATGGGCAAGCTGAAGCAGTTCAGCAATAATGTGCGGGATTTCGATCCGGCAAGGGATCTGGTGAATGCCGGCTGGCTGGATTTCCGTCCGGTACCGGGGGCTCGCGCGATTGTCGATAGCGGCGTTGCGGTGGAGGGACTTACCGGTGCGTTTGTGGGCAAGGCGCCGGACGCTGGAGCATATGAGCGCGGCGACCTGGTGTACTGGATTCCCGGACACAGAGAGGCAAAGGCGAGCGCGCCGATTGTGCCGGACCAGGTAAAGAATGTCCCGGTGGATCGGGATGTTCTGATGTGGAAGCCTGCGTATCAGGCGGCGGGCCACACCGTGTACTTTGCGACGTCGAAGGCGGACCTCGCCGGCCGCTCCCTGCGGAAGTCATTTCGCGGGGAAGAAAATATTTTCCCGCTGCCGAAACTAGTCGGCGGTAAGGCGTATTATTGGCGTGTGGATGCCTTAATGCCGGATGGATCGGTAGTGGTTGGCGACGTCTGGAGCTTTACGACGAAATGATAGTCCCCAGGAATGCTCTTCTCTGCATAGCGCTGGCTGCGGCACGCTTCGCCTCAGGACAACAGGACCATAAAACCTGGTCGAACTACGGCGGCGGCGCTGATTCCTCCCACTTCGTTGCCCTCTCTCAGATCGACAAATCGAACGTCAGCCAGTTGCGAATCGCCTGGAGTTATCCCGTGTCCGACGGGCACGCCTACCTGTTCAATCCGATCATTGTGGACAACGTCGTCTACGTCCTTGCACGGAACAGTTCCCTCGTTGCACTTAACGCTGAAACCGGCAAAGAGATCTGGATTCACGAAAATCTATCCGGCATCTCGACCCGCGGAATCGCCTACTGGGAAAGCAAAAACCGCAAGGACCGGCGGCTGATCTTCACCATGAACAGCTACCTCGAAGAGATCGACGCGCGCACAGGGAAATCGATCCTGACCTTTGGCAAACGCGGGCTGGTGAATTTGCGGGAAGGCCTCGGTCGCGATCCCAAAAACATGATCCGCATTCAGACCGACACGCCTGGCCGCGTGTTCGAAAATCTGATCCTGCTTGGCTCCACAACGGGCGAGGCTTACCTCTCACCGCCAGGCGACTTGCGGGCCTACAACATCATTACCGGCAAACTCGTGTGGAGCTTTCATACCATTCCTCATCCTGGTGAATTCGGCTACGATACCTGGCCGAAAGACGCGTGGAGGTATTCGGGTGGCACCAACACCTGGGGCGAGATCTCGGTGGACGAAAAGCGCGGCATCGCCTATTTCCCCACAGGCTCGCCCACCTACGATTACTACGGAGCAGACCGCATCGGCTCGAATCTGTTCGCAAACTGCCTGCTGGCCCTCGATGCCAGAACCGGCAAGCGCTTGTGGCACTTTCAAATGGTCCACCACGATCTTTGGGATTACGACGCCACCGCGGCGCCGCAGTTAATCACCGTAATGCATGAGGGTAAGCTGGTGGATGCCGTCGCTGAATCGAGCAAACAGGGCTTCCTCTACGTGTTCGACCGTGTGACCGGCAAGCCGCTCTGGCCCATCGAAGAACGCCCCGTGCCACGGAGCCTGATGCCCGGAGAGCAGGCCTCGCCGACCCAGCCCTTCCCCACCGCGCCGCCCCCCTTTGCGCGCCAGAAGATCACGACCGACGATGTGAACCCCTACATTCTTTCGCCTGAGGAACGCACCGCGTGGAAAGCGCGAATCGCGGCTATGCGGAATGAAGGGCTCTTCACACCGCCAGGCCTTGCCGAAACCATCGCGCTCCCGGGTGCTCGCGGCGGTTCGAACTGGGGTACCGGCGCGGCCAATCCCGCTTTGGGTCTGGTCTACCTCACCACGCAGGACTGGCCGACCATTTACAAGCTGAGTCTCGAAGACCCACTGGGAAAGCCCGCCAGCGCCGGCAATTCGGGCGCCTCAGTCTACTCCGCTCGCTGCGCGGTTTGCCACGGTGCAAGCGGGCTTCGTTCCGGCGCCGGACCGCCGCCGCTGGCCGGCGTCGGCAAGAGGATGACGCTCGATTCATTCCGAGGCGTAGTGCGCTCCGGGAAAAGCGAAATGCCGGCATTTCCCGGACTGGAAGAAGCATCGGTCAAAGGCATCTTCGACTATCTCAGCGGTTTAGAGTCAGCGAGCCCAACAGAAGCCGGACCCACAACCGGCGGGCCTGTGGTTGCGTCCGGCGGTGCACCTAGCGGGCGCGATATTCCCGCTGGGAACGGCAAACAATACACCCCTCTGGGAGGCCCTCCCTATCCGGTGGGCGTGAGAGCGCCTCATGACCGCTATTACACGAACTGGGGGCTTTATCCCGACCAACCTTACGTGATCGGTCCCCCGTGGTCTCAGGTAGTGGCCTATGACCTGAACAGCGGCGCTATCAAGTGGAAAGTGCCCCTCGGGCAGGATGCCGAGGCCACCGCCGAGGGCGCTGCGGGGACCGGCGCATTCATGGCCGAACACCACGGCATGATTATTACAGCAACCGGCCTGATCTTTATCGCCGCCAGTGATGGCAAACTCCGCGCACTCGACGAAGAAACGGGTCAGGTCCTTTGGACTACGACTCTGCCGGCCGGCTCGGAAGGAATCCCGGCCATGTACGAAGCGGGCGGTCGTCAATACCTGATCGTCCCGGCTTCGTCCGAAGTTAACCCCGGCGGAGGCCACAGCCGTCCCGGCGAGTCCACCCATTCACTTCGACCCGCTCTGCCCAGAGGTTATGTCGTGTTTGCACTGCCGATCAAATGATTCATGCGGACATCCCGGCTGACCCTGCCCGGGTACCAACCGACGCCCTCCACGTTTACCCCCCACGATAGAATAATGAGGAATGGACGAAGGTCAGCAAACCCCGCCTCTGGACAACGCCGTCCCCTTCGAGGCCAGTCTGGATGAACTCGAAAAAGTGGTCCGCGCGCTCGAAGCCGGAGATCTCCCTCTTGATCGATCTCTGGAACTCTTTTCCCGTGGCATGACGCTGAGCGATACCTGCCGCAAACAACTGGAAGAAGCGGAAACCCGCGTCGAAATGCTGATCCGCCGTGAAGGCGTCTACCAACCCGAACCCTTCCGGCCTGAGAAATGATCTCCCTCGCAGAATTCCTTAAAGAACAGGTGTCCCTTGTCGACGCCGCTCTGGATTCCCTCACTCCCCCGGAATCCGCCCAGCCCGAAACCATCCACAGAGCCATGCGCTACAGCCTGTTCGCAGGCGGCAAACGCATCCGGCCCGTGCTCTGTCTCCAGGCGGCGGAAGCCATTTCGACCAACGCTCCAGGCGCAATGGAAGCCGCCTGTTCGCTCGAAATGATCCACACCTATTCGCTGATTCACGACGACCTTCCGGCCCTCGATAACGACGATTACCGTCGCGGCAAACTCACCAATCACAAGGTCTTCGGCGACGCGATGGCTATCCTGGCGGGCGACGCTCTGTTCACGCTCGCCATCCAGACGCTCACCCGGATCAGCGGCCTGGACGCAATCCGCAAAGTTGCCCTGATTGAGGAACTTTCCTTCGCCTCCGGCACCGTGGAAGGTATGATCGGCGGACAGGTGACCGATATCGAAGGCGAACGCCAGCCCCCCACTGCCGAACTGCTCGACCGGATCCACCGCGCCAAGACCGGAGCCCTGCTCCGCGCCAGCGTCCGTATGGGCGCAATCGCGGCGGGCGCGGACACAACCCGGCTCAAAGCGATGTCCGCTTACGGCGAACATGTGGGCCTCGCGTTTCAGATTGTCGATGACATTCTCGACATTGAAGAATCCTCCGCCGCGCTCGGCAAGACGGCAGGCAAGGACGTGGCCCAGGGCAAAATTACCTTCCCGGCGGTTTACGGCCTCGAAGTCTCACGCACCATGGCGAAGGATCAATGCCGCATGGCCCACGAAGCCCTCGAAATCTTTGGCGACCGTGCCGTGCGCCTGCATGAGATCGCCGATCTGATCGTCTACCGGAAGTCTTAGCAAATGGCGAAACTGCGGCTCGATCTTTGGATGGTCGGGCACGGCCTCGTCGAAACGCGCGAAAAAGCCCAGGCCCTCATCATGGCGGGGGAGGTTCTGCTCAACGGCCAGAAGGCGAACAAATCCAGCCAGACGGCCAGCGAAACCGACCGCGTGGAAGTGCTCACAAAACTACGCTACGCCAGCCGCGGCGGCCTCAAGCTCGAAGGCGCGCTCGCCCGTTTCAACATCGCTGTCACCGGTTTTGTCTGCGCCGATTTCGGCTCCTCCACCGGCGGCTTCACCGATTGCCTGCTCCAGGCCGGAGCCGTCCGCGTCCATTCCATCGACGTCGGTACCGGCCAACTCGACTGGAAACTCCGCAACGACCCCCGCGTGGTGGTTCGCGAGGGCGTCAACGCCCGCTACGTCGAACTGGCCGACCTCGGCGAACCCGTCGACCTCGCCGTCTGCGACGTCAGCTTCATCTCCGCCACTCTGATCCTCCCCGCCATGGTCCGCGTTCTGAAACCCGACACCGGGCAGATCGTGCTCCTCGTCAAACCCCAGTTCGAAGTCGGCCGCGGCCAGGTCGGCAAGGGCGGCATCGTCCGCGACCCTGCCCTGCATCAGGAAGCCTGCGAAAAACTTCGCGCCTGCGCCGCTGAATTCGGCCTCACAGGGGATATTATGGAAAGCCCCATCACGGGAGCCGAAGGTAACAAGGAATTCCTTCTTTATGCTCGAAAAACTTAACGTGCGGAAGGTCGCGATATTTTCCAAACCCGGCGCGCCCCACGCTGTACGCCTGGTCCCGGAGCTGCTTGCCTGGCTCGCCCAGCGCGGCGTGGAAGCCCGGTTTGACAGTGAGACCGCGCACTACGCCGGCATGCTGGTCGGTCTGGACCGCCACCATGTTCCCGAAGGCTGTGACCTCGCCATCGTGCTCGGCGGCGACGGCACCCTGCTTTCCGCCGCCCGCGCCGTCGGCAACCGCGCCATCCCCATCCTCGCCGTCAATCTCGGCGGACTCGGCTTCCTCACCGCCATCACTATCGATGATTTTTTCCCCGAACTCGAGCGCGCCCTCCATGGCTCCCCGCAGGTAACCCGCCGTAAAATGCTCAAGGTTTCCCTCATCCGGGAGGGTGTTCTGGTGGCGGAATACCAGGCGCTCAATGACGTCGTGATCGCCAAATCCTCCATCGCCCGCATCGTCGACCTCGAAGCCTGGATTGGTGACAGCTTTATCTCGGAATACAAGGCCGATGGTCTGATCATCTCCACGCCCACCGGCTCCACAGCCTACTCCCTGGCGGCTGGCGGACCCATCATCTATCCCACCGTCAACGCGCTCTGCCTCACCCCCATATGCCCCCACACCCTCACCAACCGGCCTCTCATCATCCCGGCGGAGATGGGTGTCCGCGTTGTCAATAAGGCTCGCGAAGAGGAAGCCTTCCTCACTGTCGACGGCCAGATCGGCAGCCCGCTCGAAGTCGGAGATCTGGTCGATTGTGTGGTTTCGGACTTTGACATTCTCCTCGTCCGCACGCCGCATAAGACATTCTTCGACGTCCTTCGGCAAAAGCTCAAATGGGGCGAGCGATAATCCGCCCAAAACGTAATATTTTGTTCCCTCGCACCCGGCGCAGTTGTCCAATGTGCTGAATTGGTGCGTCTCTTTCATTCACAAGGCGGCTGTTTGTGATGAACTATGAGCTGCACCAAAAAGGGGAGAAGTATGAAAACAATCGGAACCGTACGATCGCTGGCACTGCTCGCCGGCGCATTCCTGACCAGCCTGTCGGCGCAGACAGTCGAAACCATTGCCTACCGGGCGATTCTTTCCGGCGCCAATGAGGTCCCGGCTGTCACAGCGAACACCTCCGGCACTGCGACAATCTGGCTTCACGTCGTTCGCGACGCCTCCGGCAATATCACGTCCGGCAGCGCGGACGCCTATGTCAACTACAGCCTCGGCGGCGCGGCCACCATCACCGCCATGCACATTCACAGCGGCGCGGCCGGTGCCAACGGGCCGGTTGTCCTGGGCTTCGGTATTGCAAGAACGGTGGACCCCACCGGCGTCGGCGCGCTTCCGCCCATCCAGACCCAGTTCCCTTCCGCTTCGGTCACTCTCGACACGGTAAAGGGAATCGTCGCCAATCCCAGCCAGTACTACTTCAACGTGCACACCACGGATTTCCCCGGCGGCGCCATGCGCGCTCAGTTGCAGAAGGCGGACGTCGTCGTGCGCATGTCCCAGATGCGTCCCGAAAATGAAAATCCGCCCATCACCGGCGCCACCTGGTCCGGAACCGGCGCGGCCATCGCACTCATCACCCGCAATACAACGGGAGCTATCACCTCGGCGTACGTGATCTTTGATGTGAAATACAGCGGTTTCCCGGATGACACGATGTTCACCGCGATGCACATCCACCTCGGCCCCACCGGCGTGAACGGCCCGGTTACCATCGACAGCGGCCTCAAGGGCCCCCTGCCGGTTCCGGCGGGCGGCAGCGGCACCCTGCACTTCGAAGCCGAAGCAAATCTGGCCAAAGCGGGCGTCATCGATAGTCTGAATGCCCTCGTCTCCAATGGCAGCGCCGCCTACATGAACGCCCACACCGCTCTCAAAGGCGGCGGCGCCATTCGTGGGCAGCTGCTCTTCACAGACCGCACCGATTTTCAGGTGGGCCTCAACCCCACCCAGGAAGTGCCGTCCAACACCACCTCCACCGCCACAGCCGCCGGCAACATGCAGGTCTTCTCGATTCGGAATCCCGATGCTTCCGCAGCCGCCGGCGTGGTGGTCTTCGATGCCAACACAGCCTTTCCCTCCGGCACCTCCGTCTCCGCCATGCACATGCATGATGGCGCCGCGGGCGCCAATGGCGGCGTCACCATCGATTCGGCTCTGAAGAACTCACCCATTCTGCTGAATGACGGTACCGGCAATATCTTCCGGATGGTCACCGTCGCCCCCGGCCAGGCGCTCACTTCGCTCAACGACCTGCTGATCAATCCCGAGAATCACTACTGGAATATCCACTCCGTCGACAGCCCGGGCGGACTGGTCCGCGCGCAGCTGGGCCAGCCCGTCACCACCGCTCCGAAAGTCACCTATGTGGAAGCGGCGGTGCTCGACCCAACCCAGCAGATGATCGCCCCGGGCAGCCTGTTCTCCCTCTTCGGCACGAACCTCGGCAAGGTGCCCGGGAGCACTGCGGGCTTTAACGGCAACACCGCGCTCCCCACCACTCTGAACGGAGTCAGCGTCACGGTAGGGGGCAAGTCGGCCCCGCTGCTCTACGTGGGCCCCGGCCAGATCAACGCGCAGGCGCCGGTGGATATCACCACCGTCGGCCAGCCGATCATCGTCACCGGAACCAATGGCTCCTCCGCCGTCGTCGGCGTCGCGGGCGGCGCAGTGGCCCCCGTTATCTTTGCCGATAACGTCGGAGCTATCGTCTTCCGCGCCAGTGACAACACCCTGATTCGTCCGGCCAACCCGGCCGCCGCCGGCGACACCCTGCTGATCTACGCCACCGGACTCGGCCTCACGAACCCGGCACTCACCACAGGCCAGCTCGTCCCGCCGTCTCCCGCCTTCACCACCGCGGCTCCGGTGTCGGTAAAGATCGGCGGCGTCAGCGCCCCTGTCTCCTCCTCCATCGCGGTACCGGGCTTCGCGGGCCTTTATCAGGTCACCGCGACGGTCCCGGCGGGCGTCGCCAGCGGTGCCGCCAAACTGCAACTGCAGATGGGTTTCTTTAACTCCAACGCAGTGAACGTCGCAATCCGTTAGTCGGGCAGTTCAGGCAGGGCACGCTGGCGTGCCCTGCCTGACCCGTTCTTTCAGCTACGTCGCGGCATGTTCCGCCAAACTCCAGCAAGCTTCCTCGCTCATTTCGCCAGCCAGTTAAGTCAACATTTACCGGAGCGTCGCCAGGAGCTTCCTGGCGTCCGCAAGCTCTGGGAAGTCCCCCAGGCGCAGCGATTTATTCAGCGCGGCGATCGCCTCCGGCTTTCTCCCGCGCTCGGAATCCACCAGCGCAAGGTGATAAAGAAGCTCTGGCGAACGGTCATACCCCGGGAACTTCTCGACGGTCTGAGCAGCCAGATCGAGTTCGCGGCGGGCTCGGTACACCCAGCAGAGCGTATCGATAAACCGGGGGTTCCCCGAACCAATCTGGACGGCCTTCCGCGCCCACTCAAGGGCATGATCCAGATCCGTCCTCTTTTCAGCGGCTATCCACGCCAGGTTGTTCCACGCATCGGCATTACCCGGATCCAGCTGGACCGCTTCGGTAAAGGCACGCCGCGCCTCCTCCTGCCGGCCGGAAACAAGGTAAACCAAACCGATCTTGAACTTGACAATGCCGGCTTTTGGATTCAGTGTCAGCGCCTGATTGTAGTCCGCCAGAGCCTTCGCGGCATCGCCCTTCGCTTCCCAGGCATCCCCGCGCGAAATCCACGCAAGCTCGAAGCGGCCGTTGACCCGGATCGCCGCACCGAAGGCTTCAATCGCCTTGTCCCGCTGACCGGAGGCGCTATAAGCCAGGCCAATCGAATGAAGCGGCGCAGCGCTGGAAGGTGCCAGGCGGGCCGCCTCCCGGTATTCCGCGATGGCCGGTTCAAACTGGTTCTCTCCCGCCAGAGCTGCGCCATGAGCCATATGAGCATCAAACGACGCCGGGCTGCGCTTCACCGCGTCAGCGTAGGCCTTGACTGCCATCGCAGGTTTTCCCGCCACCAGATACAAGTCACCCAGTTCCAGCAGGGCATCCGGCGAAGAGGGCTCCATGGCCGCCGCTTTGCGGAACGCAGTTTCCGCTTCCGGCAACCGGAAAGAGGCGGCTTGATAATGCGCCCAGGCACGATAACCGAGGGCCGTGCCACCATCCACGGCAAGGGCTTTTTTCAACCAGGCTTCCTCCTGGGAAACCTGTTTGCGTTCACGCGCCACTTCGGCCAGACCAATCAGGGCATCCACGCGCTTCGGATCCGCGCTGAGAGAAGCCTGAAACTCCTTTTCGGCCTCCGGCAGCTTCCCGTTGTGCAGGAATCCGAACCCGTTCCGCGAATGCAGGGCGGCGGGGGCGTTACCAGGCACTTTTGGGGCGAGAAGGCGGATTTGACCGGCGTCGGCGGGTCGGCCCGCAAGCAACAGAGCAGCGCCGCACAAAATAATCGAACGAAAAGAATGACCTTCCATAAACCCTCTTATCAAAAGAAAACCGGCCCCCGAGGGGGCCGGCGTTATAGTCCGAAAACCAGGCTTGCGTGGAAGTTAACGGCGACGCAGTTTCGCGACGCCGAGACCAGCCAGGCCAGTCGCGAGCATGAACCAGGTACCCGGCTCCGGGGCGGTGCCATCGCTGACCGTGGCATCGCCACTTACCACGAAGACAGCGGAGAAAATGTTGTCGTTCTCGGAGGCGTTAGCTGTGGTGATAGTAATCGCAGTATCGCCCACGGTGAGATACGGAGTCAGATCATAGCGCTCATGATCCTGAGCGTAAGTGGGACTCGCCGGCGTGAACGGGTCGCTGCCCGCTCCACCGTCATTCAGGTTCGTTCCCACCGTGATCAGGCAGCCATTTTGGACAAACCCCGATACGCAATCGTCATTATTGCCGGCGACAGTCGTCATCACCTGACCGTTGACATTGATAGATGAAGCCTGATCGCAGCAGCTGAAGTTATCGCCAATCATCAATTGCGCCGCGGTGCTGCCATCGACAGGGCTGCCGAGAGTGAGAGTAGCGGTGTCGCCGGTAACCGAAGCGAAACCATCCAGCAGAGCGACGGTGCGGTTCGCGCCGGTCGCATATTGATAAACGGTGACCAGTTCTTCACCATCCTGATTGTCAGTCAGGCCTTCAGTAATGCCGATATTAAAGGCGGTCGTGGGGCTGCCGGCGGTCGCGTAGGCCGCGGCCACAATGCTGGTTACATCCGCCCGGGAGGAACCCAGACTGCAGCAGGCCGTCGCATTCGGGTTATTCTGCGTGAAGTTCACGTCGGAACCATTCAATGTCGCCGTGGGAGTGATTCCACCGTAGTACGCGCTGTAAAGGTAGGCCGAAACCAGAGTCGCGCCACTGGGAATGCTGGTCGCGATTTGACCGCTGCTGTCGACCGATCCCCACCCGGAAGTCGAGACGCCGTAGTTCGCTCCGCTGTAAACCTGGAATGTGGTGAGTGACGCAAACGCCTGGGACGATGCCAGAGCGGCAAGCGCTGTGATACCGATAGTTTTCAAGATGCCGGAAACGATAGTACCGCGGCCTGTTCCAAACTGCATGGGTGTATCCTCCTGATGTTGATATGCTTCGTAATCAAATGCATGCCTGGTACGCATACATAGGAAATATACCTACACAGGCAGTCTAGTACCGTACCGCCGACCAGTCAAGACTATTTCCGTCTGTTTGCTGAGGACTATTTCCGATTCATCCAATAGCAATACATTCGTCGCATAACAGGCTGATTGCAACGGCAGACTGCGGGTTGGCGACGACAAGCTTGTGAACGCATTCCGCAGGGGACCTGTCACTGTGCATAAAGGAAGCATCATAAGCCCCCGCGCTCTCGCCTGCCGGACCGTTCATGCCTCCAGTTCTCCGAAACTTCCTCACTCATCTCATAAAGCCTGACCTGCCCATTCTCATGATTGAGATACGCCACCACCAGGCCGGCAGGCTTCACATCCCCCGCAATAAAAGCATCCGTATCAACCGGCGTCCCATTCTCCGCCAGAATGGACTCCATTTTGATCTTCTCTTCCGGACGCTCCGCAAAGCTCTGAAATCCTCGAACCTCGCAGCCGGAACTCTCCGACAGCATCCGCGCAAACTCAACAATATTCATGGGCTTACGCCTCGAAAAGCGTGCCGCGGCCCAGCAAACCCGCCGGATCCATCCGCCGCTTCACACTCTGCATCAGCGCGATCTGCTCCGCCGTAAACTGAATCGGCAGCAGATCTTTCTTCCGCTTGCCCAGCCCGTGTTCCGCCGAAACTGTTCCGCCCATCGCCACCGCCGCCCGGGCGAACTCAACCATCAACTTCTTCGCCCGCTGCCACTCCGCGTCATTCGCCGGCAGAATGTTCGTATGCAGGTGCGCATCCCCAATGTGCCCGAAGATCACGTACTGCCCCGGAAATTCCTTCTCCAGCGTTTCCCGATACACCCGCAGCATCTCGCCGTTTTTCGCAATCGGCACCGCGAAATCCGAGCCCATCTTGGTCAGCCCGTGCTTCCGGACCAGGTCATTCACAGCCTCCGGCACCGCATGCCGGAACTTCCGGAACCGCTCGCGATCCGCCGGCGACGTCGCAAACCAGGAGTCTTCCAGCAACGCTCCCGAAGCCTCCAGCCGTTCGATCCACGCCTCCTCCGCATCTTCATGCGGACGGACTTCCTGCTCAATCAGCAACGCGCCCTTCGCCGCCGCCGGAATCTCTTTGAAACGCGACCGGAGCAGCGCCAGCGCGGCCTCATCCACGTATTCCAGCATCCGCAGCTCCGCTACCGGACGCCACGCATCCACCGCCCGCAGCGCCGCCTCATCGGAATCGAAAAACACTACGCCCGTGAACAGTTCCGACGGCGTTGGCAGCAGATGCAACTCCGCCTGCGTCACAATCCCGAGCGTGCCCTCTGACCCGATAAACAGGTCCATGTAATCCATATCCGGCCGCAGAAAATACCCGGCCGTGTTCTTCGTCGTCTGCGGCGGCTCAATCACCGGGAATCGGGAGGGCGGCTTCTCGCCCCGTCGCAGCACCAGCAATTCACCGCTCGCCAGCACCACATGGATGGCCCGCACGTGCCGGCGCGTGTCGCCATACTGAAAGCTCCGCGACCCGCTGGCATTCGTCGCGATAGTGCCACCAATCGACGCACCCCACTCCGTCGGATCCGGCGCATAGAACTGCCGCGAACCGTTGGCGGCCGTCTGCAGATCCTGCAGCAATACGCCCGCGCCACACACCGCATGGCCCTTTTCAATCTCAATGGAATTCAGCCGCTCCATGGAAATTACCCAGCCACCCTGCGGCACACGGCCCCCGGTCACACCCGTGCCGGCGCCCGCAATCGTCAGCGACGCGCCTGCCGCGGCGGCCTCGCGAACCATTTCGCAGACCTGGGCTTCCGTCTCGGGCAGCAGCACGCGTTCCGCCGTCCCGGTAAAGCCGGAGGCGTCGATCAAATAGGGAGAATCAGAAGGAAGAGACATTTTTCAGGAGGAACTTCTATTTTCGCGCAGCGTCTCTCATGCCGGAAGCCGCGTGAATGCCCAGGAACAGAAACGTTCCGCTCGCCACCGCCAGCGGATAGTTCACCCAAAGCCCCGGCGTTCCGTTCAGGCCGGTGATCCCCCCCGCGATAGTCGGCACTTCCGCCACAATCAGCAGCAGCAACGCCATCCCCGCGCCGGAGGTGGAGACCCGCAGCATGGTTCCCAGCGCCAGCCCTTCCGGGATCTTGTGAATCAGAATCGCCGTGGCAATCGCCACACCCACGCGCCCGTCCCGCGCCGTCGCAGCCATACCCCAGCCATCCACAAAGGCGTGAAAAGCGGTGGCGGTCACCAGCGAAGCCGTGAACTTCTCGCCGTGTGAGCACGACGGGCAGACCGGATAACCCCGGTGATCGAGAAACGTCAGAAACCCGTATCCGGCGGCCGCCAGCCCCAGCGTCGGCAGCCACCCGACCGCCTCCCCCAGTTCCGGAATCAGACCGAACAGCGCCACGCCCGCCAGCAGCACGCCACTCACCGGCACAAGCAACCGGCCTCTTCTGCCATGGGACAACGCGATCGCACCCATCCCGCAAAGGATGGCCAGAAATGCTGCGGCAACAGGGGGACCGGAAGGAAATACAACCAATTCTTTACTTTACCGCCCCTCGTGAAATACCTCGCCCCACACGCAAAAAGGGGCGGACCTTTCGGCCCGCCCCTTTTCCATTACCGCGTTTCGGAAGAAAACTAATCCTTCTTGGCCGCCAGCTTTTCGCGCTGTTCCTTCAACACTGCCTTGCGGCTGAGCTTGATCTTGTTGCCTTCCAGACCCAGCACCTTCACCAGGATCTGATCGCCTTCCTTCAGCTCGTCGCGGACTTCCTTGATCCGGTTTTCAGCAATTTCGCTGATGTGCAGCAGACCGTCGGTGCCCGGGAAGATTTCCACGAATGCCCCGAAGTCCACCAGGCGAACCACTTTGCCCAGATAAGTCTTGCCGACTTCCGCCGTCGCCGTCAGATCGCCAATGATCTTGAGCGCCTTCTTCGCCGCGTCTGGATCGTTCGACGCCACGTGAATCGTGCCATCGTCCTCAACGTCGATCTTCACGCCGGTCTGCTCGATGATTCCGCGAATCACCTTGCCACCGGGTCCAATCACGTCGCGGATCTTATCCTGCGGGATCTTCGTCGTATAGATGCGCGGCGCATACGGGCTCATTTCTTCGCGGGACGCCTCAATCACTTCGTCCATCTTCGCGAGAATATGCAACCGGCCGCGCTTGGCCTGATCAAGGGCTTCCTTCATCAGTTCCGTGGTCACGTTCGGAACCTTGATGTCCATCTGGAGGGCGGTGATGCCTTCCTTGGTACCCGCCACCTTGAAGTCCATGTCGCCGTAATGATCTTCAGCGCCCGCGATGTCCGTCAGAATGGCGTACTTGTCGCCTTCCTTCACCAGACCCATCGCCACGCCGCCCACCGGAGCCGAAATCGGCACACCAGCGTCCATCATTGCGAGACTCGCGCCGCACACCGTCGCCATCGAGCTCGAACCGTTCGATTCGAGAATGTCGCTGACCACGCGGAGCGTGTACGGGAACTTCGCTTCATCCGGAATTACCGCGCTCACCGCGCGTTCCGCCAGAGCGCCATGGCCGATTTCGCGGCGGCCAGGACCACGCATGAACCCGACTTCACCCACGCTGAACGGCGGGAAGTTGTAGTGCAGCATGAAGCGCTTGAAGCTTTCGCCCGATTCGAGCAGTTCCACGCGCTGTTCATCGTCCTTGGTACCCAGCGTGACGGTAACCAGCGCCTGGGTTTCACCACGGGTAAACAGAGCCGAGCCGTGGGTGCGGGGCAGCACGCCCGCTTCGCCCCAGATGGCGCGGATTTCTTCGAAGCCACGACCGTCGGGACGGCGGCGCACATCCAGCATCTGGTCGCGGAAGATCTTTTCTTTCAACGCGTCGAACAGCTTGCCGGATTCCGATTTCTGCTCGTCGGTCGCTTCGTCCACCGCGCGCTGGTGCAGCGCGTCGATGCGGGCGTAGCTCTCGATCTTGTCGTACTTCTTGGTGTCCATCGCGTCGGTGAGTTCCACACGGAACTTCGCGTCGATCGCGGCGGCCAGTTCGGCATTCACTGCCGGAGCCGTGAAGACCTTCTTGGTCTTGCCGGCTGCCTTCACCAGCTGCTGCAGAACAGCGGTGATCTTCTTGCAGCTCGCCAGACCGTGTTCCAGAGCGCCCAGCACTTCTTCTTCAGAAGCCACCTGCGCGCCGGCTTCCACCATCACGATGCCTTCTTCGGTAGCCGCAACAATAATGTTGAGCTTCGAAGCGCGGGCTTCCGTGTACGTGGGGCAGGCAATATATTTTCCATCCACCATGCCGACTCGAACCGCACTGACAAGGTGGTGGAACGGGATGTCGGAAATGGCCAGAGCAGCGCCGGCGCCGATAATGCCGAGTACGCCGGGGTCGGTCTCGGGGTCAGCCGAAAGCACCATCGCGATGATCTGGGTCTCGTTCAGGTATCCTTCCGGGAAGAGCGGCCGCATCGGGCGGTCGATCATGCGGCTGGTGAGCACTTCCTTCTCAGAAGGACGCCCTTCGCGCTTAATGTATCCGCCGGGAATCTTACCCGCCGCATACGTGTATTCGCGATAGTCGCAGGTCAGGGGGAAAAAGCCCTGATTCGGCTTCGGCTTGGGTGCGGCGCAGGCCGTCACAAGAACAACCGATTCACCCATCCGGACGACGACGGAGCCGCCGGCCTGTTTTGCGATTTTGCCGGTTTCAAGCGTCAGCTTCTTACCGTCAAGTTCGACTTCAAAAGTATGTATATTCATGATTTAAAACCAGGTTACGTTCCCTGGAGTTCCTTGTCTGCCGGCAAAACCGGCGTCTGATTTTTCGAGGTGGGGAAAAGAAAGGAGGGATATGGCCTGCAGGAATCTGCAGGCCATGTATTCGCAGCCCGGATTGTGGCGATTCGGCTCGTCGGCAACATATGTACCTTCAACGAAACCGAACACACAGGCGCGTGTTGGAATTCCACTGCTTGAGTTATGGACCCTGGAACTATTAGTGGCGGATGGAAAGCTTCGCCAGAACGCTCTTATAGCGCTCGGGGCCGCTGTTCTTGAGATAAGTCAGCAACCTTCTGCGCTTCGCAACCAGGATCAACAGACCCCGCCGCGAGGAATGATCTTTTTTGTGTGTCTTGAAGTGCTCTGTGAGTTCCGCGATACGCGTGGTCAACAGTGCGATCTGGACTTCCGGCGACCCGGTGTCGGACTTGTGGGTCTGGTTCCGAGTGACTACCAGCCGTTTTGCTTCTCCCGCCAATGCCATCTTAAGGGTTACTACTCCTGTTCTTCTCTTTACTCGTTTGTATCAACGCCAGTGTAACACATGCGACACGTCATTGGGTAATTGTGCGAACCGCAGGCGGGATGACGAAGAAATTACGAATTCGTTCTGATCCCATTGTAGCGGGTACCATGACCTTGAGTGGAAAATTCCGCATGAGAACAAAAAACCTGGGCCGCAACGGTCCCGTCGTCCCCGCCCTCGGCCTTGGCTGCATGGGCATGTCCGACTTCTACGGCCCCGCCGATGAAAACGAAAGCATCGCCACCATTCACGCCGCCCTCGATGCCGGCGTTAACCTTCTCGATACCGGCGACTTCTACGGCATGGGCCACAACGAAATGCTCATCGGCCGCGCTCTCCGCGACCGTCGCCACCAGGCCTTCATCGCCGTAAAGTTCGGTGCGCTCCGCGGTCCGGACAACGCCTGGGGCGGCTTCGACCTCCGCCCCGCCGCCCTCAAAAACTTCCTCGCCTACACCCTCCGCCGCCTCAATACCGACTACGTCGATCTCTACCAGCCCTGCCGCATCGACCCCTCCTGCCCCATCGAAGACACCATCGGCGCCATCGCCGATCTCGTCAAAGCCGGCTGGGTTCGCCACATTGGCCTCTCCGAAGCGGGCCCCGCCAATATCCGCAAAGCCGCAGCCGTCCACCCCATCGCCGCCCTCCAGATCGAATACTCGCTCGTCACGCGCGGCATCGAAGCCGCTATTCTTCCTGTCGTGCGCGAACTTGGCATCGGCGTCACCGCCTACGGCGTGCTATCCCGTGGCCTGCTCAGCGGCGCGCGCCCCTCTTCGCCCAAAGACTTCCGCGGGCACTTCCCGCGCTTCGCCGGGCCGAATCTCGAATCCAACCAGCACGTCGTCGCCGCCCTTCGCGACATCGCCGCCAAACACAACGCCACCGCCCCGCAGATCGCAATCGCCTGGGTCCTCTCCCGCGGTGAGGACATCATCCCCATTCTCGGCGCGCGCCGTCGCGACCAGTTCCACGAAACCCTCGGAGCCCTGCAACTCCGCCTCACGCCGGCCGACCTTGCCGAGATCGAATCCACTGTGCCCCCTGTCTCCGGAACCCGCTACGGCGCGGACCAGATGAACTGGCTTGATAGTGAAAAGAACACATGACCTACCAGCCCGTCCCCCTCGAATTCCACCGCCTTCCCGCCGACGAAGCCCTCGCCGCCTCCCGCGAACTCCTCCGGAAGATGCGAACCCGCCGCACCGTGCGCGATTTCTCTCCCGAGCCCGTCCCCTTCGAACTCATCGAAAACGCCATTCGCCTCGCTGGTTCCGCCCCCAGCGGCGCAAACCAGCAGCCCTGGCGTTTCGTCGTCGTGCAGGATGCCGACCTCAAACGCCGGATCCGCCTGGCCGCCGAAGCAGAAGAACACGAAAGCTATCAACACCGCATGCCGCCGGACTGGCTCGATGCCCTCGCCCCGCTCGGCACCAGTTGGGAAAAGCCATTCCTCGAAACCGCTCCCTGCCTGATCGTCGTCTTTCGGCTCGATTACGGCCTCGATGGCGACCGCAAAATCAAGCATTACTACGTCCAGGAATCCGCCGGAATCGCCGCCGGCTTCCTTCTTGCCGCGCTCCACCTGAGCGGTCTCGCCACCCTGACCCACACGCCCAGCCCCATGGGCTTCCTCACCGAAATCCTCGAACGGCCCCGCAACGAACGGCCCTTTCTGCTCATCCCCGTCGGCTACCCCGTCGCGGACGCCGTGGTTCCCGCTATCACGAAGAAGCCGCTCGAAGAGATCCTCCTGTGCCGTTAGCGTTCCTGTGCCGTTAGCGTTCCTGCGCCGTTAAGAACGCAGCTGATTCAACTCCCAGAGGTCATGGCTCGAATGCGTGAGCAATGGCGTCATCGCCCGCATCGCCGACTTCCCCACCCGCTTCCGCAGCACCCGCATCTCTCGCAGCAGAGCCTCCGCTTCCGGATCCCGCGCCGGCGGCATCCCCGCCGCCACACGCAATAAATTGCCCTTCGCCGCTCCGCTCAACGCCGCCGAAATTTCCAGAATCCGCACCATGTCCCGCCATTCGTCCGGCGGAAAAGCCTGCTCCAGAGTCCGCAGATACTCGCTCGTCCGGCTCTCCGTATATTCCCCCGTCCGGATAATGTGCAGCATTTCCAGGTCATGATCCAGCCGGTCCCCCATCCACCGGTGCAGCGCCTGCTCGCTGCGAACGAAGATCGCGCCAAACAGTACCGGCAGCCCCACCAGCACCGCCACGCTCGATTCAAGCGGCGTCATCAGCCCGATATTCCACCCGATATGAATCCCGATCGCCAGCGCCAGACCAGCCGTAAACCGGATCGCCTGATAGTTGCCGGACCGCGCCGGCACCCGCGCGGTCACAATGCCGACAATCGCCGTCGTACCGCCATGCATAATCGCCGTGCCGAAACCCCGCAGCGTCCACACCGCCAGCGAACTCGATCCCAGCACTTCCATGTAGTAGAGATTCTCAATCAGAGCGAAGCCCGCGCCCACCGCGAAACCGCAGATCGCGGCGTCCACCATAAAGCCCACCCGCGCCGTCCGCACCAGCCAGAACACATACAGCGCCGTGCAGATCTCTTCAATCACCGGCCCGGCCGTCTTTGCATGCAGATCCGCATTCTCGGGCGACATCCGGAAGATGGCCGAATCCAGCAGAAAGCACAGCAGCGCCGCCCCGCAGCCGTACCCGATCGCATGAATCACGCGCCGCGGCTTCACCAGCCGGAACGTATCCAGCACCCGCAGCGCCCAGAGAAACGCGAACACCGGCGGAATTGCCAGCAGAAAGCGCGGCAGGTAGAATTCAGCGAAACCCAAACCGTACTCTAACAGGGGCGTATATAATCCGATCCATATGCTTTCCTGCCGAGTCCTGCTCGCCACCGCGCTTTTATTGCCCGCTTTTGCAAGTGCCCAGCTCGTCGAGGAGTACAACCCCGCCCGCGCCGGTTGCTGCCTCGCCTCCACCGCCCAGAATCTGGCCAACGCCCTGCTTGACTGGAACCAGCTCGGCCGCTATCACGCCGATAACGAAAAGCTCAAAGCGCAGCCCGCCGAACCCGGCCGCGTCGTCTTCATGGGCGATTCCATTACCGACGGCTGGAAGCTCTCCCAGTACTTCCCCGGCAAGCCTTACGTCAATCGCGGCATCAGTGGCCAGACCACCCCCCAGATGCTCGTCCGCTGGTTTGAAGACGTCATCAATCTGAAGCCCGCAGCCGTGCTTATCTACGCCGGCACCAATGACATCGCCCGCAACACCGGCCCCGAAACCATCGAGATGGTGGAAGAGAACTTTCAGGCCATGACCGAACTCGCCCAGCAGCATGGAATCAAAGTGATTCTCTGCGCCGTCACCCCCGTCAGCGACTACGGCCCCCGCAAAATGACGGACGGTCGCCCGCCCAGTGACATCCTGAAGCTCAACGCCTGGCTGAAAACCTACGCCGCCAAAACCCACTCCGTCTATGCCGACTACTTCAGCGCCGTCGTCGACGACAAAGGCATGCTGCGCGAAGGTCTTTCAAAGGACGGCCTGCACCCCAACGAAAAAGGCTACGAACTGCTCGCACCCGTCGCCGCCGCCGCCATCCAGCAGGCTTTGAAGTAGGCGCCCCGCGGGCTACTGATTCCTCGCCACCCAGATCAGCAGCACCAGTATCACCGCCGGAATCACGGCCAGCGACAGGAAGAACGGCTTCCCTGGTTCCGGCGGCAGCAGCGTCCGCGCGGCATTTTCAGACCGCGTTGGATGCCGCAGGTCCTCCGCAAACTCCGTCACCGAAACATACCGCCGCGCCGGTTCCCGCTGCAGTGCGCAGCGCAGCAAAGCATGGAACTGCTCAGGAACACCGGACAAATCCGGTTCCAGCACCAGCCGCTGATTCATCGCCACAAACGGGTTCACGCCCTCAAACGGAACCCGTCCGCTCAACATCTCGCACAGGATCACGCCCAGCGCATAAAGATCGCTGCGCGCATCCCCGCGCCGCCCCCGCAGTTGCTCCGGCGAAATGTAATCCGCCGAGCCCATGATCTTCGAGAACTTCCCGAACGTGATGCGCCGCGCGCCAGCCCGGCTCGCCAGACCAAAGTCGATCAGACGCGTATCACCCCGCGCATCCACCAGAATGTTCTCCGGCTTCAGGTCCCGGTGCGCCACGCCGTTGTGATGCAGGTATTCCAGCGTCTCGCAAAGATCCAGCGCAATCCGGACCGCCTCCCGCTCGCTCAGCGCGCCCGCATCGAGAAGTTCCCGCAGCGTCCGCCCTTCCACCCACTGAGCGGCGAAGTAGACGCGCTGGCTCCGTCCCGCCGGCAGCACCCGCGCCACGCCCGGATGATCCAGATCACGGCCCAGCCGCGCCTCACGTTCAAAACGCTCAAAGAATACCGGATCGCATTCCACTTCCGGATGGGGGATTTTCAGTGCCACAAGCTCGCCGCTTTCCGTATCGATCGCCCGGAAAATCGTGGCCATGCCGCCAACTGCTATCTGTTCATGAATGGTGAACTGGTCGAGCTGATCGCCAGGCCTGAGAGGTGTCAATGCTCTCAGACTAGTGGCGGGGCCGTAAAAGAAGCCTTGAAAGTTCGTTAGAAAGTTATAAGAAAGCGCTGGTTCTGAGGCCTTAGTTCAAGTGCCCGGCAAGCTCAATGGCAATCGGGTCCGCATCCGCTTTCTTCAGGCCCACCACACCCGCCAGATACTGCTTCTTCGCAAACGCATAAATCTCGCGTTTCCCGTCAGACCCCGCGTACCCGCCCATGTAAGCCAGATACTCCGGGCTCTGCAGCGTCGCCTTCAGATCGAACAGCAGGAAGGCCGACTTCTGATTCGTCGCCGCATCCACAATGAAGATCTGATACTTCTTCCCCTTCACTTCGTACTCGCCCAGCACACCGCCGGGAAGCTTCGCAATATCCAGAATGTGATCGGGAACAATGCGGGAACCCACCAGCCCCTTCTGCGGCAGCACGGCGCTGTGATCCACCACGGGCGCGGGCGCGGAGACAGAGGAGGGCGCGGCTTCCTTCTTCGCGGCTTCCGGCGCGGGCGCGCCGCCGCATCCCGCCAGCAGCAGACAAAACGCCGTGATGGGAAGCAGAACTCTCACCACCCTACGCGGTTTCCTCTTCCGCCGCCGTCACTTTGTCTTCCGCGGGGCCTTCCGTCCCCGGAACCCCGCCCGTGACATTCTCCAGCACCTGATTAAACAGCGCCGCTTTTCGCGGATCCACTTTCGGTGGCGGCGGCTGTTCATGCCGGTAATCATGATCGCTGTGGCAGGTCCGGCACCGGACCTTCGCCGGTTCATCATTCACCAGCGACACCACCGCGTGGTTCATCACGCGCTTGCATTTCACACAAAAATCATCGATATCGTCGCCGAGCCTGGCGCGCATAGGGATCTCCTGATTTAGGCCTGCACGGTCGGCATTTCGACCGCTCCGGACGGGGGGACATGGACCACAGGTGTCTGGTTCGTTTCAGAAGCCGCCACAGCGCCTTCCGGCAGAATCCAGCGCGCTTCTTCAAAGCCGACGTACTTGCAGATGCGTAACTGTCCGGTAGGCAGTTCCAGCAGATCACCCACACCAAGCGGCCGCTCCGAGTTCCGAAGCAGCGCCCAGGCGGCATACTCATTCTCCGCCGCTATCTCATCCGAAACTTCGTAGTCCTTCGGCTTCACATTCGCCGCTCCGGAAACATGCGGCGCCCACCGAAACTGCTGACGCGGCAGATCCTTCATCCGGTGAATGCGGAACACAGGCATAAAACGTTCATTGTAGTGGATGAGGGGGGAAAGCGGAAGGTATACGGTCACCGGAGTCCGTCTCGCCGCTCCGCGCCTGGGCAAACACCTATTCTTCCGGGTTCTTCACCGCGGCCAGTAATGCCTCATCCACCAGTGAATTGTCGATCAGCACCACCGTTTTCCCCACCATCAGCAACTTGTTGAGGCCCCGGATAAACTCCATGCCGAGCAAAGCACTGTCGCCGCCCAGCACCACCGCGCCGGTCACGCGCTGCACCCGGTGCAGCGGCTCCGGCTCCTGTGCCCTGCCATTCGGCGGCAGCACCGTCACCGTGCCTTCCGCGACGAAGTTCGTGATTTTCGAACCGTCCGCCAGCGTGTAATCCACCGTGCCATAAAGAGGCAACCCCAGCGGCAGCGCATGAACAAGAGGCAACATCAGGAAGTCGGTAAAGCCGGTGTCGATGGTCGCTTCCACAACCACAGCTGCGGAAGGATGTGCGCCGGAAACACGAATCGTCAGATTCGGATGCCCGTTCGAATCAATATACCCGAGAAGAATGGACATACCGATGGGAGAAGCCCACATCAAAGGTACCGGCATGACCAATCCGGATCAGGTGGAATAATCCACCCGGATGATTCTGGCGCGCCTGACTCAGAGTCGACGAAGAAGTCTCCCCCACCGTGGCCGATTGGTCCGCTATATTGATCGCGGCATACTTGCCGGGAAAACGAGCTTCATAATCGGCCTTGTAGCGCTCCTCGTAGATTTTGTTGGCCGCATCGGCGATCGCTCGCGGGTCGGTCAGATTCGGAGTCATAAGGCTATCTGATTTTATTAATACCACACATTCCAGGGGGCTCGAAATGTAAGGTGTTTATTTTCAGCAACCTAACATTTGCAGTGCGTTTTGTTTCCGCACCTCACCCCCGTAATTCCACCGCATCTCCCACCCGAATCACACCCCCGCGAATCACGGACGTATCCAGCCCCATCGTGCCCCCCAGTTCCTTCACAATCCTCCGCAGCACGGTCAAATCCTGCCGCGGCGTATCCGGATCATACGTCGTCATCACGCACCGGCCGCGCAACTGTTCCGGCAACAACAACGCCTCCCCTGCCTGCAACGGGCGGCCTTCCCACTCCCGTTCCGCCAGCCCCTCCACGCCCCCCACCACAAGGTTCGGACGCAGGCGTCGGCCATCGAAGCCCATGTGAGCAATCGCGCCATCCGTTGCCACCAGCAGCGGCAGCACATCAAACCGCGCGGCCCCCGCATACGCCAGCAGCCGCGCGTCCCCGCCGGCCGCCGCTTTCACCAACTCCAGCGCCTCCGCCGAATCCCACCGGTGCCCCGAAATCCGCACCACACCCTCCGCATCCACCGTTCCCCGCAGGCCCAGCAGCCCCGGATGCGTCCGCGCCGTAACAATCCGCCCCCGCCCGTCTCCCACCAACACCTGACGATCCCGCGCCAGCCCCTCCTTCCCCACCACAATCCGCTCCACCCGCTCCCCCGCCATCGACTTCACCGGGTACCGCCACAGCTCTTTAACGTACATGACCGCCCCCTTCCCCTCACCGCAACCGCCGCTCCCACTCCTCGATTGGCGCGTCATTAATACTCGCCAGCCGCCGCTGCATCAGCCCCTCTTCACTGAACTCCCACAACTCGTTGCCATAGGACCGATACCACTGCCCCTCCGCGTCATGCCATTCATACTCGAAACTCACCGCAATCCGGTTGCCCCGGAATCCCCAAAGCGTCTTCTTCAGCCGGTAGTCGAGCTCCTTCGCCCACTTCCGGTGCAGGAAAGCCCGGATGGCTTCCCTGCCCTTCAGAAACTCCGCCCGGTTCCGCCATTCCGAATCCGGCGTGTACGCGAGCGCGACGCGCTCGGGATCCCGCGTATTCCACGCGTCCTCCGCCGCCTGCACCTTCGCCAGTGCCGTCTCTTCGGTAAACGGAGGGCGGATCACGCCGCGCTCCCGGCCTTCTGTGTCCCAAGCCGAACGTCCACCGCCGGGAAATCCACCACCGTTTGCGCCACATGATTGAAGTAGTTCGTGAAGATATTGAGCGCCACATGCGCGATCACCTCCACAATCTCCGCTTCCGAATACCCGGCCGCGCGCACCGCCGCCAGTTCTTCATCGGAAACCTGACCACGCGACACCACCAGCTTCTGCGCAAACCCCAAACCCGCATTCTGCTTTTCATCGCCCGAATGCGCCGCCCGGCTCTTCGCAATCTCCTCCGCGCTCAGCCCGGTCATCCCCCCGATCGCCGTATGCGCCGCAAGGCAGTATTCGCAGGAATTCGCCTGCGCCACCGTCAGCGCCAGCTGCTCCCGGAACTTCGCGTTCAGTACGCCGTGGCTCAGCGCGCCGCTGAAACTCAGATACCCTTCGAGCGCCGCCGGCGCATTCGCCAGCCCGCGCATCAGATTCGGGGTGATCCCCAGTTTGGCCTGTACGCCTTCGAGAAGCTGTTTCGCCTTGCCCGTGGCTTCGGCGGTGGGAACTGCATGGATTCTGGACATTTTCGTTTTCTCCTTGTAAGCCACCGTTTCCGGCGACGCCACCACAAGGTGCATTTCCCACGCCAAAGCGAAGTCATTGAAAACAATACATCCGCGCACTCACGAAATCTCCGGAATCGTGAACTTTCCAGCACCCTTCATGAAATCTCCGGAATCCAACCCCCATGGACCTTGCCCAGCTTCCCCCCATCCTCGTCGCCCTCGCCGGGCAGCGCTCTCTCGATGCGGTGCTGAAAACCATCATGGACGTCGTCGCCTCCCAGCCCGCCGTCGCTCTCGCCCGCCTCTGGCTCCTCGAAAATGACCGCGCCTGCCCCCACTGCTCCCTCCACAGCGCCTCCACCACCGATGCCCTGCACCTCCGGGCCAGCGCCGGTCACCCTCTCGCCCCCCACGCCGACTGGTCCCGAACCACCGGCGACTTCCACCGCATTGACCTCGCCGGCAATCTCAAAATCGGCCACATCGCCAAAACCGGCCAGCCCATCCGCATCATCGACCTCGCCCAGGACCGCCAGTGGGTCCGCGACCCCGCCTGGGTCCGCAACGAAGGCCTCGCCGGTTTCGCGGGCCGCCCCCTCTGCTTCCGCGGACAGATCCTCGGCGTCCTCGCCGTCTTCCGCCGCATCCCTCCCGATGACGTCTGCTGGCAATGGATCGGCGCCCTCGCCGATGCCGCCGCCGTCGCCGTCGCCAACGCCCGCGCCTACGAGGAAGCCGAAACCCTCCGGGGACAACTCGAATCCGAACGCGACTACCTCCGCGAGGAAGTTCTCGAATCCGGCTCCTTCGGCGAGATTCTCGGCCAGAGCCCGGCCCTCGAACGCACCATGCGCCAGGTCGAACTGGTCGCCTCCACAGACGCCAATGTCCTCATCCTCGGTGAGAGCGGCTCCGGCAAGGAACTCATCGCCCGCGCCATCCACAACCGCAGCCCGCGCGCGCGCAAACCCCTCGTTAAAGTGAACTGCGGTTCCGTCCCGCGCGAGCTCTTCGAAAGCGAATTCTTCGGCCACGTGCGCGGCGCGTTCACCGGCGCCGTCAAAGACCGCACCGGGCGCTTTCAACTCGCCGACGGCGGCACGCTCTTCCTCGACGAAGTCGGCGAGATCCCCCTCGAACTGCAGGCCAAACTCCTGCGCGTGCTGCAGGAGGGCGAGTTCGAACGCGTCGGCGAAGACCGCACCCGCCGCGTCAACGTCCGCATCATCGCCGCCACCAACCGCGACCTTCGCCGTGAAGTTGCCGAGGGCCGGTTCCGGCTCGATCTCTACTACCGCCTCGGCGTCTTCCCCCTGGAAGTCCCGCCCCTGCGCGAACGCCGCGAGGACATCCCGGAACTCGCCGCCTGGTTCGTCCGCCAGGCCTGCGCCCGCTTCCACCTTCCCGAACCCCGCCTACCCCGGCGCGAACTCGACCGCGCCGTTCAATATGACTGGCCCGGTAACGTGCGCGAACTCCAGAACGTGGTCGAGCGGGCTGTAATCCTCGCCCGTTCCGGCACACTGGAGTTTGAACTGCCCACCGGCACACAACTCCCGCCGGCGCCCCAGGCCGCGTCACCCGCCACCGCCGTCATCCGCGAAGATGAATGGCGCGAACGCCAGCGAGACAACATCCGCGCCGCCCTCCGCCTCGCAAACAACCGCGTCTCCGGGCGCGGCGGCGCGGCGGAACTCCTCGGCCTCAACCCCGCCACCCTGTCATCCAGAATGAAGGTTCTGGGTTTCAAACCGGATTTGAGATAAAGGAATCGAACACGAGGCCATCGAAAACGCGCGCGACGTCGTTCTGTTTGAGCTGCCGCGGCCCCCTGCCGGCCTCATGATAAACTCGCGGAATCATGCGCAGACGTGCGTTCTTCCGTATGCTGGCCCCGGTCGCGGCAGTGCCACTGCGCGCCCTTTCCCAGCGTCGCGACGCAGCCAATGGCGTGACATTTGACGCGACCGCGCGCGCCTACCGCGTCCAGCCCGGCGGCAGCATCCAGGCAGCGCTGGAGGCGGCCGCGAAAGATCCGGCTAACAAGACCGTCTATGTCCACGCCGGCGCCTACCGGCCTGCGTCGCACGGGCAGGCCCTGATCTGGTTCAACCGCCGTCATGACGGCATCACGCTCGAAGCCGTCGGCGAAGTGGTCCTCACCGCCGCCAATCCGGCCATCGCAGATCAGAAGGCGCCCAGCTTCCCGGCCGTCGTCAATCACGTCGTCTATTTCGGCGACGGCATCTCGACCAGGACCGTTCTGCGCGGCTTCCGCATCACTGGCGCGAACAATTACACCACCGGCACCGGCGAACGCTCGCCCATCGAATCCGATGCCCTCCGCAAGACGCCGTTCTTCTATCTCGATGGCGGTGGCATCAAGATCTATGCGGACTCCTATCCGACCATCGAACACGTTGAAGTCGTCGGCAATTACACCAGCCCCTGCGGCGCAGGCGTGTCCGTTGAACACCTCGGCCGGCCCCTCGACGCCGCGGTGTTCCGCAACTGCATCTTTCGCGACAACCGCACGCAGGTCACCGGCGCGGCCTTCGACCTCCTGCACGGCAGTCGCGCCATCCTCGACAACTGCCTTTTCGTTGGCAACGTCGCCAATCTCGGCGTGGACTACGTCGGCCTGATGGCCGGCGGCGAGTATCACCCCGAACACGGCTCCGGCGCGATGACGGTGTTCGAAGGGTCCCGCGCGGAAGTCAGCCGCTGCACCTTTACCGGGAACTGGGCCGGCGTCGATGACAACGGCGCCGACAGTACCTATGTAAAGTCGATCTTCTGGAACAATACCCTGAAAGGCGGAATCTCAGCCGGCGCGCGCTATGAGATCGACATCACCAGGGGCGGCGGCGTGCGGGAATCTTTCATCCACGGCGAAACCAATGACCTCCGGGGGACCATCAATCGCAACCTGAACACCTTCGATCCGCCCGATCCGCGCTTCGACGCGCAGTTCGTGCCGCAGGCGCCGGAGTATGCCTCCGTCGGCTATCGCCCCGTCTCCGCCAGATCGCGTTCCCGCTCCGCCGCCCAGGCCTGACATGTCAAAAACTTCTTTCTCTGCCACTGTTCCCGGCCTCCGATTGCTCCTCGTCGCGCTGGTACTCACTTATCCCGCTGTCCGTGCCTTTCAATCCTCGTCCGGGAGCGCTTCGGCACCGGAAATCCGCTATCCGGCGAAGGACGCGGGAGTCGATTCTCTGGCCTCCCGCGCCCGGCAACAAAAGCAGGCGGCAACCCAATACCCCGTCTTTCACGATTTCCATTTCGACGACAAACTCCCGGAAAGCGGCATCACCTTCCGGCAGCGGATTGTGGATGACTCCGGGCTCAACTACAAGCCCGTTCACTACGATCACGGCAATGGAATCGCAGTGGCGGACGTGGATGGTGACGGCCTCTACGACATTTACTTTGTGAACCAGGCCGGGCCAGGCGAACTATGGAAAAATCTCGGTGGCGGCAGGTTCCGCAAAATTGACAGCCCTGCCCTTGCCATTCCCGGGCGCATTGCCGTGGCGGCTTCGTTTGCCGATATTGATAACGATGGCGATGAGGACCTTTATGTCACCACCGTGCGTGGCGGCAACCTGCTGTTCGAAAACGACGGTCACGGAAACTTCCGCGACATCACCCGCGAAGCGGGCCTTTTGCACACGGCTCATTCCTCCGGCAGCGTGTTTTTCGACTACGATCACGATGGCAGGCTCGATCTTCTGGTATGCGACGCCGGACAATACACCTCGGATAAGAAGGGCGCTCAGGGCCAGTTCGTTGGCTTGCCGGACGCCTTTTCCGGCCACATGTACCCGGAGCGCTTCGAACACCCCGTCCTCTATCGCAATCTGGGCAACAATCGCTTCAAAGATGTGACCGCCGCCGTCGGACTCACGCCCCATGGCTGGTGCGGAGACGCCGCCGTCGCGGACGTCAATGGCGATGGCTGGCCCGACATCTATTTTCTGAACATGATGGGCGCGAATCATTACTACGAGAATCAGGGGGGGAAGAGCTTTATCGAAAAAACAAAAACCTATTTCCCGAAAACCTCCTGGGGCGCCATGGGCGTCAAATTCTTCGACTACGATAACGATGGCCGCCCCGATCTGTTCGTGACCGACATGCATTCAGACATGACGGAAAATGTAGGGCCCGAACTGGAGCAAAAGAAAGCGCCCTCGCATGCCCCCGACAGCTTCCTCATGGGTCCGCCCTCCGCCTTTGTGTTTGGAAATTCGCTGTATCACAACACTGGAAAAGGCCCGTTTGAAGAAGTTTCCGACGCCATGGGTGTGGAAAACTACTGGCCATGGGGACCGAGCGTCGGAGACATCAATGCGGACGGCTGGGACGACATCTTCATCGCGTCATCCATGAATTTTCCTTTCCGCTATGGCATCAATTCCATGCTGCTCAACGATCATGGCAAAAAGTTTCTGGGAGCGGAATTCCAACTGGGAATCGAGCCGCGCCGCGGCGGACGAACCCACACGCCCTGGTTCCGGCTGAACTGCTCCGCCCTGCCCCCGGACCCACAGGAGATCATGCATAAAATCTGCGGGAACCGGAAGGACGTGGTCACGGTCATGGCCCCGCTCGGGAGTCGCTCCGCGGTCTTGTTCGATCTCGATAACGATGGAGATCTGGATATCGTGACCAGTGACTTCAATTCGGAGCCTCAAATCCTCGTAAGCGATCTTTCCTCACGCAGATCGATCCATTGGCTCAAAGTGCTGCTGACCGGAACCACCTCGAACCGTGATGGCCTGGGCGCCACCGTACGTCTGACCACCGCATCCGGCGTCCGGTATTTTAAGTACAACGACGGCAAGTCCGGCTATCTTTCACAGAGCTCTCTGCCCCTCTACTTCGGGCTGGGTGACGAAAAGGAGATCTCACGCGTTGAGGTTCACTGGCCCTCCGGCCGCGACCAGGTGATTACGCAGAATCTGCGTGCTAATCAGGTTCTGCGCGTGACGGAACCGAAATAGTGCGCGCCACGGCTCTCAGGTTTGCGCTCCCTGCCGGCCTGCTGGTTTTGCAGGCGTGCTCCCAGGCTTTCGGACAGCCTCTGTCTCCCTGGGCACAGGGCGTCCGCCAGGCGCAGGATGGGAATTGTGCCGCGGCTGTGCGGACTCTGACTGCGGCTCTCGCAGCCTCTCCCGCGCCCACTGCCGAACCCTATCTGTTGCTTTCCGATTGCTATACACAGATGAATCGACCGGCCGATGCCGGTCAGATCCTTCGTAAAGGCCTTTCTGCCCATCCCGCCAATCCCGTCCTGGAGCTGTTCCTGGGTGAGTTCCTGATGGATGCGGACCCCTACAGCCTGGAGGCGGGGCAACTGCTCGAACATTCGGTTCGCACCGCACCCCGCGATCCCGAAGCAAGGCACTCTTACGCCCGTTGGGCCCATCTGAATCTACGCGAGCGCATCTGCGTCGCCCAGGAAAAGGCGGCTTTGCTCCTGCCGGGTCTGGACGCCGCGACCCTCCTCGCGATGAACACTCTGCTGGGGCTCTGTTCCGACCGGATCGAGGATGCGTCCGGAGCACGGGCCGCTTTTCAAAGAGCCAACGCAATCAATCTCCGTCAGAAGACCTACGATCCGTTGACCGCATGGCAGTTCGTGCAGTTTCTGAAGCGTTTCGGTAACGATGCCGAGGTGCAGTCGCTTGTCGGCGAAATTCTGGAACGTGTTCCCGCGTTTGCCCCGGCCCACCTCGAACGCGCCAGGCACTTCGATCGGGAGGGACAGCCGAAGACGGCGGCTGAGTCCGCGCAACGGGCCTTGCAGAGCGCGGGGAACGACCCGAATGGGGAACGGACCGCCCACGAGATTCTCGCGCGCTCATACACCGCACTGGGGGAGGCCGCGAACGCCTCCCGCGAACAGGCCTGGCTGGAGGCCCATCCGGACTCTGAAGCGCCTGGCAAGTGAAACCACACAAATCAGCTCCTCGCCACGCCGAACCCAGGTGCGCGAACTGATATTATGGAACCCCTGACGTGCTCCTGCGGAACACTTTCCCCATCCTCGGTGTAAATCTGCTGCTGCTTTCCGCGGCTTTGCCCCTGAACAGTGAGCAGTCCGTCGGCCCGGTGTCCCGCCAACCGGCCCCCGCACAGTCCAATCGCGTTCAGTTCAACCAAATGACCCAAACGGGCATCGCTTTTCGCCACGAAAGCGGCGCTTCGGCCCAAAAGCACATGTTCGAAACCTTCGGCTCCGGCGTGGGCGTGATCGATTTCGACAATGACGGACTTCCCGACCTGTTTTTCGCCAACGGAGCCGACCTCGGCCACGGCAAGCCTTCACCTGGCAACGCACTCTATCGCAATCTGGGCAACGGAAAATTCGAAGACGTGACAGCCAAAGCCGCTGTCTCCGGCAACGGCATGTTCGCGACGGGCGTGACCGTGGGCGACTACGATAACGACGGTTACCTCGATATCTACGTCACCGGCTACGGCGGGGCGCAGCTCTTTCACAACAACAGCGATGGCACCTTCACCGATGTAACGGCCAAAGCCGGTGTGGGCGCCGGCGGCTGGAGCAGCAGCGCCGCATGGCTGGACTACGATCACGACGGTTATCTCGATCTGTTTGTAGGCCGCTACCTCGATTACGACGTACGCAAGCCCCCCTATTGCGGATATCAAAAGCCGGGCTATCGCATGTATTGCGATCCCCAGCAGTTCGATGGGACACCCGCGCTCCTCTACCACAACAATCGGGATGGCACGTTCACGGAGGTCTCCCGCAAAGCCGGCGTGGCCAATCCATCGGGCAAGAGCCTCGGCGTGGCCGTCGGCGATATCGATGGCGACGGCTGGCCCGATATCTTCGTCGCCAACGACGGCGTTCGGAATTTTCTCTATCGCAACAACGGCGACGGAACCTTTGAAGACATCGCGTACGGCGCGGGCGTCGGTTTCGACATGAACGGCAAAGCTCTGGCCGGCATGGGTACAGAGATTGCGGATCTCGATGGCGATGGCCTGCCGGACATCTTTTTTACCGCCTTTTCAGGCCAGTACAACCCACTGTTCCGCAACCTCGGCAAGCTTCTTTTTGAAGACTTCACCGCCAAAGCCGGCTTGCCGATCAGCGTGAAGACACTCGGCTTCGGCGTCAGGGTTTTCGACTTCGACAACGACGGTTATCCCGATATCTACGTCACCAACGGGCACGTGACGGACAATGTGGAACGATATGACCCGCGGCTTTCTTACCGTCAGGCCGACTTGCTTTACCGCAACCTGGGCGGCGGACGTTTTCGCGATGTATCGGCGGAAAGCGGTCCGGGTTTACGCCTTCGGCATGTGGGCCGTGGTCTTGCGGTGGCGGATTTCGATAACGACGGTGACCTCGACGTCGTGGTGACCGATTCCGGCGGCAGCCCGCAGCTGCTGCGCAATGACGGCGGGAATCGCAACCACTGGCTCGCACTCCGCGCCCGGGGGCGCGAGAGCAATCGGTTCGGCATCGGCGCAAAGGTGCCCGTCACCAGCGGCGGCAGAACCCAGCTGCGGGAAATCAATCCCTGCGGAAGCTACCTCAGCACCAGTGACGTGCGCCTGTACTTCGGGCTCGGTACTGCCACCACTGCCGGCCTCGTGATCGAATGGCCCGGCGGGAAGAAGCAGACCCTCGACAGCGTTCGCGCCGGGCAGACTTTGCTGCTGGATGAGGCCGATGCGAAGCGCTGACAGACTGCTCCGAATCGCTGTTGCTCTCCTCGCGGCGGGAATGGCCTGGCCCCAGACTCCCGCGCCACAGAGCGCACAACAGGGTGCCCAACTGGGCGTCGCCGCACAACACCTGCAGGAGGGAAAAGTTGACCTCGCCATCCGCGAATGCAAGGCCGTACTCGCGGTCGCTCCGCGCTCCGCGCCCGCTCACATGCTCCTCGGCCTGGCCCGCATCGCCCAGCGCTCCAATGCGATGACGGCCGAGGCCAAAGCCGAACTGCAGCAGGCGCTCGATCTCGACCCTCAACTTCTCTGGGCCCGCTTCTACCTCGCTCGCCTCTATCTCGATCAGGGCCTGCCCGAAAAGGCGCGGGATCAGCTGGAGCGCGCACTGAAGCAAAGCCCGGGCTTACCTCCTTTGCTCGCACTGCTGGGTGAAGCCAGGCGCAAACTCGGAGATCCCGCCGCCGCTCTGGATCTGAACCGAAAGGCGCTCAACGCCGAGCCCACCATGACCCCGGCGCACTATTTCCTCGCGCTCGCCTATCTGGACCTGAAACAGGAGCAGGCCGCCCTGCCCGAAATCGAAAAAGCAGTCCACTCCCCGGACGTCACGCCCGAAATGTTCAACATGCTGGCATCGCTGTACCTCAGCGGCAAACAATTCGCCAAAGCGGAAGATGCCTGCCGGAAAGCCATTGCGCTCGACCCCTCACGTCCGGACGCCTACCTGACCCTGGCCCGCGTGTATAACGCCCGGCACGATAGCGACCGCGCGCTGGAGGCGTTGCGCGCCGCCCTGCCCGATGGCAGGGAGTTCACCGTGTCCGAGTATTACCAGACGCTGCAGGCGGACATCGCGGCGGAACGGGGCGCGGCGTACACCGACAGGAAAGCCTACGCTCAGGCAATCGCCGAGTACACTCGGGCGCTCGATCTCGACCCGCGCCGCGCCGTCATCCACAGGCGTCTCGCGGAGCTTTATCTGAAAACCGGAGACCGGGCCAAAGCCGAACTGCATACCAGGGAAGCCGGGGATTTGGAGAAAATCCAAAATCAGGACTTCCCGGGATACGCCTGAACCGGACTGAAAACCTGTGGTTTTGGTATGGAGTGGACCCCGTTATTTGAGATAAGCCGTTAGCCCTTTAAAAATCATTGAAAGGGGCAGGCCGAATGAAGACGGGCAGGTCACTTCAAGCCTCCTGCGATTATGCCTTCAAACACTTCGCCCTGGCGCTCCTGATCTGCGCTCACCGGGATTCCTCGTGGTCCCGCGGCAACCTCGTAACCACCTTCGCCCGATCTCTTCGTCCGGAATACGCGCCACGTGGTTCCTCCCGGAATCCGTCAACTCAGACTAAGCGCACTTTCCACCCTACTTCTTCGGATTCTTCTGCTTGCCCATATTCTCAAGCGGCGGATCGGCAATGATCACAAGATCACGCCTTTCCGCAAAGACCACAACACGATTTGGCGGCGTGAAGATGCTGCGATCACGGTGAAGGTCTGGTTGGCCGCTCCGGGCCCCCGCGAGAAGACCGCTGGATATCAGGGTAAGGGGGGCGCTGTTCAGGCGGCCGTGTCTGTTCAACAAACGTTTAACAGACGCTTCGAAGTGTTAAACACCGAAACCGCTGAAGCCGCGCGGCTTAGGCTCCAAAAGCGCGGTCTCTGTTCAACATCCCTTTATGTTCCACTACCGGATTGAATTGCTCACAGACTGAGAGCGCCGCGAAAAGAACTGGAAAGAAACTGCAACATTCTGAAACCAACATGCAGCCTTCGGCACGCTGAAACATTCCGGCAACATTCGCAGGAATTCATGAAAAGGGTGGCGTGTCACCCCTCATCCAGCCGCCATCGGCGGCTTCTTCAGCTCGTTTCGGATGCTGCCCGGTAACTCGCTGATTCGCCGTGCCGGGGAGGGACGCACGAAGTTGGTCAATAACCAAACAGCCAGACCCACTCTCGGCAGTCACCCCGAACAGACGTATCGCCGAAGGGAGGATTTCAATCCGTAATTACTGCCTGCTCGGCGACCACGCTCTCCGCCTGTTTTCCCGTATCCGATGCGTGCAGCATCACGATCAATCGGTCCTGTTCGTCAGCATTAAGATCTTTTCTCAGATGGACGTGGAAACCGTCTTTGTACTCCCCCAATGCCATTTTGACGAACAGTTTCGCTAAACTGAGTAACGCTGGTCGATTTGCATACAGAATGGGTACACCGTTCTCAACTGTCGTATCGAGATCCTCGTCGGCTTCGGGACTGTAATCGAACGTGATGTGATTTGCGCGTTCTTCTTCGAATTCAAAATTGAAGCTCTTCATATAGGGGCTCACTGGTCAATGTGCTCGTTTGACACCACCCGCGGGCGATTCTTCGGACCCGGCTTTACAACCTCGACGTTCGCATGACGAGCAGGCTGTCCACCACTTCCCGGTATTGGATGTGTTTCAACGCGAACATTGAGCTTTGTACCTGGTTCATTCGGGTGAGAGATGGTGACATTCCCTTCCTGGTTCGGCGCTTTGGGATTCGCGGTTACGTTGAATCCACCCTTCTCGATCGAATCGGCGATCTGTTCTGGTTTGGACTTACCCCCGGAAGAAGTCGGAGCATTATCTTGCATCGACGACAAAGCAGCATTGCCAAGGTTTTTTGCACCGAATACAGCGGCGCTGCTTCCCTGAACGATCGCTCCCGCCGAAACGACCTGGGCAGGGACGCCGATCAGCGCGCCGACACCGGTCAGGTCGAGGAGTGTACCGCCAACCTCGCCACCTATCCCCGCGAGAGTCTCCACTGTCCCTTGCACTGTGGCGACGGCATCGCCAATCGCTTGACCCGTCCGGAAGTCACTATTCCCACCAGTTGCCCGTCCAGCCCCGAAGAGGTTGTCGCTGCCAAACGCGTTGAATGCCCCGGCTAATGCATCTCGCCAGTCCTGGCCGTCGGGATCTGTATAACGTAACGGGTTATTGCGCGTGTAACCGTACTTGTTCCAGCTCTGCGGATCGGTCAAATCATGAGGGAACATCTTCGGGTCAGGGCTGGTGAACCGTCCCTGAGCGCTCGACAGATATCTTGCCCCAAAGTAATCGAGGCCCGTTTCCGAATCCCGTTCCTTGCCGGTGAATTTCTGCGCCACCGCACCAGTTCCACCGGCGCTGCCAAACATAAGAGCCGACGTCCGCGCGCCGGTCCCCGAATACAATTCCTCCCCGAACGGCAGATAATCGTGCCGTTCCACTGTCGCTCCCGTCACTCCGTCCGTGATCGCCCGCGTGCTTCCCAGATGATCCACCGTCAGATAGCAGGTCCCGCTCTGCGATCCCCCTGTTGTGCCTCCATACGCTGCCGCCAACTGCCCCATCGCATCGTAAACAAACACCGTACCCTGCTTCGCCACCCGCCGGCCATCGCCGTCGTACACATACGCCGCCGAAGCCCCCGTTCCAAGGCTGCTCGCCACCATTCGCCCTTCAGCGTCCCACTGAAACCCGTACGCTCCCAGCTGTACCTGATTGCCCGCCCCGTCATATCCGGCCCCGTTCAGCCGCAGCCGGTTATTCCCATCGAAGTTCGACGCCGCCGTCGCCGTAAAGGCGCTCAGCGCGATCCCCGACGTTTGGGTCGCGTCCACCCATCGGTTTCCAAACTGGTCGTATCCGAACGTCTCCTGCCATACACCCGGTTCCCTGCCGTCCGCCAACCGGTTCAGCTTGTCATACGTGTAGTTCTGATCCACCCCCATCGGCCATACCGTGCTTGTAAACACATTGCCGTTATTCGTGCCGCACGGCACCTGTTTCCCGGCGCAATAGTAAAGGTCCAGCCCGAACACCGACCGCGCATTTCCCGCGCCCCCCGCGCTGATCGCCGTGGGCTGCAGGCGGTTGTTGTAACTCCACGTCTCCGTCAGCTTGTCGCCTCGCAACAGCGTCTGTAGGCCGCCGTGTGGCGCATAGCTCACCGGCGCCGTGTCGCTGCCGGCGTACCGGGTGGGTGTGGCCCCGGCAGCAACCGTCCCGCTCACGCTCCTCACGCGCCCCGCCGCGTCATAGCAACTGGTCACGCCGCGTCCGGAAGGGTACAGTTCGGTTTCCAGCCCCCCGGCCAGATTGTACGTGTAGGAAAACGGGTACAACGTACCGTTCGTGTTCTGGCTGCTCTGCGTAACCCGGCCCATCGCGTCGTAAGCGGTGTACTGTGTGGCGGTTGTTCCAGACGTCACTGCACTCAGCCGCCCTTTCCAGACAGTGTCCCAGACCCATGTTACCGGATTTGCCGCCACCCCATCCTGCGGACTCCCCCCTACATAGCTGTAGCTCTTCCGCGTCGGTCTGACCTGAATCCCGCATCTCGCGGCGGTCCTCGCCGCCAAGGGTCTGCTTCGCCGCTCCGCGCCCTTGACCGCTCCGGGCCGACGCGAGAAGACACTGGATATCAGGGAAAGGGGGCGACTGATCAGGCGTCCGGCCGATCAGGAGTGCAACTTGCGATGCTCAGGCTTAAGCAACGCAACCGCAGGAGCAGTGTTCTGATCGTAGTCGGAAATAGTTGCAATAGAAGCGTATTTTTCTGGGACATGATGAAGATCCATCTCGTCTCCAACCCTCAGCTTTCCCTTGAGCTGCACAGCATCTCCAGCATCTCCAGCAGTCATGTCAGGATTCCGCACAGAAGGAAATGCAGGCTCCGCGCACAGACGGTTGAAGATGTTGTGTAACTCTTCGCCGTCTGGCACATTGATCCTTATCCGTTGCGAATCCTTGACAAAATATAGCTCAAGATCTCCTTTCGTTGGCGTATCCTCGACAACCGTCACACCATCAAGCACGCAAAGAAACTCGAAAACCGCGAGTTCTGCAGCTTCTTTTAACGCAAGTTCCAGCATCCGTTGGTCTGTATCGGAAATACGACCGTACCATTCCGAAAGACGCACGTCCTTTTCCCGCGGTTTTCGCCCCGCGGGCCGCTTAAGCATTGCAACAGCGCCATGAACGGCTGCGTCGCTAGTCTGTATCTTGACGGCGCGCACAAAATCTTCACTGGTCATTTGAATGATCTCCGTGGTCACTGCGGCTGTTTATTCATTTCCGGATACTTCTTCTTGGCGAGATCGATAACTTCCTTCACCTTGGAATTTGGAGCATTTGTGTTGTTACGCAGATCTCGTGCATCTTTGGCCAACTGATCCCTTGGACTGCGCGCGGCATCGCCCTTCTCTGTCGGGATCGCCCTGTGCTCGCCCTTGGGCAAAGCTATTGCCGAGCCGGTTTTGCCGTCATAGCCATCAACTATCTGGCCGGCAGGCTGCTGCTGAGGCACGTGATGGACATCCAGATTGCCGCCGGTCGCCGAGTTGCCCTTCAAATCGTTCGCGGACCCAACGTCGTAAGGTTGCGTGGCTTGGCCCTTACTGAACATCACACTGGCACCCGGGCCGGGATAGAACTCCGAGGTGCAAGATACTCCGCAGGCTGAAGGCGCGCTGTTTAGAGCGTCCAGCCCACGGCCAATGGCGTCGGTCGTCTTATTAACCAACGCAACTGTGGCGGCGATAGCTCGCTGTCCTGCCGGAGACGCAAGATACGCCGCCGTCGCTCCAACTCCGGCCACCACAGCCGTGGCCTCAGCGATGCATGCATCCCAAAAACAGTGTCCGTCCGCATCAGCCCTCGAGAGAGGATTGTTCCGAACGTAGCTATAGAGATTCAGCGTTTGCGGATCAGTCAGATCAGCATAAGGAACGGCCTGCGGTGTTGGCGACCAGTCCGGACTCGTGAACCTTCCCTGAGCACTCGACAAATATCTTGCCCCGAAGTAATCGAGACCCGTTTCCGCATCCCGTTCTTTGCCGGTAAATTTCCGGCGCAGGTCATCGCCCGCGTCCGCCGTCAGATACCCCAGCCCCGCGGTCCGCCCCCCGGTGCCCGCGAACAGTTCCTCTCCAAACGGCCGGTAATCATGGCGTTCCACCGGCGTCGCGGTCACTCCATCCGTCATCAGCCGCGTACTGCCCAGATGATCCACCGTCAGATAGCAGGTCGTACACGCCGCCACTGTTGCCGCGCCACCGTACTCCGCCACAACCTCACCCTGCGCGTCATACAGGTACGCCGTCGTCGTCGACCCCTGCTTCATCACCCGACGCCCGTCGCCATCATAGCTGTACGTGGTCGTCTGGGGCGCCTCGCCCGTCTGCATTGTGAATGCGCTTGACGCCATGCGCCCTTCCGCATCCAGCACATTTGACCAGGCGCCCATCTGCCGCAGATTCCCCGCCGCATCGTACTTCGAATTCCCCGTCTGCAACCAGTTCCGGGAATCAAAATTACTCGAAGCCGTCGCCGCGAAGGGCGAGATGCTCACCCCCGCGCTGTTCCCCCCGTCAACCCAGCGATTCCCAAACGAATCATAGCCAAACGTCTCCTTCCAGGCCGATCCCTCCATCGCGCTCTTCAGCCTGTTAAACGGGTCGTACAGGTATTGCTGCGTCGCTCCCAGTCCACCCAGCGTGGTCGATTGCACATTCCCATTGTTCGTGGAACAGGAACCCGCACTGCCCGCACAGTAATAAACATCAAAACCAAACGCAGAACGCGCCGCCGTCGCCGTCCCCACCGAAATCGCCGAAGGCTGCAGCCGGGAGTTGTAATTCCAGCCCTCCACCAGCCCATCGCCCCGCATCATCGATGAGATCGCTCCATGCGGCACATAAGAAACCGCCGAAGCGTAGTTGGTCGTCTGCAACTGGCTCGTGACCCCGCTCAGCGACTTCGCCCGCCCCGCCGCATCGTAACAAGTCCGGACGGTCCTGCCCGAAGGATAAACCTCCGTCTCCACGTTCCCCGCAAGATTATAGGTATAGGAAAGCGCGGGATAGGCAATGCCATTGATCGTCTGGCTGCTCCGCAACACCCGCCCCGGCAAGCCACTGACGAACGTCCGATACGTCGTTTGCCCGCCCGTCGCGATGGTCTCCGTCTGCAAGTTCCCATTATTACCCGCGCCGCCCCTGATCCTGAAGCGTGTCCCCAACCCGATCCAGGAGCCTCCGGCAACTTCCACGCCGAAAGACACCGGGCTTCCAGAGGGCTTCCGCGCGCTTCAACGCCGTTTCTCGGCGGCCTGCATCACGAATACAGGCTGGAAAAGGAGGCTGCGTAGTGGCGGATCGAATTTTTGCGCACCACAGCCGTATACTCGGCGCTTCAATCGCTCATCGATGACCGATGTTCCTGTGCGGCGGTTTTTTCAGTCCAGGTTTGAATCCGCCAGGGTCCTCGTTCTCACTGAACTCCTGATAGGGACCAACTTTCGCATTCCATGAAACCTCGATCGGGATGCCCTCCGGTCTGCCACCCCTGCCTGGATAGCTGAACAGGATTGTGAAGGCATCCTGACCATCGGACCTCCATCCAGTCCCGCCGCTTACGGTTCCATCACAACCCGCACAGGATTCTATCCCACGCATCGTCAGTCACTTAGCGCCGCTCCCACACCCAAACCCCACCCTCGCCATGCCATAACCATATCGTGACCCACCTCCACACCCACCGCCGCGCCGCTCAAACCACCACCACCTCCTCCCGCCCTCTTTTTGCCGCAAAAAACGAAAAAATTGCGGAACGAACCTGCCAGGTGATTGATTCTAAAAGCCACCCCTCCAAAACTGTGCACCAAACCCGACCCTTCCCACACCGTTTCGCGCCCGTTTTCGCCTCCTTTTTCGTCATTTTACGCACTTTTGTACACAAAAAGCGCGGATACGGGGCGCCCCGCCCCCCACTCTTCGCACTGTCGCCCGGCCCGTTTCAGCAACAGCGCGATGCCGCCCTGAAACGCGGGCGCCAGGAACGCCTTAGCCCCCGTCACCAGTCGGAACTTCTGCGTCCCCGCCGGCTCCAGATACGGCTTGATGACCGCGCGTCTGCCCGGACGGTCCCACCACGGCTCATTGCAGATCTCAGAAATGACGTTCGGCCAAGCCCGGGTTTCTTTCACCAGCCGGCGCGTGTACCGCTCCTGCCAGCCGGGCGTCTTCCCTTTGTCCCGCGTCTGGCCCTTTCCGGGCGGGCTGCGCCGCGAGAGCCAGCGCGGACAGCGGGCGGGCGGCGCAGGCGGGCGCGAAGTTTTCACCACCACCGTGTAAGGGCTAAAATGCGGAGACGATGTCTACTCTCTCCCGACGCGGCTTTCTGCAAAGCGCCGCCGCTGCGGTCGCCGCGCAGGCCCAGCCCCGGAAGCCTGAAAAGCCCAACATCGTCCTCATCTATGCCGATGACGTGGGCTATGGTGACCTCAGCTGCTACGGGGCAACCTCTGTGAAGACCCCGAACCTCGACAAGATCGCCGGCGGCGGCCTGCGCCTCACGGACGCGCACTGCACCTCCGCCACCTGCACCCCCTCGCGCTACTCGCTGATGACCGGCGAGTACGCCTGGCGCAGAAAGGGCACCGGCGTGTTGCCCGGTGACGCGGCCGCGCTCATCACCCCGGATCGCACCACCCTGCCCTCCGTGCTGAAGAAGGCGGGCTACGCCACCGGTTGTGTGGGCAAGTGGCACCTCGGTCTCGGCGACGGCAACGTCGACTGGAACCAACAAATCCGGCCCGGCCCGAACGACCTCGGCTTCGATTACTCGTTCATCATCCCGGCCACCGGCGACCGCGTGCCGTGCGTCTTCGTCGAAAACGGACGGGTCTTTAACCTCGATCCGGCCGACCCCATCACCACCAGCTATAAGGAACCCTTTCCCGGCGAACCCGTCGCCAGGGAGCATCCCGAACTGCTGAAGATGCGGGCCAGCCACGGACACGATCAGGCGCTCATCAACGGCGTCGGGCGCATCGGCTATATGAAGGGCGGGAAGTCCGCGCTGTGGGTGGATGAGGACATCGCCTTCACGCTCACCGGCAAAGCCACCCGGTTTATCGACGGCCATCGCACCGAGCCCTTCTTTCTCTACTTCGCGACGCATGATATTCACGTGCCGCGCCTTCCGAATTCCCGGTTCGTCGGCAAGACGAAAATGGGACCGCGCGGGGACGCCATCGCGGAACTCGATTGGTCGGTCGGCGAGATCATCAATGCGCTTGAACGCAACGGCCTCACCCGGAACACGCTGCTGATGTTTTCAAGCGACAACGGACCGGTGGTGGACGACGGTTATCAGGATCAGGCGGCGGAAAAGCTCGGCACGCACAAACCGGCGGGACAGTATCGCGGGGGCAAGTACAGCAGTTTCGATGGCGGCACCCGCGTTCCCTGGATGGTCCGCTGGCCCGGGCATGTGGAGGTGGACAGCACCTCCGACGCGCCCCTTAGCCAGGTGGACCTGCTGGCCTCGCTCGCGGCGCTCACCGGCCAGACGCTTCCGGGCGAAGCCGCGCCGGACAGCTTCAACCAGCTGACCGCTCTGCTCGGTCAGTCGAAAACCGGCCGCCCGTACGTGATCGAACATGCCGGCACGCTCGCCATCACGCAGCAGGGCTGGAAGTACATCGCCCCGGGCAAGGGCCAGAAGGTCGACCGGTTCACCAATACCGAACTCGGCAACGACCCCGACCCGCAGCTGTACAACCTCCGCGAAGACCCGGGCGAGAAGAACAACCTCGCGGCGAAGGAACCGGAGCGCGTCCGGGCGCTTGCCGCCCTGCTGGATCGCGTGAAGGCCGAAGCGCGCAGCAGGCCTTAAATGTGATGACTCGTCGAATTCAGGCGTATAATCGACCCAATATGCGAATCGCGGTGCTTGCTTTTGCTCTGACCGGTACGGCATTTGGCGGAATTATCAATCCGCTCGCCGTGGATCCGTCGCTGTTCAACGTGACAACCTTCACCACCGGACTGCGGTTCCCCACCGGCATTCAGGCATTTGCCGATGGCTCCATTGATGTCCTGACCAATCCCGGCTACTACTCCGCGCCCGGAGTTGTTCAGGCGTTTACCGCGGCCGGTGGCACGGGCACCCCCGTGTATACCAGTCCGGCTACTGGTTTTCTCACGGGGACCACCTCGGTCGGGCGTTACATGGCGGTCGGCAACGATCCTTATGTGAACGGCAACAACACCATCACGCTGCTGCAGCCGGGTGCGACCAGCGGCTCGCCGATGACGACAGTTGCCACGCTCAATATGAGTTACTCGCTGCCCTGGGATCACAACACCATCGGAGTGGCGGCGCGGCCCACGCCGGGCGTGGCGGGGTCGTACGATCTGATTGTCAACGTAGGTTCGAAATACGACGCGGTCGCAACCCCATCCGGTGATCCCGTGACGCTCACCGGCACTGGTTTTTCGAGCTTTATTCCCACGGACCTCAAAGCCGATTCCCTGTATCTGATTCGGCTTGATGAGACCGGCGCGCAGCCCGCCGTGACGGCCGTGCAACAGGTCGCCACAGGCATCCGGAATGTCTACGGGATGGGCTTCGATGCCGGTGGCAACTTCTACTTTTCCGACAACGCCATTGATGCGTTGCCCGACGGCAGCACGCCCGTTCCGGGGAATGAACCGCCGCAGGCCGATGAGCTGAATTTCATTTCCGCCGCCGACTTTGCCAATGGAACACCGCCGGATTTTGGTTACCCGAACTGCTACATCCAGTATTCCTATGGTGGAGTTCCCGGCGTGCCCGTGGGCAGCGGCTGCACCCAGCCGCTGCTGGCGTTTCAGCCCATCACGGACAGTGCCGGAACCCATGAACTGGAAGGGCCCACCACGCTGGCGTTCGCGCCCTCCAGCTTTCCGGGCATCTTCAACAATGGCGTCTTCGTCGGCTTTGTAGGGGACGAGAGCCCGAATGACGAATCGGGCCTGGCGTTTTACAACTTCGCCACGCATGAGTATGTTCACTTCATCGAGAGCCTGAACCCGGATATCGGCCCGATTATCGGGATTGCCTCCACCAGCAACGCCCTGTTCGTTTCGGAAGTCAGTACGGGGACGGTTTACGAAATCACGGCGGCGGCTCCGGAACCGCGTACGCTTCTCCCGGCATTGCTTGGAATGGTCGCGATCCTGTGTCTGCGCCGCAGGCAGTGATACGATACGATTCCATGTTTCCGGAACTGCTTGCGGAGTTTATCGGCACGCTTGTGCTCATTCTTTTTGGCGACGGGATCGTCGCGAATGTGGTCCTGTTCGGCACCGGTGTACCGGGCGAGATTGTCCACGGCGGGTATACGAACATCACGCTCGGCTGGGGTCTCGCGGTCACCATGGGCATTTATCTGGCGGGCCGGATCTCCGGCGCGCATCTGAATCCGGCGGTAACGGTCTCGCTGGCGGTCTACCGGGACTTCCCGTGGCGCAAGGTGCTGCCCTATATCGGCGCCCAGCTGGTGGGTGCGTTTGCCGGCGCGGCGCTCGTCTATTGGAACTACCTGCCCGCGTTTCAGGCATTCGATCCCGGCCTGGAGAAAACGGCCGGGGTGTTCACCACCTTCCCCGCTTTCCCGATGGTGCCATTCGCCGGATTGCTCGACCAGACGATCGGAACCGCGTTACTGCTCATGATGATCCTCGCGATCGGGGATGAACGGAACCAGCCACCGGGCGCGAACCTGGGAGCGGTGATGGTGGGATCGGTGGTGGTGCTGATCGGCATGGCGTTTGGCGGGATGCACGGGTATGCCATCAACCCGGCGCGCGATTTCGGCCCGCGGTTATTCACGGTGGTGGCCGGGTTTAAGAACAACGGGCTGACGGACGGGACGAATGTGTTCTGGGTTCCGATTGTCGGTCCATTACTGGGCGGAGTGCTGGGCTGCGCGGCTTATGATTTCGGGATTCGGAGATTTCTGCCGAAGAGTTGAGAGGGAGGAGTTCCCGGGGCGCCCTTGGAGGATTCGGGACGCCACCGGGAGGAGCAATTGTTGGTTCTTGACTAGTTAGTGTCCGGACGCGGAATTTTTCTCACACAATTCCGCCGCTCCAGGCCCTGGAATGCATCGGAAAATTACGGGTTCGGTGCCATATCGGGATTTATAGCGGTTCCGGATGGCATCCGAGAAGGCTTCGACGGCGGCGGAAGCCACCAGATTGACGGTACAGCCGCCAAAGCCGCCGCCCGTCATCCGGGCGCCGAAGCAGCCATCCAGGCTGGAAGCGGTCTCGACCAGGAAGTCGATCTCTTCACAGCTGATCTCGTAATCGTCGCGCATGCTGTCGTGAGACAAACGAAAAAGCGAACCCATTTTGGCCCCGTCACCGGCGGCGGCGGCCTCGACGAAGGTTTCCACGCGGGCGTTTTCGGTGGTGATGTGGCGCGCGCGGCGTTTGACGGCAGGGTCCATATCGGCTGCCTCGACCTGCTCGGGAGTGGCATCCCGTAGCGAAGCAACTCCGAGAACGCGGCAGGCTTCGGCGCACTCGGCGACGCGGGTTCGGTAGGCGGACGCGCCGAGTTCGTGCTTCACCATGGAATTGACGGCGATGATCCACGGTTCATCGGGCAACCGGACGGCTTTGTAATCGAGCGTTCGGCAATCGATCCGGATGGCGGCGTGTTGCCGGCCCAGCACGGAAACAAACTGGTCCATAATGCCGCAGGGCATGCCGACGAAATCACATTCGGCCCGCTGGCAAAGTTGGGCCAGTTCAAGCGGCGGCAGCTCCCTGCCCTGCAGGAAGGCGAGGGCGGCGGAAACTTCGAGCGCCGCCGATGAACTGAGGCCTGAACCTTCCGGCACGTCACTTCGAATGCTGAGTTCGAGCGGTTCGAGGGTGAAGCCGCGTTTGACGAGTTCGACGGCAACGCCCGCGACGTAGTCGCTCCATTTTTTGCAGGGACGAAGCGAAGCTGTCTCCGCCGGAAGCCAGGAGAAACTTCCCTGACGCTGTTCGGACCAGACGTGGATCCGGCCATCCGGCGAGGGACGCGTTTCAATCCACGTGGAACGGTCGAGAGCGATCGGCAGAACGAAACCGAGGTTGTAATCGGTATGTTCGCCGATCAGGTTCACGCGGCCAGGCGCCCGGAACGTCCGGGAAGCGATCATGCGTGGCGGCCCCGCTTTGCCAGCAGCAGAAGAAAACCTCCGAAGGCCAGCATGACCAGGCCGGTATAGAGGTCGACGTTGGCGCCGGCGCTGCCGGTCATGGGCGCCTGCGGGTTGGAAACGACGCCGAGAACGACCAGGATCAGGCCCGTGATCGCGAAAAACATTCCGGAAGGGAGTCTTAAATCGAGCATTTCAAATCCTTTAGAGGAACAGCAGATTCAACACGCAGAGGCAGCCGAGGACGACCAGAGCCAGCGGCACGGGGCGCATGTACCAGGCGACGTCCTCGTGCGGTATATCGGTGAAGCCGTAGACCAGACCCTTGAGGTCCGCCTCTTTGGGGGCGGTGGTCGTCAGACTGATGACGACCGTGACGAGCATGCAGGCGGACCAGGCGAAGATGGCGATCCAGAAATTCTGGGCCATTTGCGAGGGGAAGTTATGGAGCACGGCAATCGCGCCGCCTTTGCCTTCGGCCACGGTGAGGCAGAAGGTGAGAGCGGCGGCGGCGGTACCGGAGAGGAGTCCCCAGAAAGCCCCGTGGCCGGTGGCCCGCTTCCAGAACATGCCCAGGAGGAAGGTGGCGAACAGCGGCGCGTTGACGAAGCCGAAGACGAGCTGGAGGAAATCCATGATGTCGTTGAACTGGGCGGCCAGGTAAGCGGTCGCGATGGAAAGCGCGATACCGACGATAGTCGTGATACGGCCGACCGTGAGGTAATGCTGGTCGCTTTCTTTGGGCCGGATGTAGCTCTGGTAGATGTCGTAGGTGAAGACGGTGTTAAAGGCCGTCACATTGCCCGCCATACCTGACATAAACGAAGCCATGAGGGCGGTGAGTCCGACGCCCATCAGACCGCTGGGGTAGAACTGGGCCATGAGGGTGGTGAGGGCCTGATCGTAGTCGTAGCTCGCGCCTTTGGGGGGCAGCGCATACCCACCGCCCATCTTCGTCAGAGCCATGGCGGCGATGCCGGGGACGATAACGATGAACGGCATGATCATCTTCGGAAAGGCAGCCATCAGGGGTGTGCGGCGGGCGGCGGACATGGAGTTGGCGGCCATGGCGCGCTGGATGACGAGGAAGTCGGTACACCAGTAGCCGAAAGAAAGCACGAAGCCGAGGCCTCCGACGAGGCCGAAGGCTTCCACGCCCATGGGGTTCTGGTCCGCGGAGCCGATGTATTTCCAGGCGTGGGTCATGACAACCGGCAGTCGTTGCTGGATGCCGCTCCAGCCGCCGGCGCGCATCACCGAGAGGATGGCGAGGGGCGAGAAGCCGATGACGATGAGGAAGAACTGGAGAACCTCGTTATAGATGGCGCTGGTGAGTCCGCCCAGGTACGTGTAAGAGAGCACGATGACGGCGGACAGCAGCACGGAAGCGTCGAAGCTCCAGCCCAGCACGAGCTGGAACATCTTGCCCAGGGCGTACATGGAGATGCCCGAGGAGAAGAGGGTCATGATCGCGAAGGTAATGGCGTTGAGGCCCCGCGTCTTCTCATCGAAGCGCATCCGGAGGTATTCGGGTACGGAGCGCGCTTTACTGCCGTAATAGAACGGCATCATGAAGACGCCGACGAACAACATGGCGGGCACGGCGCCGATCCAGTAAAAGTGCGACGTCATGATGCCGTATTTGGCGCCGGACGCCGTCATGCCGACGACTTCCTGCGCGCCGAGGTTGGCGGCGAGGAAGGCGAGGCTGGTGATCCACACAGGGACGTTGTGTCCGGCGGTGAGGAAGGCGCCGGCGGACGTGACCGATTTGCGGAGGCGCCAGCCGATGCCGATGACGAAGGCGAAATAGAGGACGAGAATGACGTAATCGACCGGAGTCAGATGCAAAGCAACCACCTTCTCAAACAGGGATCGGCCCGGGAGCCGCCGCGCCCACGCGGCGCGGCATGTTTTCGTGCAACTACAGAGGTTATCGGTTTATCCACCGGGTAGCAAGTCTGGTTTTGGAGATGGCGGGAGGCTGTCCACCCAGATGACTTTGGCGGGCTCGGTTTTGCGAGGCCAGAGGATGCCGTGGAGCTTACGGAAGTTGAGGTAATCGGCCATGGTGGCGATCTGTTCGTCATTGCCCTCCGGGGCCGGAGCGAACTTGTGATGGATGGCCCGTGCCACCCAGGCGGGGGAACCGAACGGCGTTTCCACCGCCTTATTCTGCTTGCGTTTTCTGCCCAATGTGAACTCTCCCTGGTTGGAACGCTAGCAGATGAGGCGGAGCACTAAGAGGCACCGGTGGGAGGAAGTGGTTGAAATTACGGGAGATATTTCGGGGCGCGGGCCTGTGACCGGCTCCCACGCCGGTCGGGACCCGGCGTTTGCAGATTAATGAATGGTTGGGGCTGAGGTCAGGCGGCTGCGGAGCCGTCTTCGCGGAGCCAGTCTTTCAGAGCGTCACGGTGGAGCAGGATGCCCTTGCGCGAGTAGCGCAGGTACCCCTGGCGGCGGAACTGATTCATGTAGTGGGTGACGATTTCCCGCGAGGTTCCGACGTACTGCGAAAGCAGTTCGTGCGTGAACGGAATCATCTGCACGCTGCCGTCTTCGGCCTGCCGTCCGAGCCGTTCCGAAAAACGAATCAGTGCGCGGGCGAGGCGGCGGGCGATATTATCCACGGAGAAGCTTTCGATACGGCTGCCGAAATCCATGGAGCGCTGCACCAGCAACTGAAGAAGCGCGATGGCGAGTTTGGGGCGACGGGTGGCTATCTCTTCGATTTCGCCAACAGTCCAGGTCATCACCTTGGTCGGTTCGATGGCAACCGCCATTTCCGTGCGATTGGGGAGCCCGACGAATGACGACTCACCAAAAAACTCGTCCGGCTGATAAATGTCGACGACAACCTGACGTTTGTCGTCAGTCAGCCTGCAAACTTTCACTTTGCCGTCAATTACCAGAAGCAGGCTCTCCGAAGGCTTCTCCTGATCGTAAATAATCTGTCCCCGACGATACTCAACAATCATCGAGCACGGTAAATGTGCCAGCGGATCCTCGAGCGTTTTCTGCTTCGCGACCGCGACTTGCGATGTTGCCATTTTGCCCTCCAACTTGTCTTTCGGTACTACTTTTTTCGAGAGTAACACAGGACTAGCACTTCCAGTACCTATTTTTACGGGATCCTGGACCTTTGCACCCCGTATTGAACCTAACACTGCTTTGGCCAGTTAGTAGCACTCAAAAAAACTGAACTGAGCGCATTCGTACGAATGAAGAAACCCTAACTTTAGTGAAGTGCGTGACAGATTGACCCAGATTCCTTACCATTCCTTTATACATGGATCTATCCCCGATGTCTATCGGACTTGCCGCAATAAACGAGGTGATAGCATCACGTTTCGGTGTTTCATGCTTGTTTACGATCCCGCCACGAACCCGCTGAACAATAACGAGTGGGCCTTCCCGCTGACAGAGTGCATTCATATCGCGGCCATGGCATTTTCCATCGGGACGATTGCGCTGGTGGATCTGCGGCTACTGGGGCTCGGGCTCACGAAGCAGACCGCGGCGCAACTGGCGCGGAGCACAGAGATCTGGACCCTGGCGGGACTGGTGGGCGTGATTACCTCCGGCCTCCTCATTTTTTCATCCGACCCGGTGCATTACCTTCACAACGGCCCTTTCCAGTTCAAGATGGGCATGCTGCTGGCGGGGATTGTCTTCCATTACACGGGTCACCGGCAGGTCGCTCTTTCAGGCAGGCGAGGCGCACGGGCGTGGCTGATAGCGTGCGTTTCACTGCTGCTGTGGCTGTCACTCGTTTTCGCGGGGATCTTCATTGCTTTTGTGTAGAGGCAACAAATGGCGATAGCGCAATTATTCCACTGGGTGCAGGAGACGGGGTGGGCCACGTTCATCCGGGAATCGGGCTTGACGTATCCGGTAATCATGTCGCTGCACCTGAGTTCGATCGCGATGTTCGGCGGCATGATCCTGATGACGAACCTGCGACTGCTGGGTCTGGCCATGACTGATACGCCCGCCGAAGAAGTGATCCGACAACTGCGACCGTGGAAGGCAGCGGGGCTGGCGATCATGGTGACCTGCGGGTTTCTGCTGGCGGCATCGAAGGCCGACACCTACTATCCGAATCCGTGGTTCCGGATCAAGATGGCGTTATTGGGTTTGACGATTCTGCATGCTATTTCGTTCCGAAAAACGGTGTATCGGAGCTCGGAACCGATGCGGTCGCGGGGTCGGGCCAGGCTGGCGGCCGGGATTTCGCTGATTCTGTGGCTGGGGATTTTGTCGATGGGGCGCTGGATCGCGTATTACGAAGCGCCGAAGGCACCGATGGCGGACGCCGGGCTTCAGGCAAGGCCGCGCTGAAACCGGACCGCCAGTATCGCGGCGGCGGCGAAGGTGACGGCGCCGGTGGCGACGTGCAGGCCGGCAGCCACGATGAGGGGCAGAGCAATTTCCGCATCGAGCATGCGCATCACGTAAACGACGACGCCCAGAATCACCTGAGTGATCACGGCGGCCAGCAGAGAGACCACGGAACTCCGCAGGACGGGGGAATCCGAGGGGCTTTGCAGCAGCAGCGCACAGAGCACCACGATGAAACCGGCCACCAGCATGGCGCCGCCCATATGCCACATGACGCCAATGCGTTCGTGACGATGCAGGACGCCGAGGCCGATCTGGAGCAGAATGAGCGCCGGGCTGGCCAGCACGGATAGCCGGAACGAGGCGAGCGCGCCGGACGGGAGGGGTTTGAGAGGCCGGAAAGTGGCCACGACGGCCAGGGCAGCGAAGAGAACCGGGGCAAAGAACGCGTGCACGAGTGGCATGCCGGGGGCGGCCTCCACGCCCGTCGTGAGGGCAATCAGCACGCCCAGCGAGCGGAGAACGGGGTTGGTATCGAGAAAGCACCATATGCCCAGCAGGAAGGTCAGCACGCCCAGCCCTGTACCGAGCAGCGGGTGAAGGGTGAGGGGCAGGCCGAGCGCCCTGTGTTCGGTGGTCACAACGGAGCCGGAAACGATGACGAGGAGCGTGGCGAGGGAGAGAAATACGGAAAGGTGTCGTCGCAATTGGGTGACTCGGCTATATTCTGAAGAGTTCTTCTAAACCAATTAAAGGATCACATTCCATGTCTGAACCACTCACCGGAGCAGAGTTTAAGCAGCAGATGCGCGAGGGCACGCCGAAGATGGGCCTGTTCGTCAATTCCCATAGTCCCACGGTGGCCGAGCAGCTGGCCCACAGCGGTTATGACTGGCTGCTGGTGGACTGCCAGCACGGGCCGATGGGCTTTGAGAAGCTTTCGACGATGCTGGCCGCGATTTCGAGCGGCGGAGCGAAGTCGATGGTGCGCGTGGCGGGGTTCCATGACCGGGTCGGCATTCAGCAGGCGCTGGATCTGGGGGCGGACGGCATTCTGGTGCCGTACATCAATACGGCGGAAGAGGCGCGCCAGGCGGTGAGTTGCTGCCTGTACCCCATGGGCGGCACGCGTTCGGTGTATTTTCCGCAGCGCTGCACGAACAAGGCGGGTCTGCTGGGCTATGTGGGCAATGCGAACAAGAACATCATCATTGCGCTGCAGGTGGAGACGGCGGCTTGCATTGAGAACATCGAAGAAATCGCGGCGGTGCAGGGTGTGGACATGCTGTTCCTGGGACAGAACGACCTCTGCATGTCGATGGGTCTCTATGAGAAGTACGAGTTCCCGCACATGTACACGTCGCCGGAACTGGGCGCGGCGACCGACAAGCTGATTGCACATGCACAGAAAAACAATGTGATTCTGGGAATTTTCCTGTTCGGGACGTCCCGGGTGGGAGAGTTTCTGGGCAAGGGCTTCCGGTTCCTTTCGGTGGGCAACGATCTGCATCACATTCTGACGCAGGCGGGCGCATACGTGAAGGATATGGAAGGGATCAGCGAAGCGAGCGGCTCAACGTGGAAGAAGAGGCCGTCGGCTCTGGTTTAAGAAGCTTTTCAGAGAGACCGCCGCGCTTTTGGAGCGCGGTGGTCTCCGCCGAGAGCGTTTACTGTGGGACTGGACGGCCCATGGACTTGTAGATGCCTTCGATCATGGCAATGTTGTCCTGCGCCTTCTTGTTGGCCTTATCGACGGTCAGAACCTGGCGATAGGTGCGGAGCGCATCCGGATACTTGGAGCGCGGGGGCAGAGCGTCGTTGTACATGATGGAATCGCCCTTGGCGAGAAGCGCATCGGCCAGCGTGTTTTTGATTTCCACCGACTTCGGATTGGTCTTCTG